>JBDVKW010000014.1:0-133763 GCA_039970995.1 Fulvivirga sp.
TTGTCAGACCGTGCCGCCAAGTGGCTTACCTATATTGCATTGGCCATTGGTTTTGGTACGCTGGCTACCTGGTTGTTTTTAGGCTTTCCTTTCGTATATGCCCTGGAAAGAATGGTTACTGTCATGGTCATTGCTTGTCCGCATGCGCTTGGCTTAGCCATACCATTAGTGGTAGCCATATCCACTGCGGTTTCGGCACAGAATGGTCTGCTGATTAGAAACAGGACTGCTTTTGAGGAATCAAGAAAGATCTCGGCCCTCGTTTTTGATAAAACCGGAACCCTGACCAAAGGCGATTTTGGCGTTACCCGTGTAGAAGCGGTAGATCAGCAATTTGAGGCAGACGAACTACTTCGGCTTTCCAGTGCTTTGGAGCAAAGTTCGGAACATCCTATTGCCGTTGGTATTATCAAAAAAGTAAAAGAGAAAGACATAGCCGTACCCAAACCGGAAAACTTCAATGCCATTACCGGTAAAGGGGTAGAAGCAAAAGTGGAAGGAAAAGATGTAAAAGTAGTGAGCCCGGGTTATCTGAAAGATGAGAATATTTCCCTACCTGATGGTGCCTACAGCAGTGCTGCGGAGACAGTTGTATTTGTGCTGGTGGATAATAAACTGGCCGGGTACATCGCCCTGGCCGATGAGATCAGGCCGGAAAGTGCCCAGGCAATTAAAGTGTTCAAAAACAATAACATTAAAGTGATGATGGCTACCGGTGACAATGAAACAGTCGCCAAAGCAGTAAGTGAAGAACTAGGTCTGGACGGATACTACTCAGAGGTATTGCCACACCAGAAGGTTGAAATCGTAAAAGACCTACAAGCTAAGAATGAATTTGTCGCTATGACCGGTGATGGGGTGAACGATGCGCCTGCACTGGCACAGGCCAACGTAGGTATTGCCGTGGGCTCAGGAACCGATGTGGCAGCCGAAACAGCCGACATTATTTTGGTCAATAGCAACCCGCAAGACATTGCCAATCTGATCCTGTTTGGAAAAGCTACTTACAATAAGATGATCCAAAACCTGATATGGGCTACGGGATACAACGCGGTTGCCATTCCTCTTGCGGCAGGGGTGCTTTACACATCCGGCTTTGTATTAGGGCCTGCTGTAGGTGCGGTATTTATGAGTTTGAGTACCATTATAGTGGCAATCAATGCCCAACTTTTAAAGAAAAAAATTGGTAGCAAGTAATGGGTAATAGAGAAATCCTTGGCAGGATAATAATTGTCCTGTTGAGTATTTTTGTGGTTATGAGCGGGTATGGCGTACTGCTGCCCGTTTTACCCTACTATACGGAAAGACTTGCTTTAAAGTCCGGTGTAGTGGCGGATGAGGATATCAACTATCACATTGGTATCCTTACCAGCATATACCCATTTTTTCAACTATTATTTGCGGTAGTTTGGGGTAAGTTATCTGACCGTTTCGGTCGTAAACTACTCATCATTATGGGGCTGACAGGTTTTGTTGTTATGCAGGCATTAACCGGCCTGGCTACTTCTTTAACCATGCTGTACATGGCCCGTATCCTTGGAGGGATCTTCTCATCTTCGGTTATCCCCGTTGGTAATGCTTACCTCAGTGACATTACCAACAGCATGCAGCGAAGGAAAGTCTTGGCATGGTCCGGGGTGGCTGTAAGTACGGGAGTGATAGCCGGGCCGATGATCGGTGGTTATCTCGCTCAAACCAACCTGCATTTTAATACCAGCTTCGGGCATTTACTGCTAGATAAATTCAGCGTTCCTTTCCTTGCGGTGGCATTATTAGGGGTATTGATTTTGTTTCTAACCATCGGATGGTTGAAAAATCCCGAAAGACGTAACCTTGATATTCTACAAGAAGTACAGCAATCAAGATTGAGCATCAGATTAGATTTTATATTACTGTTACTGATGTCATTGGTTATTCAATTAGCAGTTACCTTATTTGAAACGGTCTTTTCCGTATACGCTAAGGATGTCCTTACTTTTACTACTTCACAGATAGGCCTGGGCTTTATGCTTTGTGGTTTGATCATGGCGGCACTACAGCCCCTCTTTGCCAGTCTTGATGAGAAAAAATTGTCTATAAACACACAACTATTTATCGGCTTTGCAATAGCCTCATTGGCCATGTTCGCTTTTTCTTTCTGGACACACAACTTGTTTGTCTACGCTATGATCATCGTTTTTGCGGTAGGAGGAGCCATGGTTACGCCAAATCTTATCGCTATGATTTCTTTCATTGATAAAAATCATACCGGAGCTAATCTTTCGCTACAAACATCTGTTAATAGCATCGGTCAGGTACTGGGGCCTATTTTGGGTATTTGGTTGTACACCTTTGGCAAATCCTGGCCATACCCGATCATCGGAACAGTATTACTACTTGTAACCGTTCTGGTCGTCCCGAGGTTAAAATCTACAAGTACAAAACGTCAATAATTGTCAACTGTAAATAGAATGGATATGAAAAAGATAAATGAATATTTAGGAGATCAGGCTGAATACCTGTTAGGGCACAGCTGCAAAACCTTTGACAAAACAAAGCTTACCATACCCGGACCGGATTATCTGGATCAGGTTTTTCTGAATACAAACAGAAATCCGCAGGTGCTTAATTCACTATCAAGATTGTATAATAGTGGTAACCTGGCAGGCACGGGCTACTTGTCAATTCTTCCGGTAGATCAGGGCATTGAACATTCTGCTGGGAGTGCTTTCGGCCCCAATCCGGACTACTTTGACCCGGAGAATATTGTACAGCTTGGTTTGGAAGCAGGTTGTAACGGTGTAGCCTCTACCTTTGGTGTATTAGGGTTTAACGCCCGAAAGTATGCGCATAAAATTCCTTATATCGTAAAAATCAACCATAATGAGCTGCTTACCTATCCCAACAAACATGACCAGATCTTATTCGGAACGGTAAAGGATGCCTGGAATATGGGGGCTTGCGCCATTGGGGCTACCGTATACTTTGGGTCGGCAGAGTCAAACCGGCAGATCCGTGAAATTTCAGAAGCCTTCGCTTATGCCCATGAATTAGGGATGGCCACTATCTTGTGGTGTTATACCCGAAATGAAGCCTTCAAAACCAAGGACAAGGATTACCATACAGCCGCTGACCTCACAGGCCAGGCCAACCATCTGGGAGTCACCATTCAGGCAGATATTATCAAACAAAAGCTGCCTGAAACAAATGGCGGTTTCAAGGCTTTGGATTTTGGTAAGACTTCTAAAGAAATGTATGAGAAATATACTTCGGATCATCCAATTGATCTGTGCCGCTACCAGGTAGCCAACTGTTACATGGGCAAGATAGGCCTGATCAACTCGGGAGGGGCATCATCCGGTGATTCGGACTATGCAGAAGCTGTAAAGACGGCTGTGATCAATAAAAGGGCCGGAGGTATGGGATTGATTTCAGGAAGGAAAGCATTTCAGCGACCAAGAAAGGAAGGGATTGAACTACTTAATTTAATCCAGCAGGTGTATCTGGATGAAGAAATTACGATTGCTTAAATATTTATAACTAACCCAATAATCTATGATGAAAAAATTATTTCCCACCGCTATTTTGGCTTTATCAGTACTAATGATTTCTTGCAATGATTCAGTCAAACCCAAAAATACAGCCAACGAAGTGCTGGACTTATTTGTCAGTTCAGTAAATGATAAAAATCTGGAGCCGTTGAATGCAGTTTTCTCTCCAAAAGCAAAAATATACGAACAGGGATCGGTTGATGATTCCTGGGAGCACTACAGAGACGGTCATTTGGGAAAAGAAATTGAGGAGATGCAGGAGATGACATTCTCTGTTGAAGTTGCCGAATCTCTGGTCAACAAAGAGATGACATTATTGCGAGGCAATTATTTGATTAAGGGCGAGATGCAAGGCCAGCAGATTAATTCTGCCGGATTGGTAACCCTTTCCATGCAGGTAGAGGAAGGTATGTGGAAGATTGTTCACCTTCAGTTCTCCAGAGGTTGTAACAAGCCTGCAAACGATCATGCTGCCCATGGTGCAGATAATGATGATAAGTCTAAACCCAAGAGTCCAAAGACGGCAGCTATGGGAAATGCAGGAGATACACACATACACATTGATTATTCTTCCCCAAGTGTGCGGGGGAGAACAATCTGGGGAGGCCTGGTAGAATATGACAAAGTATGGGCCACTGGCGCACACAGGGCAACAGCCATCAATTTTTCAGAAGATGTAGAGATTAATAACACCAAAGTTCCAGCAGGAAAATATGGTTTTTTCACTATTCCTGGTGAAAACGAATGGACGTTGATCATCAATAAAAACTGGGATCAGCACATGAGTGATGACTATGATCCATCCCTTGATGTAGTAAGAATAAAAGTGAACCCTGAGAAACTATCAGAAAACCAGGAAGCGCTTACCTATGCGGTGAATGAAACGGGCAATTCAACAGCAGAAGTAACTATCGTATGGGAAAAGCTGAAGGTTTCTTTTGAGGTGAAATCACTGTAAAATCAGAATAGCAGGAATGGTATTGCATTAAAGCCATTCCTGAACTTTAAACATGGAGGAGTCTAAGACAATTAAAGCTAAAAGTTTATTAACATGGATGGCGCTGATAGCTTTCGTTCTGAACTTTATCTGGGAAAACCTTCATGCCGGTTTATATAATGAGTACAATCTCTTTATGAAAAGCATCTACTTCCTCGGGTGCACGATTGGAGATGTTGTACTCACATTCATCATATACGGCCTTGTTGCTGTTGTCCTCAAAGACAAGTACTGGATTAGAAATTTTAATTTTAAAATATTGCTAATCGTCCTCATAATGGCCAGCTTAGTCTCGTTAACAGCAGAGTGGGTGGCTGTAGAACTAGACTTTTGGAGCTACAATGAAAGAATGCCTGTTGTACCTTTCTTAGATATAGGACTGTCACCATTCCTGGCTATTATAGTCAATCCAATACTGAGTTTTATATGCGCTCGTAAAATTGTTTTTTCGTAGTATTTTCATTGAATAAAAATAGTGAACCATCAAACCGTATAAGCCAATAATTTCGTACATCAAACACCGAATTTTATAAATCATAACGCACTAAAAAGTGTTTATTTAAATGATGATAAATGCCATATCTAAATGACAGACAGTAAAATTCTACATATTAAAAATATGGTTTGCCCGCGCTGTATAACAGCGGTTAAGCAACTCATGGAAGAATTAGAGATACCCTTTCAAAATGTGGAACTGGGTAAGATTGAACTCAAAAAAGGATTAGGGGATGAGGAAAAAAGCAGGTTAAATGAAGGGCTGGAAACAGTGGGTTTTTCGCTTATAGATGATCGCAAAAGCAGACTGATAGAGCAGATGAAAAATTTGATTGTTCAAAAGATTCATCATTCACAGGAGGTTTTAGATGTGAAGTGGGCTGATTTGATCGCTGACCAACTCAACTATGACTATAAATATCTCGGCATGCTTTTTTCTTCGGTAGAAAGCATCACCCTTGAGCAATATATCATCCGCCAGAAAATTGAGCGCATTAAGGAATTGCTGATCTATGATGAACTTACACTGAGCCAAATAGCCTTTCAGTTAGGATACAGCAGTGCGGCACATTTAAGTAGTCAATTTAAAAAAGTCACTGGTATGACACCTTCTCAGTTTAAAAGTACCATTGATAGAAAAAGAAACACATTGGATAACATATAATTATTCAATATTCAAATCCAGATGCTTCGGCATACTGACAATTTTGTAAAACCTTAAGCAAATCCTATAGTACTTATTCCTTCTGCACTTCCGAATTTTGTATTGTTCATCTCAGAACATATAGATTAAAAAATGATATATGGAAGCCATAGATATTATTGAACCAAACAGAAAACCATCTCAAAAGATGGGCAAGACACTAAAAAAATCCTTTCCGGTAACGGGGATGACTTGCGCCTCCTGTGCCTCCAGCGTGGAGTCCATCCTTGCCCATACTGAAGGTGTGGCCAAGGCAAGTGTCAATTTCGCTAATAGTTCGGTATTAGTAGAATATAACGATTCACTCACCTCAGAGGATTTGCGTAAGGCGCTACAGTCAGTTGGTTATGATTTGATTGTTGACGCTGAAAACCCATCAGAAGCGCAGCAGGAGCTTCAGGAAAAGCATTATCAGGAAGTAAAAAGACGAACCATTTGGTCTGCTATCTTAACGCTACCGGTATTCATTCTGGGCATGTTCTACATGGACTGGGTGCCGGGCAGATGGATTTCTCTGGCATTTACCATTCCGGTTTTATTCTGGTTTGGCAGAAGTTTTTTCATTAATGCCTATAAACAAGCCAGGCACGGGAAGGCCAACATGGATACGTTGGTGGCCCTGAGTACGGGGATTGCATTCATTTTCAGCTTGTTCAATACCTTATTTCCTGAGTTTTGGCACAATAGGGGCATACATCCACATGTGTATTATGAAGCGGCTACCGTAATCATCACTTTCATCTCACTGGGAAAAGTATTGGAGGAAAAAGCGAAATCCAATACCTCTTCTGCCATCAAAAAACTAATGGGTTTACAGCCGAAAACATTGAGAGTGATTGTGGATGGAGAGGAAGTGGAAATGCCCATTGCCTCGGTTGAGGTGGGTTATACCATTTTGGTTCGTCCGGGGGAGAAGATACCTGTAGATGGTGAAGTGGCCGAGGGAAATTCTTTTGTGGATGAAAGCATGATTACAGGAGAACCCATACCGGTGGAGAAAAGCAAAGGTGAAAAAGTGTTTGCAGGGACGGTCAACCAGAAAGGTAGCTTTCGCTTTACGGCAGAGAAAGTAGCCGGGGAGACCTTACTTGCCCAAATAATCAAAATGGTGCAAGAAGCCCAGGGGAGTAAAGCCCCGGTTCAAAAGCTGGTGGATAAGATAGCCGGAATATTCGTGCCGATAGTAATGGTTATTTCCATCGTGACTTTTATTACCTGGATGTTGGTAGGTGGAGATGATGCCTTCACGCATGCATTGCTTACCTCGGTAGCTGTATTGGTGATCGCCTGCCCCTGTGCTTTGGGGCTAGCTACCCCAACGGCTATTATGGTTGGTGTCGGAAAGGGCGCTGAAAACAATATTCTGATCAAAGACGCTGAAAGCCTGGAATTAGGACATCAGGTAAATGCTGTTGTTTTAGACAAAACGGGCACCATCACCGAAGGGAAGCCGGTCGTTACGGATATCTTTTGGGAAGATGAGGGGCAATCCGAAAAGCTCAAGCCCATGGTACTGGCCATGGAGTCGCAATCGGAACATCCTTTGGCAGAAGCGGTGGTTCAAAAGCTAAAAGAGGAAGGCATTAAATCTGCAACCATTTCACAGTTTAACAGCATTACGGGGCGGGGGGTTGAAGCAAAGGATGAAAATGGCACGAGGTTCTATATCGGTAACCAAAGATTGCTTGCCGGACATAATATCAGCGTGAGTAATCAACTTGACAAAAAAGCCAAAACACTTCGGGAGGAAGCCAAAACAGTCATCTTTTTTGCCAATCAAGATCAGGCTTTAGCTGTGCTGGCAATTGCCGATAAGATCAAGGAAACATCTAAAAAAGCAATTGAGACCCTTCAGGAAAGAAACATTGAGGTGTACATGCTCACCGGTGATAATCTGCAAACAGCCCGGGCAGTTGCCGAACAGGTAGGTCTAAAGCAGTTCAAAGCAGAAGTATTGCCTTCCGACAAAGCAGATTTTGTAAAAGAGCTACAAGCCAAAGGAAAAATTGTGGCGATGGTTGGGGATGGCATCAACGACTCACATGCTCTTGCACAAGCCAACGTCAGCATCGCGATGGGCAAAGGTTCTGACATAGCAATGGATGTGGCGAAGATGACGTTGATCACTTCAGACCTGCAGTCCATACCTAAAGCACTTAAGCTATCTAAGAAAACCGTGTTGGGTATTCGTCAGAACCTCTTTTGGGCATTCATTTACAACATTATCGGTATCCCGATAGCAGCCGGGCTTTTATATCCGGTAAACGGCTTTTTACTTGATCCGATGATTGCGGGCATGGCGATGGCCTTCAGTTCGGTATCGGTAGTAGCCAATAGTCTGCGGTTGAAAGCAGCTAAAATTTAAGAATCAAATTATAAACTTTAAATAGAATAAATAATGAACACTTTAAAATTCAAAACCAATATCAATTGTGGCGGATGCCTTTCAAAAGTGACTCCCTTCTTGAACGAGGAAAAGAACATAAAAAAATGGGATGTCAACCTTGAAAGTGATGACCGCATACTTACTGTAGAAACTTCTGATCTGACTGAAGAAGAAGTAAAGAAAACGGTACAGAAAGCGGGTTTTAATGCTGAGGCTACCAATTAATTACAGGCAGATGCAAAAGCCTTGTTAGCATTTTTTGGATTGCTTTAAGTCCAATGCTGGCAGCAGCAGCAGCCATGAGCCTGAGCTCGGTAAGCGTGATAGGGAATAGTTTGAGGTTGAGGTGATTATCAGTTTATAGCTAACAGGGTTTAGGATCCTTGCAAAAATGGATATCTCCCATGCCGATGATTATGAAAAGATAGCCACGGTAGGGAAAAACGAATGATAAATAACCTTTCCAATATTTTTTATGATATTTTCATCTACTTTGATTCATTTTATCATAAATTGCGACCCATTTTTTTAATAAATACAAAAAGTCGAATAGTTGGAAAATCCATGTTTTGCCTTGTTAGAAGTGCTGGAACAAGGCCTAATTGAAATAGATCAAAAGAATATATCCACAATAAAAAGATGCTCAGAGAAAGTAGAGCTATCACAGAACTTATCAATTAAGCTCAGATCACTGTACTTTGAAAACAAACCCAAAAATACAGAGAGAGAAATCAGGTTTTTCAAAGAGGTAAAACCTCGTTTCTATTCTGAGCTCTACTTTCAAATTGAAGTCTTCAATTACTACAAAGGAAGACCTAAGGGCAGTATGAAGGCTAAAAAACATCATATCAACTTCTGTCTCGATAAAGCCTCCAACTTCATTTCTAATCATTGTGAGTTTCACAACTATGTAAAGCTAGCCTCTACACATTTAGATGAAATTTACTTCACCAATGCAGACTTTGATCCCAAGCTGCATGGAGGCATGGAGTATCCATCCGACCCACTGTTCAGCTCACCAGCTGACCCAACCCTTTCATGTTTGATGGCCGCAGACCGATACCTACAGTTTCTAAAGAATGAACTCTTCACTTTAAAAAACCCCACTTTAGACCCAAGTTGGGAATTTATGAAGACATTGGACTGGAATGGCTCAAAGACTGAATTAGTCGAATTAATCTATGCTGTGCATGCTTCAGGAGCTTTAAGCGGTGAGTTGAAAGATGCGATAAGGATGTTAGAAAAAGCTTTTAATGTTGACCTGGGTAACTTCTACAGAACCTACACAGACATTAAATACAAAAAGAACCCAACCAGCTTCCTGGATAAATTAAAAACCAGCCTTTCTGAGAAGATTAAAGCGGAAACTTAAAAAAAGTGACCCCAAGTTGGTGTTTGCCATTGACTGTGATACGCAAATAAATTGGTGCACTAGTTTTTACGAATCTACTATCCTGTTTTAAAAAGAAAAGAACTCTAAACGTATGATCCATAGAAATTGGTAATTTCTGTATTAATTATACTCCTAAAATAAGAAAAAAAATAGGTATTACATAGTTTTTAGATGAATTATTCGTTTTATAACTATTTGATTATCAGTATTTTATAATATAGTTGGTTCGTAATTGCTTACTTGAAATTACGCACCTAATCACGCACCTTACATTTGATTATTTATGAATTATTTGACCCTATAAAAAACAAAAAACCCTCTAATCATACGATTAAAGGGTTTTTGAATCAATTGATTCATTAAATGTGGAGCCGGAGAGATTCGAACTCTCGTCCAGTGAAGGCAACTATCGTATCTTCTACATGCTTAGCTACACTTCTGATTTTCGAGTTAAGCTAGGTAGGCAGCAACCAAACTCAACCTTATTTGCGATGAATTTCGCACAAGCATCACAAACCTGCTTGCACTAGTCCTGTTTATCGACACTCCAAAAGCAAAACCTACAGAACAAAGGTTTTGAGGAATGTGGCTCGATCCCGCTTTGGCGGTGATCAATTAAGCCTGTCAATCATAACATCTAAGTTATGATTAGGCAGCCATGGCGTAATTAGATTCGCCAAGTAAATTGTGGAACTATTGATCAAGGCGCTCATCCCATGCGCCTGCATGCTTACATACGTAACCACTCATCCTGTCGAAACCGGTCGGCCCCAATGTGATACAATTACGTTGTAATCGAATTACAAATATAGCAGTAATTAAGTTCGGCCAATAGATACTTCATTAATTATAAAAAAATAAGCCAGGGTCGAAACCCTGGCTTAAAAATTGAAGATTAGTTTATTTTAGTTTTTAATTAAAGTATGTGTTTTTCGATATGATCCATCTTCTGACACAACAGTCACAAAGTAGGTACCGCTGGCCAGGCTCATAGTGTTGATTACTGACTCTATCTGCCCATGAGCTGAATGTACTTCTTCCTCATGTACCAGCATACCAAAGGTGTCATGCAGACGTATTAAATACTTACCTTCACTCTCCATTTTTAGCTTAACATTAATCTGTTCTTTGAATGGATTAGGTGAAGTAAATACTTCATCTGCTTCCTCATCCGGTATAGTGTTAGGTAAACTTCCGAATGACATCTGCTGAGCTTGAGAATAATGCGCATTAATACAATGGATGCCATCAACATCAAAGCCATCAGCTGCCGGGCCAATATGGTTAGCATTGACATCGGTAACGTCAACAAATTTAATATACTCTATTTCCATTAGACCGCTGGTTGCAATATCAAACTCAGTATCCTTACAAGCTGTTCCTAATAAGTAGAAAGATTCCCCATCGAGTGAAACATATACATCAGCTTTTTCCGGGTATGCTTCACAAGGATCTCCAATATCATTAAAGGATGTTTCTACTACCATGAAATCATTGCCTGGTTGATCAACAACTATACTATTTAGTTTTATAGTAAGTGACCCTCCTATACCTAAGGATACGAAATTGATTTCATCATTCTCTTCAGGTGTACCCAATGCATTTTCAGGTATGCTCCTTCTTGGAGGAACCATTGTACCCTTCTTTCTTAACCCTTGATCAAAGGCTATAACCTCTCCTCCAAAACAAGAATTATCAACATCACATATAGCACCATTTGAAGTTTTCATTTTGTGCTGCTCCACACCATTTTCATCTACCCATTTAATAATTGTTTGATTAGGTCCATCAACAGTTTCAGTATAGAAGAACGTGTCCATATCGCCTTCAGCATATATTATACCTGATTGTGATGAACCAACCACAGACCAATTAACCATTACCTGGAAAGGATTAGGGTTACGGACTCTCCATCTTCTAAAGATATCAGGGTTATTACTACACATCGCAGTAAGATCCATATCTTCTACAAGACAAGGTAGTCCGCTACTCTGCGCAACCTCTTCCTTAGTGGTGCCAGTATGATCTAACCATTTTAATTTTACGTCATTTGGCCTATCCGTTTGTGTCTCACTGGTAAAGTAATTTATGCCTGGAGCTAGTGCAATACTATCTCCCTCTGCAGAACCAACTATAAACCAATAAGCATCAACCTCAAAAGCATTAGGGTTATTTACTTCCCATCTTCTTTCCTCGTCTGGATTATCAGAACAAGTTGTTGCCAGTTCGAGGTCTTCAACTATAACTGCATGCATAGTCATATCCAATACCTTTTCTGGCTGATCAGGCACATTAGTCAATAGCAATAACTCCTTTTCATATGTACCAGGCTCAACTTCTGTTGCATCAAATGTAACGGTAACATCTAATGACTCTCCTCCGCTTACGACACCTTGCCCAGGGTCAACGGTTAACCACTGTATGCCTTCGTAAAGAACTTCAACTTCATCAATCTGTGCGTACCAATCCCAATCACCAGAATTAGGATTATAATAATGCCATCTCAACATCATTGTTGAGGCTCCTGAAACATAATCATCCAATTCTATGCTGACAAATTCTCCTGGTAGCCCGAAAAATGAACCGTGGTCTTCGTTCCAGCTAAGTACCGTGGTCCAACTAGCTCCACCGTCTGTGCTAATATCAAGGTCAAGAAAGTCAAGATTGGCAAGGTTTTGATAACTAGCAAAGTACTGGATAACAACTCCCACTTTACCTTCTACATCCATTTCAGGAGTTCTTAATTCGGTATCATAGTCTGCCGTACCAAAGGCATCACTATTTGCCATCACGGCATTACCCAATCCACTTGAATAATTGTCTGTAGTAGCACCCCATACCAAACCATTTCCTTCATTATCTAAAGTAGTCCAACCTTCAGGTGGGAAGGTACCTTCAAACCCTTCATAAAGAAGCTGTTCACCTTCCATATAGGTGATAGGTTTGAATGCACTCTGAGCAACAGAGTTAGCATCATCACGATTCTTCTTAGCCAGTTGTTCCGGAGTAAGTTCGACAGATTCTGGTTTTGCAAAGACACCTGCGTCAGGTGCATCGCCAAAGCCTGCGAAACCAAACCTTAAATTAGCCTCACCAGTGTTGGTGATAGTCATATTATGATCTTTGGTGCTACCTATATAAACATAACTTTCGATAGACTCAGGGTCAACTTCCAAAGCAGGTGGATTTATTACTTCCAGTGTAACTGGCACCACTACTTCAGGATTTTCAGGATCATTATTAAAGACAATGATCTGCTCTTCATAAATGCCTTTCTCAAGTTGAGATGCATCAAAAGTTACCTCAATTTCAACGGTTTCTCCTGAGGCTATATCGCCAAATTCAGGATTTGTCGATAAGAATGGAATAGGAGCTTCTCCATCCCAAATATTAAGGTCGTCAAGATCTAAAGTAGGCCCGGCACTTTCCATTAACGAAAGTACAGCTACCTCTTCTATATCACCGGCAAAACCTTGGCCTGTAAATACTAGCTCCTGATCTACAAAAACATCAAACTGTCCTGTGGCCCTGTCACTTTCAACTTTAAGGTTGAAATACCCAGTTGGCGCAGCAGGTAAAACATTTTCAAATATAGTGCCACCAGATCCATCATCAACCAACGCATCAACTGATCCGTCAGGATTAAACTGTATCCTTGTTAATATCAATTCAGCAGTTGGAGATTGTGGAATCAATTGCCAGGTCACTCCAGATCCATCAACAGCAACATCCGCAGTAAACGATGAACTCGATTCGCTTCCAATACCAACATTAGGTGTAATGGCTAAAGATTGACCTAGTCCATCAGATAAGCCTCTGAAATGTTGATTACCGCTATCCGCATTTTCAGCTTCCACTGTCCAGTTTCCATATTGACCAAACCAACCATTTTGACCATTAATATCACCTAAGTCAAAAGATTCGAAATCGGTTCCATAAACAGGCATTGCGGCACTTCTTTGAACGTTGCTTAATGCAATAGCTTGCTTACCTGTATATAACTCACCCATATAGGCGTCAGTACGTAAATTGGGTTCTATTCTATTAGTCACTCCCTTATTTACTGAGACGACTTGAGCATCTTTAGCAAAACCACCCAAATTGTATCTCAATATACTTTCCCCATTATTGGTAATAGACAATGTTTGCGTTTCAGAGAAACCTGTCACCAATGTTTGCTCCATTGAAGTTGGATTCACTGCTATCTCAGCTGGTTCTAATACTTCCATGATGGCGAATACAGACGCTACAGGTGTATTGGCAGCATTACTATTCACCAAAATCCCTGCAAAGTATTCATCAGGATCTACCTTTGAAGCATCAAAAGTCACATCAACCGGCACATTTTGTCCAACAGGAACCATCCCTGAAGCAGGGTTTACAGTTAGCCAGGCATTGGCATCGGCCATTACTTCCACATCGTCAATTTGTACATAGTAATCCCAATCTCCTGAGTTTGGATCATAATACCTCCATCTCAATTGCATAGTTGACGCACCGCTTACATAGTCATCAAGCTCTACTGAAACTGACTCCCCAGGCGTACTAAAGAAAGAACCGTGGCTCTCGTTCCAACTCAAGACGTTTGTCCAAGTAGTGCCACCGTCCGTAGTCACATCCAGGTCTAAAAAGTCTAGCCCAATGAAATTGATGTAGTTAACATTGTATTGTACTACAACTCCAGTTCTACCGGCAATGTCAATGGCAGGTGTAATGAGTTCGGTGTCAAATTCTACGCCTTGGTTGGCATCACTGTTTACAGCAGCAGCTTGTCCGCTACCGCTCCAATTTTCCAGGCCATGTTCTTCCAACACATCCCATTGTAATCCACTACCTTCATTATCAACAACTGACCATCCTGTGGGAGGGAAAGTACCACTTTCGAAATCTTCAAGGAATAAAGTCTCACCAACCATTAATTGTGCTACTCCTCCTGAAAATTCGCGTTGTTTTTCGTAGGTCATATATTGCTCGTACTTGGCGCCCGAACGCTTACTTGCAGCCATTTGATTTGATTGTGATGATTGGTTAGACAAATCAGCACCTAGTACTGAAACTGCGAAATTAATAGGTTGTCCGCCTGTATTGTTAATCATCACCTCCCTGGTTTCAGATTCCTGATAGTTGACTACTTGCTCTAATACTTGTGGTGTTACTTCTATTGCAGATGCTCCAGTTACATTAAGCGTAGTTGGTATTACAATATCAGGTGAAGGTGCTTCATTGATAAACACTCTTAAATCTCTAAAATACGTTCCGAATGCTACGTTTGATGCATCGAAATCAACACTAACATCAACACTCGAGCCAGCTGGTATTACACCATCCATCTGTGAAAGTGTTAAGAATTCCGGCACATATCTACCTTCATAAATATTGACATTGTCTAAGTTGAATACAGGCCCTGACACTTCCATTAAAGAAAGTACAACCAAAAATTCCAGATCAGTTG
Source organism: Fulvivirga sp. (assembly GCA_039970995.1). Taxonomy (GTDB): domain Bacteria; phylum Bacteroidota; class Bacteroidia; order Cytophagales; family Cyclobacteriaceae; genus Fulvivirga. The sequence continues at coordinate 14,957 of JBDVKW010000014.1, forward strand.
AGAAAGCATTTGCCTCAAAAACTTCTACGCTATTAATATAAATTTTGAATTTCTCAGTAGTCTTATCAACCTCAAGGCCTAAATTGAAATAGTCGTCAGGAACATTGAATAACAGCGTATCCAACTGAGCTCCACCAGCTCCATCATCAGATACAACTACTACATTACCATCAGGATCAAAAATAATTCGACCATTGATAGCTGATGAAGATTCAGTTGATATCCACCATGAGGCTCCTTCTTCAAGATAGACATCCATAGATGCTGTCGTTACAGCTTCGGTAGTCAAATCTAGTGCAGGAGTATAGGCAACCGACTGTCCCAGACCATCAGAAAGCCCCTGAAAGTGATTATTACCCGTTTTTGGGTCGAAGTTTTCTACTCTCCAATTTCCAAATTGGCCTACCCAGCCTTGCTGACCGTTAATATTGCCAATTGAAAAATTCTCAAATCCGGTACTATAGACTTCATCACCGGCAGCTGCCTGGTTAACTGTCTTCTGCACCGGAGAGGCCACATCAAGCTGCGACCCGCTATAGGCAGAAGTACGAGGTGGTTCGTTATCAATAACAAAACTCGGCTCTGCATCAGGTGAGCTATTAACAATGTCTATTACGAAATTTGCATCATCTGTACCATTGTTTGATAAGGTCAATGTTCTTGACTCAGACAAGCCTTGCAATACAGTAACCTCGATCTCTTCAGGATTAGCTGTAACAGCCGGTCCTAATACCGTAAGATCAACAGGAACTTGTGTCAATGGTGACGAAGGATCATTTGATGAAATATCAATAGAGGCCTGATAAGCACCAGACTCCAGGCCTTCAGCACTTATGGTCACCGTTACATCTATTGATTCACCCTCAGCCAACACACCTGACTCGATATCAGTTGAAACTATACCACTACCAGATAACCATGATATGGCATTATGATATAAAACAGCAAGGTCCCCGGTCCATCCAGGAGCACCACTACCATCACTAGGCAGTATGTTTAACGCCAGCACATTGTCATTAGCTGCTGCAAAATGATTTCCATCATCCCAATCTGCTAAAAGCGTTGCTCCTGCTGCCAATGAAGGGTTTTGCCATAAGTATGAGTTTGAAATTGAACTAACTCCATCCATTACTGGGTGATCAGGTGAGTGAACTGTCCCTAGTGTTGTACTTCCAAAGAAGTCTGTAGAAGTACCTGTAAAAGGGCCATAGCCATCCGTAATAAATCTACCTTCAAGTGCCCATGCATCATAGTCATAGGCAAAACAGTTAGCAATCACTTTACCACCTTGATCAATATAGTCTGCAAGCAAGTCTCCTACCAATGCAGGATCTACATTACCGGATGCTAGCCATTGTGTATTATTGGTTGTAAGCACCACATCGTATGGTGTAAGGTCACTCAAAGTAATAGATGGCAGATCCGGTTTGGGGTATGTCGTAACATTTAAATCAGCAAACGCAGCCAATGTACTTTCCACATCTGACACATTATCATCTGGTGAAAGAATTAATACATTGATTTCACCTGCGCTCAACCTAACATCAGAAGTTAAACGCATGCCTTTGAAGGCACCATTAAGTTTTTGCTTTACATTTTGAGCGCCTGCTTTAATGATATTTGACGGAGCATTTATTTGTATATCAACAGCGGCAGAAGTAGTTGCTACTTCATTAGTTTCAATTTCAAATTCAAGTGCTGCCACACCATTATTGGTAATAGTCAATGTTCTCTCAACACTATTACCCCTTTCTAATTCTTCAGTAAATGATCCAGGATTTACCGCTATGGCTGGTGCTTCTACACCATTACCAGATAGTTGTACCTCAAGTGCAGGATTATCTGAATCATTGTTACTTATAACAAGTGTTCCGTTTAGCGCTCCTAATGAAGCTGGCGCGAATTGTACTTCAACCACTACAGATTCGAAAGGCAATAGAGTAAATGAAGTGCTTCCTATAATAGAAAAGTCACCACTTGCCGTAATATCGGAAACGTTAAGTATCTCTGTCCCTCCATTTGATATTTCGATTGGTAAGCTCGTTGTACCTCCAACAAAAGTATCGTCAAACATCAAAGCAGCAGGATCAACTGCTATAATTGGTTTGCCTGTCCCAGTCACATTTAATGTAGCTGGTACAATAAATGATGGATTAGATGGGTCATTGGTATTGATTTGAATTTCATTTTCATAGGTACCTCCAAAGAGTCCAGCAGCATCAAAAGTAACTTCCACTATTTGATCACTATTTGCAGGAACTACTCCTGATACCGGATTGGCACTTAAAAAAGAGTACGTATCCAAAATACCGTCATAGATACTTATATCATCCATTAAAAACTCATTACCAGCCTGCTCCATCGGAGATAGTAAAACTACCTGTTCTATATCACCAGTAAATGCTTTACCAACATAAACCAACTCATTGTTGATGTATAGGTTCATGTCTAAATCAGATCGGTGTACGACAAGTTTTAAATCAAAGTAACCAGACGGTACCGTAGTAGGTACCGCCACAAAATCACCCACATCTCCATCCAGGATTGACATACTTCCATCTGCATCAAAACTCACTCTTGTGACAACAAGCTCTGCTGTTGGAGATTGAGGGATGTATTGCCAGCTTGTACCATTGTTATCAACACTCAATTTTGCTGTTGTCGATGAATATTCTTCGGTGCCTATGCCAACATTGGGGCTAAATGCTAAAGAAAAAGAGGCACCTGATGGTAAAGCTTCTGAAACACTTTGCATGTGTAAGTTTCCAGCATAAGGAGATTCATTACTCACATTCCAGTTTTGAAAATCTCCTGACCAACCATCCTGCCCATCAATATCGCCAATTGATAAGTCCTCAAAATCAGATGCATATTGATCTCCTGCTAAAGTTGTAACTCCATTACTCACATATGCCTTAGCTGAAGAAAGTTGCTTTGTATGAGGTTTAATATTTTTATCTGCACTAGAGGAACTTGCGGGTGTAAAGGTTGTTCCTCCCAGTGAAACATTGTATTCGAGAGGCCCGTTTCCAGCGTTCGATATTATAAGGTTTTGTATTTCTGACTCACCCGTAGTTAGATCAGAAACTAAACTTGCCGGGGTTACGGAAGCCACAGGAGGCTCATTGGTGGTTTCACTTACTACATTGCTTATCTCTGAGGAATTTCCAAAAAAGTCGGCTGACTTGATGGCGAAATAATAGTTTGTTGCCGGAGTCAGTCCAGTAACAGTATATGACTCAACAGTTCCAGCAACGGATGCTCCGGGTGGCGAAGCAACTGGCGTTGCAGCATCAAAATTAGCAGCATCAATTACGGAAGTACTATATCTAATGTCGTAAGATGTTGCCGATCCATTGCCAGCATCTGCAGGTGCTGTCCAGGAAAGGGTTACACTCGATAAATCCTTATCAGCGGCCACTAAATCTGAAATAGCTTCAGGGGCCACTCCATCATCTTGTTGTAAGGCAGCAAAGGCATTAAGTCTGCCCGTACCTAAAAACTCAAGCCCTGGCAAAGGATCAGTAGTTTGTTCCAGACGTGCTCTGACCTGACCTGGGGTTATATTGCCTGCGTTTTGAGAAATAACAAGACCAGCAACTCCTGATACATGAGGACATGCCATAGAAGTACCTGTAAGTGATCCATAGGAATTGCCAGGTAAAGTACTCAACACGTTCACTGCCGGAGCCGCCAGATCTACCCAATCACCTCGATTTGAAAATACATACTCATCATCATTATGATCAGTACCACCAACTGCCACTACCGGCTCGTATACTCCAGGATACCAATCACCATCGCTACCATCATTACCGGCAGCAAAAATTACAATACCTCCTTGCATAGGTCCGTTAGGGTTACCGAACTCATCAAATCCAGCCTCAGCTATGAAATAATCAATAGCATCGAGTACTGCCTGTTCAAAAACTCCAGGGCTTGTATATCCCCAACTATTTTGTGAGATAACAGCGCCCATATCTGCTCCATAAATATATGTTTCAGCGAAGCCACCAGTGCCAAACTCTCCAAAAGCTGCACAAGACATCAGGCGAACACCATCTCCAGAACCATCTCCACCAGCGACTCCTGCAACTCCAACACCATTATTGGTCACCGCTGCCACTGTACCTCCTACATGTGTACCATGAAAATCAGCTGGAATTGTTCCAGAATTATCGCCAAATCCATATCCATTGACATCATCAATGTATCCATTGCCATCATCATCAACTCCGTTACCCGGAATTTCAGCAGTATTAACCCACATATTTGCGGTTATGTCTTCATGATTTACATCTATACCGCCATCTGTGACAGCTACTATAATGTCGCTATTGCCTGTTTCAATATTCCAAGCTTGAGGCAGACTAATATCTGCCCCTGCAGTTCCTCCTGTTTGGCCTGTGTTATTGTAGTGCCATTGATCTTCATATTGCGGATCATCAGGATCCGTAGTAAGCGACACTTTCTTTATTTTGAGCGGGTTGTAGCCGATAATGGCTTTCTCATATAGAGGTTCAGAGATTTGTATATCTGTCAACCCTGAAAAGGCTTTAACTGCATTTTGCACTTTAGTTGATTTATCAAAGGTTACTTCGTACCAAAGATGTAATCCGTGCCTACGATGTTTAGCTTCAAACTTACCTGCGGGTCTAAACACGCGCTTCATAGTATTGGCTTTACAAGTTGCCAATACAGCATCAAGCTTAGTGTCACCTGTAGCGACATACCCAGCGCTAGACTTAGCTAAATTTACATTCTGAAGATAGGTTGCCTTTTCTTCAGTTAGTTTGATTCGCAAAACACCTTCACGCATCTGGGCGTGAATTGATGTAACGGCAAAAATGATGAGAATTAGTGAAAGAGAATACCTCTTCCACTTTAAGAAAAGTGGTTTCATACGGTGGTAATTTTGGTTGTGGTTTGTGGTTTAAGGTTGATGAATTTAATAGGCTGAAATTTAAAAACCAAAATTTAAAGCTCTTAATTTCAATAAGTTAGGGCATTTTTATAAATATAGTGCAGTTATTTCCAAGAATGATGTTATAACATTATTATAACAAAAAGTAGCATATAATGTCCATAACTGTGATTATGGGGTATTTTTATTTCACCGCTCAGAAGTAGAAATGCTGAAATTAAGTTTACTTAAAAATTCTGATGTGGAACAAATCTGATCTTTATTAGTACACAAGATTTTATCAATTTTCGTCAGTCTGATTTTAATATCTATTTTTGCAACACTATGAAAAAAAGTGTTTTTCTAATATTTCTGACAACCTTGTGTCACCTAACTACAGGTCAAATTCTTAAGGTGGATAAAGGCAGTCTCGATGCCGACTCTTCAGGATTCTTTTTAGGTAGTATAGATGCCAACTTTAACTTAAACAATAGAAGTACCACGGCTGATAAAGAAGTAATTTTTAAAGGGTTAAATGCCAATGCTGACTTAGTATATATGAGCAATAAACATGCTTACATACTCATCAACAACCTTAATTACTTCACTTCCACAGGTGGTCCTTTAATAAGCACCGGGTATATACATTTCAGGACTAACTTTTTAAGAAAGAAGAAGTTATCCTACGAATTATTCACTCAGATTCAGTACGATGATGGTCGTAATATGCCATTTCGTTATTTAAATGGTGGCGGTATTAAATATAATGTACTTGAAACCGATGATGCAGAATTATACGTTGGTCTGGGCATTATGAATGAAGAAGAACATTGGAAATCAATCGCTAATGATGGAAACATCATTGAAAAGAATATCTGGAAAACATCAGACTATATAAGTGCCAAAATAAAATTTAATGAATTTGTCGATTTTAACCTTATCACATATTACCAGGGAGGTTATGATTCTGTTAGTGAAGTATTCAGAAATAGAGTAAGTGGCGATGCCGTTTTGACTGTCAAGATCAGTAATCAACTGGCTTTCTTAACTAGTTTCACGGCCCAATACGAAGACAAACCTATCATCCCAATCAATAATTTTGTGTACTCACTAACCAATGGGCTAAAATGGAGTTTCTAATTAAGTCATAACTGCCTGTATTATAATAAATTAATTTTATTATATTTATCCTCTTGTTGAAGTAGTTGGCGCTTGACTTCAACCCATTGTCATGACCGCGTTTAACGGATTAAAAAACAACCAGAGCTTGCGATTAGTGCTTATTGCACTATCATACATCGCACTCAACCAATTTTCTATACTTTTTGCATTTCCCGAAAGCCAGTCCATTGGGCTGTGGTTTCCGGCTGGCCTGACTTTAGGTGCTATGCTCTTATTTGGTTCCAGGGTATGGCCCGCTGTAGCCATTGGTTCACTTATTTCCAGCATGCTACTCTTCCTTCATTTTGGAGTTACATTCAACCTTGAATCCATTCTTACAATGACGCTAATGGCTACCGTAAATACACTAGAAGCCTTATTTGCATTATTCCTGATCAAGAAAACAATCAATAAACAAATACCCTTAAGCCATACGTCCAATGTATTTCTCTTCATACTCATAATTATAGCTACAACTTTTATGGGAGCTTCACTGATAGCATTATCCATGTCAACCAGTGGTATTATCCCAGCTTCAGAATTCCTTTTATACACCTTTAAATATGGTTTGGCCAACTTTGTCTCGATTCTTATTGTAACACCATTTTTACTCTCCTGGGCTCGACCGTTTAGATTGAGTATTTCTAAAAAGATTTTATTTGAGTCGACCCTCTTTATTTTAGCTCTTGGGTTAGTAGTTTCTTTCTTATTTCTAGAAACAGTGGCTAATACAGTTGAGAAATCATTCCCCTTTCTCATTATGCCTTTCATTTTCTGGTTGGCTTTTAGAGCTAACAGGCAGCTCATCACATTATACGTGCTGATTTTATCAATTACATCGTTATACTTGACCACTACAGACATTGGTCCATTTGTGCTGTCTGCTGAAACTGAATCTATTTTAATACTTCAAATTTTTCTGTCTATAATAAGCATTACGGCACTTATCATTAATGCCACAGTACAAGAAAGATTTAAAGCTGAGAGAGCTCTCAAGTTGTTTAATGAAAAACTTGAAAGCCGTGTAAAAGAACGAACAAAGGCTTTGAAAGAAGAAATAAATATTCGTAAGGCAACGGAAGAAAAAATCAAAGTTTCCAATAAGAAATTAAGAAAGGCGAATACCGAGCTTGACAATTTTGTTTATAGCGTTTCTCACGACTTGCGCGCTCCCATTGCTTCGGTATTAGGATTGGTCAATATTGCCGAGAAGGAAAAAAGCATCAAGGCCATGCGCTCTTACTTAGCCATGATAGCCAAGAGCGCAGAACAACAAGATGCGTTCATCAAAGACATTCTAGATCTCTCGAGAAATTCGAGGCTTGAAATCATGCACAATGACATTGATTTTCAGGAAATAATAAACAATATTTTTGAGCACTATCAGTACATTGATCAAAATAAGAAAATAAAAAAATCAATTTCTGTTGATCAGAATGTACCATTACAATCAGACAAAAGCAGAATAAAGGTCATACTCAACAATATCATCTCCAATGCCATCCGCCATTGTGATACCGAGGATGTAGAGCTTAGTGTAAAAATAGAAGTGAACGAAACCCTGGCTTCGATAGAAATCAAAGACAATGGTGCAGGTATTCCAAAAGAGCATTTGAATAGTATTTTTAAAATGTTTTACCGTGGCACCGACTCAACCGCTGGTTCTGGTCTCGGGCTCTACATTGTAAATGAAACTATCGAGAAACTCCGAGGTGTCATTTCGATTGACTCAGAAGAAAATGTGGGAACAACAGTAAAAATAGAGCTCCCTAACCTTTTCGATAAAAAAGCACTAGCCTGACAATCCTGCTGTTCTAATTTAGCAGGTGCATTTTACAAAGAATGGTTGAGGTTAATTTCAATTTCTTTTCCTCTTTTTGCCGGATGTTGTTAACTTCGACCCAATGGAAAAGTTTGTAGTATCGGCAAGGAAATACAGACCAAAAGGTTTTGAAGAAGTAGTTGGTCAACAACATATTACTACTACTTTGCAAAACGCTATTGACAACAATCAATTAGCTCAGGCATTGCTTTTTTGTGGGCCAAGAGGTGTAGGTAAAACCACCTGCGCACGTATTTTAGCTAAAATGATCAATGAGTTTGACGAAAATGCAGATGGTAACTCGTTAAACATATTCGAACTTGATGCCGCCTCAAACAACTCCGTTGACGATATTCGAAACCTAATTGATCAGGTAAGGTACCCTCCTCAATATGGCAAATACAAAGTCTATATTATAGATGAGGTTCACATGCTTTCTAATGCTGCCTTCAATGCTTTTCTTAAAACACTGGAGGAACCACCTCCTTATGCCATTTTTATTTTGGCAACCACTGAGAAGCATAAGGTTATACCTACAATCTTATCACGTTGTCAGATATTTGATTTCAATCGAATTCAAATTACGGATATAGCACAGCACTTAAAATTTATTGCTGATAAGGAAGGTATCAAAGCAGAAGAATCTGCATTACATCTTATTTCACAGAAAGCGGATGGTGCACTTCGTGATGCTTTGTCAATATTTGATTTGATAGTTACTTTCTCTTCAGACCGTAACATTACTTATCAGTCAACCATAGAAAACCTTCATATACTCGATTATGAGTATTATTTCAAGCTTGTTGACCATCTTTTAGAGGAAAATATTTCTCAAACGCTCTTAATTTTCGATGAGATCTTAAAACAAGGATTTGATGGGCACAATTTTATAGTCGGACTGGCAGAGCACCTGAGAAATTTGATGGTATGCAAAGACAACGCAACTGTGCAATTGCTCGAAGTACCTGAAAATGCAAAGCAAAAGTATACCGAGCAAGCAAACAATTCTTCGCTGTCGTTTTTACTTACGGCTTTAAACATCACCAACCAATGCGACCTCAGCTATAAGGCAAGTAAAAACCAACGCCTACACATAGAGCTTACGCTTATGAAGCTTGCTAATGTGAAAGCAGCGGTCAATTTAGCTTCGCAGCCAGCTGCCGACAATGGCGTAAAAAAAAAAGTAGTGTAACAGTTTCTGCGCCTGAGGATAAACAATCGGAAAAAACCAGCACAGCATCTTTACCTGAAGAGACTAAGCCTGATGAACCTGTAAAAAGTTCAAAGCCGACACCAGCTCCTCCAAAAGGAAAGCTCTCTTCTTCTAAGCTCAGGACTACTACCAAAATACCAAAGATCAATGACCTCTTAAACAAGAAAGAAGAAGCGTCAGAAACAGCACAAAAAGAACCTGAAGAAACGTTTGGCAACAATCCATTTACTTTTGAAGACGTAAAGAAGCATTGGAATGACTTTGCTGAAATAAAAAAAGCTGAAGGGAAAGATTCTGAGTTTATGGTGCTTAGCCAGGAAATAGAGATGAAAGGTGAGCATACTATTGTGCTAAAACTCACTAACTCAGTAAAAGAAGTAATACTGGATAAATTTAGATCTGATTTAGTGCAGCACCTTAAGACTAAGCTCAACAATGGTAGCCTGAAACTAGAGACAGACCTATTGGAAGAGACTGCCACAAAAATGATCTATACCAATAAGGAAAAGTTTGATCACTTAGCAGAAAAAAAGCCTATCCTTAATGATCTTAAGAATAGGCTCGGATTAGATCCTGATTTTTAAATCTTTAATCTTCCAGCTCGTCTCCAAAATTAAACGTTATACCAACGTTTAAAATATTTCTCAGCTGTAATCTGGGGCCTACATTGCCATCTTCGTCTTCTATATCAATATCGTCATCGTAAATTGCCTGTACAGAAAAATTGGTTGTGATGAATTCGTTGACTTTAAAATTTAGAAAAAGGTCAAAATTCACATCCACATGACTTATATCATTATATGCGGCAAACAGAAGTAATGAAGTTTTAAGGTTTACGTTTTGCATTATCTCCTTTTGGTAACTGCCATTGAAACTAGCACCTACCTGAGATCTTACCTTACTTCCCGGGTCAACGCCATACGCTCCAAGCTCTGAAAGCCTATCGTCAAGTACAAAAGTAAACTTACCCATCACTGGGGCAATTGTCATTGAAACGGACTTTTTTGGCTTGTAAGTTGCACCTACATATGGTGAAAGGTATCCAGGTGCCATAAAGGTTGAGATTAATGTATCCGTACCGTCTGATGCTCCTTCATAATCAAAACCATCGTCAAATTGCGTACGAAAATCAACACCACCCGATAGCTGCCATTTTTTTGTGATAAATCGGCCATATTTTGAAGTAACAATTAAGACATCATTGTTTTTTCTTGTTTCTTGATCTCCCTGTTTGATTAGACCATAACCTGCTTGTAAACCGTTTTCCCAGGTGTGTAGTTTGGCTTGTTTATTAGCAAAAAGATTTGCCTCCATGCCGTATGACAGTGAGTTTTGTCCTCCCCCAGCCCAGTTGCTCACTCCAACTTGTTGTAAGAAGAGACCTACATTTCCGCCCGTTGTCCATACAGAGTCTTTATAAGCCTTACTATTTTGAGCCTGGGTTGCTACGCAAGTTGAAAATAAGAGAAATGCTGTTACTAGTATCGTAACACGCTTTGATCCAATCATATTTCAGTGAATTTTCGTTTAAAACAGGTGAACAGCGTCTACTACAAATTGTTTAGCTTCACCTCTTCCAAGGCTGTTTCTGTAAGTGGTTTGGTAATAAATTTGATCACGTGATTGTTGTTCACAATCTTATCGATATCTCGCTTGTTATCTGAACTTGATAGAATGATGACTTTACATTTATCTTTTATGGTTTCATTGAATTTTTCGAATTCATATAAAAATACAAAACCATCTACAATAGGCATGTTGATATCTAAAAATATAAGATTTGGGAGATCCTCTATCTTGTCCTGATTTTCCCGAAGGTAATCCAATGCACTCTTTCCAGAGTTTTTCACCTCCACACGTTGAGCAAATTTTGTAATTTCTATGATACGTTTACTGATAAAATTATCTGTGTCGTTATCATCCACAAGCATTACTAAGTCGATTGCTTTAGAGTCACTCAAGGTTTCTTTCGTTTAGTGTTTGTCTTAATAAATCCTAAATGTACAAATTTGATAGGAAAATAACTTTTTAAATTAAAAAATGTTCTTTATCCAACTATCTACACACAGCAATTAAATACTTTTTTTCCTAAAACAGAAATTTAAAGCTGCTGCCTGTCATAAAATAAGTCAATTCGAGCTTATTTTTTTACCTACTATAATTTTTTCACCCATGTCGAGATTGAAGTCTTTCTTATCATTTAGTTCCATCAATTCTTCAACCGTGATTTCATGGTTTCGTGCAATTTTATAAAAAGTATCTCCCGGTTGAACAGTATAGTAGATAAACGGTGCTGTTTTCGGCTGAGTGTCCTCATTCCTGGTACCAGCGTATTCGTACACAACTAGTTTTTGTCCAATGGCTAACTTATCATGAATCTTAAGGTTATTCCATGCCAACACATCCATTACATTAGCATTATACCTTTTCGAGATGGCGTAGTATGTTTCCCCAGGTTCAACCTCATGTATTCGTCTTACTGAGTCTCGTACTTCTTTTATGGGTTCTTCAACCGCTGTGATTTCCGTGCTATCAGCAACTACAGGAGTATCATTCATACCTTCTTCCCGGCTATCTATCGGGTGTATTTCTATCATTACAGAATCTTGAACCTGAGGTATAGGTTTAGCTTTTGAAGTTACCACCACCTCTTTGTGTTCACGCTTTTCAACTACCTCCCGGTATTCAACAGGTATCCGCGCTGGTCTGATATATCGCAACCACAGTACCCGACCGGCTTTCAGTGTTGGGTTATCTTCCCTAATTCTGTTTTTTGTTTTGAGTTTACTCAGTCGCAGGCCATATTTCTGGGAAACTTCCCATAAACCCTGGCCATGTTGTAATACATGATAATAGGCTTGTGCCTTTGCCCTTTTCTTTTTTAAATAGAACAGCTCGTCTTCCGCTACCCGATGATCTATCGAGATATCATTATACTTTAAAAACCTACTAAGTGAAACGCCCCCTTTAGCCGCCAGGTCAGCTACCTTATCTCCTGCATTAGCTATGAGGCCGGGCAATCCATTAATTCTGGCAAAGCCATCCTTCTCTTTCTCAACCTCTGGAAAAAGGTCTTTATCGACAAATGTATATTGAACGTTCGGCTCTTCTACTTCTTGGTCATGTATAGTACGTTTAGCAACCACCCTCTGCTCATCAGGGCGAGCAATGTATTGTTCGGAGGGAATAATTACTACATAAGGTTTATCTCCCGGTATCCTTCCCTTACGCAGCCACTTATTGTAAGCCTCAAGTTCCTCCTCACTTACATTTACTTCTTTGGCAATGTCACGTAAATTCTTCCCTTCGCCCGCAGTATATTCAGAAAGTTTAAGTTTTGGCTCTTGACTCGTCAGGCCCTCGTAGGCAACTTTATGTGCCAGATACTTTTTCACATACCAATAAGTCTTTTTGTCTATGGTCATAGATTTCACTCCTGAAGCATCATTCAAAACCCTCATGGCACCTCCGGCCCCCATTTGGTATGCCTGCAATGCGTGTAACCAATTATCGAAATAGGTGTTGTTGAGCTTGAAATATTTTGCCGCTGCCCTACTAGCTGCAACTATGTTCATCCGCTCATCAATCGATTTATCAATCCTTAAACCCATTTCGATACCTGTAAAATCTTTGAACTGCCAATAACCGACAGCATTTGAAGATGAAACCGCATCGGGAATGAGCGCACTCTCTTGCAAAACCAGGTATTTGAAGTCATCTGGCACATTCTCTTCTCTAAAAATTCGTTCTATAATAGGGAAGTAGCTTCTGGCTTTCTCTGCCATTGCTTCGTAATGTGATTTACTTCTGGTCAGCGCATCTACACTTTCCTGAATATCTTTTCTACCACTCTCATGTATTCTTAATTTAATTCCGGCAAACTCCATACGCGAGGGTACTTGGGGTGTCTGCGCTTGAGCAAAAAATACTGCCAACCAAAAAATGAGAAAAAATCTAAGCTTCATTTTATAATTTCCTTACTACCATAAGACCATCACGGACTGGAAAAAGTACATTCTCCACTCGGGTGTCTTCATGTATTTTGTTGTTAAAGTCAAGTAACGCTTGTGTGTCTTTATCAATTTTATCTCCGACTACCTTACCACTCCACAGCACGTTGTCGGCTATGATAAAGCCCCCCTGACGTACTTTATCTATGCATAGGTCGTAATAATTTGAATAATTGATTTTATCTGCATCTATAAATACCATATCAAAGCTATCGTTGATTTCAGGTATTAGATCAATTGCATTACCAATGCGGTAATCAATTTTATTTGAAAGACCTGCCTGCTCAATGTAAGAGCGTACCATATCCTCCAATTCCTCATTGATATCAATTGTAATCAGTTGTCCATCATCAGCCAACCCTTCTGCCATACATAGGGCAGAATACCCTGTATAAGTACCAATTTCAAGAATTTTTGAAGGCCGTATCATGTAAGAAAGCATACTGAGCACTCTACCTTGTACATGTCCGGATAGCATGCGTGGCATCAGTACCTTGGCATGTGTCTCTCTATTCAATTTGGAAAGTAATTCGCTTTCTGAAGCTGTATGCTGAGCTACATAATCTTCGATAGCTTCTGGTAAAAAATTCATACTATTTAGGTAAAAAAGTAAGCTGACTCAATTGGTTCTCGTCAAACATTTCGTTTGCGATATCCTGCAATTCAGCAGCTGTGGTTTTCTTAATTCTTTCAAAAATAGAGTCTAATGATTCAATTTTATTTATGTCCAATATACTCTTTCCCATCATAAGCATCAAGCTTACATTGTTTTCTTCAGCCATAGCAAGTTGCCCCATGAGTTGTTCTTTAGCGGTTTTTAGCTGAACAGCTCCGAGTGGTTTATCTTTTAGTCTTCGCATTTCTGCTTTTACCAACCTGATGCTTCTAGCTAACTGTTTATGCTCTGTAGCAAAAAATATCCCAAAGAGCCCTGTATCTGTGTAAGATTGATAGCCCGCGTCAATTGAATATACAAACCCATGTTTTTCACGTAACGCAAGGTTTAACCTGGAGTTCATCCCTGGCCCTCCCAATATGTTTGTTAACATAAAAAAGGGAAGTTTTTTATCGCTGGTCAAAGAGTAGGCATCTCTGCCAATGGCACAATGAGATTGGGTAAGTGCCCTCTTTACTACCTTGTCTGCTTTTTTATACCCTGGAAATGGTGTTCTGTTCACTTCTCCTCCCAAATGTGGTATATCATTCAAATGCTTTTCTACTATTTTTAACACCTTTTTGAATGACATATTGCCAACTGAACAAAAAACGATTTTTTCGGTGTTAATATTTTCTTTTATAAATGTGCGAAAATCATCCCTATGAAATGCCCTTACACTATCGGCTGTACCCAAAATATTTCGCCCTAATGCGTGATTTGGAAATATTACGGCATCGAAATCATCTTGTATGGCATCTTCCGGAGCATCGTAATACATTGCCATTTCTTCCAGTATAACTTTACGCTCTTTATCGATTTGCTTTTCAGGAAATATGGAATCGAACGTTATATCTTTTAAGAGATCAACCGCTTTCTCAAAATAACTATCAATCACCGATGCGTAGAAGGCGATTTTCTCCTTTGTTGTGTAAGCATTCAACTCACCACCAACTGCATCAATCCGGTTTAAAATATGGAAGGCTTTTCTCTTTCTGGTGCCTTTAAATGCCATATGCTCCCAAAAATGAGCTATCCCCTGATAGTCTTCTGACTCGTCCCTGCTTCCAATATCCAACATAAAACCACAGTGGGCTACCTTAGTGTTGGTCACCTCCTTGTGGATTACACGAATACCGTTAGAAAGTGTCTTAATTTCGTAATCTCTCATTGCTCCAGCTTATGCTTACAAAGGTAATTATTTTATTAGGAGTAACTTTCAAATTTGCATGATCTTACGCGTGTAAAAGTATTCGTGAGCGCACAAGGATGACCGCTCACGACCATCTGACTATTAATGGGTTAGGTATATTGACTGAAAACAGCCTTTTTAACTGGCACAGCAGTTGTATATTACTTGCTAAAAGGTATGATCATGGAAACGGTAGAAACAACTTTTGTGCTTAACTATACTGACGAGCAATATGAGCGAGCAAAAAGGTATGTTGAAGACATGAAAAGGCACCCACGGAGGGTTTACTGGTTAGGTAAAAAAGATAAAAGCGATGAAGAACTCATTATTTCTCATATCGCTCACAAAATATTATCTGGTTTTTATAATAATTATGATCCATCATTTGCCAAACGGCAAATCCTGGATATGAAGAATATGAAAGCTACTTAACTATTCGATCAAGCACTTTTTTAATAAGACTATCGATCACCTTGGTAGGGTTCTTTGAAAATTTATTTTTAATTCTGTTGGCTATAATAGCATTAGCGCTTAGTACTTCATGCCCTAACAATCTCCCCAAGGCGTAGTAGCCTGCCGTCTCCATTTCAAAGTTGGTGAGCCAAAAATCATCCTTATGATAGTAGTTCAGGGACTCTAAAAGTCTTGGGTTTTTCAAAGGCAATCTTATTTCTCTTCCTTGAGGAGCATAAAAGCCAGGGCATGTTACCGTATTGCCAATAATCATATCTTCCCCAATTTTATCAATAAGAGCCTTTGAGCCGTCAACTATGTAGGGTGTAAATGGAAGCTCAAGCGCCTTCTGCAAATCGCACCCTACCTCACTTTCGAAAGCACTTTGCGGTAGGTTATAAAAGCACATGAGTGTATCCAGACCCACTGCATTGCCGGAAAGTAGGTGTGAACCAAGAGGGATATCTTCCTGTAAAGCACCAGAGGTTCCGATCCTTACAATATTAAGTTTTTTCTTTTTTGCCTTTGGCTCACGTTTCTTTAGATCAATATTAACCAGAGCATCTAGTTCCGTAAAGAATATTTCTACGTTATCAGTACCCATTCCAGTACTCATCACTGTGATTTTCTTGCCTTTATAAGTACCAACATGCGTAATGAATTCTCGCCTGTTCATTTCGAAATCGACATTGTCGAAATGCTTACTGACCTGATAGACTCTATTAGGATCTCCCACAGTAATCACGGTATCAGCTATATGCTTAGGGAGCAAATTGAGATGATAGACACTACCATCTTTATTTAAAATTAACTCAGATTCAGGAATTTTTGCCATGACCTATCGGTAAGTGGAGGCAAAAGATATGTAAATAGATAGTTTATTGAAACTAATCAAGGTTAATTTAATGTGAGATGTAAGTTAATCTACTTTTTGAGCCGGATTTCCGAACACAGTTTCACCAGCACCGACATCGGCAATCACCACAGATCCAGCACCCACTCTGGCACCTTTACCTATTTTAACTCCTGAAATCACTGTAACCCCCGACCCAATGAATACTTCGTCTTCTAAAACAGCCTCTGCATTGATGGTGCTGCCAGCACCGATCTGAACAAAATCACCTAGTGATGCACTATAATCTACTACTGCGTTGGTATGCAAAATACAGTGATTAGATACTTTGGCATTGCTACCCACTCTTACGCCCATGTTTACAAAATTTCCGTAGCCTATATGGGCTGAGTCCGAGATTTCAGATGATCTATGAATAGCATTGGCAGGCATCACCTTTCTTCTGTCTTTAAGCATTTTTACGATGCCTTTTCTCAGTTGCTTTTCATCCACAGCCACAAATGATTCGCACTTTTTACCTATGAGTTTTAAGTAACCATCATCTTCTGTACTGCCCAGCACAGTAATTTCGTCAATTTCCTTTCCATGTTTGCTTTCATCATCATCAAGGAAACAATAGACTACGATTTCATTGCTTTCAAAGATTTCTTTTGCTGCTCTTCCGAGCTCGCTAGCACCAAATATGATCACTGGATTTTTCATAGATAATTATGCCTTAGTTTTAATTGGGCGCAAAGTTACAAGCTATTATGTAAATAGCCTGTCGTTTAATCTTTTTATCAATGGATTGTTGATCGTAATAATCAATAATAATATGGGAAGGAAGCCTACTTTATATCGTACCAGAGAGCCGAAATTTGGTGTAGATAGCGCTAGGAAAGTAGCAAGTATCGCACAGTAGCACAGACCAGTAAATAACAAAATACGTGTGCTCGATGTCGTTTTTTCTTTTATACTCAACAAACAGGTTAAAAACAGTAAGAGAATCACTGAATTCTCAAATTGTGATAAATAAAAAAACAATCCGCTACCATCTGATGGCAATGGTCTAAACAGCCCACTAAAAAGCGCTTCCGGGCTATTTTTGATTATAGAAATGAAAGTTCCATCAATATTTTCAAACTGTATTATCTCCCCAGGGTCTGATTTTTCAACGAGTGCATCATGGTTTTTGGCTATTACCCCCGCAATATTTTCTATATGAAAATTATATTTGGTCAAACTAACGATACCAGTCATTACTATACCACAAATCACATAAATCGCAAACTGGTATATTGGATGACTATTCACTTTAACTGATTTGCTACTTATATACGTTGTAACCAACCCTGAAACGATAGAAAGTATTAATACTCCCGCATAGAAATACCTTAAATGCCATAAAAGCAATAAAGCGATAACATCAAGCAACAGGCTGTAAATAGAGATACTTGAACGGTTTTTAGAATAGTTTATAAAAGAACTTACCAGCCATGCCACCGCAGCTACACTCAAGCTTTCCTTTGATATGCCCGCACTCCAAAACACAACAGAAGGAAAAACAAATAATGCTAGTAGCACGGCTAACTTATTGCCAAAATGACGATAAACAGCACAAGCTAATGCCCATAGGCCACCAAACGCAATCAGGGAAAAATAAACTGACGTAATCCAGTAGTTATTATAAGTGATAAGTGCGAATACGCTTGTGATTTTAGAAATCAGCAAGGCGCGTGGCTGATTATAAAAGTTTGATTGAAATGGAGCCGCACTATTATCGAATAGGCTTTTAATATAATCAACCCATCCGGTCTCCGTGATTGATGCATACCTGCATGCCTCATTGAAATAAGTAAGGGTATCACCAAACCCATAATAGTATTTAAACAATAATCCCAACGCTATACCGGCTAACACTTTTAGCGCTAAGGCAGGTACAAAGAAAACCTTTAATGACTGATGATTTACGTTTTTGTATAGCGCAAAACTCATTAGCCCAAGCACTACTATGTTTAGTGAATATATAAGTAGGCTTATCATGCGGGTCTTACTAATTTGGCTCCAATATTACATTCCAAACAGCGACTTTTAGAACAAAAGTTGTTATGTAACTCAATAGCTCCCTGAGTGTCAAATGCATTGTTTTGAATGAATCCCGACTGATCCATTATGCGGGTTATTTTGTTCTTTTCAGCAGGCAAAAACTGCAAGAGATCAATTGCTTTGTCTGTATATTTTTGATCATCTATGTGTTTGCTGTAAGCTATCAATAATGGCACTAAAGTATTGATACAGACTAATATTGCACTACTTTTCCCGAGCCCTTTCAACTTATTACTTGTCGGTTCTCCAAACTGATAGTGATTTTGCCAATAAGTGGATGTCTCCCTTCTCAAGAGTTCAATGATTGCCTTCGGGCTTTCTTGAATGAATGAAGCAAATAAAGAAGACGCATCTGATAATATGGAAGCTAACTGTGCAATACGTAAAGTCGGAAAGTTAGCAGGTCTCAATCGTAGAAACTTCCATTCATGGAGACTGATAGGTTGTAAGCTATATTTTGATCGGAGGAATTTATACTCTTTGTTTAGTTTTGTTTGATAATCATCACCCTTTTTTTCATCTAAAAATCCGGACTGACCAAATAGTAGTGCTTCAACCTGCTCCACTTGATCAGCATGCTTTTTTATAACTTTTAGTGGCAAAGACCTGGCCAATTTCAGAAATGGCTCTGCATTGATTTTAAAGCCAAAGTTTTCGGCCAATAATTGATAAGTTGTCTCCTCCCAGTTATTGTTTGTTCCTTTTAGAAATTCCTGGATTCTTAAAGATTTCCTTTCCAAACGCTGCATAACTGCTTTATCAATCATGGAGATTTTAGTCAAATCATCAATCTCAGCCAGCAGCGCATCACAAGGTATCGATCCCGATGTTTCTAGCAGTTGATCATACTGCTGAATCATGGTGAGGTAGATTCTATTATCTAACTCCAAGGTTGGTATGGATGTATTATCCTGCCTTTTTACATGATCATCTTCCTTTAAAACAACATGTAAAACAGTACTATTGTAGGCTTTATCTAACTGGTGTTTATGCTTTTGCCAATCAGACGCATTGATGTGTATTTCTACCTGGCCTCGCCACTCGATACCAGCAATGCTTATTTTGGCCTCTTTAAAGTCAGGCCCTGCATCAGTATTGTGGAATCCCGGATTGAATATAGTCAGAGGCTCACCTTGTGTAGTTTTGAGATTTTTTTTATCAAAATACTGATGTTTCCAAATGTAATGGAGAAACGCCTCAGTCATTATTTTATATACTTATCGAGGTATGTAGACATTTCTTGCTGAAGGGATTTTGCCTGGTCACCTGCTACTTTAGCAAAATCTTCACCCTCAGAGGCATAAATAATGCCTCTCGAGGAGTTTACTAGTAAACCGCAGAAATCTGTCAGGCCATACTTTGAGACATCCTCAAGACTTCCACCTTGAGCACCTACACCTGGCACCAAAAAGAAGTTTTCCGGAGCCATTTGGCGAATTCTTTCCATTTTCTCAGCCTGCGTGGCTCCTACTACGAACATCAACTGGTCTGGAGTGGCCCAATCCTGGCATTTCTTAATTACTTTTTCGTAGAGCGTTTCACCAGTGCCTCGCTCAGCCATTAGTTGGAAATCGTTGCTCCCCTTGTTTGAAGTATGCCCCAAAACTATCACCCACTTGTTATCAAACTCTAAAAATGGTGTCACCGAGTCTTCACCCATATAAGGAGCGACAGTTACACTATCAAAATTCATATTATCAAAAAAGGCCTTAGCATACAGCCTGGATGTATTACCAATATCACCACGCTTAGCATCGGCTATTGTAAAAATATCTTCAGGTATATAATCAACCGTTTTTTGTAGCGACTCCCAACCTTTAGCCCCTAATGCCTCATAAAAAGCGATATTTGGCTTGTAGGCCACACAATAGTCTTTAGTGGCATCAATAATCTGCTTGTTAAATTCGAAAACAGGATCTTCTGCCTTTAATAAGTGTTTTGGGATCTTGTCAAGATCTGTATCCAGGCCAACACACAAGTAAGAAGATTTTTTTTGAATGAGTTGAAAGAGTTGCGACTTGTTCATACTCTCAAAAATAAAAAAAGGTCGCCAATAAGCGACCTTTTTGTTCCTTTAGTGAATATTCTGAAATAAATCTATCTCAAATCAATTACCTCTACACCAGGATATTTTGTGGCATCAAACGAGAAGAATGACGGTTTGATGTTAATATTTGAGTTGAAATTTTTAATTGAGTATTTATACTTATTACCAGTTTTGTCAAACATGGTCCAGCTTCTAAGGCTATAGTCACTCTTATCGATAAAAAGCTTGATTTTGAAGAATTGTGCGTCTTTGTCATTAGGTACCAGATCTATCACTGCACAATTACCTCCATTGCAAGACTCATCACCTACATAAAGGTATTTATACCCACTCTGGTAAGCGGTGTATATTTTAGATGGAGAGATTTCGTCTTCATCCGGATCGTAAGTATCAATATTTACTTCGTTTACATCAGGTAAATACGTCCAAACGGTGTTTCCATTATTGATTACCACTTGCTCTTCTAAGTCCAGCTTGTACATATCGCCCATTACCGTGATCTCACCACCAAACTCTTCGTTGATTCCATCCACCTCATTGATCATGGCAGAGGTAATACTCGCCTTGTAAGCAGGTATTTTTTTATATTTTGCACTCATCGCATCGAGTACATCTTTTGCTTTTTGATCGTACTGAGCGAAGGCTACATTCCCCGCGAATATCAACATCAAAAGTGCCGTTAATTTCTTCATTACTTTTATTTTATACTTCTAATTCAATTTTTTGCAACCGCGCAAAGTTAACTAATCTAAGTCATTCAATAATTGTTCCAAACTATATTCATCAGATACCAATACTTCACGGGCCTTACTTCCTTCAAAAGGACCAACTATTCCGGCCGCTTCTAACTGGTCAATAATCCTGCCAGCGCGGTTGTATCCAAGTTTTAATTTTCTCTGAATAAGTGATGTACTTCCTTGTTGATGCATAACAATAAGTCTTGCCGCATCGTCAAATAGCGTATCTCTGTCTGATAAGTCTACCTCTCCTACTGAGGAACTATCGTCATCCCCTACATACTCAGGTAATTGATAAGCAGTTTCGTAGCCTCTTTGTTCACCAATGAAGTCACAAATAGTTTCCACTTCTGGTGTATCTACAAATGCACACTGTATACGTATGATGTCACTCCCTTGAGAAAGCAGCATATCTCCCATACCTACCAATTGATCAGCTCCACCTGTATCTAATATTGTTCTTGAATCAATTTTAGATGTTACCCTAAATGAAAGTCTGGCTGGGAAGTTGGCCTTAATCACACCTGTAATAACATTTACTGAAGGTCGCTGCGTGGCTACCACCAGGTGAATACCAATTGCCCGAGCTAATTGTGCCAGTCTGGCAATCGGTGTCTCTACTTCTTTACCGGCCGTCATCATCAAGTCGGCCAGCTCATCAATAACCAATACGATATATGGTAAGAACCTGTGCCCTTTCTCAGGGTTGAGCTTACGTTTTACAAATTTGGCATTGTACTCTTTCAGGTTTCTTGCCCCTCCTGCCTTAAGTAAATCATACCTGCGATCCATCTCAATACATAGTGAATTCAATGTATTCACCACCTTCTTTGTATCCGTAATTATCGCCTCTTCACTATCAGGAAGTTTCGCTAAGAAATGCTTCTCTATTTTATTGAAAAGAGACAATTCAACTTTCTTAGGGTCAACCAGTACAAACTTCAGCTGCGAAGGATGCTTTTTGTATAGCAAGGATGTTAGTAATACATTTAGACCTACCGATTTACCCTGACCGGTGGCACCTGCCATCAGTATGTGTGGCATTTTGGCCAAATCAACAATTTGTACTTCATTGGAGATGGTTCTTCCCAAAGCAACCGGTAACTCTTTGTCACTTTTCATGAATTTTTCGGTAGAAAGCACCGATTTGATGCTCACCATCTCTCTATTCTTATTAGGCACTTCGATACCAATGGTACCCTTTCCTGGAATTGGAGCTATTATTCTAATTCCTAAAGCGGCTAAACTTAGGGCGATGTCATCTTCCAGGTTTTTAATTTTAGAAATTTTCACACCTGCCTCAGGCACAATTTCATATAGTGTAACAGTGGGCCCGATGGTGGCTTTTATACTGCTAATGCCAATTTTAAAGTTGACAAGTGTTTCTAATATCTTGTCTTTATTCTGCTCAAGTTCTTCCTTAGTCACTTTTACATGTCCAGAATCATAGTCGTTGAGCAAATCCAGTGTTGGATATTGATAAGACCCTAAATCGAGGGTTGGGTCATAATTTTCCTGAGTACTGGCTGTTTCTTCATCTTTTGTTTCCGTATCTACAGAAAACTCAGGCTCTTCAGGTTGTTCTTTCTTTTCTGGAATAGTAACATCAAGTTCCATAGAGGGCTTTTCCTCTTTGGGTTTTTCTTCTGGCTCTTTCAGCACTATTTCCATTTCTTCTTCAGGCTGTTCTTTCTCTTCCTCTTCCTTTCTTTCTATCCACTTGTCATCTTCATCAAGATATTCAGCTTCGCTATCGACATCAAACTTTTCAGATTTCATGTCTTCAACAGTATTTTCCAGATTCTTTTCAATGTCTTCTACCCCATCTTTTAGTTTTCCTTTAAAACCCAACAACGTAGTGACATTGAAGAAATATATAACAAACACCAATAGTGAAAATGAAAGCAAAAGAATGGTACCCCAACCAATCAGACCCTCTAATACGATAGAAAGCTCATAGCCAATGCCGCCACTCAAGAAGCCCCATTCTGAAACCCCCTCAGTGTTAAACACCAGGTAGCCAAGTAAAATACATAACCAGAATGTGAAGAATAAGCTAAAAACGAAAGTGGAGTAAACGGAGACAATCTCACGTTTAAACACTATTTTGTAGCCCGCTAAAAATAAAAAGGGAGGTGTAAAAAATGCTGCAAGCCCAAACCATTTAAAAATAAAATAGTGAGACACCAAAGCTCCGTAGAGGCCCAGCCAGTTTTCAGCCTCTTTCCCAGAAGCTATTACACCCGACTCATTAATTGCCTCCACTACACTCTGGTCTGCCTTACCTGTAAATAGATAAGATATAAACGCTGTTACCAGGTATAGTGAACTGATTAACAAAAAGAAGCCAACCGACAGTTGAAATCTTTTGTCTTTCAGAAAGCCAAAACTCAAATTGAGTTTTTTAGATGTCTTCTTTTTAGAGCTACTCTTAAATGTATTGGATTTATAAGTGTTTTTGGCCATTCTGTCAAAAGTACAAACCTTAGTGATATTTTAAAACGCCTAATATTCTAAGAATATTTTTAATATGTTATAAATCAGGTCGTTAAATAATGATTTTAATTTTACTGAAGCAATCTTTTATTGATTTGCTTTACGATTGATGGGCCTTCGTAAATAAAGCCCGTATAAATCTGAACGAGAGAAGCACCTGCTTCAAATTTTTCTATAGCATCCTCTGCACTCATGATACCACCTACTCCAACAATCGGAAAGTCAGGGCCTAGATGTGTTCTTAAAAATTTAATTACATGTGTGGCCTGCTTGCGCACCGGAGCACCACTCAACCCACCGGCTCCAATTTTCTCTATGCGCTGAGTAGCAGTACTAAGTCCTTCTCTTGATATGGTAGTATTTGTGGCTATCAGGCCATCAAGGTTTACATCTTTTGTGATATCAACGATATCTTTGAGCTGCTCATCAGTAAGATCTGGAGCTATTTTTAATAAAATTGGTTTCGGATTCGACTTGGCCGCATTACGTTCTTTCAGGTTTTGTAAAAGAGCTGTAAGAGGCTCTTTATCTTGCAATGCCCTTAAATTCGGGGTATTTGGGGAACTTACATTTACTACAAAATAATCTACCAAAGGGAAGAGCGCCTCAAACGCCATGGCATAATCTCTGGCCGCATCCTCATTTGCTGTTATTTTGTTTTTACCAATATTGCCACCTACAATTACTTTAGACTTTCTCTTCTTAAGTCTTTCTACCGCACTTTTCACACCTTCATTGTTAAAGCCCATCCGGTTGATTACGGCTCTATCTTTTGGAAGTCTAAACAACCGAGGCTTTTCGTTGCCTGGTTGGCCCTCAGGCGTAAGTGTGCCAATCTCAATAAAGCCAAATCCCATGCAAGCGAGTTCATCAATGAGTCTTGCATCTTTATCAAAACCCGCTGCTAACCCCACAGGATTATCGAAAGTAATGCCGAAAAACTCTCTTTTTAATGATTTACTTTTTACTGCATACATTGACCTCCATATGCTGTTCACTCCAGGAATAGCTCCTAAAAATTTTAAAGCGTTAAAGGTAAAATGATGAATTTTTTCAGGATCAAAAAGGAAAAAAATAGGCCTGATGAGAGTTTTATACACGATCGATTGGTTTTTTGATGTCTGACGACAAAGATAAAAATTAACTCAACTCCTGGGATGAAATTCTTGAATGACTTGCCTTAAATAATCACGATCGAGGTGTGTGTATATCTCTGTGGTTGTTATCGATTCATGACCCAGCATTTCCTGCACTGCACGCAAATCAGCACCACCTTCTATTAAATGAGTCGCAAAAGAATGTCTGAATGTATGAGGGCTTATTCTTTTCTTCATACCAATAGCTATAGCTAGATTTTTGATGATGGTAAAAATCATGACCCTTGTCAGTTTCTTACCTCTACGATTTAGAAAAGCATAGTTTTGATGACCATCCTTAATATCAACATGTACGCGTATTTCTTCAGTATATATTTTGAGAAATTTTAATGCATCCTTTCCCACGGGTACCAGTCGCTCCTTATTGCCCTTTCCAACAACCCTAAGAAAACCAATATCAAAATAAATATTAGTGAGCCTTAAATCTATCAGTTCAGAGACACGCAACCCTGAGCTGTATAACACTTCTAACATGGCTCTATTCCTTGCCCCTTCCGGAGTCGACATATCGATGGCTTCAAAAAGCTGCTCTATTTCATGATAACTCAATGTATCAGGCAGTTTTCTGCCTAATTTTGGTCCTTCTATCAATGCTGTGGGGTCTTTCTCAACCAACTCTTCGAACATCAGGTATTTATAAAACGCCTTGATTCCTGATAATACCCTCGCCTGACTGTGTGCTGTCATACCCAGCCCATTGATGTATTCCAGAAAATCCTGAAGATGAATAGACTCCACCTTAAGAGGAGAAATATCCAAATTGGACATTTCGAGAAACTGTTTTAGCTTTATGATGTCGTGAATATAGGCTTCAACAGAATTGTCTGACAAAGACCGTTCTAGTTTAAGGTAATTTTTAAATTGCTTTATTTGCAGCTCCCAGTTCATCCTAACATTTAAAATGGAAAATTAATGAAAATCGTCATCATCAATGGGCCTAATTTAAACTTGCTTGGCAAAAGAGAGCCAGAGGTATATGGCGATCAGGACTTTGAAAGTTTCTTCAAAAAGATTCAAGGTAACTTTCCAGACATTCATCTGGATTATTACCAATCAAACATAGAAGGAGAAATTGTGAATAAGCTTCAACAGGTCGGCTTCTCTTATGATGGGGTTATTTTAAATGCTGGTGCATATACACATACATCTGTAGCGATATCAGATGCCATTGCTGCCATTAGCTCACCCGTGGTAGAAGTGCATATCTCTAACATTTATGCCCGTGAAGAATATCGCCATAAAAGTATTATCAGTGCACATTGTGAAGGAATGATTTCCGGATTAGGACTCGAAGGTTATTTGCTAGCCCTTACCTATTTAATCAATAAGCAAAATGATTAGCTTCTACCCCGGCCCATCTAAAGTAGAAGAAAAAATACCTCAATACGTAAAGCAAGCACATAAAGAAGGTATTTTAGGCATGAATCATCGGAGTGATGAGTTTGTGAGTATGTCTTCAAATACTATTGAATTGCTAAAGAAAAAGCTATTCATCCCAGAAGACTATACTATATTTTTTGTTAGTTCAGCTACCGAATGCTGGGAAATCATAGCCCAGTCGCTCATGCATGACACTAGCTACCATTTCTACAATGGGGCATTTGGTGAGAAATGGTTTGAATATTCTAAGAAAATTCACCCTTTAAGTATCGGATATAAATTTGATCCGGAAGCTCAACTTAAATTGACAGATATCGATCTTTCATCAGATAAAGGAATAATCTGTTTAACACAAAACGAAACCTCTAACGGCACACGTATAAGCAACAAGCGAATCGCTTCTATTCGAAAATCTTACCCAAACCATCTTATTGCAGTGGATGCCACCTCATCGATGGCTGGTGATCATTTAAAATTTGAAAATGCAGATGTGTGGTATGCATCCGTTCAAAAATGTTTTGGCTTACCTGCGGGTATGGCATTAATAATATGTTCTCCTAAGGCCATTGAGAAAGCAATGACGATAAACGAAAGAACTCATTATAATAGCCTTCCTTTCATGATAGATAAAATGAAAGTCTATCAAACCACGCATACGCCTAACGTGCTCAACATTTACCTTTTGCAGCAGGTTTTGAAACAAAGAAAGCCGATTGATAAAATCCACAAGAAACTCAAACAAAGGTCAAAACAATATGATAATCTCATTGCCGAAATTGATGGCCTTGAAGCTTTGATTACAAATGAAAAAGTAAAATCTCATACAGTTATGGCTATAAAAGGTGATCCTAACTTGGTTAAGCAGATTAAAAAAGATGCGAAAGCAAGTGGCCTTTTATTGGGTAGTGGGTATGGTGATCTATCTGATAAAACCTTTAGAATTGCCAACTTTCCAGCACATAAAAACAAGGATATTAAATTGCTAACACAATTTTTTGAGAGCAGGTCTTAACGCAACCGGGCGTCCAGACATTTAACATTTTTTTGTATTTTCATGCTAAGCTTTTCACTTACTTTGCAGCATGTTAGTATTCAAAGATATATTCTCTGTCACACTGATTTTATTTTCGGTGATTGACATTCTTGGCTCTGTGCCAATAGTTATAAACCTTCGAAAAAAAGAAGGCAAGATACACTCAGGTAGAGCCACCATTATTTCAGGTGTCCTCATGATTGCATTTCTCTTTCTGGGCCAATCCATTTTGCAACTATTTGGCCTGGATGTTGGCTCCTTTGCGGTGGCAGGTGCAATCATTATGTTTTTATTAGCCTTAGAGATGATACTTGGCGTCACATTGTTTAAAGACGATCCTGACGCAAGTGGCGCTGGATCAATTGTACCCCTTGCCTTTCCTTTGATTGCAGGAGCTGGAACACTCACAACAATACTTTCTATAAGAGCCGTTTATAGTAATCCAAACATACTTGTTGGTATTGTGATCAACCTAATATTCGTTTTTCTTGTATTGAAGTCAACCAATTGGCTGGAGCGAAAATTAGGAAAATCAGGTTTTAGCATCTTAAGACGGGTATTCGGAATTATACTACTGGCCATTGCAGTTAAAATATTCAAAGAACATATAAACATCGTTCAATGATAATTATATATACAGATGGCGCAGCCAAGGGCAACCCAGGCCCGGGAGGCTATGGCACGGTAATGATGACCAAAATGAATGGTAAAAATTACCGTAAAGAACTTTCAGAAGGATTCAGAAACACCACTAACAACAGAATGGAATTACTTGCGGTAATTCGTGGCCTGGAAGCGTTAAAAAAAGATGGTCAAGATGTGACTGTCTACTCAGACTCTAAGTATGTAGTAGAAGCTGTTGAGAAAGGTTGGATCTGGAACTGGCAGAAAAAAGGATTTAAGAAAAAAGCCAATGTAGACTTGTGGCAAGATTTTATTCCATTATTTAATAAGCACAACATTAAATTTAAGTGGGTAAAAGGCCATGCCGGTATACCTGAAAACGAAAGATGCGATGAATTGGCTGTAGCTGCTGCTGAAAGCGGCAATCTAAAAGTAGATAAAGGATACGAAGGGCAGTTTGAGTGAAGCACAAAAAAACCACCTTTAAAATCAACTGTCATTCAAAGGTGGTTTTCTAACCTATTTTGAGTTTTTGACCGTTTACATTTTTCTAACCTTACCACTTCCTGATGCTGAAGTATTTACATGGTCTGGGTTGCCTTTATAATAAACACTACCGCTTCCACTGATTCGGGCATCAATTTTATCTTCAACAGCTATTTCACAACTTCCTGAGCCTGAAATGGCCGCCTTAAATTCTTTAACATTAAAATCTTCAGCTCTTATTTTCCCTGACCCACTAATCTTAACACTCATTTTATCTCCTGATCCTTTGAGGTAGATCTTTCCAGAACCTGAGATTCCTACTTCCGTATCTTTTGACTTAGCATCAAGTTCCATCCTTCCAGAACCGCTAACTGCTAAATACAGGTCCTCAGTGTCAATGGTATTTTTTACAATCATTTTGCCTGAGCCTGATACCTTTAATCCATCAATTCTTTTGGCCGTGATGTTTACAACGAGATCATCGCTGCTATTACTTCCAAACCAACTCCAGTCATTATCACTGTCTATCACTAATGTATTGCCTCTCACATAGATGTCTGCATCTTCCAGGGCATCTTCATCTCCATCTACTTCCACGCGATATTCGTTACCTATTGTGATGTAGACTGTACCGGCTGTACTCAATGTGACTTCTGTAAACGAGTCCAGGTCAAGTACCTTTTGAGCCTTTGATTGCAAGGCTGACATGATGATCAATAATGATAATGATAATACGTATTTCATAAGTTCTCGATTTTATGGTAAAGACTCCTCTAATTAATAAAGGTTGCATCCCTTTGACTCAATGTTTGATAAAAGTGTTACAGGCTAGGTCTTATTCTTTAGTTTTGTGGCTCTAAAAAATAATTAATGCTACAAATTTTACTTTGCGTGCTTATGAACGTAGGCATTTTTGTCTGCTTCAGAATGTTTGGTGTTTTAAAGCTCAATACATTACAAGCCATCATATTCAACTACATCACTTGCGTAATCACTGGTTTGTTATTTATCGGAGACACGAGTGTTGTAATTTCAGCATTGAGCTTTGAAGATAGCTGGATATTTATTGCACTGGCTCTAGGTGGTGTGTTTATTGGCACTTTTTATTTGATGGCCATCACCACGCAAAAATTTAGCATTACGGTTTCTTCTATTTCCGCCAAAATGTCTTTGGTCATTCCTGTATTATTCAGTTTGTTGATTTTAGGCATTCAATCAAAGGACTATACTTTCCTAAACTACCTGGGCATGACTCTGGCTATTGTGGCTATACTATTAAGCTCTTACAAAGAGAAAAAAATCAAAACCGAGGCTATTTCAGGGTTTGAACTGGTATTGCCACTACTTGTATTTGTGTTAGGCGGCATTATTGATTCAACGATTAATTATACCAATCACTATTTTCTCACGGTAAAAGAAGAAGCTATTTTTCCAATAATTGTATTCGGGTCAGCTTCAATAATTGGCTTCATCATATTAGCCATTAAGCGAGAACGTATTCAACTTAACAATGTAATTGGCGGTGTGGCGTTAGGTGTTGTTAACTATTTTTCCATTTATTTTCTTATCACTGCACTTTCGGCTTTTCAAAATGACGGAGCGATTGTTTACCCCTTAATCAATGTTGGTATCATTTTATTTGGCGCCATTGTATCCGTGTCATTCTTTTCAGAAAAATTAAGTAAACTAAACCTTGCGGGTTTAGTTTTAGCTATGCTTTCTATAGCCCTTATATCATATCAGGAGATATCAAACCTACTATGAGCCAGGTTGAGCAATACCTTACTTTAGCTAAAGGAGGTGAAAGTCTCTATAAGGAAAAAGGTAGTAAGTTTATTGCTCATGCCTTTTATGTTGCCTCTGAAGACGAGGTTAAAGAAATACAGGACAATCTTCGACAGCAATACCATGACGCTAGACATCATTGCTACGCTTATGTCATAGGACCTGATAAAGGCCTTTATCGAGCAAATGATGACGGAGAGCCGAATCACTCGGCAGGAGATCCTATTCTTGGCCAAATAAATAGTAAAGGCTTAACAAATACACTAGTCGTGGTTATTCGATATTTTGGCGGCACCAAACTTGGTGTCAGTGGACTTATCAACGCCTATAAACTTGCTGCTGAAGAGGCCTTAAACAAAAGTCAAATTGTAACTGTTGCCATTACCGAAACAGTAGAAATCAAGTATGGCTACCCAGCAACAAGCGAGGTCATGCGACTGGTTGATGAATTTGAAATAACAATAATCGATCAGGAGTTTAAGGGCCAATGTTACATTAAAGGGGAGGTTAAAATCGGTTATATGGATGCTTTTAATGAGAAAATAAGGCTACTAATCGACACGGGTAGTGAGATTGAGTACAACTCATAGATTAATCTTATCGAACCATCAATTTAATAAATTGAATAATTTTATTATTGACGAAATTGCTTCCGAAATTTGAACCAACTAAAAAATCAATTGAACGATATGATCGAATTACAAGAAGATAACTTACAGGAATTAGTAGAAAATAATGATAAAGTAATGGTGCAGTATGGCGCCACCTGGTGTGGTAACTGTCGTATTGTTAAACCAAAATTTAAAAGACTTGCTGGAGAAAATGAAGGAATCAAGTTTGTTTATGTTGACGCAGAAAAGTTGCCTAAATCAAGAGGCTTGGCGGAAGTAAAGAACTTGCCATTTTTTGCAGGATTTAGCAACGGTAAACTAGTTGCACAGCAAGCTGGAAATAAATTAGAAACAATAACTGGCGTATTAGATGAGGTTACCAATAATTAAGCACGTAGTAGACTTTGTTGACAAAAATGATGAAGATTGGGTTGTAGAAACCATCGAACTTCTGGAAGATCTTACTGAGGCCAAAGGCATCAAAGATGAAGAAATTGATGTTATAGGAGAATTACTTTCTAACTTATATGGGGCATTAGAAGTTAGCAAAGAGATAAAAGGTGGCAAACCTCAGAAGGAAGCGCTTAATGAATTTATGAAAAGAGTAACTGGTTCTATAGATAACTAGACTATCATCACAATAAGAGCTAAAGAAAGGGTATCTGTTTTACAGGTATCCTTTTTTATTTAACACTTCATACATCTCCAGGCATACCCACGCATCTGTAGCTGCATACTGAAGCTGTTTCTGTGAAAGTTTTTCTGCCTCCCAATTAGATACCTGGGCATTTTTAGAGATTCTAAAACCTAGAATTATTGCGGTGAGTTTTCTTAAACCATTGCTCTCTATACCAATGCTCTTAACCATCTTATTAAGCTCCAGAAACCCTGAAGGTTTAAACTTTCGGAGTCTGTTCAAGTCCTTGAGGTCATCTCTGAGCGCTACGCCTACCTTTAAAATGGCTTCATTCTCTAAAAAATGATGTATCTCATTTGAAATGCCGGTATAATTGATTCTGATGATGAAGACTTCTTCAGGTATAGCTATCTGAATCATAGCCACTTCATTCACTTCACCTTTTCGAAAGGTAGGCTTGGTCTCCGTATCAAATCCTACCACATCATGCTGATTGATTTTATTAAAAACCTCGCCTAGCTGATCTTCACGTGTGATAAGCCTTATTTTCCCACTAAAAGTATTTAAGTCAAGGCTATTAATTTCTTCCCTGGAAATCGTTTCGGCAAACATATTATTTTTCAGATGACGCTAGTCTGCGAATTTTGATATTCAAATACGCATAAAACACCGTCATAAAAGGGCTTATGAGATTAAAAAAGCAATAAGGTAGGTAGGCAAATGTTGCCACACCCAATACAGACGACTGGTACGCTCCACATGTATTCCATGGGATTAGTACCGAAGTTACTGTTCCTGAGTCTTCAAGTGTTCTACTCAAGTTTTCTGGTGCAAGGCCTCTTTCTTTATACGTGCTGGAAAACATTCTTCCTGGCACCACAATGGCAATGTATTGATCTGAAGCTGTTACATTGAAAGTAATACAGGTTGCAGCTGTTGAGGCAACTAATGAACCTGTTGATTGTGCAAAACCAATGATCGACTTAGCAATTGCTTTGAGCATCCCTGTTCTTTCCATCACCCCACCAAAAACCATGGCCGTAAGTATCAACCAAACCGTGCTCAACATCCCCTCCATTCCAGTTGAGCTCAAAAGCTCATCTACCATGGTATTTCCTGTTTGTAAAGACACCTCTCCAAACATGGCCTGCATCATTGCTCCGTAGTAAGATTGTATTGAACCATCGGCATTCCCTGAAATATCAGCAATCAACTGAGGTTGGAAAATTAAAGCAAAAACACCTCCCAACAACGTACCTGCTAACAGAGCAGGTAAGGCAGGCACTTTTTTTACAATAAGGAATATAACTACTGCCGGCACTATAAATAAGGCCAGGTTAATATTAAACTTTTCTGTAATTGCCTTTTGTACGATTTCTACCTCACCCACACTAGCTGAAGTATCTAGCGTGAACCCCCAGATAAGAAAGATAATTAACGCAATTATAATAGATGGCACTGTTGTGTAGGCCATATACCTTATGTGCGTAAATAAATCTGTGCCTGCCATCGCAGGAGCCAGGTTAGTCGTATCAGACAAGGGAGACATTTTATCACCAAAATAAGCTCCCGAAATAACTGCTCCCGCTACAACTCCATCGTGGATACCCATGGCTTTTCCAATACCAATCAATGCGATACCTACAGTAGCGGCTGTAGACCATGAACTACCGGTAGCCAGTGAAACAATAGCACTTACGATACAGGCCGCCACTAAAAATATTGTTGGGTTTAAGATTTCAAGGCCGTAATAAATCATTGCTGGTACAATGCCACTGATGAGCCATGTACCAGATAGTGAGCCTATCATCAATAATATGAGAATCGCTGCCATGGCAGAACTAATGCTTTTGACAATCCCCTCCTCAAGGTCCTGCCAGGTGTAGCCAAGTCTTAGGCTTAACAAACCAGCAAATGCGGCAGTGATCAATAAAGAAATCTGATTTGGACCGTAGGACGAATCTCCTTTATATAAAATCACATTACTCGCTAAGAGTACTATCAAAAAAAGTATGGGCAAAAGAGATAATAAAAGAGAGGGTTCTTTTCTTTCCGTCATGTCACAAATTCATAGGTCGGCCCCGAAGATAAAAAAAGATTTTGAAAAGAAGTACTTAAACCATCATTTCAGCCAGTTGTTCTCCCATTCGACTACCTATGGCCACACCCATTCCTCCCAACCTTACACCTAAATACACATTTGGAGAGTGCTGCTTCATTATTGGTTTCTTGTTTTCGCCAAAGGCCATAATGCCTGCCCAGGAATGATCTACTTCAAACGGAGTATCTGGTAAAATCACCGTCTCCAACTGATGAATTAAGTTTTTGTGGATGGCCTCATTGATTTCAAAATCAGTGGTCTCTTCAGCTTTGAAATCAATATTTCTACCTCCTCCATAAATTACACGGTTGCCAAAATTCCTAAAATAATAATAGCCTTTATCGCTATGAAAAACCCCTTTAAATTTCAGGTTTTGAATAGGTTGTGTTACTAGTACGATGCCTCTTCCTGGTTTTAGATCAATTTCTGGTAACAGTTTTTTTGTAAAGCCATTGGTGCAGCATGCCACCTTTGACGCACTTATATAATAACCATCTGTAACCTTAGTAGCAATATTAATACGTACCTGACTACCGTCATCTTCGATCGATTGCACATCGGCACCTGTCATTACTTCAATACCTTTTTCTCTTGCCAGTGCCAATAGATTTTTCATCATAGATCCTGTATTGATCTGCCCCTCATATTGATTAAAAATCAGGGCAGGCACTTTTGAAGATGCAAAACCAAACTCAGCAATCTTCTGATTATTAATTTCAAATACAGGCTTAGTAAACAATGGCTTTAGTAAATAATTAATGTGATCAATCTCATCGAGGCAAGCTAGGTCTTCCTCATTGATCAACTCATAACCACCGTGATTTAAATAATCAAGTTTATCATCACCCAGTCGTTTTCTCAGCTTTTCTAAACCTTTTACACGTTCCTCCACCAATGCCAATGATTCTGATTCAGACATTACCTTCAGGTCGTCCAGCAACTCAGTAAGGCTGCCAAAGCAGGCAAATCCGGCATTTTTGGTGCTCGCTCCTGTAGGCAACAGGCCTCGTTCCAACACTATTACACTAGCTTTAGGGTTGCTTTCCTTAAGGCTTATTGCAGTAGATATGCCTACAATACCGCTTCCAATAACCGCATAATCATAAGTAGTAAATGATTCTCTCTCCCAAAAACTGATCATATTGTGTAACGCTTTTTAATCTTCAACACCTAAACTCAAATTTATATTTTTTAAATTTCAACTCTGATATAAAGCCCAACTAATGAATACAGCCAAGATTGTAGAAAAAGCAAAAACCTCATCATTCCATTTATGGCTCTTAAACCAAGGTTTGAGTCGCATGATACCGTTTAACAAGCCCCATGGGTTTAAGGTGTTAGTAATAAAAGATGATGCATTAAAAACATTTGTCCCTTACAAAAAGAAAAACTTCAATCATATCAGAGGCATTCACGCCTGCGCTCTGGCCACACTTTCTGAGTTTACCACAGGCTTTTTAATGATTTCAAGGCTTGATCCAAAGGAATACCGCATAATCATGCAACGGTTAGAAATGGATTACCATTTCCAGGCAAAAATGGACGCAGTGGGAAGTTTTACACTCACCGATGAATGGATGCAGAAAGAAATATATGAACCTTTAGAAACAAAAGACTCTACTGTAGTAACTTGTGAAGTGAAAATTGAAGATATGGAAGGCAATCACCTTACAACTGGGAAAGTTTACTGGCAGGTTAAACCATGGAATAAAGTTAAAACTAAGGTCTAATGAGGCGTATTGAAGAGTTATTGCAAGCGTATGGTTCCAGCCATACCAACCGCACCAATAAGGTTATTCATTGGGTATGTGTACCACTTATATTTTTAAGTATTGTTGGTCTCATTTGGTCTATTCCTAATGATTTTATTGCCCAATTTTTAAGTCGTAATCCTAACCCTTTTGCTAATTGGGCAACGGTTTTATTGGTGATAGTGATTGCCTATTACTTTTCATTATCTATATCACTTGGTATTGGTATGGCCATATTTTCTACACTATGCCTTTTTATAGTAAAATTTATAGATGAAGCTGGCATTGCGCCTGTTTGGCAAATCTCTTTAGGAATCTTTGTTATCGCGTGGATAGGCCAATTTTATGGCCATAAAATTGAGGGTGCCAAACCATCTTTTTTAAAAGATTTACAATTTTTACTTATTGGTCCGGCATGGCTACTCCATTTTATCTATAAGCAGTTAGGCATACCTTATTAGTTATGACACAACCGCTGGTATCGGTCATTTGTCTCTGTCACAATCATGCAAAGTATATTACAAGTTGTATAGAGTCGGTATTAGGTCAGACATACAAGCCTATTGAAATCATCATTGTTGATGATGCCAGCACTGATGGGAGCAAAGAAATAATAGCTGATCTAATTGACACACACCCTGAAATCAAGTCAATTGATATCACCAATAACGTTGGCAACTGTAAGGCCTTTAACAAAGGCTTAGCCATTGCCAAAGGCGAATATATTGTAGACCTGGCTACCGATGATCTTTTCTACTCAGAACGGATTGAAAAACAAATAGCGCTTTTTCAAAGGCTACCTAAAGATTACGGAGTGGTGCATACCAATGCCATTTTTCTAAACGATCAGGATCTAGTAATTAGAGATCATAAAAATTATTTACAAAGTAAGGGGATGCTCGATCAAATGCCAGAAGGGGATGTGTATGAAATGATTATCTCGAAATTTTTTGTCTCTGGTCCTACCATGTTGGTAAAACGACAGGTGTTTGATGATCTGGGTGGTTATGACGAGTTATTGACCTATGAAGATTTCGATTTTTGGGTAAGGTCTGCGCGTAAATGGAAATATGCTTACCTGGATGAGACACTGACAAAAATCAGAAAAGTTGCTGGCTCCAAGTCCGGCAATTGGTATGCTCAGGGAGATAAACAGTTGTACAGCACGTATCTAGTCTGTAGAAAAATCAGTGAAATGAACCAAACAGAGGCCGAAAATCAAGCCCTTATAAAAAGGTTTAAATATGAGTTGAGACAGTCTCTATTCACAAATAACTACAAGGAGTTCATGCTGTTTTACAAGATGTTGGGAGAGTATAAGTCTGTTGGTCTTCTACAGAGAATTATGCATTTAGCAGCTCAAACAAAAATACCTTTATCTTCTATTCGAAGTATTTATCATAGACTTAGATATACGGCTTAGTTATCGATGAGAGTCGTCATCTTCTAACATGCTCAAATAACTCAGATACCTTCTGGTGTCAATTTCTCCTGCATCAACTGCCTCCTTTACTGCACATTTAGGCTCGTGTGTATGCTTGCAGTTGTAAAATTTACAATCATTTTGAGTTTCTCTCATTTCAGGAAAGTAATCCGCCAGCTCTTCTTCTTCAATATCAATTAATCCAAACTCTTTGATGCCTGGGGTGTCTATAACGTATGTGTCATTATCCAGGTCAAACATTTCGGCAAAAGTTGTGGTGTGTACCCCCTTAGCAGCATAATCTGATACTTCTTTTACAGTTTGAGTAATTGCAGAAGATAATAAATTGAGTATGGTCGACTTGCCTACACCAGAGTGGCCGGATACCAATGTTTTCTTCCCTTTTAATACCTTTACGACCTCTTCAATACCCTGCTCATCTTTAGCTGAAATTTGTAGGCACTTTACACCGATTTTCTCATACATCTCAATCACATCGTTTTGGATAGCTATTTCTTTGTCTGAAAGCAGGTCATACTTATTAAAAACAATTATTTGAGGTATGCGGAAGGATTCGGCAGAAATAAGAAATCTATCAATAAACCCGGTAGATGTACGAGGAAAAACCAATGTAGCTACTAGTAATGCCTGATCAATATTAGCTGCAATGATATGGCCATGTCCGGTTTTCTTAATGGACTTTCTGATGATATAATTTCTTCTGGGAAGTATCTCAGTAATTACGCCTTGTGTCTCATCACCCTCTTCCAGTTCAAAAGACACAACATCACCCACGGCAATAGGATTGGTCGTTTTGAATCCTTTCAGCCTAAGTTTACCTCTTGTTCTGCAAGTGTAAAGTGCATTGTCATCACCTTTTACCTGGTACCAGCTGCCGGTTGATTTTAAAACCAGTCCTTCCATTACTTTAGTAGTGCTTCACAATAGTCCACAATCCTTTTTGTCGCACCGGTATTGTTTTTTACATAATCAGCATTGATCTGGCTGGCAATTTCATACGTCTTATAATCAGAAAACGATCTGAATTGCACCCGTAATGCATCATAGTCGGCAATGGCTACTGCTCCCCCAAGCTTGATCAAGTCTATGGCTTCTCTAAACTTCTCATAATTCTGATCCCCAAAGAATATTGGCAAGCCAAAAGTTGCCGGCTCCAAAATATTATGGAGTCCTCTGCCAAAACCTCCACCGACATAAGCATAGTGGCCATACTTATATAATGTAGAAAGCATCCCTACATTATCAATAATTAGTACTTCAAAATCAGCAGGGTTCACGCCATCATCAGAAAGCTCTGAGTACCTTATGGTTTTTCTCATGAAATCTTTCTTCATGCTTTGCATAAACCTTTCTTCGATTTCATGCGGTGCAATGATAAACTTCATTGTCGATCCATTGATAAATGAAGTAAGCACATCAATATCTTCACTCCAGGCACTACCCACCACCATGATTTGCTCACCGCTTGTAAATTTTTCTACCAAAGGAAGGTCGCTAGGTGATTCATATATTTTAGCTACACGGTCGAAACGCGTATCTCCACTTACCTCACAATTGGTAATATCAATACTTTCTAAAAGTGACTTAGTGTTTTGATCTTGAACAAAGAAATGAGTAAACCTATGAAGGATATTTTTGTAGAAAGCCCCATAAGATTTAAAATAAACCTGACCTGGCCTTAAAATAGTAGCAATGGATAATAATGGTATGTTCCTTTTTTTTAGCTCTCGACTATAGAAATGCCAAAATTCATACTTTACGAAAAACACAACCGATGGATTAATTGCATTGACGAATCGCCTGGCATTTCCTTTTTTATCTAACGGTAAATAACAAACAAGATCGGCTTCGGAGTAATTCTTTCTTACTTCATAGCCCGAAGGTGAGAAAAAAGTAAGTACAATCTTATAATGCGGAAATCGCTCTTTGAAAGCTTCTATCACTGGCCTACCTTGCTCAAACTCACCTAATGATGCACAATGAAACCATGCCACTGGTGCGTCTGGTTTAAAACCAGCTTCAATATTCTCAATCAGTCTCTTTCGGCCTTTTAAGAATAATTGGGCTTTTGGATTAACAACCGAAGCTACCCAAATGCCAAAATGATAGATTCGTATAAATAAGCTATATAGTAAAAGCGCCATGGTAGGCACAAAAATAAAAACCCTGACGATACCGTCAGGGTTTTATCTCATCTATTTCAATCTTTCTTAGTTATTAGAAAGGTAAGTAGCAACGCCTTCTCTAGATCCTTCCATTGCTTCTTTTCCTTCTTCCCAGTTTGCAGGGCAAACTTCACCGTTTTTCTCAAAGTGGTGCCATGCATCGATAATTCTGATGTACTCATCGATATTTCTACCAATTGGGAAGAAATTTACAGTTTCGTGTCTTACGATTCCTTCTTTGTCTATATAGAATGTACCTCTGTAAGAAAAAGGAGTTCCTTCGAATGTAAGGTCACCTTCTTCAGTGTAATTCCAGTCTCCGCCAAGTACTCCGTAGTTTGAAGCAATTGTTTTAGAAGCATCAGCAACTAAAGGATAGGTTACACCTTCGATACCACCGTTAGCTTTTGGTGTCATCAACCATGCTAAGTGAGTATCTTCAGTATCACAAGAAACACCTATTACCTGTACTCCTCTTTTTTCAAATTCTTCTTTCTTTTCCTGGAATGCATGAATCTCAGTCGGACATACGAAAGTAAAATCTTTAGGGTAAAAGAAAAGGATTACCTCCTGCTTTCCGATGTAATCTGATAATGAAAAATTCTCTGCTATTTCTTCTCCGTTCAATACGGCCGGTGCAGTAAATACCGGTGCTTTTTTTCCTACTAATGACATAAATTTAAGTTGTATTTATAGTTCAACATTTATTCTTTTTTCCAGTGGTTTTCCCACTTGGCTGCAAAGATATACATCTGTCTAATGGATAAAAACTGTAACGAAGATTTGGTTACTAAACCTCCATAATAAATATCTATGTCACGATAAGCTTTAATTATTATTATTAGAAATAACTATATTCGTGTATACTAAACTCAAGAGCAATGCATAAATTTTTTACGAAAACAATCTTATTACTCTCTGCCATTTGTTTTAGTGGTTTAACTTTTGCCCAGGATGGCGATATCGATGATTTCATTCAAACTGAAGAGGCCATATCAGATGCCAATAAATTAATACAAGGCTACATCGACCCTTTTACAGCAGGATTTGGTGCAGGCCTCAATTCTGGATGGTACAATACCGCCAAAGCGCACAAGTCTCTCGGTTTTGATATAGGTTTTACTGCTGGCTTAGCTTACATCCCTGATGAAGACCAGTTTTACAGACCCAATGATTTAGGACTAACATATTTTTCGTTAAATAGTGGACAAGATGCACCAACTATCTTTGGACCAGATCAAGAGCCATCGTATGATTTTGACCCTACACCAAATAACCCAAATTCTGGAGATGAAGAAACTATATCTGGCCCTCCGGGCTTGGGTTTAAAAGACGAAATTGGATTCAACGCAACGCCCATTATCATACCTCAGCTGGGTATTGGTGTATACAAAAACACTGATCTTAAAATCAGGTGGTTGCCTGAGATTAGCTTAGGGGATGACTCTAACCTTAAACTTTTTGGTATTGGAGTGATGCATGACATCAAACAACATATACCAGGACTCAAATTAGCTCCATTTGACTGGTCAGTGATGGTTGGTTATACAAGTGTGACCACTACTACTGATTTAGAGGATGATTTTTCTGCAGATAACAGGTTGTTATTTGATACCAAAGCCTGGACATTTCAAACTATGATATCCAAAAAGTTTTCAGTACTTACTCTTTATGGAGCACTTGGTTATAATACAGCCAAAACAGATCTGAAACTAGAAGGACTTTATGATGTTGGAACTGCAGACCCAGAAGACGCCATTGACAATCCAATTGACCTTGGTTTTAATAGTAATAGCATGCGATTTACTGCAGGCCTGCGATTAAAATTTGCCATTTTCACACTTCATGGTGATTATACTATTCAGAAGTATAATGTGCTTTCTGTAGGTATGGGCTTTGCGGTAAGATAAAATAAAATACATCAAATAAGTAAAGGCATTCCATTAATGGAATGCCTTTACTGTTTCCGGTGCTTATAAACCTATCAGGTTTTTGAAACCTGATAGGTTTAAATATAAATATCTTATTTACCCTTATATTCTGGCTTCCTTTTCTCAACAAAAGCCTGCATCCCTTCCGTTTGATCTTCAGAAGAAAAAGTCAAATAGAAGTTTTTACGCTCTAAAGTAAGCCCTTCGTCCAAATGTGTTTCAAATGATCTGTTTACAGACTCTTTTGCCAACTGCGCTGCAATGGGTGACATCTGAGCTATCTCTTTAGCCAATGCCGTGGCCTCGTGCATATACATCTCAACAGGCACTACTTTATTGACCAGGCCATAGTTTACAGCCTCTTCACCAGAAATAAATCTACCGGTAAGAACTAACTCCATGGCTTTTGCTTTACCAATAGCCTTTGTCAATCGTTGTGTCCCTCCAGCTCCTGGCATCACACCTATTTTTATTTCTGGCTGACCAAATTTAGCAGACTCGGAGGCAATAATCATATCGCAAGTCATCGCCAACTCGCAGCCACCGCCTAATGCAAATCCAGATACGGCTGCAATCAAAGGCTTTTTTGTTTTTCTTATTTGATCCC
This sequence comes from Fulvivirga sp., assembly GCA_039970995.1. Classification (GTDB taxonomy): domain Bacteria; phylum Bacteroidota; class Bacteroidia; order Cytophagales; family Cyclobacteriaceae; genus Fulvivirga. Next base: position 56,296 of record JBDVKW010000014.1, read on the forward strand.
ACGTGCTAAACTGATCAATTTTCAACATATCAATAGCCGTCTTATTCGCCATTTGCTTAATATCTGCTCCTGCCGCGAATGCTTTTTCATTACCGGTGATAATGATGGCACGTACTTCATCATTATCATCTAACATTTTCAATGCATCTCTTAACTCACCCATGAGCTGAAGATTTAGCGCATTAAGCTCTTTTGGTCGATTGAGTTCAATTAACGCAACGTGTTTCTCGTATGACTCATTTACTTTTATAAATTCCATAAATTATTGGCTTTAATTTCAAAGATGCCCGCAATAAAAAGAAAAGCCGCCTTTTTTCAAAAAAGGCGGCTTAAACTAACCATACTAAACAGGTGAGTAAAAAGTGCTATGTACCGTTATATACCTAATGAAGGCAATAAGTAACCTTTGTTATTTAAATTTGTTTGACTGTGTACGAAACATTTAAAACCCATTAAACTCTTTCATATGGTTAAAGTCCTTTTCGTTTGTCTTGGAAATATTTGTAGATCCCCACTTGCCGAAGGCATTTTAAAAAACCGGATCAATAAACTTGGCCTTGGAGAAGTGGTGGAGGTAGACTCGTGTGGCACATCAAAATACCATATTGGTGAACAGCCCGACTCTCGCACCATTACCAATGCAAAAAACAATGGACTGATTCTTAACCACAAGGCCAGGCAATTCCTAAAAGAAGACTTCCGCAACTTTGACTACATATTGGCTATGGATAATGCTAACCTAAACTGTATTCAGCGCATAGATCAAACTGGTGAGTTTAAGGACAAGACCATGCTAATGCGGGCATTTGATGTATCAAACAAAGGTGCAGACGTGCCAGACCCCTATTTTGGTGGTGAAGACGGATTCCAAAATATTTATGAAATTCTTGATCGGTCTGTAGGGGAATTTCTTGATTGGCTTGTTGAAAAGCACGGTTTACAAGCTAAATAAGACTCTTTTATTATGCTATCGGAGCTGTAAGCACACGGTAATTATTCCTTGATATCTGCTCCAAAAGGATATTTTCTACGTTGGTAAACTCTTTTAGTTTTTGGGGCGTATAATTTTTGACGGTTGTCAGCTGTAGCCCGGTATTATATCTTATTTCAAAATGAGGTTTAAGTGCTTGTATCACTTTGTCAATTTTCATGGGTTGGTTATCAACCACAATTGAAAATGAAATGGCTGAGTTTTGCATGATGTTGATCTTCAAATCAACAATGGACAATTCATGAAAAATACGGCTTAGGTTTTGTTCATTTACAAACGTAAAATCAATTACCTTAAACGATATGAGCACCTGATCATTTTTAATAATGGTGCAAGGGGGTAGGTTTTTCACCTCACAGTCATGAATGATTGTACCCGAAGCATCAGGCTGGTCAAAACTCTTTACCAATAATGGTATATGTTTATTTGCCAGCGGTTTAATCGTTTTTGGGTGAATGACAGTGGCACCGTAATATGTCATTTCAGCAGCCTCATGATAAGGTAACTCCGCAAATAGAATGGCATCACTCACTAGCTTCGGATCGGCATTTAAAATTCCAGGCACATCTTTCCATACGCAAACGTGCTCCGCATGCAATGCAGATGCAAAAATGGCTGCGGTAAAATCAGAGCCTTCCCGACCCAAAGTAGTAGTCTGACCATTATCAGCACTTCCAATAAAACCCTGAGTTAAAACGATTTTTGATTTAGCTATTTCACCTACATCGTGCTTTATGAGCTCTTCTGTCAACCTCCAATCTACAATTCCCTCTCTAAAATTATCATTGGTTTTTACATATTCTCGTGCATCCAGCCAATGTATTTGCAGGTTTGTACTCTTCAGGTATTCAGCTACAATAGTTGATGATAGCAATTCACCACAAGATACCACCTGATCGTATAATTCGTCATAGCCAAAAGGTTGGTTAAGTCTTTCTTCCAAATACTGAAAAATTGTATCTACCAGCTGCGTGACATGATGATCAGTTGGAAACAATGACGCTATAATGTCTGCATGATATTGTCTCAAATCTTTTATTAGTTCAGTAGTCTCCTGCTTCTGAAATTTTGCATTGAGAATCTGCTCAAGGGCGTTGGTAGTCTTACCCATTGCAGATACTACAACCACAAGTTTTTCATTGGCATGCTGAGCAATAATCCTGCTCATATTTTTTAAAGCAACAGCATTTTTAATTGAAGCTCCACCAAACTTGAATACCTTCATCTATGCAATCGATTGAATGACAAAAAATTCTGTAAATTTGCCCCAAAATAGCAGTTTAAATCTCAAAAAACTTAACGTCTTGAACAATATTATGGAAGACTCACGGATTGCATTACCTATTGGTACAGCACTGGATCGCTTTATTAAGCGAAAGCAGCAGGAATTTCAATATGCATCCGGAGAATTGTCTCAACTACTTCGCGATATCGCCCTTTCTGGTAAAGTTGTAAACAGAGAAATCAATAAAGCAGGTCTAATAAATATTGTTGGACCAATAGGTACAGAAAACGTGCAAGGCGAAGACCAGCAAAAATTAGACGTATTAGCAAATATCAGATTTATCAGAGCCCTGACTAAAGGTGGTGAAGCATGTGCTATAATTTCAGAAGAAGATGAAGACGTCACAGATCTAAACAACAATGGAAAGTATGTCATCGCTATTGATCCTTTAGATGGCTCTTCTAATATTGATGTTAACGTATCTATTGGTACAATATTTTCAGTTTACAGAAGAGTATCTCCTATTGGTACGCCAATTACCAAAGAAGATGTTTTACAAAAAGGACACAAGCAGGTAGCAGCCGGCTATTTACTTTATGGATCGTCTACAATGCTTGTTTACACTACCGGACATGGTGTAAATGGCTTTACATTCGAGCCTTCTCTTGGAGAATACTTTTTGTCTCACCCGGATCTGACAATTCCTGAAGATGGTAATATGTACTCTATCAACGAAGGATCTTATAACAGTTTCCCGGAACCGGTAAAAAAATATGTCGAATACTGCAAAGAGACACAGACATCAGGACGATATATTGGCTCATTAGTAGCCGATTTTCATCGCAATTTACTGAAAGGTGGTATTTATATATATCCCCAGACAGAAAGCTCACCTAATGGCAAATTGAGGTTAATGTATGAGTGTAATGCATTGTCTTTTATTGTGGAACAGGCAGGCGGAAAAGCGACTACCGGAATTGAAAGGATTTTGGACATACAACCCACTACTTATCATCAACGTGTGCCACTATTTATTGGCTCAACAAAAATGGTAGAGAAGGCAGAGAGTTATTTTAAAAGCTAAACTGAAAATAAAGTTTATACATTTTGTGATAAACTGGCAGTTTTCTCGACCAATATTAAAAAACTAAAACACAATAAATGAAAAAGCTACGAATCTTAAGTGTAATCGCCTTTTGTTGCTTGGCAACAGTTACTTTCGGCCAATCTCTGCTGTGGGAAATTTCAGGAAACGACCTGAGTAAGCCCTCCTACCTTTTTGGTACAATACATATGATATGCCCTGACGATATGATTTTGTCGGATGCTACCAAAGAAGCCGTAGAAAACACAGAACAGGTGGTCCTTGAATTAGATATGGATGAGCCAAATTTTATGGCCAAGGCACAGCAAATGGCCTTAAATAAGGACATGGCAAACATAAGTACCCAACTTACTGAAGAAGAATTGGCCACTGTAAATGCATTCTTTAAAAAGCACTACAGTGCAGACTTAACGCAATTGGGAGTAATGAAGCCAATTGGTCTAATGTCAATGATCTATATGAAAGGTCTTGAATGCCCACAACCAGCTTCTTATGAGGCTACTTTTATGCAATTAAAAGGAGACAAAGAGCTTAAAGGGCTAGAAACCATAGAGTACCAGCTTAACATTTTTGACCAGATACCTATGGAAGAGCAATTGAGCTGGTTGGTAGAGTACACTTCTGACACTGAAAAAATGAAAACTGAACTAGACTTTATGATTAAGGCCTACAAAAGTGAGGATATGAAAAAAATGCATGATATGATTACTTCAAGTGTTCAGTTTGAGGCGTATACCAACATCTTATTGTATAAAAGAAATCAGGAGTGGATTGATCGAATAGAAAAGCTAATCATAGAAAAACCAACCTTTATAGCTGTAGGTGCCGGGCATCTTGGGTCTGATAAAGGAGTGATTGCTTTATTGAGGAAAGAAGGTTACACGGTTGAACCAGTTAAATAACTTAAAAATGCCTTTGTTGCCCAAAGGCATTTTTAACTATACCTTTTTCTCGTAATTACTTTTTGCATCTCTCGCTCCAATATCATTTGGGCGATGTCGGAGGCCAAAGTCTCAGGATTACCGGCTGCTAAAACTTTTTTCACCTTTTGTTCACTTACATCGATACGATAGAGCGCATTGAGCAATCGACTCATATCTTTATCTAGTAAATAATTGATAATAGGTACCAATTGTTTTTTTAGATCTTCAATAGTAAGAGCCGTTTCAGGCAACTCTTCATCCAGTAAAAAGTCTTTTTTTATTAATTGAGTGGTTAAAAGGATATCATCCTTATTTGTCATCGGCCTTTTTTGCTTTTGATGCCTTCTTTTTTTCCTTTAATAACTCCGGTACATGTTGATAAATGCTGTTGTACCATTTTATTAGCTTCTTGATGTCTGAAACATACACCCTGTTCTCATCATAGTTAGGGATAATGTGTTTGATAAAGGCCTTTAACTCATCTGGGTCAGAAGTTGGTGTTACTCCCAAATCATCATCAAACTCCTTGTGGATCTTTTTAAATACATCTTCTAAAGGAGTAGATCCTTCCTGGTCGGTTGTATAAATAGAAATATCGCTCAACACCGATATACGCTGAGATGCATTAGCTGCAATACGTTGCTTACTATCATCGAGTGATTCTAAAATAACACCAGTACGTGTAGGTTTAAGTACTTTAAAAAGGCCTCCTTTTCCTGTCAACGAAGCAATATCACTATATTCCATATTAAAAATTAATTGTTTTAATCAGGGCGCAAAAGTAGTTATTATTTTAGTATTTACCAGTTTTCACCAACTCTCCTATAAATTTTAGTACTTCCTCTTTGCCCATCCCTGTAGTTGATGAAGTTACAATATTATGTGGCATTACCTCCCAGAACTTTAACAGGTGCTTTCTGTATTTTGCTACCGCAGATTGTGTTTTATTTTTAGACTGTTTGTCAGCTTTGGTAAAGACAATGCTAAATGGAATCTGCTCCTCTCCCAGCCAATTAATAAATTCTATATCAATGGGTTGTGGTGCCAATCGGCTATCAACGAGCACAAATAAGTTAATGAGATTCTTCCTCTCCTTAATATAATCGTGAATCATGGCGCCCCATTTTTCCTTTTCTGATTTTGAGACTTTGGCCCAGCCGTAACCTGGTAGATCTACCAAGTGCCAGGTGTCATCAATCAAAAAATGATTAATTAGCTGTGTTTTACCCGGCTTCGAAGAAACTTTAGCCAATTTATTTCTCCCCGCCAGCATATTAATAAGTGATGATTTACCTACATTAGAACGGCCAATAAAGGCAAACTCCGGCAATTGTGCAGGTGGACATTGCGTATGATCACTACTACTTTTTAAAAACTCAGATTTCTTAATCTCTATAGCCATAAGTGCTCAATTAGATTATTATAAACCAAATAGTTATATTTATTGACTAATTAGCAAGGTGGTATTTTTTTAAAGTTAAAGTAATACTTCAACCATTTTTTTTGTATTATTACTATAATTGCTAATTAAACATGATTACGCTTAGGCGTAGACATGCATTTTTTTAACTTAATTCAATTAAATTAGGCTGCAAATCTCATATTAAAATGTATCAAAGGCTTAAATTTTTTACTTTTTCTTTACTTTTCCTTTTCCCCTTTCTTGCCAATTCGCAATCGGAGGATGATAAAAACCTAGCTAAAGAACTTGTTAATCAGGCAACTGAAGTTATGGCAGCTACGCAGGCAGTCGATGTTGCAAGAGATCTTTATGTACAAGCTGCTGCATTAGATCCTTCAAATGTTGAAGCAAATTGGAATGCAGGAGACTTTCATATAAAAACTGTAGGCAAAGCAAGGGCCGCACAATATTTCCAACAAGTACTTGAAATTGACCCTAACTATAGGTTTGACCTTACTTACTGGATAGGACGTAGTTATCAATACGGAATGGAGTTCGACAAAGCCCTGGCTTACTATAACAGATATAAAAATAAGCTTACAGAACAAGACGGGTACAGAGGTAGAGACAAAGTAGAACTCAGCGAGGTGACCCGTAGAATTTATGAATGTGAAAATGCCAAACAATTTGTTGCCAATCCAGCACATTATTCAATCGTAAACCTTGGAAATGCCATCAACTCGGAATTTGAAGATTATGCACCTGTGCTCAACCAGGATGAGGACATGATGGTCTTTACAAGTAGAAGAAGAGATGGTAACCTTAATGAAAACGTATTTAGTGACAACAAACCTTATGAGGACATTTTTATAGCTTATAAGGAAAACGGTGAATGGATGCCGGCAAAAAATATTGGAGAGGTTATTAATACTGAATTTCATGACTCTAACCTGGCGCTGAGTGCAGATGGTGAGCAACTATTCCTTTATAAGGATGAGAATAATGGTGATATCTATGAAGCTTTCAGAAAACCAGATAATACCTGGACCTATCCACAGCCAGCGAGTGAAAATATAAATTCTGCAGGATTTAAGGAAAGTGCAGTTTCTATTTCCCCTGATGGATCAATATTATTTTTCGCCTCTGATAGACCTGGCGGACAAGGCGGCATTGATATCTACTATAGTATAAAAGATCCCGACACTGATGAGTGGGCGAGATCTAAAAACGTAGGTGATAAAATCAACACAGAGTTTGATGATGACGGCCCCTTTATTGACTACGATGGTAAAACTTTGTACTTCAGTAGCCAGGGAAGAAATGGCATGGGTGGATATGATATCTTCAAATCTGAGTATGACAGCGCGAAAGGCGAGTGGGGTGAGCCTGAGAATCTTGGCTTCCCTATCAATACACCTGATAATGATATATACTTTGTAAGTACTGAAGATGGTAAACGAGGCTATTATGCTTCTGTGAGGGAAGATGGGCAGGGCTATACTGACATTTATATGGTGACAATACTACAAGAAGATAGTGTCAGGCAGACCATTGCTAAAAAAGATGTTGAAGCTAAGGAGGACGAAGAGCCAGAAGACAAAGAACTTGCAGCAGTTGAAAAAGATGAATCTATATCCTTACAACCTGTCACTATCAATGTTGCGGTTATGGGGGATGGCTCGCCTATCGATGCAACCATCAGTATGAAGAGTCAAAATGATAACTCAATTGCTGGAAAATCTCGTGAAGGTGAAGGGAAATATAAGTTTACAGTGACAACTCCTGAGTCTAAGACGTATAGGTTAAGTGTTGAAGCAAGCGGTTATGTCTTCCAAAATTTAGATATACGAGTGCCGGCATCAACTAACGAACCTCAAGAAATCACTAGAAATGTACAACTCAGAAAGCTTAGAACAGGCACCCGGTCTGTCTTAAGAAATATTTACTTTGATTTCAATAAGGCTTCATTTAAGAAAGAATCTTATGATGAACTCAATAAGCTTGAAACCATGATGGCCAGTAATGCCGGTATGGAGATAGAAATATCAGGACATACTGACAATATCGGATCTAAAGCATACAACAAAAAACTCTCTCAATTAAGAGCAAATGCAGTAAAGGAATACTTAGTGAATAAAGGTATTGATGCACGCAGAGTGAAAGCCGTAGGTTATGGCGAAGAAAGACCTCTTGCGAGTAACGATGACGAAAAAGAGGGACGTGAACTAAACAGAAGGGTTGAGTTCAAAGTCTTGAGTGATGGGGCATCATCTAAAAAATAATTACTTACACCTATGAAGATCAAAATATCCTGACTAATTAAGTCGGGATTTTTTGTTTAATCCCTTCAACATCTTATCAAATTTCAATTATTTAGGAATTACTTTCTTTTAATCAGATATTTGCAGACCGATCAAACAATTGCATTACAGATCGGTTTTGTTTTAAAATAGCAGATGACAGTTTTACCATACAAAGAAAAGAAAACCGCAAAGAAGGAACAGGTAGCAGAGATGTTTAACAACATCAGCGGTAAATACGATTTCTTAAATCATTTTTTAAGTCTCGGCATAGATATACTTTGGAGAAAAAAGGCTATCCGACTCCTTAAAAAGGATCAGCCTAAGCTTATCCTCGATATTGCAACCGGAACAGGTGACTTTGCGATTGAAGCACTAGCACTTAATCCTGACAAAGTTATTGGCGTTGACATCTCAGAAGGTATGCTTGAGATGGGTCGTAAAAAAATGAAGAAAAAAGGCCTCGATAATAAAATTGAGTTACAATTGGGTGATTCTGAAGGACTGCTGTTTGATGACAATAAATTTGATGCTATCATCGTTTCTTTTGGTGTAAGGAATTTTGAAAATCTTGAAAAGGGCTTAGGAGATATGCTCAGAGTACTTAAGAAAGGTGGGAAAGTAGTAATTCTCGAATTTTCAAGACCGGCAAAGTTTCCTTTTAAACAAATTTATAATTTTTACTTTAGATCAATTTTACCTAAAATTGGTAAGTTAATCTCTAAGGACAGCGCAGCTTACACCTATCTACCTGAGTCAGTTAACGCTTTTCCTGATGGACAAAATTTTCTGGATGTACTAGAAAAAGTAGGTTTTAAAAATACCGAATGCAAACCACTAACTTTTGGCATAAGCTCAATATACACTGGAGTAAAATAGCAGTTACAGGCCTAATCATTCTTTTAGGAAGTACACATGCTTTAAGCCAGCGTAGAATAGAGCAGAATAACCCAAATTATGACAATCGTTTTTTGAGTTATGGCTTTCTGCTAGGTGTACATACATCTTCTTATCAGATTAAATACTCTGATCGATTTACGTCACCAGAGCTGGATGACCTTTATGCAATTAACCCTGAGTGGTCTGCGGGATTCACATTGGGCTTTATAGTAAATCTCAATCTCGCTGACTTTTTGGATTTCAGATTGCTGCCACAAGTTTCATTTTATGAACATTTGTTAGTCTACGAAAGATTAGACAACCCCAATATCAATGAGCTGGTCGAAACCACAGTTGTTGAATTTCCACTACTGCTCAAATACAAATCTGAGAGAAGAGGAAATTTTAGAATGTATTTCGTAGGTGGCGTTAAGCCTGGCCTGGAAGCCTCTGGTAAAAATGATATAGACGAGATAAGTGATAAAAACATCGACATCAAGGCCGTAAATGTCTCAGCTGATGTCGGCTTTGGTTTAGACATCTATTATCCTTTGTTCAAGTTTTCTCCTGAAATACGCTTTTCAAAAGGCATTACAAATATGTTGGGTAGCGAAGATAATTTCTTTGGGGAAGGTATTGACCGCCTAAACACTAACACAATCACCCTTTATTTACTATTTCAATAATATGTCAAAGTCCATTGCTTTCATTACAGGGGCCACTTCGGGTATTGGTAAGGCAACAGCAAAAGTCCTGGCCAATAATAATTTCAATCTTGTCATTTGTGGTCGCAGAGAAGAACGTCTAAAAGAGCTCAAAACAGAATTATCAACTCATTGCGCTGTTGAAGCGCTGAGTTTTGATGTAAGAGATAAGTCTGCTGTGCAACAGGCTATTGATAGTTTAAGTACAGATTTTAGCAACATTGACGTTTTAATCAACAATGCTGGAAATGCACATGGGCTAGCACCAATTCAAAATGGCAGCATTGAAGATTGGGACGCCATGATTGATATTAATGTGAAAGGATTACTGTATGTGTCCAAAAGTATAATACCACAGATGGTAGCTCGTAGCGCTGGGCACATCGTTAATATCGGATCAATTGCAGGCAAAGAGGTTTATCCTAATGGTAACGTGTATTGTGCCTCCAAACATGCTGTAGATGCACTTAATAATGGCATGCGACTAGATCTCAACGGAACTGGAGTAAAAGTAACTGCAATAAATCCAGGCCTTGTTGAAACAGAATTTTCATTGGTGCGCTTTAAAGGTGATGCTGAGAAATCTGGTAACGTATATACCGGATATACTCCGTTAACTCCCGAAGATATCGCTGAGACAATTCTTTTTGCGATTACACGCCCTCCACATGTCAACATCAGTGATATGATTGTATTCCCGACCGATCAGGCAAGTAGCACTATCGTAAATAAATCTTAAGTTTTAAAAATTGTCTGTAAGGTTGGCTGATCAATAATATGTTCGCCTTCAAAGGTGATTGTTTCAGGGCTTACCTTTAGTTTAGATGAAATACTATTCATCTCATCAATACGGCCTTCAGTTAAAAATGGGTCTTTGAGACCATAGACATATTTAATATCCATGTTATCAAATTTATCTCCTGCTAACTGATAATCTAAATCAGGCGGGAAAATACCAGCCCACAGAATAAGCTGGTGCACATTGTACGCTGTATTTGATACCCAACGAGATGCTGTAGCAGATCCTTGAGAAAAACCAATTACAGTGACATTTAGATGTTCTGCGTCAGTGTCCTTAATTACTTCCTCATAGACCTTGTTAAGGTAGGTTAGGTAATTTTCTATATCGGTAAGTCTATCTTCTTTAGTCATCCAGGTGGCCCCTACTCTTCCACTGAAGCCTTCAAGATAAAATCTATTTAGGCCTTCAGGAGCGACTATACAATTTTTGGTATTATCTAGTGACTCAAATTTTTGTATAAAATACTTAGCTTGCTGGCCATACCCATGGATAACAAATATTAGATTTTTTGTTTGTCCGGATATTTCTCCCAATTGGAAATACCTTGCCTTTAGTTCAAATTTGGTAAAATGTTGTCTCATTTTAGGAATAAAAAAAAGCAGGCCTTTTAAAAGGCCTGCTCTAATATAAATTTTTAAAACTGATTATCTTTTGAACCCTAGCGCACTACCACCGCAGAACTGCGAAGAGTTATCAAACGTGTATTGTATGTAGTAAATACCAGTAGTATTACAAGGATAAGCAATAGCAGAAATATACTGTCCGTTGATTTTGCTACTTGCCACCTGATTTCTGTTACTATCAAATAACGATACTACAATACCGTCTGTATTCTCACCTGTAGCACAAACATTTATCATATACTGAGTACCTTTTGTAAACACATAAGAATACTCAACTTTTGTCTTAGAGCCGCCCTGACCATCGATTTTATAGGCTTTCAGGAAGTTAAACCCTGAAGCTAGTTTAGGAATACATGCATCTGTAAACTGATCTGTATTGCACTGTGCATTTGCAGTGAAACCAGATAAACAGAATAACATTCCTATTATAAATACTGAGTAAATTGCCTTTTTCATATTACGCTTGTTTTCCCCTAACTAATAATTTTTTTCCTCACCGAGCTGATTATGTCTTTAATGTTATTCACATTTTCAGTAGTGATTTTAATTTCACTCGAACTATTATCCTTAATCACCATAACTCCATCTACAATTTCAAAAGTAGACTCCTTATAGGTTTTAATGATTTCAACATTATCATACTCGCTTTTGAGTCTCTCCATATCCTTCAAAAGTGATGCCATATTTTGATCAACCTCTTTGTAATAACCAAGAAGTATCACAATATTCTCTAAAATGATCTTTTGTTCACCAATTTTTTCTTGCAACTCTTTATTAGAAGGGTCCTTTGCAGATACCTGGCTTGTAATGTGCATAGCTTCTAACCAGCCACCTGTAAGTAATAGTACACTAAGGTTAGCTCGGTTTTGCTCTTGTAAATAAGTATTAATGCTATTAAAGTTTTTAGTGGTAATCAGCAATAAGCTATCCAGGTTTTTGCTATTTGTGGCCAATCTACCAATCGTTTCAATATCAAAAAACTGTCCTATACTTAAGCCATCGGCTAACTCCTTAATAGAAGTCATATAGTCCAAACCATCTTGGTTTTGCTCATATATATTTGTATACCCTAGATCAGTACCATAAATACCAAGGTTTAGTGCCTTTCTATAGTTACTATTATATTTAGATATGTTATCAGGAGAATTTAAAAGGCTCCTATCGTATTTGGTGCCAGATTCCTTGAGCAACACCGATATCTCCAATGGAGAAGGTATTTGCTGGATAATGCTTCCAATAACTTCTTCTGAAACGGCAGGCCCTTTCTCAACGGCTGCAGAATCCAGACTTTCCAGAAAAGCTTGTTCATCTGGTTTTTTACTCGAATTACAAGCGAATGCAAAACAAGCAACAAGCCCAAACAGTAATATTCTCATAATTTGACGCGTTAATGATAACAAAATTATAAATTCATTTTTCTATTGCAAACATTATCATTTTAATTGAATGACACTAGTCTTCTTTGTTCGAAGTGAATTTTATCTTTCCAAAAGCCTCCAAACCTCTACTGAGCAATTCAAAATATAATGTAAAATAGAGAATTAAAGTCATTAACCAAATGACTATCATATTAAAATAAAAAGTGTCCATATAGGTACCAAGAAAATATTTTTGTGGAGCAAAAAAATGTGTCCTGTAATCCATGATATGGGCAGGGGTTTCAGGGTCATTGTATATAGGGTTGATCTGTTGAATCAATTCACCTTCATATTCAATTAAACGATCTGTCTCAGTAATGTTTGTTACAAGATCTGCCAGGCTCTCATTAAAATATTTGTTTTTATACTCGTTAAGGTCATACTCATACGCCTCATTGTTTTGAAAGAAGTATGCCATCTTATCCAGCTTATCTGTTGCTTCCCGATAGGCCTTTTGATAATGTTTTTTATACGCTTCAAGATATTCTCTCAGTTTATTATCAAACTCATTGTCGTAATTTTCGATTGTGAGTTTTTGACCAAGATCAATATTCTCAATTCCTTCTTTAAACGGCTCAGTAATTAGTTCGTCTCGTAATATTTTAAAGTCTTTCTTAATAATATTAATGATCGAGTCATTATCTGAAGGAAGATTATCTGATATAAACTCTCTCTTCTGACTAAGTTCTCGAGCCATATAGGCTGATAAGAAATCGGCCTGTGCTTCTTGTTTTTTGAGGTCGAAGTACGGCTCCATATAATCATTATCCTTAAACTGGTCAACAGCCATTGCCTCATAAGCCCATCTTGAGGCCATTAGATCTGCTACAATTGGCACTTCCCCCTTAGTGCTAATCAAATCGTTAAGTTTATCGAAACTGAAAAGCAAACCACTTAAAATCATTTGAGGAATAAGCAGCAAAGGTATCATGACATATACCGTGACAGCTGAATTGAAGGCACTCGAAATATTTAAGCCCAATACATTGGCTAAACAAGAGCAGGTGAATAACACAAACCAAAAGGTAAATGTCATTCCATGAATTTCAAGAATAAGGTTTCCAATGAGAACAAACGTAAATGTTTGTATAGCAGACATTAAAAACAAAATAAATAGCTTCGACATCAGATAGCTATTCCAGCTAAGGTTAAGAAAGCTTTCCCGTTTAAGTATTTTTCTATCTCGAATTATTTCTTCGGCACTTACAGTAAGTCCCATAAAGAGCGCTACAATAATACTCATCAGCATAAATGCCGGAATATTATCATTAAACCTGAAGATGTATTCATCTCCGTAAGGTGAGCTTTTATATTTTATTATAAAGGCCAAAATAAGCGCCAATACCGGTGCTTCCAATAAGTTGATTAGCAAATACTGCTTGTTACTTATTTTGCTCAGCAAGTCTCTTGTTGTAAATATTACAGTCTGTTTGAGTTTATTAGGGATAAATAAACTATGAGGTGGTTCCTCATTAAGATCTTCGACTTTTTCTATGGAAAACTTTTCCTTAAATGTCTCGTGCCACTGTTGAGGCTCCTTTTTTCGCTTATTAGTAAGTTGACCATACTCATCGACAACTTTAGCCTCTATAATATTAAATATCTGTTCAGGATTTACATTACCGCAAGTTTCACACTGTCCTCGCTGGCTATCTACCTGATTGGTTTCTTCTTTAAAGTAAGTTACAGCCTGTACCGGATTACCATAAAAAACTGGGAAACCACCCGTATCCATAATGTACATTTTATCAAACATCTTATAGATATCTGATGAAGGCTGATGAATTACGACATAAATCAACTTTCCTTTCAGTGAAAGCTCCTTCAATAAGTCAATTACATTTTCAGAATCTCGTGATGATAAACCAGAAGTAGGCTCATCTACGAACAATACTGCAGGCTCTCTTATTAGTTCTAGCGCAATATTTAATCGTTTTCTTTGCCCACCTGAAATCGTTTTATCTAAAACACTTCCAACCTTAAGATCTTTTCTTTGGTCTAATCCCAGGCTCTCTAAAACACTAATTACTCTTTTGTGTAATTCTTCCTCATTAAGGTTAGCAAAGCAAAGTTTGGCATTGTAGTAAAGGTTTTCATATACCGTCAGTTCTTCGATAAGTAAATCGTCCTGTGACACATAACCTATTACACCATGTATCCGATCCTTTTCTGTGTGTATATCAAACCCATTAATTTTAATGCTACCTTTTGAAGGCTGTTCAATACCGGCCAGCACATTTAGCAGTGTGGTTTTTCCAGCGCCACTAGCGCCCATAATACCTATGAGACGACCAGGACCTTCGGAAATGTATACATCTCTAAGTCCTAATGCACCATTAGGAAAACGGAATTCTTCGATATTGGCATTAAATGAAAGCTTAGTCGTTTCGATCTCCTCATTGAATAATGAGATCAGGTCGCTATAATAAAGCGCTGCACCAAGCGGTGTTTTGATTGTACTACCATGAGAAAATAGGTACACTCTATTTTTCTGCATGATAAAGCCATTGAGAACGATTTCATCTTTACCAATGTATTTGGTAAAGTACATATCAACGCTTCTGACTTTAAGGAAAATAATATTACCATTGATATCTGATTGGTAGTGCTTAGACTGATCATTTTCCGCATCAGCTTCTTTGGCATTAACTAATAAGATATCGCTAAAGTTGAGTTCTGTTACTTCTTGTTTAATAACAAAACTCTCAATGAGTTTGTATTCGTCTTTTACAATGTTAAAAACAGTGCTGATGGTATCAATAATCTCCATCCGCTGCGATGTAAAGTTCTTATCGGAGCCAACCAGCTCTAAAATCTTGATAAGAACTACTACCTTCTGCTTTTGAGTAAGTGTTTTATTTATCTTTTTACAAAGACCCAGTGTTTTTACTGAGTCACGTACTGAGGTAAGTTTTCTTTTCTTTTGAGGTTCTTCTTCCTTTTCTCCTTCTTCAGATTTGCTGTAACCAGAAAATTTATCGTAGAGCTCCAGATATTCTTTTACAGAATCCTGATCAAGCTCTTGCTGAAAAAAGCTAATAACGAATTGCCTTTCCTTTTCGGTTACACCACCATCCTGTTTGGTAATGATGGCAAATAGCTGGGTAAGTGCTTTTAATATTTCCTCACTCATATATTAGTATCCCTAAAAATCTGAACAGGCAATCTGGTAATCTCGAAGTTTAAAAAATTAGTACGTTTTAAATTCAAAAGGTATTTCAACAAGCTCTGAAAATTCCTCGCCTGCTTCTTCCATATCTTCATCGTCTTCGTGAAAATACCATAGTATTGTCATGCCTTCAATATCTTCTAAAGCAGACAGCACATCAAGGATTAGTTTTGATGAAGCGGTATTAAAATACTCGAGCTTAATCATGAAATCGGTACTTGAGTTAGGATCTTTAGAGTACTCATCAATCCAATCTAATACCGGCTGGTAAAACTCGGCTGAATCTTCAGGGAGAGATCTGCCTGAAATTTCAAAAATACCATTTCCCTTATCTAATATAATTTTTGGGGTATCTTCAGTGCCTTCTAAGTTTAATATTTCCATTTTTCAATAGTATTTAAAAAGATTTTTCTAACGTGTTAATTAAGCCCTACTAATTGTAGTTTTCAGACAAAAGAATTTGTGTGTATTGTCCATATCAAGGAAATCAAACTCTAATGGATTTCCAGACTTTCTAGCCATATCTACAAAACCAAGGCCAGCACCACCTTTATCTGAAATTTCAGTGTTCTTGATAATATCTTTGTACAAAGATTTTAAACCATCCTTGTCTAACCCATTGATGTTTTCCAGCTTAGACTTTAGGCCATCTATATGTTCATTCTCAATTGGGTTTCCAGAAACAATTAAATACTCGTTGTCTCGCTTTCCAATCATGAAAATCGCTGAATGATTAGCTTCAATATCTTCAGCATGTTTCACAATATTTTGCAGACATTCAACCATAACATTGAACACCTTCCTCTTTATGCTCGATTCTTCTCCTGAAGAATCCATGTTTCTTTCGGCCATCGCCAACACCGATTTGGTAATTTCCTGGGTAAATTCCCCTTCGTAAACCAAGATCAGGTTATGATCGAGCATGGTTTGGTGCAAATCAAAAATATACTTCATAAGGCTATATGTGTTTTATTCTTAATGTCTAATTGTTTCTCACTTAAGTTGTTAAGTATTAGCTATAAAATATCCTCCAAAATAGTACATTTAATCAACAACTTCTAAAATTTTATACCTATTAATAATACATCATCTGTTTGTTTCTCATCACCTTGCCAGTCTTCCCATTCTTTATCGAATACCTTGTAGGCCTCCTTCATTGGCTTTGTATGAATGTCTGCTATTAAGCTTCTCAATCGTTTTGGTCCAAATTTTCTGTTATCCGGGCCTCCAAACTGATCAGGGAATCCATCTGAGCAGAAGTAGAATGAATCTCCCTTATCCAGGGATAACTTAGTATTGGTGAAATTGGTTTGATTCTTATAAATACCTCCACCGATGGCAAACTTATTACCTTTTATTTCTACCATTTCTCCTTTCTTCATCACATACAATGGCCTATGTGCACCCGCGTATTCGACCTTGCGTGTTTTCATGTTGATCTTGCAAAGGGCGATATCCATTCCATCTTTGGTCTTAGAATCATCCTGATCTTGTCTAAGTGTAGATGTAACACCTTCATCCAGCTGATCTAAAATAATTCCTGGATCAGAAACTTTTCTACTTCTAACAATATCGTTGAGTAGGAAGTAACCAATCAATGATAATAATGCCCCTGGCACACCATGACCGGTACAGTCTACTGCGGCCATATAAATATCGTCTCCGATTTTTACATACCAAGGGAAATCACCACTTACTACATCTTTTGGTTTGTACAAAATAAATGAGTCCGGAATAACACGATGAATTACCGCGTTGTTTGGTAGAATAGCATTTTGTATACGTTTGGCATAGTTAATACTATCAGCAATTTTCTTATTCTTATTTTGAATCTCGACCTCGATCATTTTTCGTTCGGTAATATCATGTGATACTACCAGCACTGATTCAAGGTGATCTGTTTCATCAAACTCTGGTATAGCGTTTACCTGCATGATCCGATTTCCCAGTTCAGTAGGAAAATCCATTTCGGAAGTTACTTTATCATTAGTTTGATTTACCTGTTCAACTATTTCGAGCCATTTATTAAGTATTCCTTCATTTAAATCAGCCTCTTTTACTGGTTGATTGATGAAATCCTGTGGTTTTTTTCCTGTATACTCCTCTATCACCGGGTTGATATAAGAAATTTCTTCGTGCTCTAGTCGCGTGATCAAATCCAGAGAGTTTTCTGATAAGGCCTGCATTTTACTTCTCATTCTTTGCTCTTGCTCGGCTCTTCTACGCTCAGTAATATCCTGTGAGTTTACTATCATTCCCTGTATGGCAGGGTTTGACATGAAGTTGGTACCTGTAGACTCAATCCAGATATAATTACCTTCTTTAGTTTGGTACTCATATTGGATGGTAACTTGCTCATCAGGGTTTGCCAAGAGTTGTTTAAACATATTATCAAACTCCTCCTGCATATCAGGATGTACCTTTTCAATATCTCTGGTACCCATCATTTCTTTCTGCGAGTAACCCAAGATTGGTTCAACCGATGGACTAATATAACGTATCGTCTCGTCCTCCTCATAAATTGTGATTACCTCAGAGGCATTTTCAAGCAGAAGCTGCATACGTTTCTGTGTACGATTTACTTCTTCAATTTGCTCTTCAAGTTTGCTATTAGATTTCTGTAGTTCCTCCTGGGTGGCCTGCATTTCCTCAGCATTCTGCCTCAGAATCTCCTGCTTTTCTTGCAGCTCAGAACTCATCGTTTGAGACTCCTCAAGTAATCTGCGCGTTCGTTCATTAACTTTGATGTTAAAGACAGTTCTGGCCAGTATTAAGCTTAGTTCTTCAACAAATTTTACCTTACTACTATTGAATTTTTCGAAGCCAGCAAACTCTAGTACCCCATAAACTTTTTCGTCAGTAATGAGTGGCACAATGAGTATGCAAGTAGGTCTTTGGTCACCAAGTATCCCTGAAGTTACAGACACGTAGTCTTCAGGGATTTCAGTTCTCAATACAGTATCCATCTCAGCAGCTGCCTGACCCACTAAGCCTTCCGCAAATTTAAAGTTGGCTTGCAAGTACTTCTTCCTGTTATAGGCATAGGAGGCCTTCATTTCAAGATATGTATCACTATCTTGATCGTCATTAATTACATAAAAGGCTCCCTGGATACCATCAATTTTACCCAGAATATATTTAATCACTTCATCTCCCAAATCTTCCAAAGAGTTGTGCGCA
Source organism: Fulvivirga sp. (assembly GCA_039970995.1). GTDB lineage: Bacteria > Bacteroidota > Bacteroidia > Cytophagales > Cyclobacteriaceae > Fulvivirga. The sequence goes on from JBDVKW010000014.1 coordinate 75,017, forward strand.
CGAAGAATCTCTCCAATTTCGGCTACTCCCGTAACAATCCAGTTTCTTTCTTTATCACGTTTCTCTGCTTCAATGAGGTTATCCCGCATGTCAACCAGTGCAACGCCTAAAGCATCATCTTTACTGATTGGCTTAAAGTCTGCATCGAAATTTCCTTCTCCTATTTGTTGGGCGAAATTGGCCGTTTTCTTAAGCGTTTGCACCAATTGATTTAAGTCATTGGCCATGAGCCCGATTTCATCATTGGTTTCTTTTTCTACTTTGTTTGGCAGGATTCCATTTCCTACCATTTCAAGTGCCGATTTGAGTGACACGAGCGGGTTGGTTAAATATTTAGAAAAGAGTATTGATGCAAAAAGTGATAGAAAGACTAGGACGAGACCAGCGATTAAAAATTTATTAAACAAAGACCTGGAATCTGCAAAAATCTCATCGGTATCAATTTTTGATACCAAGCCCCATTCAGGGATTGGCAAATATCGCCAAACAGCCAGCGTTTCTTTACCTCTGTAATCTGTACTTGCGCCAGCACCATTTTCAGCAGCTAGTGCTTTTTGCATCGGCAAAGCTTTATTTTTCTCTTTTGAAAGATCTATGGGCTTTACCACTCTGCTTGAGTCATTTCTTAATGGGTTTAAGAAATAGATATTTGGACTATCTAACCTGGCCAGTACAATTTCTCCAGTATGGCCCAAGCCGGTAGTATCGGCCAATAATGTAAATATGGGCTCCAGACTAACTTCAATAAGTACTATGCTTGTTTCTCCGGAATCATGATTAATTGGGCCGCCAACATAGATGAGATGTTCTCCTTCTTCTGTTTTTACAATTGTACTTACATGGATGTCTTTTATAGATTCTGTAAGCGTATTTCCATCTGGGTCTATAAAATTAGAGCCCACAGATCTTGCGGGATCAGTAGAGTATAAAACTCCTCCATTTTGATTGGTAATTAATATGTTACTATAACCATTTACATTTTTTATCTCATTGATTAATCCATCTACATCGTAAGTTACCTTTGGCTCGGCTGGCATTGCAAATGCACCAAAGTCATCTGTTTCTTCTGTAGTTGTATCATCTGCAAAACCATCAATGCCCTCATCATCTCCTCCGCCCATATCGAAGCCAGAGTCACCCATATCGAATCCCGAACTTACAGGCTCAGCATTGAAAGACGGTGATGCTCCTTCTTTGGTGGTTTTAGTTTGTTGTAACAGCTTGACACTGGAAATTGTATTTTCAAAGAAAGTATTGATCTTACTACTACGGCTATCAGTAAGCACATTAAGGCTTTCATCATACCTTCTTTCCAATGCTTGTTTACTTAAATTAAACGACAAATAACTAATGGCGACAATTGTTAATGCCACCAGAGCAATTACCAGCGCTGTTATTTTCGTACTTATTGTCAGGTTCTTAAACATAAATTATTTCAGCTTTATGCTTTTTTTGTTTTGCCTTTAGCAGGCTTCTTTTCTTTTGTAGTTTCTTTCTTTTTGGTAGCGGTCGCAGCTTTTTTCACATGCAATCTCTCCATAATCCTGGCCATCGAACTTTTAATAAACGACTGCTGAGACTTATCAAATGAAGTAAAAGACGCTATTTCCAACACTCCAAATAAATTTTTATCATGCTCTATAGGCATTACAAACAAATGTGTAGGAGACGCACTTCCAAGACCTGAAACTACTTTGATATATCCTTCCGGAATGTCATCTATCACTAATGCCTTTAACTCCTTACCAACCTGTCCGACCAGACCTTCGCCCATCTCATACGAAAGTGTTTGTGATTCGCCAAGGCTAAGTGCATAAGTGCTTTTCATCTCTAAAAGCCTCTTACTTTTATCTTTCTTTACCGTATAAATTACGCCAACTCCAGCTTCAACTTTCTTACAAATACCTGTGAGGGCTTTATCCAGTATTTTTTGCTCGTCCTTTTCCGATTTAATCAGATCATTGATGAACGCGGCACTGAGTTTATGATCTTCATCTGATTCTTGGTCATCTGTTTCCTTTTCCTCACGCTTCTGCTCTTTCTTTTCAACATAGATGATGTTTTCATTTTTATTATTGTACATAAACACCAAAATGGCCATACCCACCAATAGTGTAAAGCCAACCACGAGATTTAATTTAATGATTACCGGCTGTGCTGCTGTAATCTCAGCAATACTCAACGCCTGATTGCCGTACACGAGGTCGTCTTGTAAGCGAAAAAGTGTGATGGCTGTAAAAATCATACAGGCCATATAAAAAAGGATCAGTGCAATATTTAGCTTCCTAGGGTTAAATTTCATTTACTTGTACTGTTTATGCAACTCCTTTAAAAAATTTACAATTTCATCTATTTTCAGCGTATAATCAATAGTTGTGAGATTTAATGCTGCTTTGGGCATTGTGTCTATCATACATTCAGTCGGATCCTGCACAATAGTTAAGCCTCCTCGATCTTTAATATTTTTCATACCCAAACCTCCATCTCGATTAGCTCCTGATAGCAATATACCGATTAGTTTATCTCTATAAACATAAGCGGCCGTATTTAATGTAATATCAATTGCTGGTCTTGAATTATTGATCATTTCCTCAGTTGACAATCCAAAATAGTGGCCCAACTCTACTGACATGTGATAATTGGCAGGGGCTAAATAAACATGCCCCTTTTTAATATTCTCTTTATCAAAAGGCTCAGTTACCTCAGCTATACTTTTTATTGACAATGCCTCTACAAACCCATTTCTCACATGCTTGAGTCGATGAAGGCACATGATAATTGGCAATGGAAAGCTTTGAGGTAGAGACGAAAGTATTTTAACGATACCTTGAAAGCTACCTGCTGACCCACCAATGACTACGGCCTTAAATTTATTATTTAAATTAAATCGACTCATCACCTGATTCCATCAGTGTTTCTCAATCTTTAATTTTCTTGTAAACCTTCTCTTCATTGTTTACTACAATAAATTTATTGGCTATGTCGCACCAGATCAAAGACTCTTTTGAACCAATGGCCAGGTATCCATATTTAAAAAGGCTTTCGTGAAATTTTTTAAGAACCTCATTCTGCAGGGTTTGATTGAAATATATCATCACATTACGACAAAGAATCAGGTCAAACTTATTAAACACGTCTCCCAGTACCAGGTCGTGCTTTCTATAAGAAACATTGTCAATTAATGAGGGGTCTAAAACCGCCATGCCATTAGACTCCTTATAATAGTCTTTTAATGTGCTCTCTCCCTGATATCGAATGTAATTCTTTTCGTTGAGCTCCATGGATTTGAGGTTGTATGATCCAGTTTTTGCTCTTTCTAATATATTGGTATCAAGATCGGTGGCAATCAGAGAAGCATTGTCATAAATTCCCATCTCTTTTAGCATAATTGCCATTGAAAAAACTTCCTCTCCTGACGAACAGCCAGCATGCCAGATTCTTATTTTTTGATGATTTAAAAGTATAGCCGGAATAATATCATCTCTTAGTACCCTCCAGAAAGGCGGGTCACGAAACATCTCTGTTACATTGACGGTTATTTCATTCAAGAAGTCTTCGAGAAATTTCTTATCATAAAGCTTCTTCATGAGCACATCCATGGTCATGCTCTGCATTTCCAGAATTCTGACAATTCTTCTTTTAAATGACGACATCGCATAATTGGTGAAGTCATAACCATGGTTGGTTTTAACTAACTCCGTAATGCGCTTTAAATCTGAGATATCAATTTCCATAATTGAATATTCACTGGCTAAACGTGAATTTGTAAATTAAGAATATTTACTAATTTTTTTATTACAAAGTCTGCGTTTTTATCAGACCCATAAAACAACGATTATACTTGATTTATTACTCTCATCCGCTTCGAAAATGAGATGTCCCTGGCTTTCAATTGTATGCCCATCATCTCCTTTTAATGTCAAAACAGATTCGGATTTTTTATCTTTTATTGCTTTGATCAAATCATCTCTGAATAAATCATTGACTGAAGAATTCTTTAATTCTTGCAATGATTTGCCCAATGCTTGTACTGCAGCTTCGTTTATGTCTATGATATTTAATGCCTCACTTATTGTGATGATTTTCACATGCTTATTAATAGCACTAAATCTCAGTTGAGCATGTTGCAGCTGTTTATTTAATTGTTCCTGAGTAATTTCCAGTTCTTCAAGATTTTGCCTCAACGCCTGCTCAACCTCATCTATATGAGACTCAGGAGCGGGTGCATCAAGAACCTCTTGCACCCCAAATTGAGTGACAAGCTGGATTACCTTATATACTTCACCGTTGTCATTTTTTATGGGTGTGAATGATGTCTCTAGTATAACCTCATCTTCATTGCCTTTTTTGAAGACATATTCACCATCTTGCCTATTGCCGCTGATTAATGAAGGCCATATATTTCGTCCATCACGATAAATTACACCAAACCCCCTTTCCACAAGATCTTCTGACTTGTAACCCATCTTTTCACAGAAAATAGCATTCACGTGGGTGATATTTCCTTCATTGTCATACTCCAGCGTACCGACCGAATTATTGATTGCCGTTAGCTGGGCCGTGATTTCTATTTCTTTTCTCGCCATCTCTTCCTGAGTGGCCGATAGCTCTTCCATATTCTGACGCATCTCTTCTTCTTGCGCCTGCATTTGTTCGGTAAGCTCCTGAGAGTCTTCAAGTAGTTTTTTAGTTTTCTGATTGTTGCGAACGCTGGCAATTGTCGATGCAATGCTTTCGCCTAACTTTTCAACAAACTCAATCTCATACTCTTTATATTCTTCAAAAGAAGCTAGTTCCAATATGCCAAAGATATCTTCATTGACCTGCAATGGTACAATCAATATGGCTTTAGGCTTTGATCCGCCAAGACCTGAAGTGATGGTAATGTAATCATCGGGTATTTCCAGTAAGTAGGTAGTTTTCCTTTCCAAAAAGGTTTGACCCACCAACCCTTCGCCCAGACGATAGGATTTCTGATCATACTTTTTAGTATTAAATGCATATAATGACATCAGCTCCAGGTACTGATTATCACTATCATCATCATTTAACAAATAAAGACCTCCTTGATTGGAATGTGTATATTCTACTAAATTGGATATAATCTTATCGCTTAGTTCAGCTACATTATCATTGGTTGATCTAAGAATATCAACAAACTTGGTTAAACCTCCGGTGGTCCAGTTACGAGTCTCTTCTTCTTCCTCCACCTGCTTCATTTGATCTCGCATATTGATCAAGGCTGACTCCAGGCTATTTTCGTTTACATTTTCTGTATCCAATCCTTTGAATTCAGCATTTAACTCACCTTTACCAACCTGCTTCACAAAATCGGTAGCATTTTTCAAACCCAGTGCGAGATTATTTATTTTTTCAGCTACCTTACTCACTTCATTTTTCCATCTGAAGTCTTTTCTAACATCAAAATATCCATGATTTAACTGTTCTACCAGGTCATCGAGCATTTCTATTTGAACAAGAATTAATTTTCTCACCGCAAGGAGAATAAGAGAAACCAGGACCAAATTGATAAATACAACAATCAATATTGCTGTACCCAACTTATCTTCAGATGTATTGTTATTTTCTTCGATCTGTGCTACAAATAGCATGACCCGCTCATTGAAATCATCGATGTTATCTTCAAAGAAAGCTTTAGCCTTTACGACCACAGGGTTATCTACAGAAACAATTTTGCTAACAACTTCTGTCCGTGTTGTATTTAACGAATCATAATTAGGTATCTCCTGCACCTCCTGAATAGTAGTATCGATATAATATGGCTCAAAGCGTAATGTAGTGAGGCTCACCTGTAAAGAGTCCCATAACTGAATAGTATGATCGATGTACTTCCTTGATTCACCTTTTACAGGTTCGATTTCAAGGGAAAATTGAGGTATTAATCCGCCTTCATCAAACGTTTCTAAAATTGTGGTGGTTTTATTTGCAGCCCGATGCACAACTTTTTTGGCCTCCTCATTGCTACCTTCAAGGTCTTTGAATTGATTTTTAACAGTATTAACAGAAGATCTTAATTGGGTAGCTACTTCTGCTTTTTGCCTGGCTACAGTTGTGGCATCTATAAAATAATTTATTACCAGGAAGTTTATGGCAGCCAAAAGCACGAATAGGCAAAATATACCTAATAACTGCTGTTTAATTGTAAGACGTTTGAAGTCAAACTTCATGTGCAATGGGACTTTTAATGCTGATCGACTAATTTACAATTTCTTGATTAAATCTAAAGTTGACTGCATTAATTATAAGCTATTTTTATCAAAGCTAAATGGCAGGAGTACTTTACACGAATTTGTCTTAATCCATGAATTTTCTCCAGATCGCATTATAAACTCGATAGGGTTCTCTTGTTTTTGTTCAAATTCTAACAATACCTGACGACAACTACCACAGGGCGTCACTGGTAAAAAAAAATCCTGTTCGGCTCTTTTAGCCGCCACAGCAATGGATTTGATGGATTCCCCTTTATAATTGGCTCCGATATGAAATAGTGCTACACGTTCTGCACATAATCCTGAAGGGTATGCTGCATTTTCCTGGTTAGAGCCTCTGATTATAGTGCCATTTGATAACCTTACTGCAGCACCTACCTGAAAATTAGAATATGGAGAATAAGAAGTCTCACAAGCCTTTCTTGCCTCAGTAAGTAACTCTACATCATCAGTTGATAACTCCTCTTCACTATTAAACTCTTCGAAACTATCGTTTTGTATAGTTTTTGTAACCATAAATCTCTCATTAGCTTCGCAATATAACACCTACACTTGACGTGTAAAATTTTTACTCCTAAGAATTGATATAAAACTCGATATTTCATTTACTTTGAGGCCCTTTAACAAATTGAACTATGCAGAAGATATTGATTTTAGGTGCTGGAAGGTCTGCCACATCATTGATTGATTATTTAATAAGAGAAGCACAAAATGTGCAATGGGAAATACGTGTGGGCGACTATTCGTTGGACCTGGCTCAAGACAAATGCAAGGGCAAAGACAAATGTGTTGCATTTGAATTTGATATCAATAACGAGACACAAAGAAGGGAAGAAATTGAAAATGCAGATGTAATTGTATCGATGCTGCCAGCCAAGTTTCACCCGGTTGTTGCAGAATTATGTGTTGAGTTTGGCAAGCATATGGTGACAGCCTCTTACGTATCTGATGATATGAAGGCCTTAGATCAAAATGCCAAAGAAAAGGGTGTACTGCTTTTAAATGAATGTGGCCTCGACCCTGGTATTGATCATATGTCTGCCATGAAAGTGATTGACCAGATTAGAGATGAAGGGGGTGAGCTAACAGCTTTTGAAAGCTTTACCGGAGGACTTTTATCTCCAGATACTGACCCGGAAAACCCATGGGAGTATAAGTTTACCTGGAATCCCAGAAATGTGGTATTGGCAGGACAAGGCATAGTTAAATTTATACAAGAGGGTACTTATAAGTTTATTCCTTATCACAAACTATTTAGAAGAACCGAACAGGTACATATACCAGGTTATGGGTATTTCGAAGGGTATGCCAACCGGGATTCACTCAAATACCTTGATGTTTATAACCTCAGAGGCATAAAAACTATTTATAGAGGGACTTTCAGACGACCTGGATTTTGCCGTACGTGGGATGTATTTGTGCAATTAGGGGCAACAGATGATACCTATCAAATGGAGGCGGTTGATCAAATGACCCACCGAACTTTTATTAATTCGTTTCTATCATACAATCCACATGACAGTGTCGAGCTGAAACTGGCTCATTACCTTAATTTGGAATTGGAAGGTCCTGAAATGCATAGACTCAAATGGGCTGGTATTTTTGATAACACACCAGTAGGCCTAAATAAAGGTACTCCGGCTCAAATTTTAGAACACATTCTAAACAAAAAATGGTCTTTGAAACCTGAAGACAAAGATATGATTGTCATGTGGCACAAGTTTGAGTTCACTGACAAGCAAAATAAACCTCAGCAGGTACATAGTACATTAGTAGCCACTGGCGAAGATGCTGTTGACACGGCTATGTCTAAAACAGTAGGCTTACCTGTTGGTATTGCCACCAAACTCATTCTCAACAAACAAATAGACCTGACCGGTGTACATATCCCGATCAAGAAGGAAATCTACGGACCAATCCTTGAGGAATTGGATACGCTTGGTTTCGAAATGAGTGAAAAATTGGTGAGCTAACTTAACTTATGTAGTCGGGCTAGTATTTTCTTTCCCCGACTTTTAAAACCTGCTGATCCTAAAGGCATTTGACTTTCAATAGAAAGCTGTAACTCGTTAGCTAAATCGGGCTGCTTTTCACAGATATTGGCCAAAACAGTCATAGCAAATACTTTGACAGCTATCGCCTCAGAAGGACTATTTAACAAATCAAAACATGCGTTTACTGCCTTTCCTTGAAGCTTTGTCGGTATATCTATAAACTGAAGTGCCCTAACAGAGTTGCGTTTAACTGCTACTGTCTGGTCTGTTAGTTTGTTAATCATTTTAGAAAGATATGGTTTAATAAGCGCTGGATTTTTTTCTACACAAATGCTCATTGGCCAGGCCGCCCTTTGGGTCACACGATAAGTCTCATTAAAAAACAATTTCATTAGCTGTTTAAATTTTTCGGGATCATCACCGATGTACGCCACCACTTTATTGGCCTGTGCTTTTGAGTGTTCTTGTAGGAGCACTTTTTTTAAATCCATATTCCTTATTTTAACAGCCTCAAAATACATATTATGGATATAATTTGGATCATTCTTGGGTCATTATGTATGCTTGTAGGCCTAATTGGCTGCTTACTGCCAGTATTACCGGGCCCTCCAATTAGTTACTTAGGCCTTCTTTTGTTACAATTGACCGAGGACACTCCCTTCTCCACTCAATTTATGATTATATGGCTGGGTATTACTGTAGTTGTTGTAGTGCTGGATTATTTAATTCCTGCTTTTGGCACAAAAAAGTATGGAGGTAGTCGGTGGGGCGTAGCTGGTACAGTGATAGGACTTATTGTAGGTATCTTTATTTTTCCCCCGTTCGGGATCATAATAGGTCCCATTGCCGGTGCTTTAATCGGAGAGGCATTATCTGGAAAGACTTCAGAACAGGCTATGAGAGCGGCTTTTGGCTCATTTATAGGATTCCTTTTTGGTACTATGATAAAGTTAATGGCTAGTAGTGTAATGATTTATTACTTCATTGCTGCCCTATGGTAGTATTATCTGTGTGTTTGGCAAAACCCTCAACGAGCATCCATTGTGCAGAGGTATAAGTAAGCATCACCCAAAAGCCTGCATAAACGAATTCGTTTACAAAAGTATTAATGGCCAACATTGCATCTGAAAGCATAAAAAAACAAGCTCCCATAAATACCATTGAAAAGCTTGACGTTTCAGTCCTGCCATAACGATAAAGTGCTGTTATGGTCATAATTGTAAGTACCGCAGCATAAATAATTACAGGTATTTTAAGGTCACCCAGATGAGGCAGTAAAATGTAAACTATCGCTAAGCCAGCCATAATAAGAATGAACAGATAACGCATTTGTTGTGTCGGAATAAGACCAACGGAAGTGTTTGGTTTCCGTGCCTTAGCATTTGTCATTATATAAAACACATGGGCTATTAGAAAACTACCCAAACCATATATAAATAGTGATTGATCCTGAGAGTCAAATAAAAGCAGTATATCACCTGCCCATGAGAACAGTAATACAACTAATACCAGTTTAAATGCACCCTTTTTGTCTGTAAATCTGTAGAAAGCATAGATGATCAATATTGGCATTAACACACATTTACTGATGATACGCACATCATCCATCTGCTGAAAAATAGCTAGCAAATCAGAAGCTGTTGCAGCCGCATAAAGCAAAAAAATCACTCTAGTTTTTGACATAATATGGCCTCTTAGTAATTATAAAAAATAGCAAAATTGTAAATCCAATCAAAGCAACACCAGCTCCTGTCCAGAAGGTGATCAGAAAGTTATCAGAGTCGTTATTATAAATCAAGCCTGATAAAAACGCTCCAAACATAATACCTACTTCTAATGCAATAAATACTGTGGCCATTGCCCTACCTCTGAATTGAACTTTGGCAATATCTGTAGCCCAGGCAAAAATGGTTGGTGAATTCATACCGGTACCAATACCGAAAATTATTGCGCCAACAAAAAACATGAGTTTGGTTTCTGCCAAACCGATCACAACCATTCCAATAACATATAATAACAATGCCCCTAATAACACTTCCATTCTACCAAACCGATCTGATGCTTTACCGGCAAAAAACCTCACGGCCAAAGATGCCAATGTAAATGCTGTAAAGAAGGTTCCTTTATTATTCATACCAATATGCTCGCTAAAATCTGGAATAACGGTGAGCACAATTCCGAAAGAAAAAACTGAAAGCATCATAATTACCGATGGCAGCAAAACATCTTTCTCATAAATATCCTGAGCGCCAATCTTTAAATGAGACAACTTAAATTTCTCAGGACTAGCTAATGTTTCTTTCATCCCTATGAGAATAAGTATGGAGAGAATGGCCACAAATGAAGAGGTTTGAAACATTGCTTCTAACGAAAACCGAATGGCTATCTCACTGCCAATTGCCGGCCCACTTGCCATACCCATTGTACCAAACGCACTAGCTAAACCCATAGCCTCGCCTCTTCTGTTGATAGGGACAATATCTGCCACATAAGCAACGGTACCCGTTGGTTTAAATCCGGTAGAAAACCCGTGTAGAAATCTTAAAAGAAAAAAGCCAACAACGGAAGTAATTAGAGGGTATAAAAAGCCGATCACAAAACAAATAGATGCTCCAAATACCATCACAGGTATTCGTCCTACTTTGTCTGTTAGTTTACCACTAAAAGGCCGTGAAAGCCCTGCTGTAAGTGTAAACAAGGAAATAATTAACCCTTTATATTCTCCACCACCCAAGCTTGTAAGGTAGGCTGGTAGCTCGGGAATAATCATATTGAAACTGGCAAAAAACAGATACGAGCTTAAGCATAAAAGCCAAAATTGTAGTGTATATGTTCTTTTTTTAAGAGCGGTTGTCATGACTTGCCAAAGCTAAAACATCTGCACTATTAATACTGACAAGTCCCCTGAATTGTAGAATAATTTTCACAATTACAGGTAATAAAGTAAAGCTATTAGATAATAAACCGTGTTGGCACGGTAGATGAAACTCAAATGTTTAAACTAAAACTATATGATTATGAAAAGGATACTATTAACAATTGCTTGTATAGCAATGGTATCTGTAGTTGGCTACTCACAATCTTATAACACTGCCGTTGGTGCCCGAGTTGGTAACTCCAACGGTGCCACTGTTAAGCACTTTATCGGTTATAAGTCTGCATTAGAAGGTATTGTATCTACCAGATGGCAAGGGTTTAATTTAACCGGCCTGTATGAATTGCAATACCCAATTGGTAATGTTGAAAACTTTTACTGGTTTATAGGCGCAGGTGGTCATATCGGAGCATGGGATGGAGATAACAACCCGTGGTTTGAAGATCGGGACGACCATGTTGTAATCGGTATCGATGGTATTATTGGTATGGAGTACACATTAAAAGAAGCACCGTTAAACTTTGGGGTAGATTGGAAACCCAGCTTAAACCTGGTAGAACATTCAGGTTTTTGGGGTGATGAATTTGCACTGTCAGTACGATTTGCTTTTAAATAAAATTAAAACAGTCTCTGAGTAAGTCCTCAGAGACTGTTTTTTAATTTTTCTCTTCGGCAGTATTGCCTAATAAAAATGCCTTCATGTAATCATCAAGGTCGCCATCAAGTACATTTTGCACATCTGTACGCTCCACACCAGTGCGAGCATCTTTTATAAGCTTATATGGGTGAAGCACATAATTCCTTATTTGCGACCCAAAATCAATTTTCATTTTAGAGCTTTCAATTTTGTCACGCTCTGCATGACGCTTTTCAAGTTCCAGCTGATACAGCCTTGATTTAAGCATTTTCATTGCACGCTCCCGGTTAGCCAATTGTGATCGTTCTACCTGACAGACAATCACAATCCCCGTAGGCTTATGGGTCAGCTGTACTTTGGTTTCAACCTTGTTTACATTCTGACCACCCGCACCACCAGACCTCGAAGTATGCAATTCAACATCTGCAGGGTTGATGTCAATATCAATATCATCATCTACAATGGGAGAAACATAAACAGAGGCAAATGAGGTGTGTCTTCTCCCTCCTGAATCAAAAGGTGAAATACGTACTAACCGATGTACACCTATTTCTGACTTAAGATTTCCGTATGCAAAATCTCCATCGATCTCTAATGTGGCCGATTTAATACCAGCAGTGTCTCCGGGTTGGTAGTTTACCTGCTTAACAGTATACCCGTGCCGCTCTCCCCACATAATATACATTCTGTTCAAAATATCAGCCCAATCCTGGCTTTCTGTACCACCAGCACCCGGATTGATCTCCAATATGGCTCCCAATTGGTCTTCTTCTCCACTGAGCATTTTCTTAAACTCCAGATCCTCCACAAGCTTTTCTGCTTTGGCAAACTCAGCGTTCATTTCCTCATCACTCACTTCATCAGCCTGATAAAATTCATTGAGAGTTTCTAGATCCTCCATCTGCTGGAAGACCTTTTCAAAACTGTTGGTCCAGGTTTTCTTGGCTCGAATGGCCTTTAATATTTTCTCTGCTTCATCCGGGTTATTCCAAAACTCCGGTTGGGCAGTGACTAATTCTTCTTCTTTAACTTCAGCTACCTTCTTATCGTAGTCAAAGATACCTCCTCAAAGCCGCTACTCTGGCCTTCAAGTCTTTCAACTCGTCTGTTGTCATATCTATTTTATTTTAATTTTTGCAAATGTATACCAAACTTTGATCAATGCGAATTGCATTGGCGTTCAGTAGTTAAAATCTGTTGTTTCAAGTCGGTATTTATGTACGGTAATTTTAAACTTCCTCTTAACAAAAAGCTTAAGCAAAAGTCCAATGCCTACTAAACTTCCGCTGATCAATAAAGTCTCTTCGCTTGGGCCAAAACCCTGCCCTCTTACCAATCCCTGATTGATCTGATCAACAGCCAGGAATAATAACCCTGCCCTTAAAGTAAGCCCTGAAGTAAGATTTACAAAGTGACTGCCACTCTTTGGTAACTTAATATTGTCAATTTCATTGAAGTGTAAATCATAATAATGTGTATGAATTACATTGTCAGAAAAACCAGTAATCATTGCTTTTTGATAATACTCCTCACTTTTCAGCTTAAATAGTATGTCCTGTCCGGCTTCAAAAGTGTGAATGACTTTGTTGCGCTTTTTCAAAACCATGAAGTTTTGAGCAAATACATTTAAACTGAAACACAGCAGAAGTATTAAGAAGAAAATTTTTCGCATAGACAATAAAAAAAATCCATCCTGTAAAGAATGGATTTTTAAATTATTTATTTCAAATAAACTTAGATTTTATACAACCATCCAAATTTATCTTCTTCCTTACCTAATTTAATGTTATCAAGAGTCTGTAGTACTTTGTTAGAAAACTCTCTTGTTTCCACATCTGACAATTGATAATCTACTCCATCATAGGCTATCAATTCGATCTGTGCAATAGTTGCAGCAGTACCAGCACCAAATGCTTCAGTTAATCTTCCATCTTTTATTGCACTAATGATTTCAGAGACTTCCACCTTTCTTTCTTCTACTTCCATGCCCCAATCTCTCGCCAATGTAAGTACACTATCTCGTGTAATTCCATTAAGAATTGTATCGCCAAGGGCAGGGGTAACCAATTTACCATCAATCACAAACATGATATTCATTGTGCCTGACTCCTCGATATATTTATGGTCTTTTCCGTCAGTCCAGATGAGTTGATCATACCCCTGATCCTGGGCTAATTTAGCGGGATATATTGCAGGTCCGTAATTACAACCCGTCTTGCAATAACCACTACCGCCTTCTACCGCTCTTACAAAGTGATTCTCGATTTTAACTTTGACCGGCTTGGCGTAATAGGCCCCAACCGGACAAGTAATAATCATAAACTTAAAATCCTGAGAAGGACGAATTCCTATGTAATCGTCATTGGAAAAAATGAAAGGTCTGATATACAAAGAAGTACCTGCTACATCTGGCACCCAGTTTTTGTCTATTTCCAATAAGGAATTAAGACCGTCAAAATAAAGTTCTTCTGGAAGCAGTGGCATACACATGCGCTCCGCAGATATGTTTAATCTTTCGAAGTTTTTGTCAGGTCTGAATACAAATATATCTCCATTGTCGTGTTTATAAGCTTTGAGCCCTTCAAAAATTGATATTCCATAATGAAGTGCCGGGCTGGCCGGGCTTATTTTCATCATTTCATAAGGACTAATCTTAGGATTTTTCCACTCACCGCCTTTAAAGTCAGCAAGAAACATATGGTCTGAATATACTTTTCCAAACTGAATGTTATGAAAATCAATTTCATTGATTTTAGATGTAGCTACTTTATTTATCTCCATATTTTGTGTGGCAATCATAGTATATTAGTTTAACGTGACTAACAACCGTTAGGATTGCAAAAGTAGCAAAATAATGCCAGTTGAAAAAACCTTTATTGAGTATTACATACGTGGCTTCCAGGGCACTTCATCTGCCTGCAACTCGGTCGACATTTTACGAGAAAGCACAAATAAATAATCAGAAAGACGGTTGAGGTATTGATAGACCGTTGCCTCTACTGGTTCTGTTTCGTTGAGCTCTATTACTAACCTCTCCGCTCTTCGGCAGACACATCGTGCTACATGACAAAAAGATACAGATTGATGTCCTCCGGGCAGAATAAAACTTTTCATGGGAGGCAAAGCTTCTTCCATTTCATCAATTTTTGACTCAAGAAAACCTACATCTGCTGCAGAAAGAGAAGGTACCTTAACCTTAGTATTACCTGGCTCTGTAGCCAGTATTGAGCCTATGGTAAATAATCGATCCTGAATTTCTACAAGTTCTTCTTTGCGCTTAGTATTAACCTCCTGGTCACGCACCAAACCCACATAAGAATTTAGCTCGTCAATTGTGCCATAGGACTCTATTCTCAGGTGAGCTTTAGAAACCTTGGAGCCACCAAAAAGAGAGGTTTTGCCTTTATCTCCTGTTTTGGTATATATTTTCATTATTCAGTAACTGTCGCCTTTTGTTCTGCAGCTCTTGTTACATTTTCATTGATCACATCCGTTTCTACCAGACCATCTCTTAACCTGATAATACGATGGGCATAATGAGCGATATCATCTTCGTGTGTAACCATTATTATTGTGTTCCCTGCATCATGTAATTTTTGAAACAGGTCCATAATATCATAAGAGGTTTTAGAATCTAAGTTACCTGTAGGCTCATCTGCAAGAATAATACTTGGGTTATTCACCAAGGCACGAGCAATCGCCACTCTCTGACGCTGTCCACCCGACAATTCGTTTGGTTTATGATGTGCTCTATCTCCCAGTCCTACGTTGGAAAGAGTCTTAAGCGCCATCTCTTCTCTGTCTGACTTTCCGTAACCAGCATAAATCAATGGAAGGGCCACATTCTCTAACGCTGAAGCTCTGGGTAAGAGGTTAAAAGTTTGAAATACAAACCCAATTTCTTTGTTTCTGATTTCGGCCAGTTCATTCTCAGTAAGGTCACTTACATCATGGTTATTTAGCACATAACGCCCATTGGTTGGCGTATCAAGACATCCGATAATATTCATGAGTGTAGACTTACCGGACCCTGAAGGACCCATAAAGGCCACATACTCACCTTTATTTATTTCAATCGAAATCGATTTAAGAGCCTCAACGGTTTGAGTACCCATTTTATAAATCTTTGATATTTCAGAAGTCTCAATAATTTTACCCATGATTCAAAAGTAATAATTTATATTCTATCTGCTAAACTACGTGTTGCCTATCAAACAACTTGGCCTATTTACTTAAGCGGTCGATTCGGTCAATAAAAGTAGTTTATTCATAGACTGGTCTCGGGGCACAAATGTTACGCAACAGCTTTGATATTACCTTTTGCAAAGCTTAAACAAGCCTCAATTACAGATTCATCTTTAAGGATTCTGGTGTGACCCAGACCTTGAGTTTTGATGAACTTTGCGGCAGGGTACTTATCCAGCAAGGCATCTGCATTGTCGATAGTGACTTCGACATCATCTTCATCATGTATAATAAGAAGATCGACATGCTTTAGGTCATTAATGATATAACTGGCACTATATTCTTCAAAGGGTTTACCAAAGGTCGCTTTAACATAATCGTAGAAATACCCAGTAACTTTTTCAGAAGCATTTAACCTTCTCATAAATTCCTCAACAATTCTAGAAGCTATTGTCGGGCTCCCAATCATCACCAGTTTATTGGTAAATTTTTGATTTAAAACCGCATGTAATGAAGCCGCCCCTCCAATAGAATGGCCTATTACCATTTTAAATTCATAGTTACTCGCAAGTTTTTCAACAATTCCGGCAAATTCCATGATATGCGATTTTCCACCTTCGGAATTACCATGACCCGTAGCGTCAAAAGAAATAACCTTAAAGCCAGCTTGATTAAACGCAGGAATAAACTTCCTGAATTGAGCGCCACGACCCATCCAGCCATGCACCATCAGAATTGGAATGCCATCACCCCATTCATATACCTGCACTTTATTACCTTCATGATCGATTTGATATTTAGAAGCTTGATTTATTATGTCAATCTCTGGGGGTGGCATTTTATATCGAAGTGGTGTAAAAAATATAGACACAAACCATCTCTTTGCAATCCATGGTGAAATACGCTCCACTTTAGGGAATAGCCAGGAAACAAGCCTTAGCATCATTGGTGTTTTGTTTTTCTTCTTATTCATAGTAAAAGACCGATCGGTCTGTTTTAGTTCAAATTTTTTTAAGCTGATTTTTTAAGCGTCACTAATAATTTGTCAGTGATATAGTTTTTAAGGTATTTGGAAGCAAAATCCAGGCATTCATTGCTATCATCTACCCTCGACATTATTATGGCACCTTCGAGAGTTGCCACAATGAGGGTAGACACCTCTTTGTAATTAATTCCCTCTTTAAATTCTCCTGCCTCCACTCCCTCTTTCAATTTGATTTCAATATATTTTTTAAGTCCTTTAATACCTTCTTTGGCCTTAAGCTTTAAAGCAGGGTGTGTATTGGTAGAGTCCATGGCAGTATTAAAAATTGGGCAACCGCCTCCTTTCACCATGGGATCATCTACAAATGATACAAATACGTCAATTACAGCAAAAAGTTTTTCGGTTGGTTTCTCGACCACATCTAATCGATCTCTAAACCTTTTAAGGACCCGGTCATAGTTATAATTAAATGCTTCAACGGCTATCTCATCTTTGTTTTTAAAGTGGTTATAAATACCCCCTTTTTTCAAATCAGTGGCCTCCATTATATGAGTTAATGAACAAGCATGATAGCCGTATGTGTTGAACAGCTCAGCTGCTTTTTCAATAATTTTCTCTTTTGTTGTGGGTCCTTTCATAAGTAATATACCGACCGGTCGGTTCTAAGTTAGAATAAATATTCCCCATTAACAAACACATTTTAAAAAATAGCATTAGAAGTCTTTTATGCTTAACTTATTCAGTATCCGTAAAGCTTTTTGGCGCGGCTTTTGTAAATAACCCATCACATCAAATCTTTAACATTATGAAAAATTTTACATTGATTCTGCTTTTGATTAGTAGCACCCACTGCTTTTCGCAAGTAGAAAAACTTTGGACACAACAACCAGCTACTGACATACGCTGGCAGCAAATCACCCCGCTAGGTCATTATATTGTGGGCACATCAGATGGCATAATGGCCATGAACCCAGACAACGGTCAGGTAACCTGGAGAACACCTGAATATGGCCCAATAGCCTCAGAGCAAGTTCAGCAATTAGGTTCATCGCCTTTGATAGCGGTGAACTTAGATAATGCAGTTCATCTAATAGATCCATTTTCAGGTGAAACCAAATTCAACTCACAGAAAGCAGGGGTCGCAGAAATAAGGGACCAGGTGGTACTCTACAATGCCAATGGGATTCTTATCTCAGGTAAAACCAATGATAATAAAGACATTTTGCTGATGTCATCTATGGCCAATGGTGAAGTGGTTTGGAAAATTGAAGATGACTATGGCCGAATGGTTACTGCCAGCGAATTATCTCCAGACGAATTACTCATAGTAACAATATACTACAACTATAAACTCAACCCGAAAAATGGAGAGATCATCTGGAAAAATGATGTCTCTGAGGCGAATGCTCAGCTTGAGAAATTAGGAGCATTAGGAGGACTTATGAAACAGGCAGCAACGAACGTGGCGCAGGACATTGATTTCAATGTCGAATTTTACATGCATCCTACCAAGCCAGTTTTTTATGTAGCTTCCGAACAAGAAGGACAGGCACAAACCTCCGGTTTTAGCTCCAGCACCTCTACTGGAGGGCCTTCTTACCATACTACTTACTCTGCATTTAATATTAATGACGGCAACCGTATTTGGAAAGAACCCCTTGACATTTCCGGGAAAATGGGTCCACTCTACTTCCATGAAAAAGGTTTGGTCATTCTGCCGGATGATAACCTTAATACCAAAGTGAATCTATACGATTATGAAACTCAAGAAGGTTTATGGGGTAAAAAAGGAAGAGGAATAAAAGTTAAAGGTGGCATCTATAGCTACACTAAAGTTGGTGATGGCCTCATCCTGGTTTCTCAAAACAGCTCAGGTAAAAATTTCATCTCTTATCTGGATCTTTCACAAGGCATACTAACTTTTGACAAACCTACGAAAGTAGACGGGGCAGTTGTTTTTAGCGAAAAAACATCCAAAGGTTTGCTTTATGCCACTACTGAAGAAGTCAACTTACTAAACCAATCAGACGGATCACTGACTTTAGACAAATCTATCAGTACTCATCCGGCAATGGTTGCCAACAAAGACAACCTCTGGTATATCTACGATACTAAGGATGGTGTGATAAAATCTTTAGATAAAAATACTGGAGCAGTTAAGGCTATTTCACAGGAAATAAGCTTTGAAGGCAAAGAGGATCCATCTAACCTGGAGTTACGTGACAATGGACTTTTGCTAACCTCTTCACAAAACATGGCGTTGATCGGTTTTGATGGAAATTTGGTGTTTCAAAAATATTTTGAAGCTCCCCGAGAGCCTGGTATTATAAGAGCATTACGCTACGCCCAGGCAGTAAGAGCCGCCTATATAGGTGCCGCTTCTTATATGGGAGCTGCGGCTTTCCAATCAGCAGGACAACAAGTAAAAGATGATGATCCAGTGGCTGGAGCCTTGGCAGATGGTATCGGTCAGGCTTATGGCCAACTGGGAGATGCAGCGACTGATTTTGCTAAAAAATCTTTTGCCATGGCCAATGCCAGATTTAAGGCCACAGCTGAGGCTGACGATTATATGGTTATCTTAACCAAGCAAGATAAAAATAATGTCTTGATGAAAGTCAGTAAGAATACTGGTGACTCTGAAGGATTTATTGATCTAGGTAAAGAAAGAGAGCCTAATTATGTGATGGATGGAGTAACCGGAATGGTTTTTTATAATAGTGACGGAAACAACATTCTGGCCTACAAGTTCTAAAACAATCAAACACACAAAAGGCCACCATTAGATGATTATGGTGGCCTTTTTACTTTACAGCAAATTGAAAATCTCTTTCTGTATGACTAAAGTCTTCAATATTGTAAGTGCGCTCTATATATGTATAATTATCATCCTGATCTACCAATAAAACAGTTGAGCACCGTGAGCCATAATTAGGGCTTTTTATAAACATGGGAGATAGCATTTCTTCCATTTCAAGACCCACCCCTGTATCTGGCAGCTCTATAATATCGGCTTTTAAATCATCGTAAAGTGTTTCAAACAGTCTCTCTGCTATTACCTGATCTTGCTCAATCAGCTTGCTCAGTTTTTGCTTACCTCGTACTACTTTGGGCCACTCTGTATTAAGCAATGCGTTACTCAAACCATGGGTGCCATCTGGTATTTCATGGACGCCTGTCTGATAATTTCCATAATAATATAACTCATCTGCATTGCCACAGATTACATTAAAGCCATTATAAGCCTTTCCATTTTGTTCTATTGATTCCAAATAACCACTAGCTGATGGTTCTTCAATTAAAAAATCTGATACCAGGTGACCGCGAGAGGGAGCATCGTTTTTGATGTTTTTCAGATCACGGTAGTTGGTCAGCATACTTACAAGGCCATTTGTGTTTACTCCCATCCAGGTGCCACCGGCTTGCAAATCACGACCTGCAAGCACTTGCTCATGGTCATCCCAATAAGCGGCCTGAATAGTTTCCCTTTTGTAAAACTCATCTCGGTTGGCAGCCACAATGAGCTTGTACTTTTTGTGTTGGTTCTTTGCAAATAATATCAGGCACATGCTTTGTAAAATGATTTTCTAAACAAAAAGTTCTAATTGATCAGGCAGTTGCCTAAATGATTTGCGGTGATAGTTGGTAAGTCCATGTATTTTAATACCCTCTCTGTGTGTGGTGGTTGGGTAACCTTTGTTGTTGGCCCAGTCATACTCTGGGTACTCCAGTCCTATTTTTTCCATATACTCATCACGATATGTTTTGGCCAGAATAGAGGCTGCGGCTATTGAATAAAACTTGCCGTCTCCTTTTATTATACACTCAAACGGAATGTCATTATGTGCTTTGTACCTATTGCCATCAATTAAAAGTAGCTCAGGGGTTTGTGATAGCTGATCAACCGCCAATTGCATGGCTCTGTATGAGGCGTTTAAAATATTGAGTTTATCAATTTCATGATTATCGACAAATGCAACCGCCCATGCCAGCGCATTTTCTTCAATTTCTACTCGGATGGTATCCCTTTTCTTTTTAGAAAGCTGCTTTGAATCGTTGAGTTCTTTATGCTTAAACTTTTTAGGCAGAATCACAGCAGCTGCGACCACAGGCCCTGCCAGACATCCTCTACCGGCTTCATCGCAACCGGCTTCAATCTTATCTTTTGTATAGAATGCCTTTAGCATGGCGTAAAAATATGTTTCCCTTTGAATAAAAGAAAGAAAGCGGATGGTTAGTGCTGAAATATATAGATTTGCCCCCATGAAAAAGAAAACCAACCCGTGGAAGAAATTAAATAGTGAGGTGAAATATGATAACCCATGGATCTGTGTAGAGGAGCATGATGTAATCAATCCGGGAGGGGGAGAAAGTATTTATGGCAAGGTAAGTTTCAAAAACAAGGCTATTGGAATCATTCCTATAGACAGTGAAGGCAACACATGGCTGGTAGGTCAATATAGATACACGCTTGATGAATACTCATGGGAAATACCAGAGGGCGGTAGTCCGATAGGTGAAGATATGCTGGAAGGAGCTCAAAGAGAGTTAAAAGAAGAAACAGGCCTAACAGCAGATACTTGGGAAATTATCATGCGACTGCATACCTCTAACTCGGTGACTGATGAAGAAGCTTTTATATTTTTGGCAAAAAATTTACATCAGGGTGAAAACAATCTTGAAGAAACAGAGTCGGATTTAAAGGTATTGAAACTACCCTTAGCGGATGCAGTACAAATGGTGATGGAAGGTGAAATTACAGATAGCATGAGTGTCGCAGGCCTTTTGAAAGTAGCCCGCATAATGGAATTGGCATAAACTGAATGACCAAACAAAACTACATAGCGCATTTAAAAAGGAATTTCCTTCTGGCATACCCGGTTATGTTAAGCCAGCTTGGGCATATGATGGTAAATGTGGCCGATAGTGTGATGGTTGGTCAATTAGGGGCGGTACCACTTGCTGGTGCTTCATTGGCTAATGTCATTTTCCATCTTTTACTCATGTTTGGTATTGGGGTTTCTTATGCGGTTACACCGTTGGTTGCGGCTGCTGATGGAGAAAATGACACCAATAAATCTGGAGAATTATTAAGACACGCACTCTTAATCAATACGATAACAGGAGTCGTGCTTTTCGCTATAGTTTTCATCGGTGGACCGATTTTATATGAGCTTAATCAGCCTGCTGATGTGGTAGAAATGGCACTACCTTACTTAAATATTGTTACGCTTTCTTTAATACCGCTCATGCTATTTCAAACCTTCAGACAATTTGCTGAAGGTCTTTCTTATACCAAGCAGGCCATGATCATAGTTATAGGTTCTAACCTCATAAATGTTGGGCTAAACTATATCCTGATTTATGGCAAACTCGGCTTTGAGCCCATGGGGCTTAATGGTGCCGGTTGGGCATCATTCATCGCGCGTATAATCCTAGCACTTTGGATAGCCATTTATATTTACAAAGGATCTAAATTCAAATTATATCGTGCTGGTTTTGCCATTGGTCGCTATTCAAGATTTATGTTGCGCAAACTGTTGAGTTTGGGCTTACCAGCAGGCGCCCAGTTTGTATTTGAAGTAGGCGCTTTTGGTTTTGCCGTAATTATGATTGGCTGGATAGGCACTGAAGAACTGGCTGCCCACCAAATAGCCATAAACTTGGCTGCAATTAGTTATATGATGGCTTCGGGTCTGTCTGCAGCTGCAACAGTGCGCATAGGCAATCAACTAGGTAAAAATGATGTGCACACATTAAGGGCCGCAGCTTTCACTCTTTATGCTATGGTGGTGGCATTTATGGCATTTTGTGCTTTGATATTTATAGTAGGCCGATATTTCTTACCGGGCTTATATATCGACAATGCTGAAGTAATTGAAATAGCCTCATCTTTGCTCATTATTGCTGGCTTTTTTCAGATTTCTGATGGCATTCAAGTGTTAAGTCTTGGTGCCTTAAGAGGCCTGGAAGATGTGAAAATCCCATCATTACTCACATTTATTGCTTATTGGATATTAGCACTCCCCATGGGCTACTATCTGGCTTTCCCTCTAGGGATGGGCGCCCAGGGTGTATGGTATGGCTTACTTATTGGGCTGACGCTGGTAGCCATTATTATGTTTTGGAGATTTAACATATTGACGAAAAGATTATTAACTTAATTTCGACATATGTGTTATCTTTGTAGCTCATGAATCAAAGTCAAACCATAGCACACTATCAGCCTATGCTTCAGTCGATTGCCTACAAAATGGTAGGGTCAATTGCTGACGCTGAGGATATTGTACAGGATACATTGATGAAATGGTTGACAATTGATACTGAAAAGATCAAAAATACCAAGGCATATCTCATAAGAGCAGTAAAAAATGCTTGCATCAATCATATAGAAAAACTGAAGAGAACGAAAGACGAATATTTGCAAAATTTCAACCCTTCAGATATAATAGATTGGTACAGAGAAAAGGAATTCTTCAATTTCGATTTAGATAACGAAGTAACGGCTGCTTTAAATGTGCTTCACAAAAAACTTGAACCTTTAGAAAAAGGTGTTTTTGTACTGCGCGAGCTGTTTGATTTCGACTATGACGAATTGCAAAGCATCTTTGACAAGAAGAAAGAAAACTGCCGTAAACTTTTCAGTCGCGCCAAAGAAAAATTAGCTAAAGACAACAGCAAATACGATAGTGCAGATCGTAGCTTTATCGACAGCTTCAAAACAGCCTGCAAATTAGGTCCCACAAAAGACTTCATAGAAGAGGTAAAAGAGCAGGCTGCAAAGTAATTTCAAAATTATTATTCCAAAATTGTCACACCAAAGCACTTCTATTGTCTATAGACATAAATAGGCTGTTCAGTTATTTTTCGGCCTGTTTTTATTAAACAAAACGAGACAATAAAATCAAAAAATGGAAGTAATATTAATCTTTTTTATAGCACACTGGTACCTGTCGCTATTCTTTCAAACTTTTTTCCTTCACCGCTATGCATCGCATAAAGCTTTTACCATGAGTAAAGGTTGGGAAAAGGTGTTTTTCGTGCTGACATGGTTCTTTCAGGGCTCCAATTACCTGAGTGCCTATGGCTATGGTATTATGCACCGTATGCACCATGCTTTTGCCGACACACCAAACGACCCACACTCACCTAAATATGACGAGAGCCTATTTAAAATGATGTGGAAAACAAAAACCATCTACTCTGCTATCACCAGTAAGCAAATGAAAGTAGATGAGCGATTTACTCAAGATGTACCAGAATGGACTGCCTTTGACAAGTTTGCCAGATCATGGGTATCAAGGCTTTTTTGGGGTGCTATTTATGTAGCCATTTACTGGCAATTTGCCACGGTATGGTGGTTATGGTTATTATTACCGCTACAATTTATGCTTTCACCTATCCATGGTGCGATCATCAACTGGTTTGCACATAAGTATGGTTATAGAAACTATACTGTAGGTGACACGTCAAGAAACTTTCTTCCCGTTGACTTTCTTATGATGGGCGAAAGCTACCATAACAACCATCACAAGCACGGAAGTCGTGCGAATTTTGGTGGCATCAGATGGCATGAAATTGACCCTACCTACCAGGTGATCAAAGTTTTAAACAAAATCGGTATCATCAAATTGGTGAAAGAAAAGCAAATGATAACTGCCGAGGTAAGAGAAGCAGCCTAGTGGCTCGCTAGCATATCAAATAAAATCAAAATCCCAGCCCGCAACAGGCTGGGATTTTTTTATTATCTTGAATCATGCAAAACCATCCCGGAAGAAGAGTACAATACTCACAGACAACTATTACTGAACTCATGATACCCTCCTATGCCAACTTTGGAGGCAAAATACATGGAGGAATACTTCTATCACTCATTGATAAAGTGGCCTATGCCTGCGCCAGCAAACATGCAGGTGCCTATTGTGTAACCGTCTCCGTTGATGATGTAGATTTCTTACAGCCCGTAGAAGTTGGTGAACTTGTATCGTTGCATGCCTCTGTAAACTATGTAGGACAAACATCACTCGTGGTAGGCATCAAGGTTGTTTCCGAAAATGTTAAAGAAGGGAGTATGAAGCACACCAACACCTCTTACGTGACTATGGTGGCTAAAAATGATAATAACCAACCCACTTTTGTGCCTCCGCTTATTTTGGAAACCAAAGAAGAAGTCAGACGATTTGTCGAAGCCATGAAAAGGCGCGAACTGCAACGATCATTCAAAGAAAAAATGGATGAAACCAAATCAACTTTAAATATGGATACCGCTCTTGAGACTTTGAAGCAGCAAAGGTGTGTAGTGCAGTTAGACCAATGAAAAAAATAGTTGCTGCTCTATTATTAACGCTTGTTTTTATCCCGCGTGTCATTAATGCCCAGCGCAATAATATTTCTAAAGAAGATGGTCAGCTGGGTCTCATGATATCTGGTGTTATATTTTTATTAATTGCTGTTTCTGTTTTTATCTATTATATGCGGCAGCGTGACAAGTAATTCAACTCTGACTAACTTATTTTAACGGTTGCTCATAATAAACGCATTTCACTATCTTTAACATCATGAAGAACTTGCTTATTACCCTCGCTCTGCTGGTTACTTTTCCAGCCATTTCTCAAAACAGTTACCCTAAAATTCTTTCGATGAGAGATCGATCAGAAGTTATCGATCGACTTTTAGTAGATAAAATTGAAAACACATTACCTCAACTTATGCGTAGAGAAGGCATTGATATGTGGGTGGTTGTTTCCAGAGAATATAATGAAGACCCGGTAATAGAAACTTTGCTGCCATCTACCTGGCTGGCAGCGAGGAGACGTACCATTCTCGTGATGTACGACCAGGGAGAAGAAAAAGGTATTGAAGCACTCGCTGTTGCCAGGTATGATGTAGGTGCGGCTTTTAAAAGTACCTGGAACAAAGAAGAGCAGCCTGACCAATGGGCAAGACCCAAAGAGATTATTGAAGAAAGAAATCCAAAGAAAATAGGCATTAATAAATCAAAACATTTTGGATTGGCCGATGGTATCGTAGCCACCGATTATGAAGAAATGCAAGCTGCTCTTGGCATGAAATTTCAAGACAGAATTGTAAGCGCAGAAAAGCTCGCTATCAGTTGGCTGGAAACGCGCACTGAGGCTGAAATGGTCATCTACCCACAAATTTGCAGAATAGCCCATGAAATAATCGCAGAAGCTTTTTCTGATCGGGTTATTCAGCCTGGAGTTACAACTACAGAAGATGTGGTGTGGTGGATGAGAGAAAAAGTACGCGAGCTCAAACTACAAACCTGGTTTCACCCATCTGTAGATGTGCAGCGAGCTGATCCTGAATCTTTCGATCATTTGAGAACTTTCTCGAAAAGACCGGAAAAGAATGTGATCATGCCAGGTGATCTATTGCACTGCGACTTTGGCATCACCTACCTCAGGCTCAATACAGATACACAACAACATGCCTATGTTCTAAGGCCAGGAGAAACAGATGCTCCAGAGTACCTCAAGAAAGCTTTTGCTAATGGGAATAGACTACAGGACATTTTCACAAACAATTTTGCTGAGGGTAAAACAGGAAATGCCGTATTAAAAGAATCAAGAGAGCAGGCTATTAAAGAAGGAATTAAACCATCTATCTATACGCACCCGATTGGCTACCATGGCCATGCCGCTGGTACCACACTAGGCATGTGGGATTCTCAAGGCGGTGTTCCCGTAAATGGTGACTACCCACTGCACCTTAACACAGCTTACTCCATTGAGTTAAATGCAGCTACTTTTATAAATGAGTGGGATAAAGAAATTAGAATTATGCTGGAAGAAGAAGCCTATTTCGATAAATCAGGAGTAAATTACATTGATGGCAGACAAACAGAGCTTATTTTAATTTCATCACAACTACCGCATAACGAGTAACATGGCCCTGGCATGATCAAATTTTTAAAAGCAATACATGCAATTTATGCCTTGTGTGTATTTGCTATCCTTTTTGTATTGTTTTTTTTACTGTTACTAATACCCATTCTACTCCCGGGCTTACACAAGCTGGTAGGTATTTTTAACAGATGGTGGGCCAAAATATTTTTCACCTGCATATTTATGCCATACAAGGTTGAGTACAGGGTTCCTTTGGACAAGAAAAAGCAGTATATATTCTGTCCAAACCACTTTTCTTACCTCGATATCCCTACCATGGGGCTCAATAAATTCAACACCATATTCGTAGGTAAAAGTGACATGGAAAAAATTCCTTTGTTCGGATTTATGTACCGAAACCTACATATCACCGTTAATAGAGAAAGCCTTAAAAGCAGATACAAGACTTTGGTGGATACACTAAAGGCTATCGATGATGGCAAAAACCTGACTATTTTTCCTGAAGGAGGAATAATCACAAAAACACCTCCATCAATGACACGCTTTAAGGATGGTGCTTTTAGAGCGGCCATTGAGAAACAAATACCCATTATACCGGTCACTATTCCGTATAATTGGATAATTTTACCCGACTCAACATGGCTGCCTAAACGCAAGATTATCAAGGTGATATTTCATGAACCTATAGAAACAAAGGGCATGAAAATAGATGACATGAATGTGTTGAAAGAAATGACTTATAATGTAATTGATAAGGAATTAAAGAATCAATTAGGATGAAAATTGATAAAGAACTACTCTTAAAAACGGCACATCTGGCTCGACTTGAGTTTGATGAAAACACCGCTGAAAAAATGATGCAGGATATGACCGAAATCATTGACTGGGTAGAGAAACTCAACGAGGTCGACACCACAGGTGTTGAACCCTTGACCACCATGTCCCACGAAATAAATGCGCTTAGAGAAGACGAAGTCAAACCTCATCTCAGTCATGAGCGAGCGCTTAAAAATGCCCCTGTTAAAGATTCAGATTATTTTAGAGTTCCTAAAGTTTTAGACTAGACTACATGCAATCAGGCTTTTTTTGGAAAAACTGGAGTTCGCCCTATCGTGAACTATACTTTGCTTTACTGCTCCTTTTAGCAGGAAGCATACTTTCATTGGCTTATTTTCACTTACAAGGTATTGAAGGAGTTTTGGGTTGGTCCATCATCGCTCAAAGTGAACCTGTACAAATTGTGATGGAGGCATTTAAGGTAGGGTCATTCAATTTGAAAACTTCCGCTGAAAGCCAGGTATTTAACTTGAAATATCTCGGTAATCTGCCTGAAGTGAATACACTCTCTTATTACTTATTTTTAATTACGACAGCACTCTGTTTTAATATCTTAATTGCCATAATCACTACACTACCTCGCTTTTGGTATTTCGTTGGCACCTCCCTTTTAGTGATTGCTTTGGTCAACCTGAAATTAGAGTTACTACTACTATTTGGACAGGATACTAAGCTTGGTGTGATCATAGCACTCGTACTTTATCTACCTCTAACGTATGTATTCAATGCTATAAAAAGTGATGTGCCTTTCATGAAAAGGCTCCTTTGCTTTTTAGGAATCACAGCCATTCTTGCGGTGATTATTTTCTTCTTTTCTGAAACAAAAAGTCCGTTTTTTCACCTCGCAACTTATGGATTTCTAAATGCCTTCATACTGAGTCTGGTTTTCATTTTGATGATCGCACATCAAATTGTAGCCTCTTTTATTTATTTGCTTACACGGTCATCTTTGGGTGCGGGGTCTGGAAAAAGTAGCTTGGTGCATTTTTCTGTTATTTCTCTTATTTATCTCATTAACCTGGCGCTGGCTTATTTACATGAAACAAGAGTGATCGATTGGGACTTCCTCTATGTCGATCTTTTCCTTCTCCTTGGGGTTTCTGCCATCATTGGGATATGGTCATACTCCAACAGAGAAGAGCAATATGGTGCTTTATTCAAATTTAAACCCATAGGTGCGCTGTTTTACATTGCGCTGGCAATAATTTGCTTTACAACCATCGCACATTTTGCAGCCACAGCAAATGATCCCGGCCTGGAAGTTTTCAGAGACTTTATCATATACAGTCACCTGGGCTATGGGTTAATATTTGTTATTTATGTCTTTGCCAACTTCCTAGACCCTCTCAGACGTGGTATGCAAGTTTACAGAGTGCTCTATAAGCCTATGAGCATGCCATACTTTACATTTAGGTTGGCTGGCCTAATTGCATTTGTAGCCTTTCTTGTCAAGTCAAACTGGGAAGTACCGGTTAATCAAAGTTTTTCTGCCTATTACAACGGACTAGGCGATTTACATGTCTCTATTAACAATAAGCCAGTGGCTGGCCATTATTATTGGGAGGGCTCCATTTATGGCTATAACAACCATAAATCTAACTATGCACTTGCCGCTTTGGCTCATGAAAATAAAGAAGTGGAGAAAGCTATTGAACGCTATAAAATTGCCACAATAAAAAATCCTTCACCTCAGAGTTTTACTAATTTGAGCAGCATATACGCTGATAAAAAGGAGTTCTTTAATGCGCTCTTTACACTACAAGAGGGTGCTGAAGTTTTTCCAAATAATGGACAGATTCTAAACAACCTTGGGCTGCTTTATTCTAAAACTAACGTTCTCGATACTGCCGCGTCTTTTATTGATAAGGCCACTAAAATATCAGATACGAAGGCTACAGCAGGAAGTAATATGCTTTCGCTATTAGCAATTAACGATATTCCTGTACACCCCGACTCGGTAATTGAAGAATATGAAATTGAGAAAGCTCCCGTAGCTATTAACAATAGTCTTATTTTGAGAAACAAACTTGGGCTTCCTTCAACGGCCGGGTTTGAGTCGAAAGATTCGACTTTGACATACTTGCAAGCATCGTTGTTATATAATATTGCTTTTAATCACCTTTTTCAGGAGGACTCACTGGATACCTGGCCATTGCAGCAATACAGTTCGTTGCCTCAAAACTTAAATCATCGTGAAAAGCTACAACTTGTGAGGGCGCTAAACCTTGAAAAAAATCAGGACATCAATCAGGCCTTTAGACAACTCAATTGGGTGGCTAATAGTAGTCAGCTCAAAAGTGGTGAATACTTTAATTTATTAGGTCTATGGGCGTTGAAGTACGAGGCTCCCTATGTTGCAGTAGATTATTTTAAATGGGCTATAGACCGAAATGTTAAGACAGCAAAGCTAAATTATGCTATTGCATTGACAGAGACTGGCGATTTTTATAACGCAATTGACCTTTGGCAAAAATTGCTGTTGGAAAAAGACAGAAATGTACAAATGATAGCCTCAGAAATACTTAATGTATTGTCATGGGAGGCTCAAATGCTTGAAAGCGATCAGCAGAGATACATCTTTTTAAGATATCGTACCAGCTATCAAGACACCACTTTATTTAACCAGGTGGTTGATAGAATTGAGTCAGAGGATTATAAAGCAAGAGCCATTTTTGAGATGGCAAAAAAGCTTTGGAGAATGGATCAAAGTGAACCGGCAATAGCATACTTTTCTAAACTCGCTGATCTCAAAATTACCGATGCCGACTTGTATGAAGCCATTCAATGGTTTGAACTAAAAATGTTGGCTGCTGAAGGAAATATTAGAGGCTTAGCCCAAAAAATTAACCAGGGCATTAAGTTTGACAATGAGCATATCATTGAAAAACATTATTACACCGGGCTCCTAAAGGAGGCAAGTGGTGATACCATTCAGGCCAGAGAACATTATGAGCTAGTCGCTTATAAAAACCCTTTCTTTCCAGAAAGTGTAATTGCTGCTGCAAACTTTGTGGGCATAACAGATAGATTTGAAGCATACCACATTTTATTGAGCGCATTGGAGATTAATCCCAACTCAGTAAGGTTGCTAAAGACCTACATCCTTCAATGTGCAAGAATCGAGAATGAAAATTATGCCGAGCATAGCCTTGGAGCACTTAAAGAGTTAGTAACTCGGGAAGACTTTAAACAATTTGAGAAAGCTTATGTAACACTACTGGAAAAAGTAAAAGAAGAAGCTGATAATTTCTAGAGTGAACCAAAATAATTGATAATTATTACCTTTGCCCCACTAGGCAATAAACCACCACATTATATGGATTTGAAAAAAGTACAACTCAACGATATACACGAAAAATTAGGTGCCAAAATGGTGCCTTTCGCAGGCTACAATATGCCTGTGAGATACAGTTCTGATATAGAGGAGCACAACACCGTAAGAAATGGTGTTGGCATTTTTGATGTTTCGCACATGGGCGAGTTTTTGATCATGGGGCCCAATGCCTTGGAATTAATCCAAAAAGTGACCAGCAATGACGCTTCAAAACTTACCATCGGTAAAGCGCAGTACTCTTGCTTACCCAATGACAAAGGCGGTATTGTGGATGATCTATTAGTATATCGTATCAGAGAAGAAGAGTATATGCTGGTTGTAAATGCTTCTAACATCGAAAAAGACTGGGATTGGATATCAAAACACAATGATGTGGGGGCTGAAATGAAAAATATTTCTGATGACTTCTCATTATTTGCCGTGCAAGGCCCAAAGGCTACTGAAGTACTGCAAAAGCTTACCGATATGAATTTGTCAGAAATTAAATTCTATAATTTCGAAGTGGGTCCATTTGCAGAAGCCAAGTATGTGATCATGTCTGCCACAGGCTATACAGGAGCAGGTGGTTTTGAAATCTATATGCACAATGCCGATGCTGAAATGATTTGGAACAAAGTGATGGAGGCTGGTGAAGAATTTGGAATAAAGCCAATAGGACTCGGAGCCAGAGATACGCTAAGGATGGAAATGGGTTATTGTCTCTATGGCAACGACATTGATGACACCACTTCGCCATTAGAAGCTGGCCTTGGGTGGATCACAAAATTCACTAAAGACTTTGTCAACTCAGAAAATCTCAAGAAACAAAAAGAGGCAGGCGTTGATAAAAAATTGGTGGGTTTCAAAATGATTGATCGTGGTATTCCTCGTCATGATTACGAAATTAAGGATGCTGAAGGCAATTCCATAGGGCGTGTTACTTCAGGTACACAATCGCCTGTGCTAGGTCATGGCATTGGTTTGGGATATGTCAATAAAGAATTTGCCAGCCCGGATACTGAAATTTATATTGCGGTGAGAAATCGTTCACTGAAGGCACAGGTAAGTAAATTGCCTTTGATATAATTTGCTATGAAAACCGTTGATGTTTGCTTAAGCCCCGATCTGATTCACCTCCACAAGGTGTCTGACAAAATTGTAGTTGTTACAGACATATTGAGGGCCACCTCTTGCATGACCGCGGGTATCGCCAATGGTGTAAAAAGCATTATCCCCTTTTCTGACAAAGAAGAGTGTATGCTTATGGCAGCCAAAGGCTTTCTGACAGCGGGTGAAAGAAATGGCAAAAAGATCGATGGTTTTGATCTGGGCAATTCACCGTTTGACTACATGCAAGATTTTGTAAAGGGACAAGATGTGGCTGTTACCACTACCAACGGAACTGTGGCTATAGAGAAATCAAAAGGAGCAGTTGAAGTGGTTATAGGCTCATTTCTCAACCTAACCGCAGTAGCAGACTATCTGAAGTCACAAAATCACAATGTTTTAATCTTATGCGCTGGTTGGAAAGGAAAAGTTAACCTGGAAGATTCTCTATTTGCAGGCGCCTTAACGGCAGCACTTAAGCCGGAGTTTGAGCATGAATGTGACGCTCCCATGCTGGCTGAAACATCGTACAACGAAATTAAAAAAGACATCGTGGCAAGAGTTCAGTCTTCATCACACGCAAAGCGGCTAAACCGACTCAACGTACATAAAGACATTGAGTTTTGCTTAAAACATGATGAGTATGATGTGGTGCCCGTATTGAGAGGTGAGGCGATTGTAAGGTTGTAACAATTCCCGGCATTTTCGTATATTAACATAGCAATGAATACTAGATCTATCAAATATGCTAACCCTAAGGAAGATGCTCTCCAAATTGAGGTGGACAGGGCAGTTACTCTTTCAATGGAAGATCGATTTCGAGAATATTGTAATACGATTGTGGCACTTTACGCAATGTCCGAAATTGATGTCATCAATTATCCAATCAAAAAAGTAATTGCCTACTCTAATGAAGAGTAATGACAATACTAAGTTTCCTGAAAGTTTTAGGGAGTTTATTTCAGCACTTAACAAGTTTGAAGTTAGTGGTGTCCGAGTAAACTGAATTGATTACAGATCAATGTACTTTGTTGGCCTCTCCTGTTTAAGGCTTTAAGTGGCAAGGCGGGCCACTGTCTGCACCCCTCTCCGGCTCGGAGAGGGCATTCTGACCGGTAGATAATCTTCTCTTGTTCAGGGGTGAGGCTTTCTAATGGTGATATATTTGTTGATTAGGTAGCTATATAAAAAAGGCATCTCAATGAGATGCCTTTAATAATTTCTATTTCACTTTTTAAAATTTATAAGACAAACCTACCATTGCTCCAGCAAGATCGCCTCTTGATGCTCCAGTCACTTCTGCCATTGCACCCCAATTAGGACTAAAGAACCATCTTCCGCCTGCTCTAAACCAAACATCAGTATATCCTTCATTTACGGTTCGATCCTCAAAAGAGTTGGTTACAGGATTGAAAGCAACTGTTTCAAACGCAACATTAGTATAACCTACTCCTAAACCACCCCAAAGATCTAACTCCGAAGGCAGACCTGGAATGTGGCTTCCGTAGTGGTAGTCACCTCTAAAACCTACGGTAAATGCTGTAATATCAGATCTGGTTCTTAGACCAACCCAAGGGCCAATCGTAATTCTATCAGCAATTCCGAAATCCATACCTGCAAATAAAGCTGTACCCCAACCCGATGATGAACCAACACCAAAGTTGATTTGCTTATGACCAGGACCAGGTTCAAAACCTTGCGCATTTACATTCGAACTGAAAGCCAACCCAGCAACTAATAAAAATGCAATAATCGTAATTTTCTTCATGTCGTAGTTTGTTTTATTTATTAAGCGAACTTAATTAATTCATTTTAATTTCAAATAGCAATACGTAGTAGTTATGCATTTGTTGTTAGCACTGGTTAATAAATGATTTTAAAACACTTTTATTTATTTCTTCTTAAAAATAGAAACAAATAAAATTCCCTCCCGTATTATTGAGATATGAAAGGATATTTAGGTGAATTTGAAGAACTGGTTTTGCTTACTATCGCAGCTTTTGGAGACGAGGCCTATGGTGTGGCTATCAAGGAAGATATTGAAAAACGCACTAACAGAAGCATAAGCATTGGCGCCTTGCACTCTACACTCACGAGGTTGGAAGAGAAGAAATTTATTTCTTCCTGGTTAGGCGGAGCCACCAATGAGCGCGGTGGACGTAAAAAACGATTTTTTAACTTAACCGCAGAAGGAAAAACGGCCCTGTCCAAGTCTAAAGAATTGCGAGACGAGCTTTGGGACCTATCTCAGGTAAGTATAAAAACTGCCAATGACTAGAAGCCCACAACCTCCAAAACTAGCCGTGCGCTTCTTCAAGTGGTATTGTAAAGATGCCATGGTGGAAGACATGCTTGGGGATCTGGACGAAATTTTTGATAACAACCGCTCAAAAATGCCCGTCTGGAAAGCCACACTCAAATACTGGTTGCAAATTTTCGATCTCATCACCTCATACTCTTTAAGAAAAAGAAAAAATGATTCGTCCTTTCATGTTATGTCAAACACTCAAAACTCAGCAGCAATGTTCAAAAACTATCTCAAAGTAGCGCTCAGAAGCCTGGGCAAACAAAAATTATTTACCGCAGTCAATATTCTTGGTCTGTCGGCAGGAATGTCAATCGGCATCCTTTTCATTACCCTCATTTCATTTGTCAAGACTTATGACAACTTCCATGAAAACAAGGAGAATATTTATCGCATAATCACCAATACAGATGATAAAATTAAGACAAAACGTTTAGCCTCCTCACCGGCTCCTTTAGCTCGGCTCATTAAAGATGACCACTCCGGATTTGGCGACATTGTACAAATCAATAATTCACTGCATACAGAAGCTCAGTCAGGCAATAAACAACTGCCCGTTTCCGGTCTGTTTGTAGACAATAATTTTTTGGATGTCTTCTCATTTGAGCTGTCGGCTGGTGATAAATCATTGAAAGACCCCTACGGCATATTATTGACACAATCCTTTGCCACAAAGTTATTCTCAGATAAGGATCCGTTAGGAGAAATCATCGAACTGGGCGATATGGGGGAATTTACGGTAAGAGGAATCCTGAAAGACGTGCCTAAAAACTCCCATATGTGGTTTGAGGCATTAGTTCCCTATTCTACATTTGAGAAGCTGGCCAAAAACGAGCAAATACAAGCTAACCTCAACGAATGGAAAGATTTTAGAGGCAATTACACCTACTTACTGCTTCCAGAAAATAAAAATACAGATGATCTTAGTAGCACATTAAATCAAATAGCTGCCGACAAATACAGTGATATCGACTTATTCGATGCGTCTTTTAAAATACAAACACTCGCTGATGTAGCATTAGGCAGTGATACAAGCGATGAGCTCGGCACATCCTGGGGGACGGAGATTTACCTCATGGGGTTATCGCTTACACTACTTATTCTACTGCCTGCCTGCTTCAATTATGCTAATATATCCACTGCCAGAGCCTTAAGCAGAGCGAAGGAAATTGGCATGAGAAAAGTGGTTGGCGGAGTTAGAAAACAGATCTTTCTCCAGTTTATTTTAGAGACCGTTATTATATCGCTTATCTCACTCATAGGTGCCTACCTCATCTTCACACTCATCCGATCCGAGTTTCAATCGATGCTCGTGGCCGGAGCCAATTCCATGGACTTTCAGATCACACCCATAAATTTGTTTTACGCTATAGTTTTTGCCATAGCAACAGGAGTTCTGGCAGGATTATTTCCGGCCATTCATTTCGCAGGAATAAAGCCGATTGCTGCCCTCAGGAAAACAGCCAAATCACAGGTGATGGGTAAAGTCAACATGCAAAAAACATTGCTTGTTATCCAATTTGCTTTGTCATTTGGTTTTATTATGGGCATCGTTGTGTTCATAGATCAATATCGTACAGCAGTTAATTACGACCTGGGGTTCAATGAAGAAAATATTTTAGACATCAAACTACACGATGTAGACCCGGAGATTATGAGAGCAAGCTTAGATAAGTTGGCGTCTATAGAGGAAGTATCTATGTCATCCAATGTGTTAGGGGTCAATTCTAATGATCGCATTTGGTTACACGACAAAGGCGACTCTATTCAGGTTACCCAAATGTTTGTTGATCATAATTATATAAAAAACCTTGACCTCAATTTAATTGCGGGAAAAAGCTTTGAGGAGTCTGAATCATTTTCAAAAAATGAACAGTTTACAATTGTCAATGAAGAATTTACCAAGCTAAAAGGTTTTGAAAGCATAGAGGCTGCTATCGGACAACCGGTTCGCATCAATGACACCACACAATTGCGCATTGCCGGAATCATGGACAATTTCCACTTTCAGAATCTCTCCCGGAAAATCCAACCTTTAATGTTTAGAAACAACCCGGATCATTTTACTTATGCCAATGTGAAGGTCGTTTCAGACGACATTGCCGGTACCATCATTAACATTGAAGAAGAGTGGAAAAAGCTAAGTCCTATAAAATTCGAAGCCAAATTTTTCTCAGATGAGATTGATGAAGCATTCGATATCTATACCAATGTGGTGAAAATATTCTTCTTTCTGGGCTTTCTGGCCATCACCATTTCATGTCTGGGCCTATTAAGTATGGTGGTGTTTAGCACGCAAAACAGAACTAAGGAAGTCGGAATCAGAAAAGTAATGGGAGCTCCGGTATTTAACGTCACTTATTTATTGACCAAAGACTTCTTAAAGCTGATGATGCTTGGGTCTGTTATTTCTATACCCATCTCATACATGCTATTTACATTATTAATTTCTCAGCAAAACGCATATTCAACGGGTATAGGAATTTTGCCAGTTATTATCAGTTTAGTGATTCTTCTAACATTAGGCTTAATCACCGTAATCTCACAAACATGGAAGGTAGCATCGTCAAACCCTACAGATACGCTGAGGTATGAGTAACAACTTTTAATTTAGAAAATATCCATCGGATGGCTTTGAGCCATCCGATGGATTAAAAAAGAATCAATGAGAAATTCAGTAAATCCACCAAAATTAGCCATTCGCTTATTCAGATGGTATTGTAATGATGCCATGGTGGAAGATATGCTAGGTGATCTGGACGAAATTTTTGATAACAACCTCTCAAAAATGCCCGTCTGGAAAGCCAAGTTTAAGTACTACTTACAAATTTTAGATCTCATCACCTCTTATTCGGTCAGTAAGAGGAAGGATGATTCCTCTTTTCATGTCATGTCAAACTCTCAAAATACAATAGCAATGTTTAAAAACTATTTTAAAGTGGCTTACAGGAGCCTGTTAAAACAAAAATTATTTACAATTATCAACGTGGTGGGTATCGCATTGGGGCTTTCTATAAGCCTGCTCATGATCGCTGTCATTGCAGACATCCTTGAATACGATAAGTTTCAGGAAAATAGAGACACAACCTATCGGGTAATTACTAAAACATACGACAAAGACTATGTGAAGCACTGGGCTACTTCTCCTGCACCTGTTGCTGAGCTAATAAGTGAGTTTCCTGAAGTTCAGCATATCATTAAAATGAACAGTCAACTCGAAGGAGAAGTCAATTACAATGGCAAATACATACCTATGTATGGCTTCTTTGTCGACCCAACTTTCTTTGATGTTTTCTCTTTTAAACTGTTAAAAGGTGACCCTAAGACCGCACTTTCCCAACCCAACAACATTTTGTTGACAGAAAGC
Organism: Fulvivirga sp.; assembly: GCA_039970995.1. GTDB lineage: Bacteria > Bacteroidota > Bacteroidia > Cytophagales > Cyclobacteriaceae > Fulvivirga. The sequence goes on from JBDVKW010000014.1 coordinate 112,721, forward strand.
GAAGCGATCAAGTTGTTTTCTGAAGAAGACCCCATGGGCAAAATGGTATCTATTGAGCCTTATGGTGAATTCATTGTGGCTGGCGTTTTAGCAGACCATCCTAAGAAGTCACATATTCATTTTGACATAATAGGTTCATATAAAAAGTTTACCCAACTGGAGTACGAAGGCATCTTACCAAAAAATAGTACAAAATGGGATTACCTTGAAGATCATTATACCTATTTGCAGTTAAAAGAGGGCTCGTCAGCAGATAACTTAGTCAGTGGGCTCGCTCAGATTAGCAAAAATAAGCAAGTCAACTCGCCCAATATGGAAGTCAATATGCAACTGCAAGCCATGTCTGATATTACGCTGGGTAAGGAGCTCAACCGCAGCCTGGGACCCCAATGGGACTTTATCTCTATGATTGTTTTTGGAGTGATGGCCTTATTCATTTTAGTACCTGCTTGTTTCAACTATGCCAATATTTCAATGGCGCGTGCCTTGAAGAGAGCCAAGGAAATTGGCGTAAGAAAAGTAGTAGGAGGGCAAAAAGAGCAGGTGTTTATGCAATTCATTGTTGAAACTATGCTTGTCTGCCTTATTTCATTTGCACTCTCTTATGTCATGTTTACTTACTTACGTGTAGAATTCATAGAGTTTCTTGCCCCAGCTTCAGCCGCAGGACTCACACTTGAGGTTACTCCCATGATGATTAGCATGTTTATAGGTTTTACATTATTAACTGGCTTTCTCATTGGTATTATTCCAGCAATGCACTTTGCTAAAATAAAACCGCTCAACGCATTAAAAAGCAAGCTTCCAACGCGAGTGTCTGGCAAATTTAGTATGAAAAAGGCATTGATGGTTGTACAATTTACCCTCTCATTGGGGTTCATTATGGCCGTGGTGATCATGATGGATCAGTATCGGTATTCGCTAAACCACCAAATGGGTTTTGAGCAGGATAATATTCTGAATGTCAGACTTCATGACGCAAATTATCAGCAGCTACAAACAAAAGTGTCACAACTGAGTGAAGTATCATCTATTTCATTTTCCTCAACTATTGTGGGTGTAAGGTCTGGAAACTTCACATGGATCAAGCAAACTGACCAGGGTGATTCTTCCGAGATTTATCAAATATTTGCCGATCAAAACTACCTGGACTTGCATGAAATTCCATTGGTGGCTGGCAAGAACTTTCCTCTTGAAATGCCTCAGCAGGAATCTTTTGTAATAGTCAATGAGGAGTTTATTACAGGGCTTGACTTTGAAGATAAGAATGACGCGTTAGGCAGGACCATTATACTCGAAAATGGAACAGAAGTAAGCATTATTGGGGTTGTCAAAAACTTCCACTACACGGAGATCCGAAATAAAATAAAGCCTATGTTTTTCAGATATGATCCATCGCAGTTTGTCTATGCAAACCTGAAGCTCTCAACATCGGATGTATTTGCCACTATTGACAAATTGGAAAAAGACTATGAAAAACTATCAGAAAGAGAATTTACAGCGAGCTTCTTAAGCAGCGACATTAATGATGCGTATGTATGGTTCCATTATTTTGTGAAAATGGTAGGCTTTCTCGGCTTTCTAGCTATATCTATATCATGCCTGGGTCTTTTAGGTATGGTCGTTTTTAGTGTAGAAACCCGAACAAAAGAAGTTGGCATCAGAAAAGTGCACGGAGCTTCTATCAAGAAAATCGTCTATATTCTATCAAAGGAATATATCAGCATGGCTGCGCTATCCATCATCATTGCTGTACCAGTAACTTATGCACTATTTGACTTTATGTTACCCTACATGCAGCATTACAATGCCGGTGTGAGTATTTGGGCTGTAGTACTCAGTATTATATTTTTATTGATAATGGTTGGGCTCACTGTTTCTTCACAAACTATAAAAGCTGCAAAGGCCAATCCTGCGGATACGTTAAGGTATGAGTAGAAAATATCTATCGGATGGCTTTGAGCCATCCGATAGATTAAAGAGTCCTTTAAACAGGACTCTGATTTTTTAAATTATTCCTGGTTGTCAATCATTTTACTGATTTCTTCTTTCACTTTCGGACTTTTCTGATAGGCGTACATGATCTCCTGATATGTTTCTATATCAATCCCTTCTTGTTGTATTGATTTAACAATCTTGGTTTCAGTTTCCTTTCTCTTAGACATTATCTCTTGGGCCGCGTTATTGAATGAGGCCATTTCTTTAGCTGAAGCATCATTTTCCTTCTTCGGATTCTGACGTGCGGCTATTATCTGATTAAATCGATCCACAGATAAACCTTCTTCCTGAATCGCTTTTGCCATTTTCTTTTGACTTTCAGCCTGTATGGTCATCACCTTCTTATTAGCTTTTAGAAAGGACTCAAGCTCGGTCTTTGTAAAATCTTCACGTAATTCTGGAGTAGCCTGCTGTTGTAACTGCTGTGAAAAACTAAGCGTGCTAAATACCACAACCATGAAAGTTGTTAGAATTAAAGCCCCAATAGATTTGAAATTGATTACTCTTGAATTAATCATAATTAAGTTTTAATTAAACATCTTTTCGGGGAGAACGTCTTAAGACCAGGATTGTTTTAAGCAATACAGGATAATCAAATTTTGAGATTTGAAGGACAATATTTTATGAGAAGCGATAGAAAAAGTAAGAGTAGAGTACTTAAAAAGGGAGGTTAACAGCTATTACATTAACTTGTCATTATTCCTATGACGGTCCTTATCCCGAGCCGTCTTTTTTTCTATATTTTTTTTAAGTGCCTCAGTAAGGTCTACTCCTGTCTGGTTCGCCAGACACATCAACACCCAAAGTACATCAGCAAACTCATCTCCCAGGTCCTTACCCTTATCACTTTCTTTTTCTGACTGTTCGCCATATCGCCTGGAAATGATGCGTGCCACTTCACCTACCTCCTCAGTAAGTATAGCCATGTTTGTAAGCTCATCAAAGTACCTTACACCATGTTCTTTTATCCAGTCGTCAACTAACTTCTGTGCTTCTTCTATGGTCATGAGCTAAAGGTAAAGTCAAATTATTTTTTGTCTTTCGTATCAACAATTATTGTAACAGGTCCATCGTTTTGAATTTCAACTTTCATGTCAGCTCCAAACTCTCCTGTACCTACGGGTTTACCAATTTCTAACTCGAGGTGCTCCACAAATTTTTTATATAGTGGAATTGCAAAATCGGGCTTAGCCGCCTTAATGTATGAAGGACGATTGCCCTTCTTAGTGCTCGCATGAAGGGTAAACTGGCTGATCACTAAAATTTCTCCATGAATATCAAGTACACTCTTATTCATTACCCCATTTTCATCGTCAAAAATACGCATGTTAGCAATCTTGCGGGTGAGCCAGGTAATGTCTTCCTGAGTATCGGCTCCCTCGATGCCAAGTAAAATATTTAACCCCTGACCAATTTCAGATTTCACTTCACCGGCAATGGTGACAGAAGATTTTGAAACGCGCTGTATAACAGCTATCATAAATTAAAATTTTTGAAGTTCTAAAGATTCGTGAATGTGCTCCCCTTTGTCATCTTTTTTAGCAAAATGGGACATCGCTCTGGCTACCTTATCGTAAGATATTGCCTTGTACTTTTTCAATGGGCCTACGAATAAGAAGCCGAATATTTTAAATATAGTTTTGGCCGCATCTTCTCCAACACGATCCTCCTTTCTGGGGCCGAGTAAGAGCGAAGGTCTAAATATATGGTAAGCATCAAAGCCAATTTTGGAAATTGCCTCTTCAATTTCACCTTTTACCTGATTGTAGAAAACAGATGATTTTTTGCTCGCGCCCATGGCTGAAATGAGCAAATATTTACTTGCTCCATGCTCTTTGGAGATTTTAGCTAACTCAAGTGGGTAATCGTAGTCTACTTTTCTAAACTTCTCCTTACTGCCTGCTTTCTTCATGGTTGTACCCAGGCAGCAAAACACGTCATCGGCTTTTAGGCTTCCAGATACCTCATCAAGATTCCTGAAGTTTGAACTGATTGTTTCAAGCTTTGCATGCTCTTGATCCAAAGGTTTTCTGGTCAACACGATTACTCTTTCATAATCATCATCTTTCAGAATTAGCTCCAACAACTTATTTCCGATCAGCCCCGTGGCTCCTGCTATGAGTGCTGTCTTACTCATATTTCAATGTTGTTTTCCCATGCCAGGTAAGCATCTATTTCTTCTTGAAGTTTATTATAAACCCACAAAACAACAGTAAAATCATCGATAAGACCAGTGATCGGAATAAAATCTGGTATCAGGTCTAAAGGAGTGACAAAATATACTACAGCTGCAACCAACAAGAGCACATTGGTGAGTTTAATACCTCGATAATGCCCTTTAGCATAAGCGCGAATCATCCGGCTAAATACCATCAAGCGTTCCACAAGGGTACTATTTTTGATGTTTTTTATGTTAACATCTTTCAGTTTGTCACCAGAAACTCTCAGTAGATGGTTAAGCTTTTCTTTATTCTTAAAAATATTAGACGCACGCTGTCTGGCACTTTTAAAAAACCTATTCTGGTGTACGTGTTCCATAAACTTCTTAAAATGTTTGTCTTATTTCGTTTTTCACAGCTAACAAAGCGATTTGTATTAAATCATCCTCTTTCTCCATAGCTTTCTCAAACAGTTTTCTCGCCAGCTCCAGGTTGGTAGCTCCCTCTGGTAAATTGGCAGTCGCTTCATTGATCATAACTATTAAGTCTTCCTTTGCAGACTTCACTTTTTCCCATACCTCATCACTCATATATACTTGCTGAGAAACGTTGTGATTATATTCTTCTCGTATTTCATTGAGCAAAATCTGCTGAAATTCGCCTGCAGTATACTTGCCATTATTTAACCTTACAATAAGATTATTTGGACTAATTCTTTCTAAAAATAAACATACACGCTCATAAGCATGGAGCCTGTTTGGTAATACCGTTTCTATACTCTTGCCCCTTACCTCAAGATGTTTCTTTTGTAGTTCTTTATCTAAAAAGGACTTTACCACCAAATACATAGCATAAAGCACAATGGCTGCAGGTATTAGCAGCTTACCAAATTCAATTATTGCGTCCATTTCGAGTTATTCTATTAACTTTTTGTAAAACTTTAAGTTAGGAAAGTAAGAGAAATAATTTAATACTATCATTGCTAGAATTTATTTTCGCACATATGTGTTAGAGCAACGAGTTTAAAAGTTAAATATTGAATGGATTTCCAACCAGTAACATTAACGGAGCGAGCGATTGAAGAAGTAGAAAACATTATGGCTACTAAAAATATCCCTGATGGCTATGGCCTACGCATTGGGATTAAAGGTAGCGGTAGTTGTGTCGGTTTTACTTATATGCTGGGTTTTGACAAAAAGCAGGAAAATGACATTGAATTTTCAATAGGTGAAAATACTCCTGTTTACATAGAAAAGAAGCATACGATGTACCTTGTCGGGCTTGAAGTTGATTTCTACGAAGGCTCAGATGCTAAAGGCTTTACTTTTATTAAGGCTGGCGAAGAAAAACCTGCCTAATCTCTCGATTTCGATATGGTTACTCGAGCCTCTCTACAGGCTCCTTTTATGGGTGGGTTAAGTTTGGCCAGACTCACTTTCACTTCTTGCACCTGTTCTATTTCACCTAATACCCGGTCTGCAATTCTCAGTACTACATTTTCCAGCAATGCAGCGGATACTTGCATCTCATCCTTTATAATAGCGTACAGCACCTCGTAATTGACAGCTTTTTCCAGGTCGTCATTTTTGGCAGCTTCAATAAAGTTTGTTTTTACAGTAATGTCTACTTCAAATTGATTGCCCTTTGCTCGCTCCTCGTCATAGTAGCCATGATAGGCTTTAAATTGCAAGCCCTTTAGTGCAACTTCATTCATCATTCTATGTCGTCAAAAAAAGAAGTGCTCTCCTCTTTTTTAGGCTCATTTTGAGGCTTATGGTCTGTTTGCGGCTGTTCTTGCTTAGGCGTGTTGGCAGCAGGAACATCCTCTTCAATTTTTGGTGGCGCAATATCCAAATCTACCCTTCGTGTTGATTTGTTTACACCATCTCTTTTAATGCGCATTAGTTCTTCTTCCACATCGTATTTCTTCATCTGAGATTTCACACGCTCCACTTTTTCAATAGAATCGGTCGCAAAACTTTTGATGTCAGATAATAAGTCGGCTTTTATATTCTCAAGTGTTTTATAAATCTGGGCCATTGATCTGATGCGGTCTTCCATGTCATCGATTGTATTTCTCGATTTCATTTCAGCCTCCTCAATCATATCTTTGGCTTTAGACTTGGCATCATTTAGCAGACCTTCTGCACGCATCTGCGTTTCCTTTAGGTGTAGTTCAGCCGTTTTGGTCGCCTGATCAATCATGCTGGCTCCGGTATCTTCTGCTGTTTTAAGAGTCTTGAACAACGAGTTTTCTACTTCTCTGAGTTTTTCAACTTCTTTTTGAGAAGACTCAAGTTTTATGGTCAACTCTTTATTTTCATCTATTAGTTTTTCCCATTCTTGAGAAAGTGTAACTAAAAAAGCATTTACCTCATCCTTATCAAGGCCTCTAAAGGCTTTTTCAAAGGTTTTTTGGCGTATTTCTAAAGGGGTAATTTTCATATTAAAAAATATTAAACCAACTAAGCCTACTTATTAAACTCTATATCCCACACTGATATTGTGCGGTCGTCACTGGCACTCACTAAAAGGTCATTATAACTTGTCCAAAGCAATTTGTTTACAGACGTACCATGACCGGCATGCCTCGCTTTATCTATTACCTTCAACAGTTTAAACGCATGTGCATCCCAGATTTTTATGGATTTATCCATGCTACAAGTTACAAAATGTTTGCCATCCTGACTAAATTCAACATTATTTATGGCATACATATGCGCCACTATATCCTGGATTTGCGAATAGCCACTCTTCACATCCCAAACCATAATATGGGCATCGCGACCGGCCGAAATTAAAACATCCTCATCTCTTGAGTATTTTACCGTAAAAACCGAGTTGCTATGGCTTGACAATGTTGCTTTTAAAGCAAAGTCTTCAAGGTTATATATTCTTACCTTGTTATCACTAAAGCCGATGGCCACTTCACTACTTTTATCATTAATAGCTATGGCCCTGGCGCTTTTGTCACCGTCTTGTATTTTATAAACGATCTTCATCGTTTTATAATTGATGATTGTTACAGTACCAGAAGTATCACCTACTAATAATAAATCACCTACAGACTGAATATCAAATATGGCCGATTGGGTCATGTTTAGCGAACCAACCTCTTTCTTATTTCGCCAATCCAAGAGATGTACACCATCATAATTATGGCCTGCTACTAACAAATCCTGTGATTGCAAATAATGAAGGCCATATACGGAATTAGGGAGTTTTGCAATGAGTTGCCCGTTATCGTCACCTGACAAATCCCAGTACACAACCATACCATCACCAGCTCCCGAAAAGAAAATATGATCTTCATTTGATCTTTCAAGCGTATAAACGCAATCTTTGTGTCCTGTAAGTGTTTTGAGCTTAGAAATGTTTATTTTGCTCATTAAAGGGATTTTTGCCTTTTAAAAGATGGGCAAAGAAGCAATATAATTAGCACATATCAAATGCCCGTAAACAGAACAATTAAGGTATCAGAAGATCGTCATGTATGTATTTGGCATGTAGATGAAAGCTTTGATGAGTTATTACAACAATTGTCACCAAACCATGATGACCTGGAACTACTTACGTCTTTCAGGAATTCCAAAAAACAACTGGAATGGCTGGCCGGCAGGTTAACTTTAAAGCATTTATGCCAAATACTGGATATCGAATATAATGGCATCATAAAAGACGAACATGGCAAACCTTCTTTAAGAGGTCACAATTATGAAATAAGTCTAACCCATTCCTTTCCATACGTGGCATCCATAATTGATGTAAAACTTCCAGTTGGTATCGATCTTGAGCAACCCAGAGAAAAAATCCTCAGAATAGCGCATAAATTTTTAAGTTCTAAGGAGCTTGATTTCTGCAAAAATAACATCATACTACTCAATGCAGCATGGTGTGCCAAAGAAGCCTTATATAAAATTTATGGTAAAAAGGGTCTTATTTTTAATGAGCATATAGCCTTAGAACCATATGATACTGATCGTGATTCTTTAATTACTGGCAACATAATTGTGAATGATATAAAAGAAAGCTATAATTTAAGGTGTGAAGTGGGCGATAAATACATTTTAGCCTACAACGTATAGCCTAAACAATTAAAAGCGATGAAAGCATTATTAATAATCTTCCTGACTTGTACAACACTATGGGTATCAGCTCAGAGTGTTGATAATTTTACATTGGATGATGCCAACTTTGGTAAAAAAGTGTCTTTGTCAGACTATAAAAATAAGAAAGCTATTGTTGTGATCTTCACTAGCAATGTATGCCCATATGCAGTTTATTATGAAGGAAGGATCACGCAACTTATTAGCGAGTTTGACAATGATAATGTGCAGTTTTTGTTGATAAATGCTCACTCTGATGAAAAAGAGTCGCAAGAACAAATGACTAATAAAATTAAAACATGGGGACTGAAGGTGCCATACCTGGCTGATAAAAATCAGGATGCCTTGAAAAAATTGGGCGCTAAAAAAAGTCCAGAGGCTTTTGTTTTAAAGCCTGTTGGGGAAGCTTTCGAAGTATTCTATCGAGGTGCCATAGACAATAACCCTCAAGTGGCTTCTGATGTGAAGACGCGCTATTTAAAGGATAATATCAATAATTTACTTGCGGGAAAAGCCGCTACGTCAGGTGGTAGGCCAATTGGTTGCATGATCAGGTAACTGTTCTATTCTCCTGCTGCCTTTAAGAGCTCTTTGATTTCATCAGACTTCTCATGATCTCCGATTTTCTCAAATGAGTTAATCAGATTACGCAACGTCCTACTCACAATTTCTTTATTAGTACAAGGATCATAAAATGAATCCTGAGGGGTCATTCTTAACTCAGCGATATAATTGTCAATGTCATCACGGGAGAATATAAGTCCTCTGCTAAAAGCATTGACATAGAATTGTGTGCTGTTTTCTTCTTTGTAGGTAAGTATAAATAGGTTTGGAAGGTTTACACCATAAACTGGCAGCTTGAGTTTTTGTGCTACAAGCATATAAATTACACAAAGAGAGATGGGGTTTCCTTTCTTCGTTTCCATCACCACATTTATCATTGAGTTGCCCGGTGAATGAAAGTTTTTTGTGTTGGCCCTGAATTTTACCTTATTAAAAAGTACACTGTTTAAAATCTTAACCTGATCATATGGGTGTGCATCTGGTTTAAATTCAAGCCAGGCATCGTAGTACAGTTGCTCCAGGTCTAGCTTAAGTTTATCAAACTCCAAATCGGGATACTGATAGGAGGCTACAAGCCACATACCTCGCAACAAATCAGGATTTTCCTCCTCAAACCATTGTTGTAACTTATTTCTTAATGTGTCAAATTGAAGTGTGTGTACCAGATCTTCAATTCTTTTTTGTACCAACGGATTAAGATTAGTCTCCCATTCAGTTTCGAGAAGAGGGATCATTTTTTCACCGATCGAAATGATCTTTTCTTCTACGTGAGTAATAATCTTATTATCCTCATCATCAAGTAAAGATATAAGGGCTTTTAATTCGCTTTTTTTCACGTTTGAATTACGCCTACATTAAACTTCTCAACAGGGGCATGATTAGCCGCCTCGATTCCCATACTTATTACTTTTCTCGTCTCAAGCGGATCGATAATTCCATCCACCCAAAGACGAGCAGCTGCATAATAAGGGCTTAGTTCTTCATTATACTTATCGGTAATATCCTTTAGTAATTTTTCTTCCTCTTCAGGGGTTATTTCTTCACCTTTTGCTTTGAGTGTAGCTACTTTTATTTGTAATAACGTTTTTGCTGCTGCGGCTCCACTCATTACAGCCATCTGTGCCGTTGGCCATGCGTAAATCAACCGAGGGTCATATGCCTTTCCGCACATAGCATAATTTCCAGCCCCATAAGAGTTGCCCATCACAATAGTAAACTTAGGCACTGTGGAATTGGCCATGGCATTAACCATTTTGGCTCCATCCTTAATGATACCACCATGCTCTGCCTTGCTTCCTACCATAAAACCACTCACATCTTGAAGGAAAACCAAAGGAATTTTTCGCTGATTACAATTCATAATGAATCGTGCAGCTTTGTCAGCAGAGTCAGAGTAAATAACGCCACCCATCTGCATTTCTCCTTTTTTGCTCTTTACAACTTTACGCTGGTTGGCAACTATGCCCACTGCCCAACCGTCAATACGAGCGGTACCACAAACAATGGTCTTACCATAAAGCTCTTTATACTGATCAAATTCAGATTTATCAACAAGTCTTTTTATGATATCCACTACATCGTAAGGCTTTACTCTACTTTCTGGAATGATTCCATAGAGTTCCTTCTCTTTAAGCTTTGGTTTTGCTGGTTTAGCCCTGTCAAAACCTGCCTCTTCAAACTTGCCAATTTTATCAAAAATAGATTTGATGTAATCCAGGCAAGCCTCATCATTATCAAATTTGTTGTCCGTCACACCTGATATCTCACAGTGTGTGGTGGCTCCTCCCAAAGTTTCATTATCAATGCTTTCACCAATAGCCGACTTTACGAGGTACGAACCTGCAAGAAAAATTGAACCGGTCTTGTCAACAATCATGGCCTCATCAGACATGATTGGCAAATAGGCCCCTCCTGCAACACAGCTACCCATTACAGCTGCTACCTGTACAATGCCCATCGCAGACATCTTTGCATTATTTCTGAATTGCCTGCCAAAATGCTCTTTATCCGGGAAAATTTCATTTTGCATAGGCAGAAACACACCCGCACTATCTACCAAATAAATGACAGGTAGCCGATTTTCCATGGCAACTTCCTGCGCGCGCATATTCTTCTTGGCCGTAATCGGAAACCACGCTCCAGCTTTAACCGTGGCATCATTGGCAACAATCATACACTGTTTACCTTGAACGTAGCCGATGCCTGTCACAACACCACCAGAAGGACATCCTCCAACTTCCTCATACATACCATCACCGGCAAGTAAACCAATCTCTAAAAACTCAGATTTATCATCGGTTAAATAGTCAATACGTTCTCTGGCTGTAAGTTTTCCTTTCTTATGGTGTTTCTCTATTTTCTTTTCACCACCACCGAGTCTTGTCTTATCTGATTTTACCTTTAACCGATACAACTGCTGCTTGAGTTGATCTTCATTTTTATTGAATTCAATATCCTCCATTAATTAGTAATGTTATGAGTTAATACGATAGGCACGAAATACTGCTACTGCTCTCTGGCAGCCTTTTCTTTTTCGCGTCTTTTTTGAATTTTTTCTTTCTTTCTTCCCAATGGTGAGAAGTAATCTTTTGGAACCTCATCGAAATGATTGGCCAGTGAGTCGAAGTTTAATATGGCTCTGTTGAGGTTAACATATAATGAGTCTTCATTGATCAAGCGTCCCAAGGTACCCTCATTTTTTGTGAAGTGATTAATGGCCTCATTTAATCCGGCTACCGCCTCATTTACATTATTTAAAGTCTTCTGAAGTTCCAGGCGTTTAAGAGAATCAGTAAATTGGCTGATATTTCTTAACATGGGTCTTGCTTGAGCAAGTGTTTTATTCAGTTCTTCCCCAACCTTAGTGTATGTTTCAGATAATTTCTGAAGATCCTCCTGGGTTTTGACAATAGTTGAATTTAGGATAATAGGCGTTTTCTCAAAATTATCCATCATCCTATTTATTTTCTCACCATTACCATTCAAGTTATCAAGTATGGCATTAATCTTTTTAATCGTTGCCTCCAGGTTGTTAGCCACAGGTTGGGCACTTTCTGCCAGGATATCTGCAATGCCTTTATCAAGTCTTGCCAATAAAGTATCACCGGGTTGCTTAGGGTTAGAAATATCGCCAGGGGTGAGTAATATTGATTTATTCCCTAAGAAGTCACTATTAAGTGTAGCTACCGCTGAGTCTCCAATGATTATATCACCATTGATATCGATTTCAACCAGGATCTTTCCGGAGTTTTTTTGTAGCAAACGTATATTACTCACACGCCCAACAGTAAAACCGTTTATAAATACAGGGTTTGAGGCATTAAGACCATCTACATTTTCGTAGATAGCATAATACTTATCGTTGCTCGAAAAAAAATCTATGCCTTTTAGGTAGTTGAAACCAAGGTATAATACGGTAATTGCTACCACCATAAATACACCCACTTTCAGTTCCTTAGATACTTTCACAAATTCAGGTTTAGTTCAAAGACTCAATGTCGTTTTTATAATCTCTAAATGCTCTAAAGATGCCAGAAGCTATATTTCCTTGTATAGAAGAACTATTTAACTCTCGCTCCTCCTTAGGGTTGGAAAGATAACCAATTTCTACTAAAACACTAGGCATAGCAGTACTCCAGAGCACTAAAAGACTTGATTGTTTAACACCTAAACTTCTACGACCAGCTCTATGTTCAAACTGGTCCTGAATTTTTGTTGCAAGTGCTATACTCTTATCTTGAAAAGCCGACTGTGTAAGTGAAAATAAAATGTATGACTCGGGAGACTTAGGATCGAAATCATAAGTCTTTTCGTAGTCATCTTCAAGCAAGATTACGGAGTTTTCTCTTTTTGCCACTTCAAAGTTGCGACCAGAGTTCTGAGCGCCCATCACATAAGTTTCCGTACCATAAACTGCCTGCTTTCTGGCGGCACTAATATTTCTTGGTAGTGAGTTAGCGTGAATAGAAATAAAAACATCTGCTTCATTTTTATTGGCAATGGTTGCACGTTCGTGCACTTCTACGAAAGTATCTGTTTTTCGAGTATATATAACTTTTACATCCGGAAGATATTCCTCTATATAAGCTCCCAATTTTAGCGCCACTTTAAGAGCGATGTCTTTTTCCATGGAGTAACTACCACTCGTGCCTGGGTCTTTACCTCCATGGCCAGCGTCTATTACTACTGTTTTTACCTGAAATTCAGTCTTTTTTAGAGTCGATGAAGAAGTTAGCAAGGTTATTGCTATTAGAAGGGTCGCAATGGCAATATTCTTCACAATCTTTCGCTTCTTAAAAGTTATTACAATAACTTTACACAAAATTGTAAATTTTTCTCGAAAACCGAAAAATACGCCTAATAAATTGAGATCTTTTGTGCTTTTGAGGTGCGGCTTTTTAGCTGCTTTTTTTTGGTTTTTCATAACAAATGTTTCCGCTCAGACTCCCGAAAAAAATATCAATGTTGGTGAAGAAATTTTAGGTCAAAAACCAACACTGAAGGATACTACAATAAACAATGATAGCACGGAGGTTGCTTCAGCAAATATAGGTCAAGAATCTGACTCTACAACTTCTCCTCAGCAACCTCAAAGCGATATTCAAACAACTATCAATTATTCTGCCAGAGATTCTATCAACTTCTCTATTGATGGTAAAATTGTGCGTCTGTATGGCGATGCCAAAATAGATTATGGTGCTATCGATCTCGAAGCTGATCAGATTACAATTGATTACAATGCCAACACACTCTCAGCTAATGGAAAGGTAGATTCTCTAGGTAAAAAAATAGGTTACCCAATCTTTAAAAATGGGGCAGAGGTATATGAAACCAAAGATATTGTATATAACTATAAAACGGGTCGCGCACGAATTTCCGAAGTTGTAACACAGCAAGGTGAAGGGTATCTACATGGCGAGACGGTATTCAAAAACTCCGAGAACGAGCTCTTTAGTATAGATAACTCCTATACTACTTGTAATCTGGCTCATCCACATTTTAGAATAAGAGCAAAGCGAACAAAAGCTATTCCTGACGATAAAATTGTTTCAGGACCTTTTAACCTGGAAATAAATGATGTGCCCACTCCTTTAGGCTTCCCGTTTGGTATGTTTCCAGCAAAAAATGAAGCGTCATCCGGAATAATTGTCCCATCCTATGGGGAGGAAAGACGAAGAGGCTTTTTTCTAAGAGGCGGTGGATACTTCTTTGATATCAGTGACTATATAAAATTAGCTGTCAGAGGTGACCTGTATTCAAAAGGTGGATATGGAGTTGATATTACAGCACCCTATAAAAAGCGTTATGCTTATAATGGTAATTTTAGTTTCAACTTCACGCAACTACGACTTTCTGATAATATTGAGGACCTTGATCAAAAACAAAATGACTTTAGATTAAATTGGAACCATACACCACAGACAAAAGGAACTAGTAGGTTTTCTGCTTCAATAAATGCTGCCACCTCTACCTATAATACGAACAACTTCTTAGGAGTATCCCAAGACCCAAACAGTAATCGGTTAAATAACTTTACCAGGAAACTTAGCTCAAATGTAAATTACTCTAAGTCTTTTCCTAATTCACCTTTTTCTCTTGGCCTAAGTGCAAGACACAATCAAGATGTGAGAACAAAGGAAATTGATATCCTTCTGCCTTCTCTATCTTTTAATATGTCCAATATTTACCCTTTTAGAGGAAAATCAAGCTCTGGAAATTCATGGGTAGATAAGATTAGTGTACGCTATACGCTGGCAGGAACCAATGATATAACAAATAACCTTGGCCGTATCGGATCAGATGCCACTCAGGATAGTATTGCCCCTTTTGACTTTGATAATTTCGGCACTTTTCTTAAAAACTCTCGTAAAGGATTCAGACATCAAATACCTCTGGCTACTTCATTCAAAATGCTAAAACACTTTACTGTAAGTCCATCAGTTAACTATGAAGAGAAATGGTACTTTGAAAAATTAGAATGGGGCATTGACCCAGATAACCCTAATCGTGCTGTTGTAATAGATACATTGAGCGGATTCAATAGGGTTTACACTTACGGGTCTAGTGTTTCTATGAACACCCGACTTTACGGTACACACTTTTTTAAGGAAGGAAGTAAAATTCAGGCTATAAGACATGTAATGAACCCTAGTATCTCTTTTTCTTACCAACCAGATTTTAGTGACGAGAAGTTTGGTTACTACCAAAGACTGCAAACAGAAAATGGAGACGAACTTTTGCAAAACAGGTATCAAGGCGCAGTATATGGAGGTCCGGGAATCGGTGAAAGTGGAAGTATCGGATTATCCATAAATAACTCGCTGGAAATGAAAATACGTTCGGAAGATGATACGGTAAAGCAATCTAAGAAAGTACCTATACTTAACAACTTTGGTATTAGTTCAAGCTACAATGTTGTTGCAGACTCATTTAATCTTTCTAACATAAGTCTAAGGGCGAATACTTCAGTTTTCAATAATAAACTTAATATCAATTTTAATGGCACCGTAGACCCATATGTCTATATTTTAGATAGTATTGGTGTAAACAGTAGAGATGAACCAACCTTTTATCAAAGAAGGATTGACCGGTATGCATGGAACAATGGAAATGGTTTAGGACAAATAAGTAGTGCCACCATTGCCTTAAGCACCAATCTAAGTCCTAAGGCCAATAAAAAAGATCAGAATACAAGAGATAGAATAAATGACTCAAATTTAAGTGATGCAGAAAAAGACTTCCTAATTAGTAATCCTGATGCCTATGTGGATTTTAGCATACCCTGGAGTTTAAGAATCAATTACAATGTAAATTATACTAAAAGAGGTTTTGAAGAACCTAAAATCACGCAAACCCTGCGTTTTAATGGCGACCTATCACTGTCTGAAAAATGGAAAATCACTTACAATTCTGGATATGACTTCGAAAACAAAGAGTTTACTCTAACTCGGTTTGGTATCACAAGGGACTTACATTGCTGGACAATGAACGTCAG
This sequence comes from Fulvivirga sp., assembly GCA_039970995.1. GTDB lineage: Bacteria > Bacteroidota > Bacteroidia > Cytophagales > Cyclobacteriaceae > Fulvivirga. Next base: position 128,542 of record JBDVKW010000014.1, read on the forward strand.
TTGGACACCTTTTGGACGGTACGAAAGCTACAGTTTCACCATTCGAGTGAAGTCGTCACTGCTCCAGGATTTAAAAATTGACAGAAACAGGAGTTTCCTTGATAATTAACAATAAAAAAAGACACCCTTCAAGAGAGTGTCTTCAATTTTTTAAATTAAGATTAGTAACTAAGCCAACCAGCCCTTTACTTCATCAAGATCTGGATTCTTAACTTCTTTTAGTTTCATTTTCTTTCGTGTGCCGCAAACGTCATTAAACAATTTATTAGGATTAGCTTCTTTAAGCTTATCCATAGTATCAAATCCTAGTTTTTGAAGTATTGGAACCAGCTCTTCTCTTACACCAGCTTTTATGAAATCTTCTACACTTGCTACTTTAGCTTTTTTCTCTGGTTTCATCTGAGGAAAGAAAAGTACATCCTGGATGGAGTTAGAATTGGTCATGATCATTGATAGTCTATCGATACCCACACCAAGACCAGCTGTTGGCGGCATTCCATATTCAAGTGCTCTTAAAAAGTCTTCATCCAATGTCATGGCCTCTTCATCACCTCTTTTCCCTAGTTCGAGTTGCTCCTCAAACCTTTTGCGCTGATCAATCGGGTCATTTAGTTCAGAAAATGCATTACAAATTTCTTTGCCGTTGGCTATCGCTTCAAATCGCTCTACCAATCCTTCTTTGTCTCGGTGTTTTTTAGCTAAAGGAGACATCTCTACTGGATAATCCGTAATAAAGGTTGGCTGTATTAACTGACCTTCACACTTTTCACCGAATATTTCATCAATCAGCTTTCCTTTACCCATTGTTTCATCAATAGGTACTTCCAGCTTTTTGGCTGTAGTTCTCAGCTCATCCTCATTCATTTCGGAGATATCTATTCCTGTGAAATGCTCAATCGCCTCAAACATGGTAAATCTTTTCCATGGACGTTTAAAATCAAGAACATTTTTACCCACTTGCACTTCCGTAGTTCCATGAATGTCTAAAGCTACTTTTTCAATCATTTCCTCTACCAAATCCATCATCCAGTTATAATCTTTATAAGCAACATAAAGCTCTACCTGGGTGAATTCCGGATTATGAAACCTCGACATCCCTTCATTTCTAAAATCTTTGGAGAACTCATACACACCATCAAACCCTCCAACAATCAGTCTTTTTAAGTATAACTCATTAGCTATTCTTAAGTAAAGCGTCATATCTAATGTGTTGTGATGCGTTTTGAAAGGTTTTGCTGCAGCACCACCATAAAGAGGTTGTAAAATGGGTGTCTCTACTTCTAGATACCCCTTATTATTAAGATAGTCTCGCATGGAATTTACCAACTTAGTACGCTTAATAAACGCCTCCTTTACCTCAGGATTTACAATGAGATCTACATATCGCTGTCTATATCTCATTTCAGGGTCAGCAAAAGCATCATGACGGACTACATTGCCAGCATCGTCTTTAGTCTCTTTGGTAACAGGCAATGGTTTTAAAGACTTACTTAATACCTTAAGATCGGTAACATGTATAGAAACCTCTCCCGTCTGTGTCGTAAATACGTACCCTTTAATTCCGATGAGATCTCCAATATCAAGTAACTTTTTAAATACTGTATTATAGAGTGTTTTATCTTCATCAGGACAGATATCATCCCGCCTAATATATATTTGAATTCTTCCCGTTGAGTCCTGAATTTCTGCAAAGGAAGCAGAGCCCATGACTCTACGACTCATTATACGCCCAGCGATAGAGATATTCTTGTAATCAATCTTTTGCTTTTCATAGTTCTGTTTTATGTCTTTAGTTGACACATTTACTTCAAAAAGTTCAGATGGATAAGGATTAACCCCTAGTTCTTCTAGTTGGTCTTTGGCTTTCCTTCTAATGATCTCCTGTTCGCTTAGTTGCATACAATTATTGATTGTTCATTTTAAAAGTTGCAAAGATATAGAATCTTCTGATTTATGACGATTTAAAAAAAGCATTCAAGGCCACATAAGGTGAAAAATATTTACTAAATCCACATAATATAGCTATCTTGTAGGTTACTTAAATAGTTAATAACGGTATCAACCCTTACACTTACAACTAATCATGTATTATTGAATGATTTTATTGTAATTTAGTGACTAAATCAGGATATAACCTTACTTAAACGCGACTTAAAATGAAATCTGTTGGTTTTATATTTGCTCTGGTAATTCTTTTTTCTGGGCATTTTTCGACAATTTCTGGTGAAATTCTTACATCAGACAAACATTACAGCCACCCAACAAGCCATTCTAATATTGAGGCTGAGCTAAATGAGGCAAAAATTACTATCTGCCATTACCCTCCTGGCAATCCATCAAATGTACAAACTATTAGAATTTCGGAATCAGCTTGGCCTGCGCATAGAGCACACGGTGACTCATTAGGTGCCTGTAATAATAGCGATGATGAGGATGATGAAGACGGTGATGAAGACGGTGATGGTGATGATAATGATGATGATAACGACAATGATGACAACGATGATGATGGAGATGATGATGATGGCCATGACGATGACGATGATAGTTGCGAACAAGGATTTACATCAAACCTTTCTTTAGTTGCGAATACTGCTTTTTGTTACAGTTATGAATTGGCAGTAAACTATAATGGAAATGGCTCGAAAGAATTGTCACATATAGCTGTAGAGCTTCCTTGCGGGTCTATTAGTACAATTACAAATAGTATGAATTGGGACATTGAGGCTAATGTAACAGATCCGGTCACAGGCCTAAGTGGTTTTAAAGTAGAAGCAACTGACGGATTTGGTGGTGAAAATGGAAGCGCCTCTTTTACAATCAATTTTGAATTATGTGCGGAAAATTTAGATTGTGCATGTTCATTGGGTGAATACGAATCACAAGTGGCCTATAAAGCAGGACAGTGTGTTGAATACGAAGAAGTAGTAGTAAGCAATCCATTTGAATGTAATGGAGCAATTACTGAGGATGTTAGACCTGTTCTGGAATGTGTAAGTTATGATAACAACACAGATGTTTATACAGCACACTTTGGCTATTTAAATGAAAACTCTTTAGCTATTAATATCCCTGCAGGTTCAGATAATAAATTCACCCCAACACCATTTGATAGAGGACAAACCACGACATTTCTTCCAGGAAGACATCAAGACGTATTTACTGTAGATTTTGATGGAAGTAACCTGGTATGGACCTTAGCCTCTCCTAACGGATCAAGAAGAACAAGTACGGCTAGTGACAATCCTGCACAAAGATGTGAAGACGACAGATGTGAACCTGAATCGATCACTGGCGGCAGCATCGTTTTCAATGGTCCGTACGATCCACAAGGCACTAATATTATTGAAAACACTGCATTACCGACAAGTCCTTTTGAAGGTGTTGATTTCGAATACATCTGGATGCAAAGTGAAGTAAATGTAGCTAACACGCCTGGTAACCCTCACTGGTCACCTGTAGCGGGCTCTGAAAATCTTACCAACCTTGAAGTAAGCGGCTTAACGCAAACTATGTACTACGTTAGATGTGCTCGTATCGCTGGATGTGAAATGTACTGGGGTGAAACTAATACGGTGGAAGTAGCAGTTGATCCTTGCCAGCCTGAAGATATCAATGGTGGCAGCATCGTTTTCAATGGCCCGTACGATCCACAAGGCACTAATATTATTGAAAATACAGCATTACCGACAAGTCCTTTTGAAGGCGTTGACTTCGAATACCTCTGGATGCAGAGTGAAGTAAATGTAGCCAACACGCCTGGTAACCCTCACTGGTCACCTGTAGCGGGCTCTGAAAACCTTACCGACCTTGAGGTAAGCGGCCTAACACAAACTATGTACTACGTTAGATGCGCTCGCATCGCTGGATGTGAAATGTACTGGGGTGAAACGAATACGGTGGAAGTAGCAGTTGATCCTTGCCAGCCTGAAGATATCAATGGTGGCAGCATCGTTTTCAATGGTCCGTACGATCCACAAGGCACTAATATTATTGAAAACACAGCATTACCGACAAGTCCTTTTGAAGGCGTTGACTTCGAATACATCTGGATGCAGAGTGAAGTAAATGTAGCCAACACGCCTGGTAACCCTCACTGGTCACCTGTTGCGGGCTCTGAAAATCTTACCGACCTTGAAGTAAGCGGCTTAACACAAACTATGTACTACGTCAGGTGTACTCGCATCGCTGGATGTGAAATGTACTGGGGTGAAACTAATACCGTTGAAGTGGTAGTACCCGACAGACCAACTGCTACAATATCTGGTGGTGGTGAAATTTGCCCTGATGAAACTGCCATTGTAAGCATTGATTTAACAGGCACTAGCCCCTTCACTGTTGTATATACAAATGGAGTTGAAAATACTGAAGTTAACATTACCTCTTCAGCATTTAATTTCGAAGCTACAGAAGGCACATACTCTTTAGTATCTGTAGAAGACGCATTCTTTACAGGAACAGTTTCTGGCGAAGCGAGCGTTTCTTATCTAGAAACACCTACAGCTACAATCAGTGGCAATGCAACAATATGTAATGGAGAAAATGCAACAATTTCAGTAGCGCTAACCGGCACAGCTCCCTGGACATTTGTTTATACTGATGGTTCTGTTGAAACCGAGATAATATCAAATGAAAGTATAGCCACATTTGAAGCTGGAATTGGCAGTTACTCCTTAGTAAGTGTAACAGATGCAAATTGTGAAGGTAGTACATCTGGAACAGCGTTTGTAACAGGAAGCGCGCTGCCTTCTGCGACAATGAGTGGAACAGCTTCAATTTGTACTGGTGAAACAGCTACAGTATCAATTACACTAACAGGTAACGCTCCTTGGGCAGTAACTTATACTGATGGAACAACTGAAACAGAAGTTATAAGTACTGACAATACCTACACTTTTGAAGCCTCTGAGGGTACTTATTCTTTGGTTAGTGTTACAGATGCTAATTGTTCTGGCAATACTTCTGGTGAGGCTATAGTAACAAACTATTCAACACCTTCTGCCAATATCTTTGGTTCAACAGCCATATGCCAAGGACAGACCGCTACGGTATCTATTGAACTTACGGGAGCAGCACCATGGACTATCACTTATACCGATGGAACCACAGAAACAACTGTTAGCAGTTCATCTAATGTATACAACTTTACAGCTAGTGCTGGTACATACAGCTTAGTAGCAGTCGAAGATGCCAACTGTAGTGGTGAAGTTGCTGGAAGTGCT
>JBDVKW010000015.1:0-479830 GCA_039970995.1 Fulvivirga sp.
AATTCGGCTAATGGGTCTTACTCCTGGGCGTTACATAGCTCGCCTCTGCTGATGTTGATTTAATAAATATATAATCGATACGCTTACAGCGCTGTCCATAATCGGATTATCTTTAAATAATCCTATGGCACTAAGCTAAAGGGGCGTTAGGCGCAAGCTATGGAGATAGAATTTCTAATTGATTTTTTCGGGTTCGCTCTAATTCCTATGCTGTTTATTTTTGACAGGGGAATTCTTATAAGGTATTCAACCGCTCTGTGGTTCATCTGTGGACTATTCTTCGTAATTGGGATTATCGCGATAATGCTGAAACTTTCAATTCTAAAAACCTGGATAATGCCATTATTCGGATTTACAATTTTCTTTGTTCTTAGACGCTTCTTTTTAAAGAAGTTCGATCGGGAATGGAAAGATACTATGTTAAATTGGGACCCAAAACTAGGTGAAGATCGGTGGTTTAACATAGGGTATATCATAGCAGTACTTGTAATTCCTATGTTGTGTTTTTCGCGAATTTTATTTGAATAACGTGAATGCCAGCGCCTAACATGAGCTAGCATCGCATATGCTTAAGTGCTTTGCTGGTAAGTGACTGCTTAATTGCCCACTCATTCTGTGTTTAAGTTCTTGGCTCTAAACAATAGGTCTTCCCTGGTCTTCTTTTGCGAAAGTCCGTGCAACCCTAACGTGACATCAGGCCAGGCTTGGTTCAAAACACAAAAAATATTACTTTCACCTCAATCAGTTGAGCCACTACCTACATCTTATGATACCATTAAACTCTAAGAAACTTTTTAAGAAAGAACCTAAGAAGATTATCAGAACTGTCGGAATTTTTTATGCTGGAATCGGAGTGTGGTGTTTTTTCGTGTTAACTCTTATGAACTCAACTATGAGCGATTTTCCAAAGGATGAGGAATTTAATGCTTTCAACCGAACTTTTGAGATACTTCATAACATCTGGACAATATATATGCCTCTTCTAGTAATTATTGGATTCAGTATGGTTGTTTTTTCATACGCTTTTGAACGTCTTAACGCACAACGAATAGCGATCCAAACGGGAATACTTGTAGCGTGTACAGTTTGGGTAATCGCATACTCAGTTGCGTGCATCCCTTATCTTAAAGCTTTTCAATCAATGTCACCTGAACAAGAGGTATTTAACTGGATAACGTACATTTTCGCGATATTCGGATTCGGAGCAGTTTTCGCACTATTGACAATCCCGAACTTCAAAGTCCTAAAAAAACTGAAAGCTGAAAATACCGACATGTAACACCATATATATGATCGCATGCGCTAAAGTGCAGCTCATGTCGGTTCGTGCGAATGCCCGTTCTTCTGTGTTTAGAGCACTCCTCCTATTTTGGTAGTTCTTCCTTGAGCTTCAGCTAGCTTTTCAGCCTCACTCTCCCGATAGCTATCGGGACGGCTAGGGCTGTAAAGAGAATGTACTTCGCCAGTGTAAGTGCTATTTGAACATAAACACAGAATTCACTACTTTCACTGCAAATCAGTACAGGTGGCGCACAGCGTCATACACACGTGCGTTATACACCACCATCATGAAGTTAACCTTAGTCTCAATTTTCATCCTTTTCGCTTTAAACACGTCAGCGCAAAAAAGTGTTTTGATACTGCAAGATATTGAACATCATGATACTAACATGCAGGCTGAAACGTTCAAAACCATTCTACAAAAGTCGCTAGGCTATTCAATAGACATCATTATTTCTATGGATCAGAAGAGGTGGTTTGAACACGATTTTGACTTTTCAAAATACGACTTGGTAGTCACATCGAGCTTGGGATTTGAGGGTTTACCGAGCGAACCTTTGAATGAACTTGAAGCATTCATTGTGAATGGAGGTGGGTTAGTCGTAGTTCATCAAGGAACAGCAGCTTATGTAGACGAACCGAAATTTCAGCGATTAATAGGTTTAGGCTGGTACGGATCGCATACAGGCTCCCATACTTCCTGGAACGATGAAATTAACGATTGGGAGGAAACCCCCATATATCATGGTGTTGGTCCAGCTCATGGTAAACAGCATCAAATGGTAATTGATACCAGAAATACCGAACACCCTATTACGAAAGGAATGCCGTTGAAATGGAGACATGGAATGGACGAGTTCTATCATGGAATGCGTGGCAATCCGAAAAATATTGAAATTTTGGCCACTTCTTATTCCGATAAAAAGATGTGGGGTTCTGGCGAGCATGAACCAATCGCATGGACTTTAGAACATGGAACTGGAAAGGTGTTCGTGACAGTATTAGGTCACGCATTCAATGAAGAGAATGCGAACGAAATACCCGGCATAAACTCTTCCGAAAATGGAACAGACGCCCTTTACTGTGTTGGATTTCAAACACTTTTTGCAAGAGGCGCTGAATGGGCAACTAATGGGAAAGTGACACTCAGCTTACCATCAGACTTTCCAACTGAAAATCAAACTGTAATTCTTCCACCAAACGAAGTAAAATGGTCGAAATAAGGTGTATAATAAATGCTGATGAATAAATGGGCTTTTATCAGTCAGGATAATTTAGTGGGGATTGGAAAGTTCGCCACAAGTTTTAAATTTAAATTAAGGCGTGGCTATGAGCGAGATGAGAGGTTAGTGCTCCCGATAGCTATCGGGACTAATCCCCACTCATCATAGCTAAGCGTTAGCCGTCATATTACAAACGACTGTAACAAAGACAAACGGGAAAGCTGAAAAACGATTAGAGTAAGCACTTAAACTAAAACTAACCAAATATGAAATCAACTTCAAAATTTCTAATTACTTTGATTTGCTTTGCAGTATGTTCAACTATTTCAGTTTTCGGACAAACAACTGACGAACAAAAACTTTTGTATAAAACAGGAAATCCAGCAGATTGGCCAAAAGACCAAGATGCGGTTGTATCTGCACCAAATAATCATAAAATATTATTAGAAAATGATGAAGTAAGAGTTTTAGAAGTAACTCTCTTACCTAACGAAATTGAGCCTGTTCACCATCATCAATGGAAAAGTGTCTTATATATTTTGGAAGCTGGGGATTTTATTGACCGAGATGCAGAAGGAAATGTCATTATGGATACTCGGGAGTTACCTGAACCTCTTGTTTTACCTTTGACAATGTATAAAGACCCTGAAGCACCTCATACCGTAGAGAACTTAAGCGATACGAAAACTATCCGGCTGATAAGAGTAGAAATGAAACAATAAAATACGAACGCACAACAACGTATAAAATTGATCCGCTTATCTGCCTTCTTCGGCCTGCAATGCTTCACCAGAAGCAAAGCGGGCTGGGCAGGCCAGAATACCGGGCGTGCCAGGGCCTGAAGTGTCGGAGGATTTATTCTGGCTTGATTCAGAGGCCCTAGCAACAGTAAATATTCTTGCTATTGGTTCATAATTGGTGTATTTTTACATCAAACTAAAAATTATGGCACGTCAAAGCATATCATTTACTAAGCCGAATGACGACTGGCTAAAAGCTCAAGTCGACAGTCAAGAATATTCGAGTAAAAGCGAATTGGTTAACGACTTAATCCGACAAGCAAGAAATCAACAAAAGCAGGTCGACTGGATAAAAGCAAAACTCGAGAAAGCTGAGAAAAGTGGTTTTACAAATGCTACTAAAGAGCAGATTTTAGCACAATCTAAGTCTGCAATGAATGGCTGAATATAGACTGAACAACGAAGCCAAAAACGACCTTATCAGAATACATCAATTCGGAGTAAAAAAGTTTGGAGAAATACAGGCAGACAACTACTTCAATACATTTTTTGAATACTTTGATATGATAGCCGAGAGACCTTTTTCATACGAATCAGTAGATTATATAAAAGTAGGATATAGGCGCTGCGTTTGTGGGGCAGACAGCATCTACTTTAAAGTAAATGACAAGGTTGTTGAGATTATGGCAATAATTGGCCGACAAGATATTAATGAAATGCTAAATTAAAGTTGCCCACACTATGTAAAACCATGCGCTTAGAAGTTTAAGTTGAGTTTAGTAGGGTTCTCGCAAACGCTCCGGTCGGTTCAGGCTTGGCTCAAAACACAGAAATCATTAGCTTGCATTTTAAAATTGTCTCTGGGGCCTCCGAGCCAACAGAGGCGTTACCACTCATTTGTCATTTTTATGAAGATTCTGCTGACAATATCATCTCTTTTGCTCTTAACTTCTCTGAACGCTCAGGAGTTACCAACCCTTAAGCCAACACTTGGGAAAATAGTCGATTTCAATCCAACAGTACAGCAGGAATGGGCCTTAAGAGATAAAGCACTTAACGACCTCAACCAGGGTAATAGAAGCTGGGAGGAACTAACGCCCAAAGAAGAAGCCATTATTGAAAAGTACGGTGAAGTTTATGAGAACATGTGGGATATTGTTGGTGGAGGATGTAGTTGGTATTGTGGTGGAGGACAAGACACACAAACAGCTTCCTCCGAACTGACCGCTCAGGGCAACAGTACCTATAGCGTAAAAAATGCTCACGATTTAAGTTACGAAACTGCATGGGTGGAGGGAGTTTCAGGATATGGAGTTGGAGAATATATTGAATATCACTTTAAGCCGGAGAATCCCCGAATAACCGAAATAATTATCGTGAACGGTTATGTGAAAAGTGATAACGCCTGGAAAAACAATTCCAGAGTCAAGAAATTGAAAGTGTACATTGACAATAAACAACATGCCATCCTTGCACTAGAAGACTCAAAAGCCGAACAACATTTCAAGGTTGATCCAGTTGGGTACGGAGATCGCGAGGACTTCGAGCTTTTAAAGAAGAAGCCTGGATTTACAATGAAGTTTGAGATTCTCGAGGTTTACCCTGGCTTAAAGTGGGATGACACAGCAATAACCGAAATTTACTTTGATGGAATTGATGTACATTGAAACGTGTGCCAGCACCATGTATGAACGCATGCGCTAAAGTGCGGTTCTAGTCGGTTCGTGCGGAGGGCCGTTCTTCTGTGTTTAGAGCACTGCTCCTATTTTGGTTGTTTTTCCTTGAACTTCAGCCTGTTTTTCTGCCCTCGAGCATCCCGATAATTATCGGGAGGGCGGGCTGTGAAGAAGAATGTGCTTCACCAGGGTCTGTGCTATTTGAACATAAACACAGAATTCACTACTTTCATTGCAATAAGTTGAGCGTTGTGGAATTTGTCACTGTTGTTAATTTCCTAAATATCTTATGAATCCTTTATGGCTAACGAATTGGGCTGAAATAAGCAACTCGGCCGCTTTGGATTGGCAAAAGCCTGAGCAATCAATATTTAGAATTTTTTTGAAGGTCGATTTACAATTGCTACTCTCTCATTTAACAATCGAACATCGCCATGTCTTAGAATCACCGTTATTGAGCAGCTCAAGCCTTAAGAAAAGTAAAACTCAGTCCATTTTGACTGCTTGGATAGACAACATTAAATTGTTGCCACCAGTACTTAAATTAACTAAGAGAGGCGAAATAACAATTTGTGATGGTAATCATCGTATAAATGCAGCACTATCGTTGAAAGCTCATAAAATTCCACTATTAATCTCGAATAATGACCTTGTCAGATCAAAATATGAATTGGTTAAAAAACTCAACTTAGATTTAACTAATATGTTATGAACTACACACAACATGGCTGCCAACGTATACTTGACAACGAACTATTAAATGAGGAAATTTGTATATTTGTTATATGTCAATTGAACAACGGAAAATAGAATTAATTAGCTGGATAACCAGTTTAAATAATGAACCTCTTTTAAACCGTATGGAGGAATTAAAGAGGATGTCTATCGAAGACACTCCTAAAGAAATCCTTTCCTTACTTAACCTTTCTAATCAAGCTAATTCTGACAAATTAACAGAACATACCACTTCAAGAGATATTCTTAAAAATCAATGAGTCAACAAAGAGTTTACTGGACACCGGTAGCTATTGAATCCCTTAAAGCGACTAAAAAGTTCATCTCAAAGCAATGGAATAACGAGGTAGTCGAGTATTTCTTGGATTTAATTGATAAACGAATTCTACAAATACAGTCTAACCCGGAGATTGCTCCATTGATACCGAACACCCAGTTTAGAAAGCTTCTAATCCATAGAAATGTGTCGCTATTCTACGTCAACATAGGCAAATTAACCAAAGTACTTCTTATTTGGGATAATCGCCAGAATCCTATTGACTTAGCAGACAAACTGACAAATACTAACATTACTTAGAAACGCATACCTAAACTGCATTTCTGGTTTGTGACTACTCCTTAACCCTTACATACTGTTTTTAAACCTAACCAACACAAACCCCTCGTGAACCTCTTTCAGCCGATTTCACTATATTGTATCTTAAGTCCGTCAATAAAATTTTGAGAAAATGAAAAGCTACACTCCTCTACCGGTAATCATCGCCCTTTTTTTAATAAGCGCCTGCTCCAACTCAGGGAAACAATCTGATGAAAATGACACACAGGAAACTGTTTATCCGAGTGACGTCATCCCATTTTTCAACCATTGGAATTTAATTTTAGGCGATGGCTCGAATGCAGAACAAGCCATTGATTATGAACACGAAGATTTCTTCTATACAACCAACGATGGTGATCAGTCTTGGGTGGTTTTTAAAACTCCCAATGCAGGTAATACCCATGGCACCTCAAATAATACAAGAACAGAGCTGGCACAATTAAAAAAATGGTCGCCTGTAACGGATGCTAAGCTTTCAGCAACGCTAAAAGTAATGAACGTGTCCAGTACGGGTGATGCCCGTGTAGCGTCTACGCATTCAGTGGTCGTTGGCCAGATCCATAGTGCAGATGGACATGAAAATGAACCACTAAAAATATTCTATAAAAAATACCCCAGTCACACCAAGGGCTCAGTTTTTTGGCATTACGAAATCAACACAGCGGGAGATGACAATTCCGGAAGGTGGGATTATTCTACAGCAGTCTGGGGCCATGACTTCTCTGTTGTTGGCACGGCAGAAAACTCCTACCCGGAAGAACCAACAGACGGCATTGAATTGGGTGAAACGTTTAGTTATACCGTTGAGGTAAAAGAAGGCATCATGACATTGACATTTGCCAGTGAAGGGCATGAAACCAAAGCTTTTACTAAAAACCTGATAGCCTCTGAATACACTTCAGTCTCTGATATACCTGAGCAAACCCAGCGCCTGTTTGTACCCATCGGCCAGGACGGAGTGGAAAGAGAAAATGCATATGCAGGAGAAGGTCTGTTTTTTAAGCTTGGTGCTTATAATCAAACCAATGGGAAATCTCCGGAGGAAAACCCGAATTGGTGTTCTGGTGCTGACACGTATGACGGTGATATTCAAAAGCAATATGAAACCGGAAACTATGCTGAAGTTTGGTTTAAAGAAGCAAGTATTTATATAAGCGATGATGCTGTGTCGAATGAAGATTACTTTACTAAAAACGATCACCTAAGAAGTAAATCAACTAAAGTTGATCAGTGATTTCATTAAATAAATACGGCCTATTTAATCAATGAATTATGTAGAAGAAATAGTATCCAATAAAATGCTAAAAGTGGATGTGCTTTGCTTCTGGCAGATGAGTGGAAATATTAATTCAATAGAAGGGGTCAATTCACGCTATTTACCCAAGGGACAAAATATACTGGCTTTTAATTTTGGAGATAGTGTTCAATTAGATTTAACCCAAAAGAGCTACCCTAAAACCCCATTTTTTATCGTTCCAGCAATAAAATCCAGCACAATTATAAACCAAAAAGGAAAAATTGATTTGTTTGGCATTTCATTTATAGGTGAGGGTCTATACAAATTGATTCAGCAGCCAGTCTCAAAATTAATGGTTGAATTCCCGAACACATTGAGAGATAAGTATGAACATTTATTCTCAGCACTAAGCGAAAACAAATTTTCAGAGAAAGTTAACATCGCGGAAAATTTTTTACTAGAGCATCTTAACCAAAAAATGGGAAGCCCCATATTTCATACAGCTACGAAAGTTATTCACGAAACTAAAGGTATAATTAAGGTTGCTGAAATTGCAGATAAGGTTCATGTTTCAGAACGTCAATTACAACGACTATTCAAAACACGTATAGGTATTTCCCAAAAAGATTATTGTAAAATTATTCGAGTTAACAATTATATAGATTTCATTCTAAACCAGGACAATTCAGTGGATTGGATGGAATTAGTGGTTGAATACAACTATCATGATCAACCTCACCTTATCAATGAAGTAAAATCGATTGCCAAACTCTCGCCTCAGAAACTGCAGAGCTATAGGGACACACTATATCACCGGTACTTCGAAAGCTAACAGGTCGCATTTCTACAATTATTTTCCGGCATAAGAATGGATTTTTGCCTGGCAATGGAGCAAATAATCCTCATTCTAATTAAATATTACCATGTATAAAACATCAACGGCACAGGAATGGCTAGATACCAGCGAATACCCATTTCAGTCAAACTATCTTACCACTGATTATGGTAAGATGCATTATATAGACGAAGGTAAAGGCGAAACTTTATTGTTTGTGCATGGCACTCCGACATGGTCATTCCTTTACCGAAACTATATTAAAACGCTATCTCAGCAATACAGATGTATAGCCATAGACCACCTCGGATTTGGTTTGTCTGATAAATCGAAAAATTTTACTGGTACCCCTCAAGCACACGCCAGCAATTTAACTCACTTGATAGAACATCTTAATTTAAAAGACGTAACACTGGTAGTTCATGATTTTGGAGGGCCAATTGGGTTGTCTTATGCTATCTCAAAACCTGAAAATATAAAGCGAATTGTGCTGTTTAACACCTGGCTTTGGGAAACAAAGAACGACAAATCCGCCCAAATCATTGATAACATCCTTCACAGCAGGTTGGGCAATTTTATTTATCTAAACACTAATTTTTCATCAGCCGTGCTACTCAAAAAAGCTTTTCACAACAAAAAGCTACTGAGTAAACATGTGCACAATCATTACAAAAACCCTTTCCCAAATAAGAGTAGCAGGTATGGCTTGCTCAATATTGGAAAATCGTTAATTGGTGCATCTGCTTGGTATGGAGAACTGTGGGAAAATGCAGATGTGATAAAGGACAAGCCTGTATTAATTCTATGGGGTAAGAAAGATGATTTCATTAAGATGAATAATCTGGAAAAATGGAAAGGCTTCTTTTCGAATGAAAAAACAAATGTTTTAGATGCCGGGCACTTTGTACAGGAAGAGGACGCTGAAAAGACAATTGCAATTATGACAAGCTGGCTAAAAGCGCACTAAGCCAAAAAACTTCAGCCATGGAAAAAATACAGTTGTTGTTAGTAGAAAACCCCATATTAGGCTTTCTAATATTAACCTTCATAATATCATTAGTATCGTTTGTGTTGATGTCAAACATTTCAGGAGCACACACTCCTGAATCAATTACTGGTTTACCCATTTGGCTAATTGCCATTTGGAGTCCAAACATTGCTGCAATAACCATATGGATGCTTAAAAAAGAAGTCTTATCTAATCTTCAACTTGCGTTTTCTTTACCTAAGTATTCATGGTGGATGCTACTATCTTTAATACCAATAGTTGTTGCCGCTTTGTTTTTACTCCTTGAGGTAATGAAAGGGAGGGCAATTGAGTGGTCGAACTTTAAGCTCAGCTATCTACTACCACTCATACTCATTAACCTATTGATGGGTCCTTTAGGTGAAGAACTAGGCTGGAGGGCATTTCTTTATCCAGAAATCATGGATAAGTATGGATGGGTCGCAAGTGCTTTAATTGTAGGTGTAATATGGACGCTATGGCATGCTCCTCTCTGGTTTTTAGATTCACCACATTCAAAAATTCCTTTTTGGGCTTTCTCATGCAATGTCATGCTGTTAAGCCTACTAATGTCCATGATCTACAATCATTCTCAGGGCTCTATAATAGCCATAATTCTGCTCCATTTAACTTTTAATGTAAGCCTCGGTGTCATTGATATTTTGGGATCTCACCAGTCAGGACAATTTGTTGTAAAGAGCTTATATATCTATGCCCCATTGGTTTTAATACTGGTAGGCATTCATGAATTTACAAATGAAATAACTTAAAAAATATAATTATGAATAATAAACGAGTAGTAATGGTCTTCCTAATTGCATCAATAATCATAGGTTGCAATCAAACGGGAAGCCAAAACAAATCAACACAATCAGCTTCAACAGCTTCAAAAAAAGCCATGATTCTTGGGGTATATCATTTTAATAATCCGGGAATGGACACCTACAATCTAGATATCGATGGTTATTCCACAAAAAAAAGACAGGCTGAAATTCGAGAAGTTGTTGATTTACTAGCACAATATAAACCGAACAAAATATTTGTTGAATTCCTACCGAGCCAGCAAGCCAAACTGGACAGTTTGTTTAGCCTCTATGCAAATAATCAATTGTTACTCAAAGACATTAATAATGGTCAAAATGAGGTATATCAATTAGGGTTTAGATTAGCAAAGGAATTAAGTATTAAAGAAATTCTGGCTGTAGACCATCCCGGAGTTTATTTAGGGCCTTACGCTGATTTTATTGCAGACACGCTTTCGATAAAAGCGTATCAAGAATACAGTGAGGATTACAAACAACAAATGGAAACCCGGCAATTAACCTTTACAAAAAATACAATAAAGGAGAATTTGATTTATCTAAATGATTGTCAGCAAATTTTAAATAATCATAATTATTACAACAACGTAGCAATTACCGTTAAAGACACCTCAAATGTGATGTTTAGTTATAAAGAGATGGAACAGGAAATTGATGGGCTCCCTTACCTAATGCGATCCTATGATTTCAACAATATTGGTGTAGAACTGGCAACTGAATGGTATAAGCGAAACTTATTTATATACCGTAATATCCTTGAGCAAACCAATGATAATGATAGAATATTAATCATTTTTGGTAGCGGCCATGTAAGACATTTGAAGCAATTATTTGAAGACAATCCCGAGTTCAATATTGTTAACACCAACAGCTTTTTGAATAATGAGAAATAACGAAAGCACAATGTCCTTTTGTGCACCATAAATTCAGTCTTTCTTATACTCAGACGGAGTCAATCCCGTATTCTTTAAGAAATATTTGTTAAAAGTGACCTTGTTATTAAAGCCTGATTCCAGCGCAATAGCCTCTATTTTATAATGGTCGAAGTTTTTATCCTTGAGTAGCTTTTTGGCATGTTCAACCCGATATTCGTTTAGATATTCATTGAAATTTTTCCCTACCAACACCGACATAGTCTGTGAAATGCCATGTGGTTTCACACCTACTCTCGAGCCAAATTTAATAAGACTTAATGACTGATCAAGGTATTGCTTATCTTGCGTTAAGGAGCTTTCAATTTTGGTAAGGATACGCTTCATATCGGCCTCATTCAGACTAGAGCTCAGGTACTTTTTAGAAAGTTTCTTTAGAAATTCAGTGTCAGTATACAACAAATAGGCAATCGCGAATACTGTCGTATTGACAAGGAAGTAGAAATAGATAAACTGCCTCCAGTTTTCTGCAAATAGCGTAAGCCATGAAATAAGCACGGTGCTCAATACATAGATCACAGCCATGAGTAGCAAATAAATTTTCTCTTTTTGATTTAACAGATGCCGCCTGGCAATGTAAATCCAGACCAGTGCCACGCCATACAGCAACTGATGCCCTGCCCTGATATAGTTGTAGGTCATTATCCTGTCGAGAAAATGAATCTCGATATAAACTAACCGCTCAAGCCCGGGCAGCAAAAGAATATCCCATATGGCTATGAACGCTAAAATTATGGGGAGAAAGTGTAACGCCTCCTTTGGGCCAAGGGTCCTTTCTTTATGAATGAGTGCCTTGAAATGTATAAAAAGCAGTGGGCCATAGGCAAAGCCAACTGGAAAATAATAAACTGATACAAATTGTGGATAGAGCTTTACTAGAACACTGGTGCCATATAAGAAATTAAATACCTCAAAAGACAGCAGCACAATGAAACACGCCAACATAAAATTGGATATGCCTCCTTTTTTAAAGAACACGCCTCCCGCGACAAATAGTCCTACAAAAGCGTACCCTAAAAGAATAAATCTAAGTGTTGACAATACGTGCTAATTAATTCACTCCCATTCTTTTTTTAATTTAAACAGTATTTTCAACTTTCCATACCATTCGGGCTTATTCCCATCTGGGTAGGTTTCATCAAACATCGTAAGTTGTAATTCATCTCCTTTCTTTTCAATGGCATAAATCTGTTGTCCCCCTTCAAAACCAGCTACCTTGGCTATATCGGCTTTTGTAGCCAGCACGTCATCGGAAATGGTGTAAGTACCGGTATTAAATGCCAGTGTTTTGAAGGCATAAAGCATTTCATCGTTTGTCAGCTTTGAAATATTGGCTGCCGCTTTGCGGTCGCTACCATAAGGATTGTACATAATGGCATAGCGGTTGGGTCCAATGAGCAACCTGCCAGGATAATTTAACACAACTTTATAAGTTGTGTCGGCATATACATAGTGAATTTCACTCATCTGCCAACTACCAAAAAGTGTATTCCTTTTAACTTCCTCTAATTCTATAGCACTAAGTACCGCCTGATTTTCGTAAGCCTTGGCTAACGATTTACCACTATAAGTCCCATCGAGAATGTTGGAGTTGTAGTCTGCACCATTTTCTACAGTCATTACTGCAAAATCAGAGTTTTTATAAAACAGTGCCCAGTGTAGGGCTGCTCCCCCGTTGATGGAGTCGGTATGATTCAACAAAGCACCTTCATCGATCAGCACTTTTCCAATAGCTACATTGCCATTTACTGCAGCACCAATAAGTGGCGTAAGCCGGTAATGATTATCTGTATGATTTACATCGGCTCCGGCATCAATAAGCATCTTTACTATTTCCACTCTGCCAAATCTTGCTGCAATGGCCAACGGGGCCTGACCAACCCTATTGAGCTGGTCGACATTAGCACCTTTTCTGACCATCAATTGCACCATATCAGTATAGCCTTTTTCAATAGCTAAATTGATCATTGGTGAGCCAAGCTCATCTACCAAACCGGATTGGTCAATTTTCTCTAATAATTTTTCAGCTTGATAGAGATCATTAGTTCTTATCGCTTGAATGATTTTTTTTGATTTAGCTGGCAGTGGCTCAAATTTCATATACTTTTTAAATAAAGAGGTGACAGAATCTGCATGCCATAGCCTAAATCCTACGTCAACGGCTTGTCCATGTTTGCTTTTAAGAGTGACATCTGCCCCTTGCTGCATCAAAAGCTCCATAGCCTGCAGGTGGCCATAGTATGTTGCCCAGTTGAGCGCATGATCTTGATTTACATCTACTTGATTGATATTGGCTTGATACTTCAGCAAGGCTTTGATCATTTCCGTATTATTGAAAGCAGCAGCATACATGAGTGGTGTAGCTTCTAACCCAGATTTGCCCTGTAGGTTAGGGTTAACCCCTTTATTGAGTAACGACTCTACATAGGAGTATTGGTTAGCCATAGCTGCCTGCAATACTGGCGTATTGCCTGAGGAGTCATAAGTATTTAAATCGGGTAAGGTTTTTATAAGAAAGTCGAAAATGTTCTCTGATTGCAGATTAATCGATTGTGTAAGGTGATTTATGCTGTAGGCTTTGTTTGTAGCCTGCTGATATAAAGAAAGATCATCTTTGTTAATTGATTCGAGAATTTTGTCATTGGCCAATACGGGACTACAGATTGCTACAACGACCGCTAAAATTAAATTTTTCATAAGAGTAAAAATACTGTACCCACCGTCAAAACAGTCTCTCAAATAGCAGTTAGAAGTAAGTAATAATTAGTTTTTACCCTATATTAGAGATAATACACAACGTTATCATACCTACTCACCAGTCATTATATATCCGATTTGATTATATTGCTCATCAAATGAATATGCGAATATCAAAAGTAATTGTTATCACCTTTTTGTGGCTACTTTTAGGGTGTAATCACAACTCAAAGTCAGTAAATGTTGAAGGCAATGAATCTTCAATCAAAAAGCAAACAGAGCTAATTCTTCTGGGTACGGTACACCAACCTGTTGAGCATTTCAATTCTGATAGCCTTTATAACATACTGGTTAAAATAAAGCCTGATCTGATCCTTTTTGAAGTTGACTCATCCTTTTTCACTGAAGAATTTCAGTTTAAGAGTACCTGGGAGAGTAACGAAAATTTGGCCACTGTTAAATACATGAACCAGTTTGATGTGGACGTAAGACCCTATGAGTTCACCGGGCGCAATGAGTATCGTATTAAAATTGGTTCGCGGCCCACGGATAGCAGAGCTATTGGCCTCCTGGATAGTCTTTATAGAAGCAACATGCTAGCACTACAGGAACAAAAAATATATGCAGCGTTCGTTGAACTAACCGATACCCTTAATTCATTTGCCTACCAGGGGGCAAAAGCATTCAATAATACAATTACGGATAGCATTTCAAGAATAAGACAGCATTATCAATATGATAAGTTATTACAAATCATGCGCAATAATCCGCTATTTTCAACCACCTATCTTACCAAAGAAGATGGCGATAGCATAAGCTATGCTAGGGGTTATGAACAAGCTTCTAAATTCTGGGATTTAAGGAATCAAACCATGGCTAAGCATATTTTGCATTTTGTCGATCTATACAAGGGCAAGAAAATAGTTGTGCTTAATGGCTATTACCATCGCTATTATTTAAATGAACTTTTGTCTTCCCAAAAAGACGCACACCATTTTCGCATTAAAGACTTTTATGACTACTAACTCAAAATTCTTACACTGTCTCTGAAATAGAAAAAGGCCTTCCTTTCAGATGGCCTTCCTATCAAAATCAATAACCTAAACCTATTTATTGAATTTCAATGTCCCAAACCAGGTCAATGTCAGACTCACCATCATTAGATGTAGATGTAGCGGTCTTAATGTCTGGTTGATGTTTTAGTATTATTCTGAATTCTCCGGTAGCAGCATCACTTGTGGCCCAGGTTGTAGACAAACCAACCGGATAGCCATTAGCATCCTGGTCATTATAGTTTACATCATCACTTCTGCTGTTAGGTCCAATATTGCCATCCCCGGAAGGGTCAGAAAACAACCCATTGGTCCAGCCATAAAAGAACATATGCTCTTCATCCTCTTCCTCTATTTCTTCGGTAATATTTTCACCCTCTGCTGTGTTTCTTACCTCTACAGATAAGGCATATTCTGTATTTGCATCAAGCATGATAGTTGGTATTGTAAAATTAACACCTCCTTCACCCTCTGCATTAAATGTAAGTGGGGTACCACCTGTAGGTGTAAAAATTAATGTTACCTGATCGATTACTTCTTCTTCGTTTTCAGCTGGTGGCGCATCATCATCACTACATGCACTTAAGCTAAGCAAGCCTATTATTAAACTTGCAAGAATTGAAAATTTGAATGTCTTCATTGGGTTTGTTTTTATACGTTATTTCTTCTGCAACATTGTTGCATTACAAGTATAGATATAATGCAACAATGTTGCAAGAAGTTACAGCTGATATTTTAAAGAAAGTTGAAAGTTAATGCCTGGTTGGTCGGCAAAGTAGCGTAGCAGGTCTGTATATTCTCTGTAAGTGGTGTTTAATAAGTTATTTACACGTATACCCACCACCCACTGTCTCACATTGACTTCACTTTGTAAGCTGAGTAAAAAATATCCATCGGGTGCTTCCTTAAAATCAAAGGGGGTGCGGTCATTTTCAAAAGGATCAAAATCATCATTCTGAATAAATTGTTCGGGTGTAATCACCCGGGGTGCTCTATATTGCTCAAAAACATACTCCGCATTTAACCCAATTTCATAAGGGTGCTTTTGTCTGATTTTTTGGCTAAAGGTGATATCATAAGACAATTTGTTGGCAGGGACTCCAAATAGCACTGCAGATTTATCAATATCCTGAGCATACAGGTAAGTACCTGCAAGCTTAGATTCTAAATGTTGCGAATGATTGTATACACCCACCACATCAACTCCGGCAAATAGCGCATCGGTGCGCACATAAGCATAAGCCGGAAATGAGCCTCTTACTGTCTGTAAAACATCCCTCGGCTCGGCATAAATATAATTGCGAATGTAGTTGACATAAGGAGTCGCCTCAAGCCTAAATTGTTTGCCTAAATGTTCGTAAGTGGTAGTCAGCTTATAGCCCAATTCATTATCCTGCTCCTCATTGGTATCAATATCATCTGGAAAGGCATTATCTGAATAGCGATAAAAGCCATACTGCAAGTTTGATCTATGTTTTCCATAACTAAAAAGCTCTGCAATACTTGGAGGGCGCCAGGCGGTAGCAATATTTACACGGAAAGACCGACTAGCAGAAATCTCCGTTTTCCATCCAATAATACCACTTACACTCTGGTAGCTTTGATCAAAGCTTACCACATCGTTATTGATATCACGTATCCTTGCCGATGCCACCAGCATATCATACCTGGCACCAAGCTCAAATGTAGAGTTGCCCACCTCTCTGCTTTCAGCCATATAAATACCGGCTTGTGAGTTATTATAATTTGGCACAAAAGGTATCGTGTTAGTACCGGGCAAGTTGTTATTATCCTGATACAACATTTGCACTCCAATACTACCATTCCAATCATTTACAGACGCGTGCAGCCATTCGGCCTCAAACGTATGTGTAAATAATTCAAGGTCTATAGACGGCCTTTCATTATTAGTACCTCTTCTTACATCAAACTCTTTTCTTTTATTTACCTGGAACCCGTATAAAAGATTTAGGCGACTTTTTTGCCAGTTTATATTACTCTCTAGTTTAAAAAGGTCATGGTTTACCTCTTGCCGCGGTGTGGCAATTTCGTAAGTAGGGTCTTCGGTAAAATCAGGTTCATCATCTGCTAGCGCATCTGCCAGATCTTCCAGGTTACCCACAACCGAGCCACGCAACACACCCAACTCCTGCTCTACATGACTATAGTACACTTTCAAGTCCACTTTTCTCCAATGATATAGAAAGCCACCAGCCACTGACATTTCACGCATGCCCGTATTTGAGAGATTATAATCTGGAGCCCTTAAGTCACCTTGATACCTGCCTGAAGCCTGCAGCAACCAGGCAAAATTCTTTTTCCCTTTTTGCAGCAATATGTTACCATCAAATGCCTTTCCGTTGCTTTCCCCTTTAAGGGCCACCTCACCATGGAAATGATCATCTAACTCCATTTTCGGTGGGTTGATAATGATTACACCTCCTAATGCATTTGGCCCGTATTTCACTGCGGCTGCACCCTTGATCAAACTTATGTTATTGGCTAGGGAGGGGTCAATTTCTGGGGCATGGGCTTCTCCCCAGTCTTGGCTTTCATGACGAATACCGTTGTTTACAATTAAAATTCGGTTACTATGCATGCCATGGATAATCGGCTTTACAATATTACTTCCGGTTTTTAGTGTAGACACACCGGTTATATTAGCCATCACATTGCCCAATGATTGATCTTTTATCGCTGAGAGATCCTTGCCTGATAATTTAGTCTCATTGAGAGAGGATATTCCAGTAGTGCTACGTTCATCTTCTACTACTATACTTTCCAGAATAATTTCATCAGGCGCTAATTTTATGGTTGGGTTCTTATGATAGCTATCATGATGATGAACCACCGGCTTGAAGCCGACATGGGCCACTTCAATATCAAATTCACTTTTACAAATTTCTTTTATATTAAATGCGCCTTGTTCGTCCGTAATTACGCCCTTATTTGTGCCCTTTACCTGTACAGTCACAAAGGGAATAGGCTCTAGTGTTTGGGCATCTATTATGGTACCTGACACGCTACAACTACAATCTTCGGCACAATCCTGAGTTTGTGCCATGATGAATACGGGAGAAAGGATGATAAAGACTAAGGCAATAAAACGCATATGCAACAAAGTTGCATAAATAAAATCAAAAAAAAGTAGGTTGATTATAACTACTCGTCTATAACATCAGAAAACTTGAATTTCTGAATCATATAGTAGAGTAAATTGAAAGACAACACATCCTCTGCGTCTTCATCTGGTTTTTTGGAAGTGTTGCTTGGGTTTGATGTTTTTTCCCCCTGGGGTTTTTCTTGAGATCGAGTTTCTGATTTTAACTCTTCAGGTTTTTTATCCTCAACTTTCCTGGGTGCCACATCTTTTTTATCAGCACCAATTCTTTCTGCAGACTTTTTTACGGGGTCTATTGTGTAGCCACTGCGTGAACCTTCACCAGCAGTAGATGTATTGGAGGCTGGCTCTCTATCTACATTAGGCATAGAAAACCCATCTTCTTGTGCATAAGTTGGAGCGTATAAACACAAAATGCTTATGGCTACCAAAACAGCTATGTGGCCTCGGGTTTTCATGAAGTTGTCTAATATACGGAATAAATTACAAAATGTTGCAAAACAATAGGCTTGTCAACATGTAATGAAATAGAGATTTTTGTATAAATTGGACGGTATGCGTAAGATTAGCTGGAATGATTTCGAAAATGTTGATTTAAGGGTAGGTACAATAGTAGATGCAGAAGACTTTCCCGAGGCACGAAAGCCTGCCTATATTTTACATGTAGACCTGGGCGAAGAGCTTGGTATTAAAAAGTCCAGTGCACAAATCACTGATGAATATACCACCAAAGAGCTGGTAGGCAAGCAGGTCATTTGTGTTACAAACTTTCCTGAAAAACAAATAGGCCCCATTAAATCGCAAATATTGGTAACCGGGTTCACCAACTCAAAGGGACATATTGTTTTAGCAGGTGTGGATGGAGTGGTGCCAAATGGAGCTAAATTGCACTAAATATGGCTACGTCTTTTTATTTAAGAAGTTTAAAGCCACTCGACCTTACAGAAATGTATATAGCATTTTTGGATGCGTTTTCTGACTATCCAGTGGCTTTTAAACTTACAAAAGAGCAGTTTGTAAGAAAATTTGTAGAAAAGTTAAAAATTGACTTTTCACTTTCTATAGGAGCATATGATTATGACGCCCTGGCAGGCTTTATCTTTACTTCAGTAAATCATTATAATGGTAAGCTCACGGCCTACAATGGTGGCACTGGTGTGCGACCACCCTATAGAGGTCATAAACTCACCTCACAGATGTATAATCACCTGACGCCATTATTGAAGAAGAGAAAAATTAAGCAATGTGTGCTTGAGGTTTTGACCGAAAACAAAAAAGCTATTAACGCTTATGAACAAGTAGGTTTTGTTCCAACCAAATATTTTAAATGTTTTAAGCTTTCTACGGCTCTACTAAAGCGACCGTTAGACCTTTCATTAGACATATTTTCTATAGCCAAACCTGATTGGCATATTTATGAAAAATTTTCAGATTATACTCCTTCATTTCTGGATTCTCCTCAAATGATAACCAGCAACCTGGCCAATGAAGAAATTATAGAAGCTCATCATGAAAATAAATGCGTAGGCTATGCCATATTTCAACCTTCCTTTGGTAGGATAAGCCAAATTGGCGTTCACAAAGACTACAGAAATAAAGGAGTAGGCTCGGCAATGATCTCCTATATGCATAATAGAAGCCTTCAAAAAGAACTTACCATAATCAACATCGACAAAGAGGCAGAAGATACACTTCATTTTTTTAGCCGAATTGGTTTCGATAACCAGCTAGACCAATATGAAATGGTGCTTTCTTTATAAGTAATAATTTATCTGAGATTATTTCTTTACTTTGAATTATGCTCCAATTTTCACACCTAAAAGCAATTACTGGAGGTCAGGTAATTAGTGAGGTACAACCCACCCTTAGCATCAACCACCTGCTTACTGATAGCCGTAAAGTTATCCCTTCAGACGGCACCCTTTTTTTTGCTATAAAAGGTGAAAGGCATGATGGTCACGCTTACATAAAGTCTCTTATTGATGCTGGTGTGAAACAATTTATTATTGATCATAGCCTTGATTTGCCCAAGGAAGAAATAAATGTGCTAAGAGTCGAAAACACACTTAATGCATTACAACAAATTGCCATCCATAAACGCAACCAATTTAGCGGGCCTGTTGTGGGCATTACAGGCAGCAATGGCAAAACCATTGTAAAAGAATGGCTGGCTCAAATGCTTATGCCATTTGAAGCCATAACCAAAAACCCCGGAAGCTATAACTCACAAGTGGGTGTACCGCTCTCTGTATGGAGACTCAATAACACCCAGACCATTGGAATATTTGAAGCAGGTATCTCAGAAACAAATGAAATGAGTAACCTGCAGCAAATTATTCAGCCTTCCGAGGGAATTTTCACCAATATTGGAGCTGCTCATGATGAAGGGTTTATTTCGAGAGCAGAGAAAGTCAAGGAAAAAGCGTTGCTGTTTAAAGAAACAGCGCAAGTGGTTTACTGTAAAGACCATACCGAAATTGACAGTTTACTTTCTGATAAAGGTTTTACTTGGGGTAAAAGTGAGGATAGTCATGTGCGTATAAATAGTATGTCGACTACTGGGTCAAAAACAAGATTGAAGCTATCATTAAGAGGCTCAACCCTGGAATTGACCGTGCCTTTTACTGCGCCTGTCGCAATTGAAAATGTGATGCATTGCATCTGTTATATGCTCATGAAAGGCTATAGTGAAGAGGTCATCCAAAAAGGGCTCAACACTTTGCGTACAGTTAAGATGCGGCTGGAAATGAAGCGCGGTGTCAACAATAGCCTTATTATTGATGATACTTACAACAATGACCTGGCAGGGCTTGAAGTCGCTATAGACTTTTTAGTAAGTCAAAAGCAGCGTTCTAAGAAGATCATAGTATTCTCTGACTTGTATCAAACGGGGTTATCCAACGAGGAGCTTTATGGAGCCATTGAAAAAAAATTACAAGTTGCACAGCCCAATATTGTGATTGCCATAGGGAAAAATGTCTCAAAGCATCTTTCATATGATGGATTGATTGCTTATCCCTCCACCGAGGCTTTTTTAGACCAACAAGATCTGGATTTGTTTGAAAATGCCACCGTATTGGTGAAAGGTGCCCGTGTGTTTGAGTTTGAAAAAATTGTGCGACAATTGGAAGAAAAAATACATGGCACCCAGCTGGAAATCAACCTTGATGCACTTACCAGTAACTTAAATTATTATCGGTCGAAGCTGAAGCCCAACACCAAGCTGATGGTAATGGTAAAAGCTTTTGCTTATGGCAGCGGAAGTCTCGAAATAGCCAATCTATTGCAACACCATAGGGTCGATTATTTAGGGGTTGCGTATGCCGATGAGGGCGTACAGCTGAGGAAAAACGGGATTACACTGCCGATTATGGTCATGAATCCTACACAGGAAAGCTTCGAAAAGATTTTGAAATATGAGCTTGAGCCAGAAATCTACAACTTCAATATCCTCAATAAGTTTATTTCATTTTTAGATACGCAAAAGGCCAATATACACCTTAAGCTCGACACTGGTATGCATCGTCTGGGCTTTGCCTCACATCAACTTGATGAACTTACTCAAGTACTTCAAGTAAATACAAATATTCAGGTAAAGGCCATGTTTAGTCATTTGGCTGGCGCAGATAATGAGTCTCATAATGATTTTTCTCATAATCAGGCCAGACAGTTTGACGAAATGAGCATGCAGGTATCTAAATCGCTCAACATTTCTCCCATAAGACACCTGGTTAATTCTCCTGGTATTGTGCGGTTTCCTCAATACCATTTCGACATGGTAAGATTAGGCATTGGGCTTTATGGTGTTGAGACTAACCTGCAAGAACAAGACAAGCTTCAGCCGATAAGTAGCTTAAAAACTATTATATCTCAAATCAATGAGTTGAAAGCGGGTGACACGGTGGGTTATGGACGCAAAGGAAAAATCGAAGCCAACAAACGAATAGCCACCATAGCTATCGGTTATGCTGATGGCTACAGCAGAGCATTTAGCAACGGCATAGGTCAGGTATTTATTCATGGAAAAAGAGCTCCTGTAGTAGGTAGTGTGTGTATGGATATGACCATGGTAGATGTTACCCATATACCTGAAGCTGCTGAAGAAGACGAAGTCGAGATTTTTGGCAAAAACATAACTATATCAGAAATGGCCGGTTTTATAAACACTATCCCATACGAAATATTAACGAGCGTAAGCCAACGTGTAAAACGAATTTACCATACAGAATGAAATACTGGGTTGTTGTATTAATACTACTTGTTGCGTGTAAAATGGATAGCGACAAGGCTATCGATCGTGAGAAATTTACTTTCAAAACGGGTGATGATACTGAGATCTTCTTCAAAAATATACGTCAGTCAGACTATGAACTTGAAGAAAATACGGCTGCCAAATTTAATGTCTTTCGGCATGAAGATCGGTTAGAAGATGTGGCTCCAGCGATAAACCTGGCTATTGTAATCAACTATCTTCAGGATGAAGCCTACCTACTGGTTGAAACTTCCGAAGACCTGCGTCAACAGGAAGAAATTATGGTTGAAACTACAAGTGGATCCGAAATAGTGCTAAGCAACTTCTCCAAAGAAGGTATGCTGGAGTTTGCTACCCAAATCTATGAGCACATATTAAAAGACGATCAGTTTTATGTAATAATCAATAATGCAAAGAAACCCATACTAGATGCCCCGTCCATTCGAGAGGCCTTTCGGATATCGGTATCAGACTACTATAGACTTACCAGAATTTACTAACCCAGCCAATAATCTATATATTCACCTTTAGGGTCATAGCGCTGCTGCTGACTTTCAATATTAAAATGCCGGCCCTGTCGAGGATCGTTTCCTACTCCAGCAATATATGCCCAATTGAGCCAGTTACTACATGGGTCATAGTCGATCAGTCGGTTTTCGTACCAAGCCGCTCCCCAGGTCCAGTTTACTTTTAGGTTGTACATGAGGTAACTTGCAGCATTTTGCCTGCCGCGATTTGACATGTACCCTGTAAGAAGTAATTCCTTCATGTTAGCATCAACAAATGGCTCACCGGTTTCACCATTTTTCCATTTCTCAAAGGTATCTAAGCCATTATTTACTTCTGGTGGAGTACCATTAAATCCTTCATACTTAAAGATGTTACTATTATTTTGCTTGGCCATATATGTAAAGAAATCTCGCCACACCAATTCAAAATATAACCAATAGGTTGACTGATTACTGGTTCTTTCCGCTTCATACTTCTTAATCTCATGATAAATTAACTTGGCCGAAATTGCTCCGACTGCCAGCCAGGGAGACAGTTTTGACGAATAATCAGCTCCAAGTAACCCATTGCGCGTGGCTTTGTACTCCTTCAACAGATCCTTCTCCCAAAAATACTCATTCAGCCTATCCCATGCGGCACCTTCTCCTCCTTGAAACTGTATGACTGCTTTGCCGTCAATTTTCTCCTCGTCAAGGCCAAGGTCTGTAACGGTCGGTATCTCACCCTCCGCAATCCCGGCAATGTAATTTATACTTGACGGCCTGTTAAAAACCTCTCTAACCGGTGATTCTTTTTGAGTCTCTTTTCTAAATGTGGTAAATACTTGTGGTACCTGCCTGATAGGCCAAGGCACATCCTCCTCATGATAAAGCGCCCCTTGCCAGTGTTGATTTAAAGCGACTCCTGTCTTTGATAACTCTAACTCCAGTTGATTAACTACTTGCTGTTCCTCAAAAGTTACTTCTTTTGTGAGGTAGATAGCCTCTGCATTTATGTTAGTGGCAACTTCAGGCAATATTTTTTCAGGGTGTCCTACCCTGACTATCAAATTTGCACCCATTTTCTTTAGTTCGGCCCGAATGTACGCAACTGACTCAATCAAAAATTTAGTCTTAAGTGCCCCTGTTTTACTAAAGCCAAGCTCAGGTAATTTCTTAAACTGTCGTGGATCGAATATGAATACAGGAAGTATGTCTTTATTGTTTTTCGTAGCCTGGTAAAACAGTTCGTTATCTGCTAAACGCAAGTCATTCTTTAACCAAACTATCACTTTGCTCATGGTTGTAAAACCATTAAAAAGCAGAATAGTTTATTGTCCTGTTGCGGTAACTACGAGCATTCTGCTTCCTCCAAAATCGCGATGCTCACAGAGGTATATGCCTTGCCATGTGCCTAAATTTAGCCTTCCATTTGTGATAGGGATTGAAACACTGCTGCCCATCATAGATGCCTTAATATGAGCCGGCATGTCATCGCTGCCTTCGAGCGTGTGTTTATAATAAGGAGCATTTTCTGGTACCATCTTATTGATATGAGCTTCAAAATCTTCTCTTACCGTTGGGTCGGCATTTTCGTTGATGGTAAGACTTGCCGAAGTATGTTTCACAAAAACATGTAACGTTCCTATGCTAATTTTTTCAACTTCCGGTATCTCACTCAGTATTTCCTGCGTTATCAAATGAAAGCCTCTTGATTTTGCCCGAATAGAAATCTCTTTTTGAAAAGCGTACATATCAGTTCTCAATTCTTTCGAATGCTCCTAAATCTGGTTTTGAGTCTCGGGTTTTTCCTTCCAAGTCATTTAAAATACCAATATCAATCCCTGCATCTTTAGCGGGTGATAGGGTGTCAAGTGCGTAATTGTAACCTCTTGGGTCAGCAAACCGTGGGTTCTCATTAATAATATTGTCATTGCCACTCCACTGATCGTCACGAGTGCGCAATAAACTATGATCGATAGAAATATTAAATTGGGCTCCTCCGGCATTGCTTGTCAACAGTTCATCTGACAAGCTACCCCATAGGATACTATTGGTCATTTCAACCGAAAGGTCTTCAACCAACAATGAATTATTGCCCAAAGCCAGGTTATCTGCAAAAACAACAGATGGGTCTTGCCTGAAAAAATCAAAGGTGAAATTTCCAAAAGTGCAGTGCTCGTATTTGTAGTTGCCCCCAGCATAATTACCAACAGTATTCACCTCACAATTATTAACCACGGTATTATAAGCATATAAGTCGGAAGAAATGGCTAGCAAACCATAACCGGGAGCCACATTGATAATATTACCGGTAAACGTTTCATTACCCCCGATATTCTCAATCCTACTGTTGCTTAATACCAGGTCGTAATCGTCATTGTCATCTGGTGTGCCTAAATAGATGCCAAACTCAGCATTTCGTATGTCGGTATGATCGATCGTATTATTATTACTTCCGGGTAGAAAAATCAGCCCCCCCCATTGACCTGGCGCATCTTCAAAGCCTTCACCAAACCGGTCGTTGCTGAATAGTACCCTTTCTTCTGCAGTACCTTGGGCATCAATAGAACCCTCAATAAAAATAAAAGAGCCTTTGTGTGAATAAATCTGCGTTCCCGATTCAACAGTAAGGTTACAAAGGCTATCTACCAACACCGAGTTGAATATCACATAAGGGCGTTCATTGGTCCAGGTGGTATTGCACGCAAGTACTTCTCCATTGAGAAAAACAGCATCTTGCCCCCATGCCACAAGGTCTACATCCTGGATATTGTCATTTGTATTAAAGATGAGCTGATCGGTGACCAAAAACGGCAGGTTTTGATCCATCGGATCGATAGTGACTTCAACCAATACCAATAAGCTATCCTGTCCAAGTAATTTTACATCACTAAACTCAGTATCGGCTCTTCCATTTACAAAGACTTTGTATGGTGAGCTACTGCCATTGGCCAGTGCTATGGACGAAACGTTTACAGCTTTGTCATTGTCATTATACACTCTAAAACGTTTGGTAATGCTCTGTTTAGAAGTGAATAAAGTATCGAATAGCACTGAGTCTGTTGAAAGTCTAAGTGTAGCAGAGCTATCAAAAGTGAGTTTTTCTTCTTCAGGAGTACACGCCATACCTAGTAAGGTTACAACCATGGCAGTCAGTAATAAGCGACTCATTTCAGTATAACGGCACTTCGTAAATTTCATTTCATACAAAGGTATCAAATCAAAGGCTAAAGTAGCCACAATAAAAAAGGGCCCTGCGGCCCTTTTATTATTTTTCAACTTCTACCACCAGGTAGTTGCCTTCTTTCCAAAATAATTTTCGATCTAATATCACTAGTACGTCTGCCATGCCTTCCTCACCTTTAATTTCATATGAACCATCAGGGTGATTTGAAATAACTTTTGCCTTCTTAGCATTAAGCATTAGCTCAGAAGTTTCATCTTTTTTAATCTCTGTGAAAAGTGCATCTGAAGCATTCGCATTCATTACTTTTACTTTTCCAAGACCAATAAACCCTCCTTCTTTATTAACAATTCCGGCTGTTTTCAAATCTTTGGCGGTATTCACCACATAGTAAGCACGGTTGACAATCGACCACAATTCAGCTGACTTCTTCAGCTCCATTTCGTACAGCTCTTCCATGTCTTCTAATTCATTATCAAGCACTTCGATTTGTATATCTTTATCCAACAAATCATTAGTGAGCCCTTTAACTTGCTTGTCTAAAGCTAATATCTCTGCACTCTTATCTCCAGACTCTTGTCTAAGCTTTAGAATAGCTCTATCCAGAGCTATAATTTTTAGTTTGCTGTTCTCAACCAACTCTTTAATCGTAGAAATGTGACTCTTAATGTTTTCTTTAACATCCTTTTTGTCCTTTTTCTCACCAGAAAGTTTAGTAATCATGGTTTTGTTCTGATCGATAGACGCCAGGTTCTTCTCAATTTGTTTGAGAAAATCGTTCACCTCATCAATTGAGTTCTTCATTTTAAGCTCACCTGATTTAAGTGAGGCATTCTCTTGCTTAAGACCTTGTATTTCGGCCTTAAGTGTTTCGTTTTCTTTTTTCTCCTTTGAGTCTCCACATGACATTGCAATAGCCGACAACAAAAGGAATCCTAATAGTTTAATTTTCATGTTTCTAGTTTAATTATTAGTTGGCTTTAAATAAAAAAGCACGAACAGTTTTGGTGTTCGTGCTTGTTTGACGCAGTGACATTAAAAAGTCACATCATTTAAAAATATTTTTAATTAAGCATCATCGCTCATTTTTTCAGCGTTTTCAGCGATTCTTAATTTTTCTATAAACTCGCCTATCTCACCATCCATAACATCGGGTAAATTATGCTGACTATAGTTTATGCGATGATCTGTAACCCTACTTTGTGGGTAGTTGTACGTTCTGATTTTATCTGATCTGTCGCCACTACCAACCATAGATTTACGCTGGGCGCCTACCTCAGCATTGTGCTTGGCCAACTCAATTTCGTAGATTCTTGATCTCAATACTTTCAGCGCCTTTTCAAAGTTCTTAATCTGAGATTTTTGATCCTGACAAGAGACCACAAGGCCGGTAGGTTCGTGTGTTAAACGTACCGCTGAGTAAGTAGTGTTTACCGACTGACCACCAGGGCCTGACGAACAGAAGGTATCTTTTCTCACATCATTCATGTCAATCTGTACATCTACCTCATCCATTTCTGGTAGCACTGCCACGGTTGCTGCTGAAGTGTGTACTCTACCTTGTGTTTCGGTTTGTGGTACGCGCTGCACACGATGGACTCCTGACTCGAATTTTAATGTCCCATAAGGTTCATCACCTGTAACCGTACTTACAATTTCCTTATAACCACCACTAGTGCCTTCGGTGAGATCCAGCACATTGAGTTTTAGGTTGTTTTTTTCACAAAACCGCTGGTACATTCTAAATAAATCCCCGGCAAAAATTGCCGCCTCATCGCCACCGGTTCCAGCTCTTATTTCTAAAATGGCTTCTTTATGATCATTTGGATCCTTGGGAATTAACATTTGTTTTAACTCGTCTTCCAGGTCTTCCTTTTGAGGCAGAAGATCATCGAGCTCCATTTTCGCCATATCCCGGAACTCCTCATCTTTCTCAGTCTTGATGACCTGCTTGGCATTATCAATGTTAGATAAGACCTCCAGGTATGCATCGTATTTATTCATCACCTTTTCGAGGTCTTTGTATTCTTTACTCAATTGAGAATACTTTTTCATGTCAGCCATGGCATCCGGCTGCACAATGAGTTGACCCACCTCTTCAAATCGGTGCTTTAGTTCTTCTAATTTTTCGATCATATTTGTTCGATTATTCAACAAAATTAACAAATCGTGGCGACATGCCTGTTAGCATAAAATGCTATCTTTTAATCTTTGTACTTTTACGATGTAAATCGATATGATATGAAAAAGTATATAGCCGTAATTTGTATTTCTTGTTTATATATGTCCTGTGGTGGGGGTTTGTCTGATGAACAGCGCAAAGCGCTGAAAAACGAATTGGAGGAGAGAGAAATTAGAAAAATCCCCGAAGAGGATATCGTGGAGGCTACATTTAAAAAAGGAAGAAAGCTGCTGGCTCAATACCAAGCTGGTGCCGATAGCCTGTTAAACAAGCTGGAAGTGGATGCACGCATCCTGAAGAAAAACGACTCGACCACTAGCAAAGTAGAATGGGAGTTGTTAGAAGCTTACAAATACAGTATGACTCAAGGGGCTCAACCTGCAGAAAATGTTCAGCGCGATGGTGAAGTCATGGTTTACACGATGCCACTTATTGAAAACAATATGTTTGAAGGCATCTATGTGATAAGAATTCCTCGAAAGACCATTGTGCAGGACTTATAGGTTAACCCAACCAAAGGCTCTGTATATCCGTAAAATGTGTTAAACCAAACCTCTGACACATGAAAAAATTGATTACAATTATTGCAGGCCTCTTAATAATCCCTTGCCTGACTGTAAACGCACAAGGAGATGTTGATATGATCAAAAAAGTAGTAGAAACAGGTTATGTACATGGAGCTTTTAATGAGCTAAATCCTGAAGCTATGACGAAGACCTTCCATGAAGATTTCGCTATTTATTCTCCAAAAGGAGAGGCCATCAGTAAATACCCGATTGCACAATGGGTCGCTGGAGTAGAAAAAAGAAAAAACAGTGCTGAATTTAAGGCCGAAGACAACGTATGGGACCACAAGTTCAATTATGTAGATGTTACCGGCAATAGTGCTCAGGTGAAGCTCGAGTTGCACAAAGATGGTAAACATGTGTTCACAGATTATCTTTCCCTATCTAAGTTTGACAGTGGTTGGAGAATTGTTGCCAAGGTGTATCATAAGCACGAGTAATTGAAACCAGGCCTTCCACAACATGGAAGGTCTTATTTATTCACCTGTTTATACCTAAAGCAATCGGTAGTATGGTCGTTTACCAGGCCACAGGCTTGCATATGAGCGTAGATAATTGTGCTACCTACAAACTTAAATCCTCGTTTTTTTAGATCCTTCGAGAGCGCATCCGATTCTTTAGTAGTTGCCGGCACCTCCGACATGGATTTCCATTGATTAATAATGGGCTCTCCCCTTACAAAAGACCAAATGTACTTATCAAAAGACCCGAACTCTTTTTGCACTTCGATAAACCGTTGGGCATTATTGACTACTGATCTAACTTTCAACTGATTTCTGATAATGCCTTTATCCTGTAGCAACTCCTGGATTTTTGCCTCATCAAACTGTGCTACTTTTTGAACATCAAAATTGGCAAAGGCCTTTTTATAACCCGACCTTCTCTTGAGTATCGTAGCCCAACTTAAGCCCGCCTGTGCGCCTTCAAGTATGAGAAACTCGAAGTGCGTTTGATCATCGTGAACAGGCACACCCCATTCTTCATCATGGTATTTTACATAGTCATCAAACTGCCCTTCGGCCCATCCACATCTTTTTTTCATCTTAGATTATAGTTGCTTTCGTTAATTAAAATTAAGATTTTACATAATCTTAAATACTGATACTATGAAAAACCTCTTACTTATTTTATGCTGCCTCGTTAGTGCAACGCTTTATGCTCAAAGCCCAGAAGAAAAAATTAAAGCTTTAGGCATAGAGCTTTTCACACCTACGGCACCAGCTGCCAATTATGTCAAGGCAGTTAGAACTGGGAATTTGATCTTTTTAGCCGGACATGGTTCTTGTGATAGCGCTGGAAATTGCACAACGGGCACAGTGGGCAAAGACTTGACTATTGAGGAAGGTAATGCTGCTGCCAGACTCACGGCCATCAACTTACTTTCATCATTAAAAGCAGAGATTGGAGACCTTAACAAGGTAAAAAGAATCGTTAGAGTATTTGGCATGGTCAACTCGGCCCCAGACTTCTATGACCAACCGAAAGTGATCAATGGTTGCTCAGACTTATTGGTTGAAATCTTTGGTGAGGAAAAAGGCAAACACGCCCGGGCAGCTGTTGGTATGGTATCATTGCCAATCAACCTTGCCGTAGAGATTGAAATGGTTGTTGAGGTAGAGGATTAATTTACATCTTCCTCACTCTCACTTCAACGGAAGGCTCATCCTCCATCAACTTGAGCAAGTCATCCACATTGGTGCTGCCATAGTGGTAAGGGTAAAGCACTTTGGGTTTAAATGCTTTTGCCGCATCGGTCACCATTTCGGGAGTCATGGTGTAGGGTAAGTTCATAGGTAAGAAGGCAATATCAATGTTCTTTAGGGCCTTCATTTCAGGTGTATTTTCAGTATCCCCGCCTATAAAAATACGTAAGCCGTCAATAGTAATTACATAGCTATTACAGCAGCCTTTGGGATGGAAAAACTCACCATTATCTCTTTTGTGCACCAGGTTGTAGGCAGGAATAGCTTCAATATTAACCCAACCATAGCTAACACTTTCTCCATTTTTTATGACAGTCCCTTCTTCAAGTTTGTCTTTAGCTAATTGGGTGAGGAAGGTCATCGTATTTTCGTTAGCAACTTCTCCATATGCTTTTGGGTCGCAGTGGTCACCATGGTGGTGGGTGATCAATACGAGGTCAGCATCGGGTAATTTGCTGTAATCAGCCTCTCTTGACGAGGGGTCAATATGTAAAGTCTTGCCATCATACTCCATCATCAATGAGCCATGACCAATAAAAGTAATGGCTACTTCGCTGTTGTTTGTTGCAACCTTATCCACAACAAAGTTTTGTGAAATTGCAATCATCGTAGCAGCTAAAAGAAAAACAGTTGTTAAAACTACTCGCATATTAAAAGTCTTTCATCCATTCAAACATTTTGTAATGATCACTTTTCATACCCATATTGATGTACACCCGTTGAGCAGCTTGGTTATGCATCTCAACATACAGCCTTATACCCATCAGGTCATCATCTTCCTGCACCATCTGTTTTAGGTATTCATACATCTGTTTATAGATACCTTTTTTCCTGTGTTCCTTCCTCACATAAACGGATTGAATCCAAATGACCGTGCCATTACGCCATTCGCTAAACTCCGAGGTGGTCATTAAGCAGGCTAGCACCTGTTCATCATCATCTACGGCCACATAATAGTTGCCTTTTTGGGCATCCTCAAAAATGGATTCGACACCTTTTCTCACAGCTTCTAAATCAAGTGTGAGCTGCTCGGTTTCATTAGCCATTTGCACCTGATACTCTGCAATAGTATCTAGTTCCTTAAATTTTGCTGGTCTGACATGAATCATACCACAATATAACATTCTCTTTGAATAAAAAACAGTGAAGCGAGGTGGTATACATGAAAAAAGCGGCCCTCGAGCCGCTCTTTAAAACGCAATTATTAACCTATCTATTCTGAGCGTTTAAAACCTGTTGTTGCATAGAATACTTACACCTTACTAAATGGTTACAAACTTTTTCCATTTTTATTGCTTAGTAACATATATGCTTAAAATTGAGGTATGAAATACGATGTAATCATTATTGGTGCTGGCCCTATTGGAATGGCTTGTGGTATTGAAGCAAAAAAGGCCGGACTCGACTATTTGATAATAGACAAAGGGTGTTTGGTAAACTCCATCTACAACTATCCTTTAAACATGACCTTCTTTTCAACTTCTGACAGACTGGAAATTGGTGACGTTCCCTTCATATCCCATGGAAATAAGCCTACACGCTTTGAAGCCCTAGAATACTATAGAAGAGTAGCATCAAGTTGGGACCTGAACCTTAAACTTTATGAAAAAGTGGAGTCTGTAGATAAGTCAACTGAGGGTTACAGTCTTAAAACTGATCGTGGGAACTACCATTCAAACTCTATCATAGTCGCGACCGGATTTTATGACTTTCCATATATGATGGATGTGCCAGGGGAAGAATTATCTAAAGTTCGCCACTACTATGATGAACCACACCCATATTTTGGACAAAAAATCATTGTGGTGGGTGCGGCAAATTCAGCTGTAGATGTTGCGCTCGAGACTTATAGAAAAGGTGCAGATGTCACAATGGTAGTTAGAGAGCCCGAATTGCTCGATACAGTTAAATATTGGGTAAAACCAGATATCGAAAATAGAATTAAGGAAGGGTCTATCAAGGCTTATTTTAACTCAGAAATTACAGCTATTAGAAAATTTGAGGTTGACATTACCTCTCCGAAAGGAGATAGAACTATCGAAAATGATTTCGTATTAGCCATGACTGGCTACAAACCAAACTTTGAACTACTGGAGTCTATGGGTGTCGCTTTTAAGGATGATGACATGAGAACACCCATTTATGATGAAGCCACCAATGAAAGTAATGTACCAAACATTTATCTCGCAGGCGTTGTATGCGGAGGATATAAAACAAATAAGTGGTTTATAGAAAACTCACGGGTGCATGCAGATCAAATCATAAATGACATTAGTGAAAAAATGGTTGGATAACCTCTAATTTGGACGATTTTGAACACTTATTGTAGCATCTAAGCTCACCCAAAATACTTTAACCCCGGGTTATCCCCCAAATGTAACTAGCTGATTTTCTGATATTTATATCTGTGTGTGCTTTTGGCACAGCTATGGTATAGAGTTTTGTAACAACAAATCAAAAACTCAATACATTATGAAAACAACATTTAAATCCATGTATGTGGTAGTAATGGCATTAATGCTATTAACTTCCCCAGGCTTTAGTTTCGATAAGTCTGAAAAGGTAATTTCCAAAGCGCGCGCAATTATAGAAAAGGCTTCTCCTGATGACTGGGAGTCTTATGCAAAAGCAGCAGAACTGTGTGTCAGGAAAAATGTAAATCTTGCTGAAGCCAAAGCCTGGCTAGACACGTCTTTAAAAATCAAAAACAGTGTGCTTGCCAATGAGGTTGCCGGTGACTATTACATCCTCAATAAGTTGTATGACAAAGCCATCGATCATTATGTAAAAAGTATGTTGCTTGTCAAAGAAAAAGACTTTTATGCAGATACTTCAGGCCTTCAGGAAAAAATAGAAAGAGCCAAAGCGAAGCGATAAAGGTTGTTTAAGTGAAGCCCATCTCATTGGGAGGTGGGCTTATTTCGAGTTTTCCTCCTCATCTTCTCCAACAATTTTCTCCTCAATAGTCTTATTCTTATCAGACTCAGGTATTGATTCTATTTGCTTGTCAATTTCATTCCAATATGCTTGTTTCACAGCATCAACCGGTTCTATATGTTTTCCTCCGGCTATCAAAGCCATCGCCATGACAATGCTTGTCATAAGAATGGTATAAAGTAAAATGCCCGAGTTAAACTCAACCTGCATAGTTGCTGGAATAGCAAAAAATAGCAGGATGGTGATTAGTCCTCTTGGAGCGATGAGTATCTCAGGTGTGATCTCTTTGCCCCTAAAAAACCTAAGAAAACCGGCTCGGATACCAAACAGTAACACGACAATGGCAAGGCTAATTAAAAAATCTCTCCCATTGAGCAAAGACTGAAGATCCACGGTCATCCCAAAAATCACAAAAAAGAACGTACGTACAACAAAAGCCGACTCTATCGTAATGAGATGGAAATTGCGAAGTATGCTATTTAATGGAGCTGTCTCAATCCAATTTCTTAAGAACCCTCTAAAAAATAGTTTGTGATTATTTATTACCAAACCGAAGACCAAAATAATCAGAAGGGAAGAAAGGTGAAATTGCTTTCCCAGGGAATAGAGCAACAAAAGCACGGCTATCAGTAAAAATAATTTAACCTGAGTCTGGACACGTTGAAAGATTAAAACGAGAGCATAGCTGATAATAACAGATAAAACAACTGTAATAAATATGTTTGATATCACATCCCAAACCACAGTGTTTACGCTATTGTTGAGGTTGCCAATGAGGAAATAGAAGTACATGATGCCCAGTATGTCGGAAAAGGTACTTTCGTACACCATAAACTCTTTCTTGTCTTCCATGAGCTCACCAACACTGGGGATTACAATGGCACTACTCATAATCGACAACGGTATTGCGTATACCAACGCAACCAGAAAATTGTCGATAAGTAGTAACTGTAATAAAAATGCTATCGCCAGTGAGCAAACAATGAGTGAAAGCATCGCCACTGTAAAACTCTTCCATATTACAGGCCATTTTTCTTTAGTTAACTCTAAGTCTAAGGAGGCTTCTAAAACAATCATTATCAAACCCACTATGCCCAATATTTCTAAAACACTGAACAACTGACCGCCTGTATTTACGTCAAAATAATCGAATCCAAGCTTTATTAATATACCTGTTACAATGAGCAGCAAGACACTAGGTATATTGGTCTTTTGAGAAATGATGTTAAAAAAATAGGAGACAATAATGACCAAAGAGATCGCTATTATCACCGAGTATGAGTTAAATATCTCCATAATTAAATTTAGTCGTAGTAGTGTTAACACCGATTTCAAACAAGAGTTTATAGTCGACCAGGAAATACAATTAAATACAAACACCCTGGATCAGGACTCACCCTAAGAGTTAAAAATATCTAATAAACTTAGTATTCGCCCAAAAAAATGTACTATTTTAGAATTTAGGATTACAATTTTTATATGCTGGTATATATACTGTTTGTAGTTGGGTTTGTTTTTCTAATCAAAGGGGCCGATCTTCTTGTGGAAGGAGCTACCTCTATTGGTAAGAAAATGAATATCTCCAGTTTGGTGATCGGTCTTACGATTGTCTCTTTTGGCACCTCCCTACCAGAGCTTTTGGTAAACCTTATTGCCAGCTACAACAACAGCCCAGATATAGGAGTAGGTAATGTTTTAGGTAGTAACGTAGCCAATATACTCCTTATTTTAGGTATTTCAGCACTGATTAACCCACTCCCAATCACAAAGAATACCTATTTCATTGAGGTCCCTTTTTCTTTGACGGCCACTTTACTTGTTGGATTTTTAGCTAACGCTTCACTTTTAGGAAATAAGGGCACAGACTTCGTGATCAGCCGCTATGATGGCTTCATCCTGTTATTCTTTTTTGTTTTGTTTATGGGCTATGTCTATATCGTATCAAAACAAAGGAAGTCTGAGTTTTCCAATGAAGAGTTTAAGGAGATGAGCAATACACGCTCAGTGGTTTTAATTCTTATCGGCATGGTTGGGTTATACTTTGGTGGACAATGGGTAGTTGATGGCGCAATTGAAATTGCCCGCACCATGGGTATGAGTGAAACTTTTATTGGCTTAACTATTATAGCGATTGGCACATCATTACCTGAACTTGTGACATCAGCCGTTGCGGCATTTAAGAAAGATACGGACATTGCAGTGGGTAACGTAGTCGGCTCAAACATATTCAACCTACTTTGGATATTAGGTCTGAGCTCTGCACTTAAGCCAATTCCTTACGATGTCATCAGCAACTCAGATATCTTTATGATCATCGCATCAAGTACTGCACTGATACTTGCTGTAGTTATCGGTAAACGACCTGTGATCAGCCGATGGGAGGGATTCTTCTTTCTGGTAGCCTATTTCTGGTATATCACTTTCTTAATTGAGAGAGGGTGATTTTGGAAGTTAGATTATAGACGTTAAAAGCTAGATTAATCGGCACCCGATAGTTTAACATTAGAAGTCGGGCATTCAACTCAATCTTTATTGGCTTAATTTGACTCTTCAGGTAAAATTAGAGCCACAATCCAACTTCTAATATCTAGTCTCCAACGTCTAGAGAACTATTTCCAGGCTCCCAAAATTGCTCCCATGATAGTAAAGCTTATTACAAAGTAAAAAGCATCAATAAACCACAGTTTAATTGAGTTTCTAGAGAAAAGATAATTGACACCGATAGCCATCGCTACCCAGCCAAACCCAGTTAAAAACCCATAAAGCACGCTTTCTCCTAAGCCAACTCCTGCAATGAAGAATGCAAGATTAGCAGTCATGATAAACTCTAGGACAAATGCAGTCCCATAGATTTTACCCATATTGGCATCTTTGAGATCTTCTTCTGTGTAGCCGTGCTCGGCCATCCAGGCTTTTCCAAATAAAGGACCATACCAGATGGCACCCAATACAAATGTTGATAGTGTGGCTACGATTACCGCCAGCCAATTTACTGAAGCTTCCATATTGTTTTAGTTTTAGTTGTTTAATAGTTTCATTTATACTTTTTCCATACGCCTAAAAGCACCCCCATTATTTCATATTGAATCAGCACTACAGATTCATCAATAAGGGTAAGCTCGAAAGGCCTTAGGGTAAACATATTTTGTGTGGCTACTTCTAAAAAGCGAAAGCCCAACCAAAATATCAGTGCATACTTCATCCCGTCTACCCCAGTGCGAACATCAATTTTGGTAAAAAGCCAGGCAATAACATAGGCAGCCGCAAGCATGGCCACAAAAGCGAGAGACAAGCCAACGGCCATATTATAAGTCGAAAAATCTTCTTCTTTAAAATTATTTAGCTCCATCCACCTGATGCCAAAAAAGGCATAATCGTACCACAGCGGTGGAATAAACTGCGCAATAATGGTCGAAACCCAGACTGCCGCATGATTGATCTTAAGTTGTTTCATTGGTTATGTTTTAGGTTAGTTTTTTGCTTTCTTGAACTAATCAACTGACTGAATTTAGTACATTTAGCTACACGAAAGGTGGTTTTTTAACCGAAGCGGAAATTTTCGGCCTCGAACCAGAAAACTTTACCTCCGAAGTATGGCAGACAAGATCGACATCAATGACAAATTGGTAAGGATTATCGGAATCCAGTTTTTTGGTGTTGTTATTCCAAACGCTACTGGCTTGGTTACACACGAAGACCGGTCGGTGATGTATATTTTTGCGGCCTATGCTTACTTCATGCTTATTTCATTTTTGATATGGCAAGGCAATCGATATATACTTTTTAAGCTAGAGAACAAGTATAATTGGTTTATCAACCCCGCTCAAAAGGTGATCATGATATTAGGGGGGAATGTTTTTTATACGGCTCCTCTCGTGATCGGGATGCTTTATCTATGGTACACCTTCACTGGAGCAGCTCCCAATTGGTCTGTAATGCAGCTCACTGCCATTGTTTGTGTGATATGTGTCATATTTATCACGCACGCTTATGAAACTACTATTCTGATTAAACAACGAGCATCAGATATTGTGAAGGGAGAGAAAATGGATAAAGCCCGAATTAAGGCCCAATTAGAAGCTTTGAAAAATCAGATTGATCCTCATTTTATGTTCAATTCACTCAATAGTCTTTCGCATCTGATCGATGAAAGTCCTGAAAAAGCCAAGGCGTTTACTTCAAGCCTGGCAGAAGTATATCGGTATATTCTTTCCAACAAAGACCAACGGCTTGTGATGTTGGAAGATGAAATGCTCTTTCTAAATAAGTATATTGAGTTACTGCAACTCAGATTTGGAGAGCACCTGCAGGTTGTTTTTGATTTGGAAAAGGAGGCTGAGACTCGGTTTCTAATACCTCCCATCTCAATATTTATGGCTATAGAAAACGTAGTGAAACACAATGAAATATCTAAAAGAAGGCCGATGGAAGTAGCTATTAGTCAACAAGAACAATTGCTTTCTATAAGAAACAATCTACAAAATAAGTCCTCTAAGCCG
Source organism: Fulvivirga sp. (assembly GCA_039970995.1). GTDB lineage: Bacteria > Bacteroidota > Bacteroidia > Cytophagales > Cyclobacteriaceae > Fulvivirga. The sequence goes on from JBDVKW010000015.1 coordinate 37,769, forward strand.
CACTCTTCTAAAATTGGATTAAAAAACCTTGACGAACGATTTAAAATTATTGTAGGCCGAGGCATCGAAACCTCCTCAGACAGTTCGTATTTTAATATCAACTTACCACTACTCGCGCTCCATGGATAAAATGAACATTTTAATTATTGAAGACGAGCCTAACGCGGCACTTAAACTAATAAATATGCTCCGAGAGGTCGCTCCCAATGATCAGGTGCTTGGAGTCATGCAAAGCACCAAAGAGGCCGTAGATTATTTGCAAAACAACCCTGCTCCTCACCTCGCTTTTGTTGACATACAACTTGCAGATGATATGTCTTTCAAGATTTTCGAACATGTGGAGGTAAATTTCCCCGTGATCTTTATTACTGCCTATGACAATTACATTCTAAAAGCGCTTGAGCACAACTCGATAGACTATTTACTAAAACCTGTAGCGCAGGAGCGACTAGAAAAAGCGTACAACAAAGTTAAGACGCTGGAAAATCACTTCGTGAGCCATCGATTTTCAGAAGTCTTTAATGGAAACTCCAGTGTTAAGAAACGGTTTTTGGTAAAAAAGGGAACCGACATCGTGCCCATCACTATAGAATCTATTGCCTATTTCTTCACTGAACATAAAGTGTCCTTTCTTACAGACACGCAGGGTCATAAATACATCATCGACAAAAGCATGAGTGAGATCGAAGAAGAATTGGGGAATGACTTTTTTCGAGCCAACCGCAAGTATGTAATCCATATCGATGCGGTAGAAAAATTTAAGTCTGACAACGGGAAAATTGCTTTGACGCTGAACCCAGCTACTCCGGAGCCCATTATGGTCAGTAAGGAAAATGCACCTAATTTTAGAAAATGGATTGAGCATTAAAGGCCTGGTCACCATAGTTGGTGACCAGACATTTTTCATTACACATTTACTGTTTTCCAGCGACCTTTCTTAAATATCACAATACATACTACCGCAAGTAAAACTACGGCTATGGCAATAGCTGAGAAAATCCCCTGTGGACCAAAGCCCAGCGTAATTGCTAAGAAGTATGCTAAAGGAACTTCAAACATCCAGAAGCAAAAGAAGTTGATGACCGTAGGCGTGCGTGTATCACCAGCTCCATTAAATGCCTGACCTATCACCATACCATACGCAAAGAAAATATAACCAAAGCATATATACCTTAGCGCCAGGGCTCCATATTTCACAACCTCTGGTTCACTAGAGAAAATGCTCACAAACCACTCGGCCCAAATGCCAAAAATCAATGAAATGACACCAAGAAATACCATGTTATAAAATGCACATTTCCATACAGATTTTTCAGCTCTTTCTGGCTGACCTGCTCCAAGGTTTTGGCCCACCAATGTAGCCGCAGCATTGCTAAGACCCCAAGATGGTAAAATCGTAAACATAATAATTCTAAAGGCCACGGCATAGCCAGCCAACACTTCTGCTCCAAAAATTGCACTGATTCGCACCAGAAACAACCAACTCAACGTACCAATCAAGTACTGTCCAATACCACCGGCAGCTATTTTAGTAAGACGCCAAATAATCTCAGCATTTACTTTTAGGTGTCTCCAGGCTACTCGAACAATAGAGTTTGGCCCTGAAAGTTTAATGAGTTGATAAATCACTCCTGTGCCTCGACCAATTGTTGTAGCAATGGCAGCACCCTCAACTCCAAAAGCGGGTATCGGCCCAAGGCCAAAAATCAAAATGGGGTCAAGAATAATGTTTAAACCATTTGAAAGCCATAACACTCGCATGGCTATGGAAGCATCACCAGCTCCTCTAAATATGGCGTTGATCAAAAAGATCATCATAATGGTGAGGTTACCGGCTAACATAATCATGGTATAACGATAACCTTCATTTACCAGGTCAGCCTCGCCACCCATAAGCTCTAATATTTGTCTTGGAAAGAATATCCCTATAAGACTAAATACCATTGAAATGGATACCGTTATGATTATAGCCTGCACGGCTGCTACAGAAGCATCTTCTTTTTTGTTTTCGCCAACCCGCCTGGCCACCATGGCCGTGGCAGCCATACTCAAGCCAATGGATATGGCGTAAACAATCATAATCACAGACTCTGTAAGTGCTACCGTTGCAATGGCATTTACACTTATCTTACCCACAAAATATATATCGACCACTGCAAACAGCGACTCCATCACCATTTCTAAAATCATGGGAATGGAGAGCATAAAAATAGCTCGATTGATACTGCCTGATGTGAAGTTTTTTTCTTTGCCCTTTACTGCGGCTAAGAATGCCTTGAAAAATTCATTTAGTTGCATTTATAAATATCGGTTATTGATGGAAAAATTGTATACTCCGAGCGAGCGGTATTGGCAATCTTCCTGATTACTTCAATACCTTATTTTACCGATATTATATTCATGGTTTCTGGTGATTAGCCTCAGTTGTTGAGGTGAAAATTCATTTAAATGCGATGCAATTTAATAATTCTTACTTAATTTTCACTAACCCAAATAAAATAACCTGCCCTTTGTATGTCTAAAAAGGCCATTACCGCTTTACTCTTATTGTTTTTAATAAGCGAGGTAGTTGCTCAAACTGCCATTGATAGTCTAAAAAGTGTTGTTGAAACAACTACCAATGATTCTATTAAAGTAAGTGCCCTTCTAAATTTATCTCAAAGACAAAGTGACCCTGAGCAAGCTATAATGTATGCTACAGAAGGATTAAACCTTGCCAAGACAAATGAATTATTGGAGCTTTCTGCCGAGTTGGCTACAAACCTGGGCATCGTTTTTTATGGATTAGGTGATTATGAAAAAACTTTAGACTATTTCTATCAGGCTCAAAGTGCCAACGAAACTTTACAAGATAGCATGCGAATGGCGATTGGCTATAACAACATTGGGTTGATACTTTCCGATTTAGGCCGTCTCGATGAAACCGTCAAGAATCATAAACTTTCACTGCGAATAAAGCAATCGCTAGGTGATGATGAGGGCATTGCAAACTCTTTGAGCAATCTGGGGTTGGCTTATCAGGAGATGGACAGCCTGGACTTAGCATTAGAGTATTTTTATCAAGCACTCAAAATTGATCAGGCACTTAATAACACTTATGGTCTTTATACGATATACAGCAATCTGGGTAAAAATTATTACCTCAGAGACCAATATGACTCCACCTCATTTTACTACAACAAAGCAATTATGCTCACTGATCAAATTGATAATAGCTACAATAAGGCCGAATTGCTGAAAGATTATGCAGACCTCAATGCTAAGCAAAAACAATATGGTAGAGCCATAGAAAAATATAACTCCAGTTTAAGGTTGGCGAAGGAAATAGATGCAAAATCCATATTAAGAGATAATTATCAAGGCTTGTCAAATGTCTATAAACGTACCAATGAGCTTAGTGAAGCATTAGCAAACTACGAAAAATATGATTCCCTTAATAAACTTATATTTAGTCAGGAACAATCTAACCAACTGGCTGAGATTGAGCGTAACTATCAAATACAACGGGGGCAAAAAGAGATTGAGCTGTTAAAAAAAGAAGCAGAAATCAAAGACCTACAGCTTCGTAACAACACCTATACCATGTATTTTCTGGTGGCTGCAATTTTAATGGTTGCAGCTATCGTTATGCTGCAATACCGCAAGAATCTATATAAATCCAAAACCAACAGAATTCTTCGTAATCAAAATATCGAAATCCAGGATAAGAATAAGAATATCATGGATAGCATACTTTATGCCAAGAATATTCAAAAAGCCATTTTACCATCAGGCGATAAGTTGAAGGCTTTATTTAAAGATGCGTTTGTCTATTCGAAAGCAAGAGATATTGTTAATGGTGATTTCTACTGGTTTGCTGAGAAGGGTGACAAGGTGATCATTGCAGCGGTAGATTGTACCGGACATGGTGTGCCTGCGGCCTTTTTAAACGTGTTGGGTAACTCCCATTTAAATAGTATTGTCATTGAGCAAAATGAGTTGGCTCCGGGCGATGTGCTAAAAAAACTTAACGAAAGGATGCTTTTTAGTTTGCATGGCAATGAACTGGACTTACATACAGAAGATGGCATGGACATCGGCCTTTGCCTGTTAGATACCAAATCCTACAAACTTCAATTTGCCGGTGCAAAAAGGCCGTTGTATTATTTTAATGATAGTGAGTTAAAAATAATTAAAGGAGATAGTCACCCTGTTGGAGGCGATGCTTACCCCAAAGACAGATCTTTCCAACAGCATGAAATTCAACTTCAAAAAGACGATAGTCTATATCTTTTCTCAGATGGCATTGTTGACCAATTTGGTGGCCCGAAAAACAAGAAATTTATGTATTCGAAATTACGGTCAATATTACAACGGGTGCATAACCAGCCGATGGAAGACCAGTTGATGGTAATTCAGGATGACTTTTATACATGGAAAGGAGATAACCAGCAGACTGATGATATTTTAATTATTGGTATTAGGGTTTAGTCAATTTCGCTTTCAAACTCCCCTACCAGCTTCTCCACATCTTTTGTGTCGTTGAAAAAATCAAGTACTTTCAACATCACTGCATCTACCAAAGTATCTGGGCATGATGCACCACTGGTTAGTACAATGCTGACAGGCTCTTCTTCAGGCAGCCAATTGCTATTCGTCTTTTTCTCTTTATTAACATAGTCGAAATGGTTTATTTCATTTCTGGAAATAATCTCCTTTTCTGAGTTGATAAAATAAGTGGGAAACTTTCGCTCACACAACTCGACAATATGAGAAGTGTTGGAACTATTATATCCCCCAACTACAATAGCTAAATCAGCATCTTTCTCCAACAATCCATAGGTGGCATCCTGATTGTCATTGGTGGCATAGCAAAGTGTATCTCTTGTATCGGCAAAATGGTCTTTATAGCCATCTACCCCATGCATCTCTACCATCACTTGCTTTACATAATCAGCTATCTCCTGTGTTTCTGTGGCCAACATAGTGGTTTGATTCACAACCCCGACCTTATCAAAATGTTTGTCAGGGTCAAAACCTTCAGAAAACCGCCCTTCAAATAGCTTATAAAACTCTTCTTTAGAAATATTCCCCTTTATCACTTCACCTATCGTGCGTGTTTCGTCAATGTTTTTAACAATTACCGAAGGTGCACTTTTGGAGCTGTAAGAAAACGTGGCCCTGGTTTCTTCATGGTTGTGTTTACCATGAATGATAATGGTATGATCATCTTCGCCCAATTTACTTGATCGCTTCCATACTTTCTCCACAAATGGGCAGGTGGTATTGTACTGCTGTATTTCAATACCTATTTCTTCAAGCTTTTTCTGAATTTCTAAAGTGGTGCCAAAAGCAGGTATTATCACAATATCTTCAGGCTTTAATTCCTCCCATGGTATAAACTGGGTGCCATCTGTATCCATTATAAATTGGATACCTCTACCTTGCAGATCATTGTTCACCTCTTGGTTATGTATCATTTGGCTCAAGAGGAATACGCGTTTATCTGGATTTTCTTCCAACGCGCGATAGCTAATTTCAATGGCATTTTCTACTCCGTAGCAAAAACCAAAGTGCCTGGCTATGAAAAACTTAACCGGACCAAAGTCTAGCTCGACAGGGCTAAAGTCCTTCTTGCGAGGGTCTTGTGCTCTTCTTATTTCTTTGATCTTACCGGTGATGGATGATCTGTAGTATGCAGGTATATCAAACTTTTTGATGGTTGTAGTCTTTTTGTTTACTCAAATGTAACAAACTGCCATGAAAGTAGTTCATAACAGGTTCGGACAGTTAACCTAAATGTACAAACACAAAAAAAAGCCGAGAGAATTGGAATCTCCCGGCTTTGAACGAGCTGCATTGGTTACTTAATGTGTAATGCTCGATGTAAACAAAAATGGGGACTTTTCATTTAAGAAAAACCCCCATTCCATGTCTTAAAAACCGTAGTTAATAAGCATGCCAAGCTACAGTTATCAGACTTCATCTGCCGGCCCATGCCCTAAGGCAATGGATTCAGAATCTGATGTTCTTATCAACCCTCTCAAATAATACTTTGCACTTTCGTGCGAAAGTACTCCGACACTCTCCATTGTGACTATAGTCATTTCAGGTTATCAGCACGAGGCCTTAACCCTTTAAAAGAAATGTGCGGAACCAAGAACACTTCTCATTTTGATAACCTACGAGAGGTATCAAAGTAGAACATGTTTTGGCTATTCTATACTGTTTACGGTGTCTGAAGCTTTAGCTTTTTCAGACCATCAGTTTAATAAAAAACCTTAGCCCCTTTTACTCAAATAAACAGCGCGAAATGTTGCAATACTTACCTGACACTCTTTTGTGTCTGTCGTGAATATCTCTCACTTGGTATGTTGAAGGTCGTAATAATATCTTTGCGCGCAAACTTTTTAGGGTTGTAGTTTCCCACAACTTTCCCACAAATATTTTTGGCTAAAAGCAGGTGTTTATCCACCGTTTTTTACTGATAATCACAAAGTTATTAACATCTATTCGATTCCTGCTTTTATGGTCTATATTTATTTATCAAAATTTTTTCTATTTCTTTATGGAAAATGAAGTGACTCCGCATCATATCAATAAAAAAACCTATGAAATATCTATCTGTTCTCTTACTGCTCATTAGTAACAGCCTCCTTGCTCAAGATTTTAAACAAGTAAAACTGACTGCTCCTATTGAAAACGTTACGCTGTTTTTAGAAGGTGCTCAAGTTACCCGAACTGGAACAGTCACTCTTTCCCCAGGAAAAAGTGCTATTGAACTATCTCAATTGTCTCCCCATGTAGATGCGAAGAGCATACAAGTTAGAGGAAGTGGTAACTATACGATCCTTTCTGTAAACCATAAACTTAACTTTTTAAGTAAAACGAAATTAGATGCTCAAATTGACAGTCTGAACAATATTGCAAATGATTTGAGAAGTTTAATCGATAAGAAAGAAACAAGAATCTCAATACTCAATGAAAAGGAAAGCATCCTGAGCGAGAATAGAGACTTCAATACTGAAACAAGGGCAATAAGTTTAAGTCAACTTCAGGAAACACTTAACTTTTATGAAAAACAATTGACGATGATTCGTGCTGAGGAGCTAAAGACTGAGCAAGAAATTAAAGAAAATAAGCAAACACTTTCACAGATATTAAAGCAAACAGAAAAAGTAGCTAACAATAAAGAGCTCCCTACAAGTGAAATAATAATTAGAGTAGATGCTAGTGCATCGGCACAAGCCTCACTTTCTGTTTCTTATTTGGTGGGTAATGCAGGTTGGTTTCCAAAATACGACATAAGAGCGACAAGTGTTGATCAACCGATCAACTTAAAGTACAAAGCTAACGCATACCAGAATACAGGTGTTGACTGGAATAATGTAAAATTGAAGTTTTCGAATGGAAACCCGAATCAAAGTGGAGTTGCTCCAGAATTAGAAACCTGGAAACTAAACTTCGCAAGACTAACACGCTTTCAGCCGTCTCAGCGAGATGTTTATGGATATAGGCCCGGATCAATATCAGGAAAGGTTACGAGTATGGAAGATGGAAGTCCTTTGCCAGGTGTAAATGTAATTATAAAGGGAACTACAGTAGGTACCGTTACAGATATTCAGGGCAACTATTCACTTACCTTGCCGAATGATGCTAAGTCATTAGTATTTTCATTTATTGGTCTTAACAGACAAGAGGTCAACATCGGAAACAGGCCTACAATAGATGTGCAGATGTCACCCGATGTGCAGCAGCTCTCTGAGGTGGTGGTTAGTGGCTACAGCAGAAGTAAAAAAAGTTATGATAAAAGAGCATTTGAACCGGAGGCTGAAACAATTATTACAAATACTGTAGAAAATCAAACGACAGTTGAATTTGAAATTGCCGAACCATACAGTATTAAATCAAACGGTGAAGCTCTTACCGTTGAATTGAAAAATTACAAAGTACCTGCAATTTATGAATATTATGCTGTCCCTAAATTGGATAAAGATGCCTTCTTAATTGCCCGAGTTTCTAATTGGGATCAATACAATTTACTAGAAGGAGAAGCTAATCTTTTCTTTGAAGAGGCCTTTGTCGGTTCAACTATTTTAGATACCAAAACGCTAGAAGACACTTTAAATATCTCATTAGGCCGTGATAAAAGCATAGTTATAGGAAGGGAGAAAGTAGATGAATTCGCAAAAAGAAAAACTCTTGGCTCCAACAAAGTTGATACGAGGGTATATAGGATATTGGTAAGGAGTAAAAAAAATGTACCTATCAATATGACACTATTTGATCAAGTCCCCGTTTCTATTAACAGTGAGATTGAAGTTGATATTACGGATTTATCAGGTGGTATACTTAATGAAAAAACGGGAGAGGTGACCTGGAGCTTTATAGTTGAACCGCAAAAACAAATCCCCCTAAAGCTTGGATATGATGTTAAGTATCCAAAAAGAGAAAAAGTAATACTCGATTAGCCAAACCTCTTTATTAAATAACGCTCAGTAAAGACAACTAAAAAAATTAGCCCAAATACTAACATGCCGCACCCAATAAGTGCGGCATGTTTTTTATTATCCATTGATATAAACAAAGCCAGCTCAACAATCGAAATGCCTACAAACAGCCAAAGCATAAAATTATTAGCAAAGCTATTTGCTGCATCCCAGGTTTCCTGATTTCTCATGGATCGCTCGGTGCGGTAGCCATACCACATGTTGATCTTCTTAGGAGGGAATACTTTAAACATAGCCGCCAGCAATACCATCAATGGGCCTACGGAAAAGTATAATATCCAATCAAATATATCCATGTCATATAATTTAGTTGTAGTCTAAAACTCTAATACAAAGCTTGTCCCTTCTCCTAAGTTCGACCTGGCTGATATACTCCCACTATGCAGGCGCATAATTTGTCGAGCAAAGCTTAGGCCTATTCCAGTACCTTTTTTCTTGGTGGTAAAAAATGGCACAAATATCTTTTCAAGACTCTCCCTTTCCATACCCGGTCCATTATCACTTATGGTAATCGCACATTTTCTTCCTTTCTTCTCAAGCATCAAGTCTACTTTTGCTGATTCCCTACCATCAAGTACTTCAATGGCATTTTTTAGTAGATTGATAATTACCTGCTCGATTAATTCCGGGTCGCCCTTTATATTAAAATGCGCGTCCGAAACGTGTATGGTCGTCTTGATTTTTGCGTTCTGCAAGTCCGGTGAAAGCAAATGCACTACCCTGTCAACAAGTTGTTTTAAGTCTATGTCTGATACATTGATGTCTGGTTTTTTGGTGAAATCCTTATAGGCATTTACAAAACGCATTAAGCCCTTGCTCCTATTTTCTATAGTCGCCAGACTCAATTTCAAATCCTCTGCATCATCATTACTCATGTTAAGCTCTTGGTGCTGTAATTGCTGATTCATTGCTGTACTTAAAGACACTATCGGTGTTACAGAATTCATGATTTCATGTGTAAGCACGCTAATCAGTTTTTGCCAGGCCTCCACTTCTTTCTCTTCCAACTCATTATGGATGTTATGAATTAAAACCAGTCTAAAGTGCTTTTCCTGTGCAACAAAATCCTTTACCTGTACTGATACTTGCAAAAGCTCACCGCTAAGTACCGTCTTTATCACTCTTTTTTCTTCCGAATCGAGTAGCGTTACAGCTTCATATAGCTCATTATTTATATGTTTTACATCCGAAATGTTTTTTAAATACGGCTTTTTAAGCAATGACTTAGCCGCAGGGTTCATAAGTTCAATGTGCCCATCATCATCAAAACTCAACAATGATACGCCCAGATTTTCTGTAAGTGTTTGAAGGTATTGGTAGTGCGATTCTTTTTCCAATGTCACCTTCTGAAATTGGATCATTACTTCGTTAAAGACTTCATTAAGTCCGCCATGTGTGCCTCCATGAGCCGAGTCTTTAAATAGGTTGGTAAACCCGCCCTGTTTTATGCTCAATAAAAACTGACTCAGGTTTTTGTTAGTGCGCTCTACATAAAATATGAGGTTAATTACTACCAGGATAAGCACAACGCCTACAACAAGCGGAGTAAAAAACCAATTGGTACTTACCAGCACCCATGCCAGCAGCAGAGACAGACCTGAAATCATCAGAATTCTGATTAGGATGTTGAGGCGGAAGTTTTTTTGAAGTTTCATATTCGTGCACAGGGCTTTGAGCACAGAGCAGGGCGCGCATACATAACGCTAGGCACCCTGCACTCCGCGCTTAGCTCATTTAATTCCATATTTGTCCATTTTTCTATATAATGTAGTTCGGCCGAGGCCAAGTTCCTTGGCTGCCTGGCTCAGGTTGCCGGCACTCCTTTTAATAGCCTCCTCTATTGTTTCTTTCTCAACTTCTTCCAATTTCAGTGTTTCACTTTTTGATTTTGGTGTATTACCTCCCGACTTCAATAGAAAATCTGAAGGTTGTAATTCGCTGTCTTCAGCCATTATCACCGCGCGCTCAATCGCGTGTTGAAGTTCTCTCACATTACCCGGCCATAAATGTTCTTTCAAAAGACTCTCCGCTCTTTCTGAGATCGTTAACTCCTTTCTGTATTTTTGATTATACTTTTTTAAATAATGAGCTGCAAGCAAGGGTATATCACTTACTCTTTCTCGCAAAGGTGGAACCGTAATCTCTACTGTATTAATTCTGTAGAGAAGATCTTCTCTAAACCTTTTATCCGCAACTAAATGATTAATGTTCTCATTAGTTGCCGCGATAATTCGGCAATCCGTAGCGTGTGCCTCATCACTTCCTACCGGAGTAACCATCTTGGACTGAATGGCTGTCAGCAATTTGGCCTGCATCGATAGTGATAAGTTTCCAATTTCGTCTAAAAATAATGTGCCTCCATCTGCTAGAATAAAGCGTCCGGTCCTACTTTCTTTGGCATCTGTAAAGGCTCCCTTTTTATGACCAAATAGCTCTGACTCAAACAAACTTTCAGCTATTGCTCCCAAATCTACTTTGATAAATACTTCTGACGATCGGGATGAATTTTGATGTAACGCTTTTGCAATTAATTCTTTGCCGGTTCCATTCTCACCAAGGATTAAAACGTTGGCATCGGTTTGAGCCACTTTTTCAATGGTATTATAAATGTGCTGCATGGCCTCTGAGGAACCAATAATCTCACTATCTGGGGCAGTAAGCATCTCTTGTATGCTACTTTGTTTCTTCTTAAGTGATGAGATTTCTCTTTTGGCCTGACTGTGATTAAAAGCAGCTTGTATGGTTGCCTGAAATTTCTCATTCTCCCATGGTTTAACCACAAAATCAGCTGCGCCCACTTTCATTGCTTCTACCGCTAATTTCAAGTCGCCATAAGCCGTCATCATTATTACTTGCTGATCAGCATGCATCTCAATTATTCTTTTCAACCAAAAAAGTCCCTCCTTACCACTTGTGGCTCCGGCAGTATAGTTCATATCGAGCAGGATTACATCATACCTATTTTGGTTTATTAAATAACCGATCTGCTCAGGGTTACTTTCAGTTGTTATTTTAGAAAATAAAGGCTTGAGAACAATTCTGGCCGTATGCAATACATCTGTATCATCATCGATTACCAGTATGTGAGCTTCTTCTTGTTTCATGAATGGCCAAGATAACAAATTGTTTCATATTGAAACATATTGTTGTTTCAATATGAAACACTTCATGCCGTTGAAACCACTTCGAAACCAATTTAAATCATTTAATGGCTATATTCATTCCATGGCACTGTTTTAGAACCATATTCGGAAAATACAGACTACATGTTTAAAAACTACTTTAAAATAGCACTTCGCACGCTTCGTAGAAAATCCCTTTACTCCATTATTAACATCATAGGGCTTTCTACCGGATTAGTCTGTATTGTGTTTATTTTCAATTGGGTAGGCGATGAACTAGGCTACGACAAGCACTTCCCTAACAATAAAAATATCTACAAAGTTATGGCCGAAGCCGGAACAGGTGACGAACGTTGGCATCAAAGCGTGACCAGTCTTCCGTTAAGTACCACATTGAAAAACACTTACCCAGAAGTTGTTGATCAGGTGCGATTTAGAAAGCATGATGCTATGGTAATACGTGGGGATAATCAATATATCGAAGATTTTATTGTAATGACCGACCCTTCATTTTTTAATGTTTTTGACTATGACTTGATAGTGGGTGACACGGCCACAGCGCTAAAGGATCCTTATAAAATCGTACTTACAGAAACCATGGCTAAAAAGTACTTTGGGAATGAAAACCCAGTGGGCCAATCGCTAAAACTATTCATTTACGACTCTGATGGTAACGGCATCGACTTCGAAATCACTGGTGTTATAAAAGATCCTCTTGAAACTTCTCATTTTTCGTTTAATATACTAGGTTCAATGGCCACTCTTGCAAGCATTGCTCCAGAGGAAATGCACAATTGGACAAATAATAGTTACCATTCTTATATTGTATTAAAAGATGGGGTTAATCCTGCTTCATTAGAGATCAAACTCCCAGACATGGTTGACCAACACCTGGGGGAAGTCATTGATGCCTATGATTTATATTTTCGTTTTTATTTCACACCTATCACGGACATTCATCTCTACTCAGATGCCCAATATGAATTTAGAAGTAACGGAAGTGTAGAATATGTATGGATTTTCTCCTCCATAGGATTCTTTATCTTACTATTGGCTGGTATTAATTATATAAATCTTTCTACCTCATTTTCACTTGATAGAGTAAAAGAAATGGGTGTGCGTAAGTCTTTAGGTGCATTTAGATCTCAATTGGTTTGGCAGCACCTTACTGAAACCTTTGTTTTAAGTGTTGCTGCCATGCTTTTGGCTGGCTTACTAATTGAATTATTTAAGCCTGTATTTTATGAACTAACAGGTAAGTATCATTTAGAATTTAATAAGCTAAACTTATCATTTCAACTTGTTATTCTCACACTTCCCTTAGCATTGATATCCGGTTATATCCCCGCCAGATTTCTGGCTAAAGTAAATACAATAAGCTCCCTTAAAGGCAAGGTCCAAACTAACCCAAAGAATAGATTAAGAATGGGATTAGTTACTTTTCAGTTTGTTGTCACCTTGGCCATTTTGTCAGGATTGTTTGTTATTAGACAACAACTTGAGTTTGTACAGTCACAAGATTTAGGGTATGATAAGAGTAATCTACTAATATTAAAGACCAACGGTAGTGATGAAGTAAACCAGCATTTCGAAAGGTTCAAAACACAATTGATGTCGTCTGCAAATACCATATCAATAGCAAGATCAGGCTCAAGAATAGGTAATGGACTAGGCAATAGTAGCGCACAATTTAAGGATGAAAAAGGCGAAAGCCACTTTCTTAAAACCTACCGACTCCCAATAGATTATGGCTATCTAGAGACTTACCAAATGCAATTGGTCGCTGGAAGAGACCTTGATTTTAATCGGCAGGGTGACTCAACCCAAAGTTTTCTTGTAAATGAAGCTTTTGTAAAAAGTATGGGGTGGAGCCCAGAAGACGCCTTAAACAAGGTAATCTCATTTAATGGCAGGGAAGGCGAAATTATCGGGGTAGTTAAAGATTTTAATTTTGCCTCTTTGCATCAGCCGGTAGCCCCTGTGTGTATGTGGAGGCGTCAATCAAATTTTTCAAGGATCACAATTCGTGGCAAAGAAAACACCAAATTACTTAAGGAGACTCTAGAGGCCTGGAAAAGCACTTTTCCACATTCAATTTTCGACCATACGTTTCAGGATCAGGCCCTTTTTGAAAACTACAATACCGATTACCGCTTCGGCAAGGTATTCAATGTTTTTTCTACTCTTTCTTTGATTATAGCATTCTTAGGATTATTTGGTTTGATAGGATATAACGTAAAACGCAAAACCAAAGAAATAGGCATTAGAAAGGCATTAGGTGCTACAACAACTCAGATTTTACAGCTTATTTCATCTAGGTTTATTATGCTGATATTAATAGCCTCAGCCATAAGTATCCCTATTTCGTGGGCCATGATGGAAAACTGGCTTTCAAGTTATACTTATCGTATTACACTGAGCATATGGCCATTTATAATGACAACCACTCTTATACTTGCTGCCGCCTTGATAATAATTGTAATACAATCATTTAAACCATCAAGAATTAATCCTGCTGATTCACTAAAACAAGAATAAACTCAATAACAACAATACAACTATGCTTAAGAATTACCTAAAAATTGCATTCCGCAATATCCTCAAGCACAAGGCCTATTCATTTATCAACATTTTAGGTCTGGCCGGCAGTATTGCCATCACCATACTGATTTTGTTTTATGCCAAAAGCGTGCTCACCTATGACCAGTTTCACGAAGACTCTGATCAGATTTACTTTATGTATCGTGACAGGGCCACAGAAAATGGTCGTATGGATGTATTTGACACCTGGTACCCGTTAGTCGATGCCGCCAAGGAAGAGTTTCCTTCCATTATAGAAGGCACACGCATGGTTACGATTGGCAACACCTGGGTAGAGCAGGCCGACAAACGCTTCGAGCAGGAGCTCACTTATGCAGACTCTAATTTCTTTGAGGTGTTCTCTTTCCCTGTGATTGAAGGCGATGCAAAAACCTCTTTGGACGACCCCAATGCTGTGGTGATCAGCAAGCAGATTGCAGAAAAGTTTTTTGGTGATGAGAGCCCTATCGGCAAGACGCTGACTTTTGGTTTTTCTACTGAAAGAACGGTTACTGCTGTATTAGGAGAAATTCCATCCAACTCATCTTACAGTTTTGAGTGTATCGCCCCCCTCACCAATAATATGGTCAGCGGGTGGATGGGCGACAACCTGTGGGGTGGCTCCTTCTGTGATTCTTTTATTAAGCTTCGGGCAGATACCGATGTAGACGCATTGAAGTCGCAGCTCAACGTACTGATGGAAAAGTATGTAAGTGAGCAAGAGCGAGGCAATTTCTTAATTCTACCGATTAAAGAATTTTATGATAAGATGACCGGGCAAGCCAAATATGCAGACATTATGCTGCTTGTGGCGCTGGGCATTTTACTCATTGCTATCATCAACTTTACCAACCTGGCCACGGCCCAAAGCCTGCTACGTACAAAAGAAGTAGGCGTGAGAAAAGTGCTTGGTGCAAATAGAAAGCGACTCATTAGCCAGTTTATGGGCGAATCTATGATTATGAGCCTTATCGCTTTGGTGCTGGGCGGCCTACTGGCAGAGCTCTTTCTGCCAAAGTTCAACGAGCTGATTGGTATGGAGTTAGATATTATCTATACACCGATTAATCTTACAGTAATTATCGGCTTAGGGCTGCTAGTTGGCTTCATTTCTGGCAGCTACCCAGCTTTGTTCATTTCTAAACTTCCGGCCAGCAATATACTAAAGTCTCAAAAGCTCTCGGGTAAAATGAGCTTGCGCAATGTGTTGGTGAGCCTTCAGTTTGTTTTAGCTATCACACTTATGAGTAGTGTGGGCATTATCATGCAGCAGATTGAGTTTATGAAATCTCATGACCTGAACTTTGATCAGGACAATGTAATGGTGATCCCTTTATCGTTGAGAGACTTTGAAGATCCCCAAGCTGCTTTACCTCGTGTTGTTTCTTTTAGGAATGAACTAAAAAATATTGCCGGTGTAGAAAAAGTGACGGGCTCAAGCTCTGTTCCAGGTAATTATCGCAGGTCTTTCACCCTTTTCTTACCCAAAGGTAAAGAAGATATGCCTCCGCTGGATTGGCAGGTGGCTGTGATAGACCATGAATTCTTCGAAACTTATGGTGTTAAAATGATTGAAGGGAGATCTTACATTCAAGGCTCACAATCAGACTACGATCGAGGAGTTATCTTAAACGAAACGGCCCTTAAGCAAATCGGTTGGGAATCCAGCGAAGGGAAACAATTACTATTTCCAAGATCCAGACAGGAGCTGGACATTATAGGAGTTGTTGAAGATTTTAATGTGCAATCGCTGCGTGAGCCCGTACAACCGCTGGTACACTACTATGGTGGAGATAGTGCGCGTTCTTACCGTTTTATTTCTGTGAAGCTCAACCCGGAATCAAGAGAAAGTGCACTGGCTGCTATCGCCAACACCTGGGATAAAATGGACTTTGGACAGACCTATGAGTACTACTTTCCAACCGAGCGATTTCAGGATTTGTACGAGACAGAAGAAAGCATTGCCAGCGTGCTTACATATGCCATGGGCTTCGCAATTATAATCGCCTGCCTTGGTTTATATGCCCTGGCCTCATTTAGCGTAATGCTTAAAACAAAAGAAATTGCAATTAGGAAGGTTTTGGGGGCGTCCATAGCCAAAATCATTGGCTCGTTTTCTCGTAAGTATATGGTTTTGGTGCTTATAGCTGCGCTACCAGCCATTGGACTTTCGTGGTACGCAATGAAAAACTGGCTACAGGATTTTGCCTATCGCATTGATATCGGTCCGGCAGTATATTTAATAGCTATTTTTGGTGCTGTTACTATTGCATTTATGACGGTAGCTTACCATGCACTAAAAGCTGGTTTTACGAATCCTGTTGACTCATTGAAAGAAGAATAAATTCTGTAATTCCGCCCTGAACCGGAATCTCATTGATTGAAAAAACTATGATAAAAAACTATTTGAAAGTGGCGTTTAGAAGCCTTTATAAAAACTATGGCTTTACACTCATCAATATCTTTGGCCTTACATTCGGCATTACCTGTTTTATTTTCATTGCAGGCTATGTTTGGAATGAGTACAACTATGATCGCTTTCACGAGAAAGGAGATCGAATATATAAGGTAATGGCTGAGATGGGCGTGAAAGGGGAAAGTAGTATTGTTCCTTATGCTCCATCTGCACTAGTGGAATTGATAGGTGAAAATGTGCCTGAGGTGAACAATGTTTCCCGTGTATTTCCAGGGGAAGTAGTTTTTGATAACTCAAAGATTAAGTTTTCAGAAATGGGCGTATATGCTGACCCTTCTTTTTTAAATATTTTCAGCTTCCCACTGGCGGAAGGTGAGGTAGATAACCTTTTTAAAAGGTCAAACTCCGTAGTTATTTCCTCATCTTTGGCAGCAAAATATTTCCCTGAAGCATCCGCTTTAGGTAAAACTATTTTTCTCACCCATAAAGAAAATGAGCCTTATACGGTGATTGGAGTGCTTCAGGAATTTCCCAGCCAATCTTCGCTCAAGTTTGATTTTATACTACCCTACCAGCAGTTTGAAGATCAACACAGGCCTTGGTGGAAACGCACAAACAAGTACTCATTTTCCAATTATAATGTAGAAGTCTATTTTGAGGCTATAGCGGGGTCAGATCAAAGCGTTTTAAATGAAAAACTCACTGCTGTATTAGATAATCATAGCGTTGCTCCGGGAGAAGACGCACTGTTTGCAGTTCCTTTTAGCTCATTTTACTTAAATAGCGACTTCAGTAATGGCAGGATAGCCACTGGGAAAAGTAAATATTTACAGCTACTCTCTTTGGTAGCAGTGCTTATCCTCCTCATTGCCTGCATCAATTTCATCAACCTGTATACGGCTATGATGAGCAATCGTGCAAAAGAAATTGGTTTAAGGAAAGTAGTCGGGGCCAGGAAAGGACAAGTAGTTTTTCAGTTTCTCACAGAGTCAATCATTATTTCTATTGTTTCAACAATACTGGCTATAACCTGTGTTGAGATATTGACTCCAGTATTTGAAATGCTAAGTCAAAAACAAATTACGCTACCGTATTCTTCTCCGGTTTTTCTGATTTTAGTATTTTGGGGGAGCATACTTATTGGCATACTGGCTGGTTTATATCCATCTATTCAATTTTCATCTGCCAATCTCATTTCAGAAGTGAAGATGGGCGCATCAACAGCACTTAGAAAGTACCTGGTCGTTATTCAATTTACTTTATCGATAGTTTTTATCGTTTTTACGCTGGTTGTGTTCAACCAGGTCAATTTTATAAAGAATAAGGACCTTGGCATACGCAAAACCAATATCATAAAACATGCACTGCATGACATAAGAGGGAAGCAAAGCACATATCGTAATGAGTTACTAAATATTCCAGGGGTAAAGTCAGTGACCTTCACAGAGCAAAGTCCGGTGGCTACCTCAAATAAAAACAACGGAGTATTTTGGCCTGGAAAGATCGAAGAATCCACCGTTTTTTTTAATGTTATTCAGGTAGGTGCAGATTATTGCAAAACCTTCGATATCAAACTAAAGTCTGGCGGCTCATTTCAGGAAAATTTTAATAATGAAATCAAGCAAGTACTTATCAATGAAGAGGCCGCCAAGTTGATGGCTTTGGAAGAACCTATTGGCACAGCATTGACCGTTTGGGGCCATAATGCTCAAATTGTAGGCGTAGTGAACAACTACCATCACATGCCACTTACACAGGCCATCGAGCCTGTGGTAATTTTGTACAACCCTGAAGAAACCTGGAATGCTTACATCAATGTAGATGGCCGCAAAATGCAGGAACACCTGGCAGGCATAAAGCAAGTCTATGAGCGCTATGAAGCCAATCATCCTTTTGATTTTGCCTTTTTAGATCAGGAAGTTGCTAAGACTTATGACAGCCTGACTTTAATCAGCCGATTGAGTTTTGTTTTTACCATAGTAGCATTAATCATAAGCTACCTTGGTTTGTTTGGTCTATCAGCCTTTCTGATACAAAAACGATCTAGAGAGGCCGGTATTAGAAAAGTGATGGGTGCTGGTACGCTAAACCTGATTTATCTGTTCACAACAGATTTTATAAAGCTCGTTTTAATCGCACTTGTTTTGGCCATACCCGTGGCCTGGGTATACTCAGAGAAATGGTTGGCTGAGTTTACTTATCACGCTCCACTGGGTTTCAAGCCCTTTTTACTGGCAGGAACTGTTGCCATAGCAATTGCTATCCTATCGGTGATTTACAATACACTCAAAGCTTCTCTGTCCAACCCTGCTTCAACACTTAAAGAAGAATGATATGTTAAAAAACTACGTTAAATACGCTTTCAGATACCTGGTAAAAAACAAAGTATTCTCATTCATCAATATAGCCGGACTTACTGTTGGTCTCGCCAGCTTTCTGTTAATCATAAATTTCGTTCAGTATGAGTTGTCATACGATCGGTACATCGATGATATTGATGATGTATATAGAGTCAACCTTGTAAGAAATGCTACGGGTGCTAAAGCCGCAGCCATTGGACCACCCATGGGCCCGGCCATGAAAGCCGAGTTCCCCGAAGTGGAATCTTATGTGCGCTTTCGGCATGCCAATGACGTGCTGGTCAGAATTGAAGATGACGAGTTTTATGAAAACAGTATTTTTTATGTTGACTCTACTTTTTTGGATGTATTTACTTTCCCTCTGATAAAGGGCTCTCGTAAAGATGCCCTTGCCGGTAAAAATTCTGTAGTAATAACGCAAGACCTGGCAAACAAACACTTTGCTGATGAAGACCCAATAGGCCAAATCATTCAATTGGATGACCAGCTTGATCTTAAAATCACGGGCGTATTGGGAGAATCAGCAACTCCGAGTCATTTTGAGTTTTCGATGCTCATATCTTTTGAGACTTTTGAAGTCCCGTACGGTTACCCGGTGACATTAGAAAGCTGGGGATGGACCTCATTTCCCACATATCTCAAGCTTCATAAAGGTGCAAGTCCCGCAAGTGTAAATGCAAAATTCAATGACTTTATAAAAACTCATATGAGTGAAAATGCTGCAGAGGTAATTTCTATGGTGCTACAGCCCGTTTCGAAAATACATCTGTACTCAAAAGACGTTGCCGAACGAGATGGCATACCCGCCAAAGGAGACATAAAATACATTACGATTTTATCCGCCATAGCATTTCTGATACTTGGTTTAGCCATTTTTAACTTCACCAACTTATCTACCATACTGTCACTACGTAGGGTGAAAGAAGTTGGCGTTAGAAAAACCCTGGGAGCTTATCGACAAACGGTTTTTTGGCAATATGCCATCGAGTCCTTAATCATCTCCGCTTTGAGTTTGATACTTGCAGTTACCTGTTTAGAGGTATTTAGTGGTACAGTTTCTACTATTTTTGATGCGCCTTTGAATATCCTATCATACTTGTCGACAAACTGGTATCAGGTCGTACTTCTTACGCTTTTAGTCGGCTTTGCTGGCGGGGCCTATCCGGCCATTATTCTTTCAAAATACTCGCCAGTAAAAGCCTTGAAAAGTAGGGTGAATACAAAATCAAGCGGCTTGAGTATAAAGTCGGTGTTAGTTGGGCTTCAGTTTTTTATTACTATAGCATTGGTGGCAGGTAGTGTGGTAATCAACGATCAAATGGAATTTATGCGTAGTAAAGACCTGGGTTTTGATCAGGAAAGAGTTATTGCGCTTCAAGCTCAGGGAGAAACATTAACCGAGCGGTACCCGCTTGCTAAACAACGATTTTCACAAAACCCTTACGTGCAAACCGTCACTGCAAGTGGAAATATGTTTGATGGACAAAATGGTAGTGTTCCCGTTATTGATCACCAAGATGAGGAAGCTGATCATAGAATCAGTCTTTTCGGAGCCAACTATGATTTTGGAAAAACCATGGCATTGGAATTTATTGAAGGGCGTGACTTTTCAGAAGAGTTTGCCAATGATAGCAGTGGGTTTATTTTGAATGAGGCCGCGGTAAAAATGTTTGGGTGGGAAGACAGTCCGATAGGCAAAGAGCTTACCGTAAATGTTTGGGAAGGTCATGTTATTGGTGTGGTCAAAGACTTTCATTTTGCCAGCTTACATGAAAATATTGGGCCGATAGTCATTTTATTCCCCAGAACTTATGTAGACCGCATATTTCTCAAAACCACTCCCGGTGACTTACAGCCTATTTTGGCATCTCTAAATGAAGAGTGGAAGGCTTTATTCCCAGAGCTACCTTTTGATTACACCTTGCTTGATGATCATATCAATAAGATGTATGCCGCAGATAAAAACTTTTCAAACTTGGTATATACCTTTTCTGGTTTGGCTATTCTACTGGCCTGTATGGGGCTTTATGGCATTATTGCCTATAATATAGATGCACGTAGAAAAGAGATAGGTATAAGAAAAGTGCTCGGTGCCAATATTACCAATGTAGTAGCCATTCTTAGTAAGCAATATGTTTTGCTTATCATAATATCAGCGCTCTTTGCCTTACCCATTGCCTGGTACTTTTTGGCTGAATGGCTTAACAGCTTCGCCTATAAAATTTCATTGACTCCCTTGCACTTTTCTGGGGCACTGTTACTGACTATGTTAATCGCATTGCTCACGCTAAGTTTCAGAACCATAGGCGCAGCAAGTGCCAACCCGGTTGATTCACTAAAAGAAGAATAATACTATATGAGCTGCAATGCTATCTCCGTCATTTGATGGAATTTCTTCTCTCTTTCTTCTGATGAAGCAGCTTCACCAGTTATAATATTATCACTGACTGTAAGTATGCTCAGCGCTTTTACATTATGGCGGGCTGCCATTGTGTAAAGTAGAGACGACTCCATTTCTGCACATAAAACCTGATGGTCACTCCATACCTGCCATCTTTTAGGGTCTTCAGCTACATAAAACAGATCGGTGCTAAATACGTTGCCAACCTTGATAGCCACCTTTCTTTTTTCTGCGATTTCAACGGCTTTACGCAATAATTCAAAGTTGGCAATAGCTGAGAAGTCCAAGCCCTGAAAAGTCATTTTATTCATACTTGAATCAGTACTTGCACCATGGGCAATGATTATATCTCCTATCTCTATTTCAGAACTTAAAGCCCCGCATGTTCCTATTCTTATAAGCTTTTTTGCATGATACTCATTAATAAGTTCGTGTGCGTAAATGGCTAATGAAGGCTGACCCATGCCTGTACCTTGAACAGATACACGCTTACCTTTATAGAAGCCCGTGTAGCCAAGCATATTTCTTACCTTATTGTAACACTTCGCATCATCAAGCATATTTTCGGCTACATACTTTGCCCTTAATGGGTCGCCACTTAACAATACCGTTTCTGCCACGTCTTCTATTTGTGCCTCTAAATGCAAACTCATAACATAGAATTTACTGCAAATTAGTAAAGCCTGCCACTAAAGTGTAAGTAAAAAATTAGGGCCTTACATGACAATTGTCATGTAAGGGCCTTGATATTTTCTAATCAATGGAGCTTTACTTCTTTGCACCTATCGTCCAAAGCACAATTCCTGTACCGGCCATGCCTGCACCAGCTCCTAAGAGCATCACACCAAAGCCTCCTTGAGGGTCACCTTCGCAGTTTCCATTGGTACAATTGTAATAAAGCTCATCAGCCCCACTCACCATGACAGCTCCTAAAACCGCCAACGGCACACCTACATAAGTTAAAATACGACCAGTCTTTTCTAAAGGGTGACGCTCCCCTGCTTTGTCAAGTACTAGATTGAGTTCATTTTGATTAAACTGAATTCTGGTATTAGGATTTGTATTGAGCGCTAACTCAACACCAGCTGTATTTAATGCTAAAGCTGTGTTGGTAAGGTTTTGTGCTCGCAATGACGCAACAGCGCTCAGTAGTAAAAGAGTGAAAAATGTTTTTCTGATCATAGTTTTGTTCTGTTTAAACCTGCTAAGCTACAAAAGTTTTTATATTTGATTTCTATCAAACCAATAGCTATGCACAAAGTCAAAAAATTGATCGAAAATATCTGGTTGCCATTATTAATCCTACTTATTGGGGCCTGCCAAAATGAGGCTGATAAATCACTTTCAACAGGTCCAAATATTTTTTCTGATACTTTGATGATAGAAATCCATGAATATCAGGACAAAAGAGACACCGAATCGTTGCTTAAATTTTTTAGACATGAAAATGCTAAGTACAGAGCCGCTGCCGCTGTGGCTTTTGGCTCAGTACAAGACTCTTTGGCAATTCCCATGTTATCCGGCTTGCTTAATGATGAGCAAAGCAAAGTAAGAAAAGCTGCTGCCTATGCCTTGGGACAATCTTACGACAGTAGTGCGATCAAACCGCTTGTAATGGCACTAGAGCAAGAAGATAGCTTGTTTGTCAGAAGGGAGCTCATAGAGTCGTTGGGAAAAGTAATTACACAGCCCAAATTGCCTATTCTTAACAGGTTAGCTGCCGAATCAGAGCAAGAAAAGGAAGGTCTGGCCTGGGGCCTGTATCGTGCAGGTATCAGAGGTGTGTTCGATGACCTTTCTACAGGAACGGCCATTGTATTACTTGCCAATGAAAACAGCTATGCAACACGATTGGGTGCAGCAAATTATTTGGCCCGTACCAGAAACGTTGAACTCGCTCAATACCTTCCTCAAATTATCAAGTCTGCCACAACAGACTCTTCTGCAAATGTGAAAATGGCAGCTGTTAGTGCGTTGGGTAAAATTCAAACTCCCTCTTCATTACAAACTTTACTCAATCAAAGCATTGATGATGTTGATTACCGTGTTAGAGTAAATGCACTAAGAAGTTTGAGCGCCTTCAACTTTGAGGGCACTAAAGATTATATCTACAAAAAGCTGGAAGATGAGAATGTAAATGTAGCTATTACTGCAGCTGGTCAAATCCGGGCCAATGGAGAAAATGCAGTGTTCATTGGCGAACTAGCCGCTAAAAATGATAACCCGAGAGTAAAAGCAATGTTATACAGTGCTGCTATAGCCGCTGCGGATGATAAAAAAAGCATGAGTGATCAGGTAAAGCTTTCCTACAATCAATCTGAAGATCCTTATTACAGAGCTCAACTACTTTCTGCGTTAGCTAGCCATCTTCCAAATTATGAGTTTATAATCACTGAGACTTTTAAGGCCGAACATAAGGCCATTTCTACCAGTGGAGCTGGCGCCATTGTAAATATGAGGCAAAGAGAGAACTTCCCGGAAGAACTCAAACCTGCATTTGCTGATATTTTAAAGCAACTTGTAGAAACAAATGACATTGCAATAGTCGCTATTGTTTCAGGTCTATTTAATCAGAAAGCATATAATTTCAAAGATGCCTACGACAGTATTGGCTTTCTCTATCAGGCAAAAGAAAATTTAACCCTACCAAAAGACAATGAAGCGCTGCAAGTACTCAATAAGGCCATTGCTTTATTTGAGGGCAAAGAAGAACTCCCTGAAACGAAAAATGAATATAACAACCCGATCAATTGGACTTTGGTAAAAACTATACCCTCGGATCAAAAGATGAAAGTTTCTACTGAAAAAGGAGATATCATTTTAAGGCTTTTGGTAGATGAGGCTCCGGGGTCGGTGGCTAACTTCTACAAACTTGCCACAGATGGTTATTTCAACGATAAAAACTTCCATCGCGTAGTGCCAAATTTTGTCGTTCAGGGTGGTTGCAACCGTGGTGATGGGTATGGTGGAGAAAACTATTCTATACGCAGTGAATTGCCAAATTTGAATTACACAACAGGAACTGTCGGAATGGCTTCAGCGGGAAAAGACACCGAAGGTACACAATGGTTTATCACCCATAGTCCGACACCACATTTGGATGGAAGATATAGTATATTTGCGCAGGTAGAAGAAGGTATGGATATAGTGCATACCATTGAAGTAGGGGATAAGATAAATGCCATTGAGATTTTAAAATAGTCAACCTGAAATCATGCAAAAATCGATACACGCAAAAAAGTTTGGAGTCTTAGGTGGAGGCCAGTTGGGCCGCATGCTTATTCAATCAGCCATTGACTTTAATATCGATGTACACGTGCTTGATCCAAACCCCGAGGCTCCATGCAGTGGTTGCGCAAAATCATTTGCAGCAGGTGATCTTAAAGATTATGACACCGTTTTTCAATTTGGCAAAGACCTTGATTTAATAACTATTGAAATTGAGGCGGTAAACACAGAGGCTCTCAAAGACCTTAGAGACGAAGAGGGCGTGACGGTATTTCCTCAACCTGAAGTGATCGAGCTTATCCAGGATAAACGGGTACAAAAGCAGTTTTATAAGGATCACGGGATACCAACTGCTGAGTTTATTCTCACAGAAAATAAGCAAGATGTAGCACAGCATGCAGACTTTCTCCCGGCAGTACACAAGCTCGGCAAAGAAGGGTATGATGGTCGGGGTGTACAGATCATTAGATCTGAGGCCGACCTGGAAAAAGCCTTTGATAAACCGGGGCTGCTTGAGAAACTCATTGATTTTGATAAAGAAATTGCAGTAATCGTTGCCCGAAATACGAATGGTGAAATCAAAGTTTTCCCTGCTGTAGAACTAGTATTCCACCCTGAAGCTAACCTTGTAGAGTACCTCTTTTCACCTGCAGAAATTAGCCAATCGATCGAAAATCAGGCTCAGCAAATCGCTAAAGACGTTATCGAAAAACTTGATATGGTCGGCCTACTGGCTGTTGAAATGTTTGTGACTAAAGATGGTGAAGTGCTAGTCAACGAAGTAGCCCCGAGGCCCCACAATAGTGGGCACCAAACCATTGAGGGGAATATCACATCGCAATATGAGCAGCATCTTCGAGCAATTTTCGGTTTACCGCTCGGGGATACTTCCATATTGATACCCTCGGCCATGGTCAACCTTTTAGGTGAAGAAGGTCATACAGGTGATGCCCAATATGCGGGTATAGAAGAGCTCATGGCAACCAAGGGAGTGCACATGCACTTATATGGAAAGAAGAAAACGAAGCCTTTTCGCAAAATGGGCCACGTTACAATTGTTGACGAAAACATTGAAAGCCTTAAAGAAAAGGCCAATTTTGTAAAAGAAACTTTAAAAGTTATCACATAGATGAGTAAGCCACAAGTAGGAATTATCATGGGTAGTAAGTCGGACCTTCCGGTAATGAAGGCTGCCGCTGAAATTTTAGAAGAGTTTAATATAGCTTTTGAGCTTACAATCGTATCGGCACACCGAACCCCTCATCGCATGATCGAGTATGCTGAGGGAGCTAGAAACAAAGGTTTAAAAGTAATAATTGCTGGTGCAGGTGGTGCAGCTCACCTACCAGGAATGGTGGCATCTATTACCACCCTGCCGGTTATAGGCGTACCGGTAAAATCAAGCAACTCTATCGATGGCTGGGACTCCGTACTATCCATTTTACAAATGCCAGGCGGTATACCTGTTGCCACAGTAGCTCTGGACGGAGCTAAAAATGCCGGTATACTAGCCGCTGAAATAATTGGAGCATTTGATGATCAGGTGGCAGAAGCATTAACTAATTATAAAAAATCGCTTACTGACAAAGTCATGGATACGGTCAAAGAAGTAGAAACCCAAGGCTGGAAAGGCAGTAAGCTTGGATTTTAGTTGCTTAGAAAATGAGTTTTGAATTGTTTTAAATTATTCTGGCTTCCTAAAACAATTAGGATATCTCCCTGCGATATGACTTTCTCGTAATTTGAATTGAAAATAAACCCTTCTCGATCATCCTTATAAGCGATAATGGTAGCCCCTGAGTGGTTTTTGATGTCAAGCTCCTTCAGTGTGCGCTGTTGATATTTCGTCTTTAAATTGTCATGATTAATTTCCAGCAGTTCCAGTTTTTCCGTTCCCACACCATTAAGAAGTTCTAAAAACTCTATTACTGCCGGTTTAGTAACAAGGTTTGCCATATGCATTCCACCTAGCCGCTCAGGCATTACCACATGAGATGCTCCGGCTCTTAAGAGCTTTCTTTCTGAAGAAGCCTCTGAAGCTCTGGCGATCACTTTGATGTTTGGATTGTTTTCTTTAGCCGTCAGTGTTATAAACACATTGTCTGCATCACTGGGTAAGGTTGTAATGAGCGTATCCGCCTTTTCTAAACCAGCATCTATTAATGTTTCATCTAAGGTGGCATTACCCAGAATAAAGTTGTATTTGCTATTTTCTAACTGGCTTTCGATAATGCTTTTATCTGATTCAATAATCACAAAAGGCGTTTCCCCTACATACAGTTCTTCGGCCGCCTTTTCTCCATTATTTCCAAAGCCACAAAGTATTACATGGTTATTAAGTTTTTTCACTTCTCTGGTTGTAATGTATTTTTTATAAAGTGTATTTAGTTCCCCTTCAAAAATAATCGTTGAAATTACCGATACGGTATAAGCTAATATACCAAGATTCAATGTGATATATATAATTGAAAATATCTTCCCGTTATCCGAAAGAGGACTTACTTCACTGAAACCGACCGTGGAAAAAGTGATCACCGACATATAAAGTCCATCTATAAAAGAGTAGTTTTCAACCCTCATAAACCCTATAGTACCAAGTATAGTACTAAGTACGAATAGACCTGTGGCAAATAGGAGTCGTTTAATCGTTCGGTGCATAATTCAGAAATTAATTTATTCATATTGTAAATAGCATGCAATTTTAATAGCTTAAAGGACATGAAAATTATTTCTTTATGGTCAGGCCCTCGAAACGTATCTACAGCATTGATGTACTCGTTTGCTCAAAGGCCCGATACAGAAGTAATTGATGAGCCACTCTATGCGCATTATTTGGTGCAGTCAGGGGCTGACCATCCGGGAAAAGCTGAAGTATTGGCCTCTATGGAAAATGACGGTGATGCAGTTATCGAAGGATTACTTTCTCACCACTCATCAAAACCATTTTTATTTCTAAAAAACATGGGGCATCATTTCCTGTCTCTTAATCATGGCTTTTTAGAAAAATTTAGCAATATCTTTCTCATCCGTAATCCAGAAGAAATGCTTCCATCTCTGTCAAAGCAATTGCCTAACCCTATTCTTCGCGATACAGCCCTAGATAAACAAATGGCTCTATACAAACTGGTAAGTGAACTCGGAAAAGAGCCAATTATAATCGACTCCAAATACCTGCTTCAAAACCCGGAAGGTGTTTTAAAACAAGTCTGTCAGTATCTTGATATCCCATTTTATCAAAACATGCTTCAATGGCCAGCCGGACCACGTAATGAAGATGGATCCTGGGCAAAATATTGGTACCACAACGTACACAAATCAACTGGTTTTAAAACATATGACCCAAAATCAGCTCCTTTTCCAGGCACACTGGAGCCTTTGCTTAATGAGTGTCTACCTTACTATAATTTTTTACACGACCGGGCTATAAAACCTTAAATACTATGAATAAAAAAGTACAACTACCTGATCCCAGAAACGAAAACATCCTCATTAATATAAATGGAGAGCTTTATCCCAGAGATGAAGCTAAAATATCTGTGTTTGACAGTGCGGTACAGGGTGGCGATGCCGTTTGGGAAGGTATCCGCATATATGACGGCAAAGTGTTTATGTTGGAAGAACACCTTCAGCGTATGATGGACTCAGCCAAAGCAATGGCATTTGCCGAAGTTCCGAGTAAAGAATTTATCAGGAAAGAGATATTCAAAACTTTAAACGCCAATCAAATGTATGATGAGGCACATATACGCCTTACACTCACACGTGGTAAAAAGACTTCTTCGGGAATGAGTCCTCAATTTAATCAATATGGCCCTACTCTTATTGTACTTGCCGAATGGAAAAGACCCGTTTATAAAACAGAGGGTATAAGCTTAATCACCTCCTCTATACGAAGAAACTCTCCACAATGCATTGACTCTAAAATTCATCACAACAATCTAATCAACAACATACTGGCAAAAATTGAGGCTAATCTTGCCGGTGTTGATGATGCTGTTATGCTAGATGTTGACGGGTTTATTTCAGAAACCAACGCTACTAATATCTTCTTTGTGAAAAACAACCAAACATTCACACCTTTCGCTGATAGTTGTCTTCCGGGCATTACCAGAAAAAATGTGATTGAGCTAGCCTTGCAAAAAGATATGCCCGTGATGGAAAAACGTTTGAGTTTGGCTGAGATGTACAGCGCAGACGAAATGTTTGTGACTGGCTCAATGGGAGAGCTAACACCTGTACTTAAGGTAGATGGGCGTATAATTGGTGATGGAAAAATTGGCCCTGTCACACAAAAGTTCATCGATCTTTATAAGAAAAAAGCAACCTTTGAAGGAGTGGATATTCCAAAGGACCTGAAATAGTACTCGGAAATCTGAAGTAATTACATTAAATTTTCTCTATGAATCCGTCTAAAAAAGGTTGGTTGTCAGAATTTTTGGATTACCGTAAGCAAAGCTTTCAGCAAGACCTGGAGTTTAAAAAAACAAAAATTGGACAGGACCCTGAGCATTCTTTTTATGGTATAATTCAACCCACGGGTCTTATGTATGGGTATCCGGTACAGGTAATACGAGACCTGGAAAAAGACCCCTGGAAAGACAAAGATCGGGTAAAAATACTACTGGTAAATAGCCTTTTCGATATTGCTACTTTGTATGCAGAAAGAGAAGTAGAAACTGCCGAGTCGTTCTACGATTCTATGATGGATACGCTATTAAACATCAACAACTTTTATGAAAAGGTCTATCCCGAAAGCTCAATAAGCTCCACCAATTGGCTAGGTAAAAAAAGAGAGCCTCTACAAGTGGCAGAGCAGGTCATAGAAAAAAGGGTGAATATGACCGTTCAGGATAACACCAATTTCTGGTTAGACTTCTTTCATCGAAGTCAGCTTTTTTTGGATGTATATATTTTTGGACAATGGAGTCATACTAAGCCTGATGAAATACTTCAGGAGTTTTTTAAATCAGAAAAAGATGAGCTCAGTTATAATGCTGTAAAGGTAATGTCTGCAGCAGCTCATTCTAACAGCACCATTGAGACTGAAGAACGCGCGCTTTTCAACCATTTTATTGACAGTACAGGCATGCCGTCAGAGAAAAAACGTGTGGCCAAAGAATATTTTGAGCATGGTCTCGGCATTCAGGACATCCCAATTGAGCAAACAGACCCATGGATGATTAGAAAATTCTTTTTTGAGCTGGCATTACTCACCATCTGGTCTGATAAAAAAGTTGAAGATTCAGAGCTAGATTTTCTTACCTCATTCAATGATTCACTTGGGTTTAGCCCAGAAGATTTAGAAAAAAGTATGATGGCCATGGAGGGTTTTGTATTAGAAAACTGGCCGCAGCTGGAGTCTTTGCAAGACAAGAAAGACTTTGATCAGGTAAGTAAGGAATATATTTCCAGGTTAAGTAAGGTAGCTCTTAAGTTCAAAAACAGGCTCCAAAATGAAGTATCTCAAGATGCCGAGTTGGTTCGACTCATAAAAAAAGGAAATGCAGAGACATTAAATCCGGAGGAGCAAAAGTTAATAAAAGATAAATTGTTAACCATTTTAAGGAATGTGCCTGCTCTCAGTATCATCGCTCTACCTGAGCAATTTCTAGACTATAAAAATGTATTGAAGGTTTTTCCCAAAGAAGTAATCTCTGAAGCCTCAATGAAATAAATAAGTCATTTAACCTCTGAGTTCTCTTCTTTTTTACCCTCTTTCTCCTTTTTAGGGAAAATAAGGGAAAATACAATTGAGCCGGTCAGTGTGAGAATAATTACAGTAAACGACCATGTGATAGGTATGTGCATATCAAATATTTCCAGGAGCATTTTTGCGCCAATAAAAATGAGTATAACTGACAGGCCTTTTTGTAGTAAATAGAATTTATCAATGATTCCGGCCAATAAGAAAAACTTCGCTCGTAAACCAAGAACTGCAAAAATATTGGATGTGTAGATTAAAAATTCATTTGTTGTGATGGCAAATGCCGCTGGGATCGAGTCTACAGCAAAAATCAAATCTGTAGTCTCAACTAACATGATTACTAAAAACAGCGGTGTAAAAAACAGTTTTGCATTTCTTTTTACGATAAACTGCCCTCCAAAGCTGCTTTTGGTTATAGGTAAATGCTTACGTGCCCACTTTAATAACGGGTTGTTTCCCGGGTCAATTTCATCCTCCTCATCTTCAAAAAAGATTTTAATTCCTGAGTATACCAGAAATACCCCGAAGATGTATAAAATCCAATAGAACTTACTGATTAAATAGGCGCCAACAAATATGAAAATCGCCCTAAAAACAAGCGCGCCAATAATACCCCAAAAGAGTATGTTATGATAGTACTCCTCCTCAACCTTGAAATAGCGAAGTATTAATAATATGACAAATATGTTGTCTACCGAAAGAGCGTACTCAGTGAGGTAAGCAGAAAAATACTCAAGTGAAGGCTGTGTGCCACCATCATATAGGTAAATGAGATAACCAAAACCAACTGATATAGCTACCCAAAAAATGGATTGATAAAATGCTGAGCGTGTAGATATTTTGTGCGCCTTTTTATTAAAAACGCCCAAATCAATGACCAAAAAGAGAAGTATGATTGCTCCAAAAATGGTGAAAAGCCACCCTTCTCCCTGGTTATCAAATAATGTAAAAAGAAGCATTGAGATTACCTAGCGCTTTCGTTTAGGCCAACAGCCAACTAATTTAAATGACAATAATCTCCTAATATATCAAAATTATCACCAACTATATTGTCGTAAAAGTACAAATTTTAAATTTAGCTAAACGACTCCTTTGAAGTATAAATTATTACATGACAAGTTATGCGCTATGTGCATTGGTCACAGACACCTTGTATGAGTAAGTTACGTTCTGCAACCTTGTATCCTTTAGGTAATTTCACTTCTGGAATTTCTATGGAATCTATACAGGTCGTTTGCCCACACTGTTGGCATTTAAAATGCACATGCTCGTGATGATGTTCATGCGTAGTACAGTCCTGACAAAGCGCATACTTTGTTATACTATTGTCATCGAGCACTTTATGTATAAGGCCCTTATCTTCAAAGCTTTTTAGGGTACGGTATACGGTCACCCTATCATAAGAGGCATCAATATTTTTTTCAATGAAAGCATTAGACAATGCGTGATCATTTTTGAAAAACAAACTTAATACTTCCTCTCTGCAAGGTGTTGATTTAAGCTTAAAGTTTCTTAATGTATTTGACAGTTGCATTAAACATAAATTTAAGACAATTGAAACTGAAGTTTCAACAGATGGCTGTATAATCCATCATCATTGTCAGAAAGTTCATCGTGTGAACCCGATTCGATCACGGCTCCTTTTTTTATCACAAATATCTTATCAACCTTTCTGATGGTAGCTAACCTATGCGCTATGATTAGCGTGGTACGTCCTTCCATTAATTCATCCAGTGCCTCCTGTACAAGCATTTCTGACTCAGCATCTAGCGAGCTTGTGGCCTCATCTAAAATAAGAATGGCCGGATCCTTCAGTATTGCACGAGCGATAGCGATTCTTTGGCGCTGACCGCCTGATAATTTTATGCCTCTTTCACCAACTACTGTTTCCATCTTATCTGGGAAAGACTCAATAAACTGCAGCGCATTGGCTTTTTTAGCCGCCATTGAAATCTCCTCATCTGTTGCATCTGGCTTGGCATAAGCAATATTCTCTTTTATGGTGCCACCAAATAAAATGACTTCCTGAGGTACGATACCTACATTGGATCGATAGGCTGCCAGGTCGTAATCTAACACATTTTTATTGTCAACAGTAATCAAACCCTGATCCGCTTCATAGAATCTCGTTAACAGTTGGATAATAGTTGATTTTCCAGCGCCACTTGGCCCCACTAAAGCCACCTTATCACCCGCACCAATAGTGACATCCAACCCATTGAGTACGGCAATTTCCTTTCGAGTCGGATAAGCAAAGTTTACCTTACTAAAAACGATATCCCCATTCAAATTAAGCCGGGTTGATTGGGCGCTTGTCGGCTCAGGGGTTTCATCAATAATTTCCAAAACCCTTTCAGAAGCACCAATGGCACGCTGTACCTGCCCATAAATATTACCCAAACCAGCAATGGATCCTCCGATGAAGGAAGTATAAATAACAAAAGCAACAAGCTCGCCAATAGTTAAGTCACCGGTTTGAACCAGCGATGCACCATACCATATAACGCCCACAATGCCACCAAACAACACAAAAATGATGAATGAAATCAGTGCTCCTCTGTATGTCGCTGCTTTTAATGCAGTGGTCACTACATCTTTCAAGGTTCCTCTATATCTGGAAGCCTCTCTTAACTCATTAGTAAAGGCTTTTACAACATGTATCGATTGTAACGTTTCCTCAACAATCACATTCGCATTTGCCAATTTATCCTGTGTAGTTTTTGATAGTTTCTTTATGAATTTGCCAAATACTAACGCTGTGATCACCATAATAGGGAATGTCCCCAACATAAATATGGTCAGTTTGGGTGCAATTATGAATATGACAAACGTCCCAATAATTAATGTTGCTGTCTGCCTGAAAAGCTCTGCAAGCGTAATTGAAAAAGTGTCTTGCAGCATCGACACATCGGAAGTAATTCTACTTATAAGCTCTCCGACACGTCTGCTATCAAAGAATTTTATAGGCAATGTAAGCATCTTGCTATACACAGACGTACGCACATCGGCCATCGATTTTTCACTTACCTGGGCAAATAAATAAACCCTGAAAAATGAGAAGATACTCTGGATCAATAGAATGCCAATCAAGATGAGTGCAACCGTATTGATAGAGTTGATATCATATGAATTGCCAGCTAATTGCAATTGCCAGCCTTTGCCTGTCGCAATATCTAACAGTTTTCCTGCAAAAAACGGGAAGGCCAATAATGTAGTACTACTAAATACCAGGCATATCATACCTACAATAAACACTCGTTTGTAGGGAAGTGTATACCTAAAGATGCCTAAAAGTTTTTTGAAGTTTGATTTATTGAGCTTGCGCTTTTCTTCTTCGTTCAGTGGTGCCCTGCCTCTATTCTTTGCCATTAAAATTTATCTCTTTTTGAGAAATCGAAGTGCAAATTTATCGATATAAACTCTGAACACCAATGTTTTAGTTTTTTCAACCTTACAAAAGCAGAATATTAAAGAGTTAACACCTAAATCATCATGATAATTATCAAAGTAGTGTTAAAT
Source organism: Fulvivirga sp. (assembly GCA_039970995.1). GTDB lineage: Bacteria > Bacteroidota > Bacteroidia > Cytophagales > Cyclobacteriaceae > Fulvivirga. The sequence goes on from JBDVKW010000015.1 coordinate 71,588, forward strand.
TTATCTCAAACGAAGCATAACTATGTACCCATTTAAAAGACTACTTGTTGCACTTGACAATACCGAGATAGACGAAACCATCATTGCTTACACTTCAGCAATAGTTAATACAATGAATGTGGAGAAGGTTTACTTCTTTCATGTTGCCAAATCTCTTGATTTACCTGAAGGCTTAAGTGACAAGTATCCAGACCTATTAGCTCCTGTAGATGAATCATTAACCAATGACATACAGGTAAAAGTAGATGCTAAGTTTATGGGTTCATGCGAGTATGAGGTAGTAATCAAGGAAGGTAATGCTGCTGATCAGGTTTTAAGGTGGTCTGAAATTAAAGCGATTGATTTGCTCATCGTAGGTAGAAAAATTGAGCTAAAAGGAGAAGGTGTAATAAGTGGTAGACTTGCCCGCGTAGCGCACTGCTCAATACTGTTTGTACCAGAGCATGCTAAGCCTCAGATGAATACGCTTCTTATTCCTGTCGATTTTTCCAAGCACTCTTCTATGGCTCTAGAAACGGCTATTGAAATACAGAAAGCAAATGATGCGAAAATCATATTGCAAAATGCATATCATGTGCCTTGGGGATATCACACAACAGGAAAGTCTTTTGATGAATTTGCAGACGTAATGAAAGAGCATGCATCTGCAGATATAGAAAAATACCTCCAAAAAAATAAACTAGAATCCAGCAAGTTTGAAGTTGCTCTGTGTCTTGACAAAGACGACAACCCGGCAGCGTGTGCCTACAATGAAGCTTCTAAAAATAATGCCGATCTTATTATTATGAGTTCTAAAGGCCGCTCTGGGCTCGCACATATTTTACTTGGCAGCGTTGCTGAAAAAATGATGCGCATAGATGCCAACATTCCATTGATGGTAGTAAAGAATAAAGTTGAGAACATGGGCTTCTTTGAAGCCCTTATGAAGGTCTAAGGATTTATTACTTTTCCTTCAATTTTAAACTTTACAGAGTCTTTCAATATCATTTTTTGACTGCCTTCAACTAAAAATTTATCGATGATTGCAGCTCCTGACTTTTCTTCAAAAAGAAGGGTGAACTTTCTTTGAGACTTATATATCGGGTTGTTTTCCTGATAAAGTGCCTCCATTTTTTTTAGTTGACTTAAGTCATTTAAATAATACAGCTTAAGATATTGCACCTCAACATCTGCATCTTTGGCTGGAATAAATGCTTTTACTTTTAAGTTGCTGTTAACATCGTTTTCGATGCTTTCGTTATAAACTCCCTGCAGCACCGGCTTATTAATGTTCATTTTATTGAAAAATGCCAATTCGTCTTTCCATCCCAAACTGTCGGGTGTGTATATATTCTGCGCAGTGTCTGAGTCAACATAAGCCCATTTATCTAACCGCATTTTATTTTGCAACAAATACTCTTTTTGCGCTACCAGCATGCTATCGAGGTTAAAATAATACACCGCTCGCGTTTCAGGTTGATCGAGGCAGCCTGATAGGCTCACTACAAAAAATATTAATACTATATTTCTGATCATACTAAAATGTCTCCAGTCATTTCTTCAGGAATTTCAATCCCCATAATTTTAAGTATCGTTGGTGCCAGATCACCTAGCTTGCCGTCCTTAACGTCACCATTAAACTCTCTGTCAACGAAAATGCAAGGCACAAGGTTGGTAGTATGTGCAGTATTTGGCGAACCATCCGGATTTATCATCATGTCGGAGTTGCCGTGGTCTGCAATGATGATGGTGAGATAATCATTGTCCAGCGCTGCCTCAGTCACTTCTTTGGCACATGTATCTACCGTTTCGCAAGCCTTCACAGCCGCTTCAAATACACCGGTATGCCCTACCATGTCAGGATTGGCAAAATTTAAGCAAACAAAGTCAGCAGACTTATTTTTCAACTCTGGAATGATCGCATCCCTTATGTCGAAAGCACTCATTTCTGGCTGTAAATCGTATGTGGCTACCTTGGGAGAAGGACACAAAATTCTTTTCTCACCTTTAAACTCACCTTCTCTGCCACCAGAAAAGAAAAATGTAACGTGTGGGTATTTCTCTGTTTCTGCTATTCTGATTTGCGTGCGATCTGCCTTCTCTAAAACAGCTCCTAACGTATTATTAAGGTTGTCTTTGCTAAATATCACCTCCACTTTCTTAAACGAATCATCATAATTAGTCATGGTGACATAGCGCAGGTTCAATGTATGCATATTGTGCTCATGAAAATCTCTTTGCGTGAGCGCTTGTGTGATCTGTCTTCCTCGGTCTGTTCTGAAGTTAAAACAAATGACCACATCTCCATCTTCTATTTTGGCTAGCGGTTCGCCATGGCTATCAATTGCACATATAGGTTTGATAAACTCATCCGTCACTCCATCTGCATATGATTCTTCAACTGCTGCAAGTACGTCTTTCGTCTCTTTACCCAGTCCATTCACCATTAGGTCATAAGCCAGCTTTACTCTTTCCCATCGGTTGTCCCGGTCCATGGCATAGTACCTGCCAACTACCGAAGCTATTTGACCTGTTGTTTTCTCACAATGTTGCCTTAAGTCATTTAAGTATTGCCGACCTCCTTTAGGGTCTGTATCTCTACCATCAGTAAATGCATGGATAAAGACATTATCCATTCCCATTTCATCCGCATAACTACACAGGCCTTTTAGGTGGTTGATATGTGAATGTACCCCTCCATCAGAGACGAGTCCAATGAAGTGCACCTTCTTGTTTTCTTGTTTGGCAAAATTAAATGCCTCATTGAGTACCGTATTCTCTTTAATGGTACCCTCTTCGAATGCCTTATTAATTTTTACCAAGTCCTGGTAAACAATCCTACCGGCACCAATATTCATATGGCCCACTTCGGAATTGCCCATTTGCCCTTCTGGAAGGCCAACAGCCATGCCAGAGGCTTCTAGTTTACTATGAGGATACTTACTATATAAACCATCTACAAAAGGAGTGTTGGCCTTGGCTATTGCGGATACCTCGGGATTGGTGCCCAGGCCCCAACCATCCAAAATCATTAACAGTACTTTCTTATTCATATCTTCTGAGTCAATAGGAATTACAAAAAACGCCAATTCATAAGCTTAATCAAAGCATGCAATCACAATTCGATTTGCAGCAGGCACATCAACACCAAAGCATTAGCCAAATAAGGGTCCAATCCAGAATTTATCAACTTTTGCACACTTGACTGAATCGTCAGGTCAGCTAACAACACTCAAATGCTTTATAAAATTTCTTTATGGCCTTTTTATATGCCTTCTGTGCAGCCATGGTCGAGCTATTTACATTGGCTTGGTATGGCACACCTTGGTTATCTACATAAGTTAAAGGAGGCATGGTAGTTTTAATGTTGAGCACAACGGTCGGAATTTTAGCTCTAAGGTCGTACAATTTAAAGGCAATGGTAGCTTGTCGAGTGGCCTGATCCCCTATGGCGTCTTTCATATCTAGCACTTTGCTGGTAAGCACAAAATCCAAGCTTGATTTCTCCTGAATTTGTGCTAACTCTCCTTTTGAGTAGCTTTCATAAGCCGGTAAGTTGAGGCCCTGTGTTTTAAGCTCATAAATCATATCGCTTTCATCTATCACCTCCAAGCCCGGGTGTGATACAAAGAGTGAATACGCATCTGCATAAAAGTCATTGGCATAGAATGTTTTTATGCCCTCCAGACGGGTGATTACAAGTTTATCTCCGGAAGCATAAGAAATTTTAGAATCGGGAAACATCTCAATCTTTGAGCTTGAGCAGCTTATCGCAAAAAGCGCCCCCATTAAAAGCATAAACTTTTTGACCATCGATCAGTGATTTAATTAATCTAAAGTAATACTATGGTTATATTTGACAAAGTATGGCTAAAACTAAAACAACGTATTTCTGTCAGAGCTGTGGCTACGAATCTGCCAAGTGGCTGGGTAAATGTCCCTCGTGTAATGAATGGAATAGCTTCGTTGAGGAACTCACACAGAAATCTAAAAGTGCGGAGAACAAAAACGAATGGCGATCCAACGGTACAGGTCGTTCTAAAGCTCAACCAAAACCAATAGGTGAAATTAACGCTGAAAAAGAGGCCCGTTTCAATGCTAAAGACAATGAATTAAACCGTGTATTAGGTGGTGGCATTGTACCTGGGTCAGTTGTGTTGATTGCTGGAGAGCCTGGTATTGGTAAGTCTACTTTAATGTTGCAGGTGGCATTATCAATCAGTCAGAAAGTGTTGTACGTATCAGGTGAAGAAAGCGATCAGCAAATAAAAATGCGGGCAGATCGTATGCGTACCGAAATGCCTGAAAATTGTTTTGTTTTGCCAGAAACTTCTACCAGTCATATTTTCAAACACATCGAATCATTACAACCTGATGTTTTGGTAGTTGATTCTATTCAAACCTTACACTCAGACAAAATCGAATCTGCAGCGGCCAGTGTTTCTCAAGTGAAGCAATGCACAGCAGAGTTGATCAAATTTGCAAAAGAAACCTCCACTCCGGTTTTTCTGGTAGGCCATATTACCAAAGATGGCACCATTGCCGGCCCGAAAGTACTGGAACACATGGTGGACACGGTTTTACAGTTTGAGGGCGACCAACATCACACGTATCGCATACTTCGTACTACGAAAAACCGGTTTGGCTCTACTTCCGAGCTAGGTATATACGAAATGATCAGCACTGGTTTGAGGGAAGTGAGCAACCCCTCTGAAATACTGATCTCTCAAAAAGAAGCTGCGATTAGTGGCGTAACCATTGGGGCAACTGTGGAAGGTAATCGCCCTTTGCTGATTGAAATTCAGTCATTGGTAAGCACGGCAGCTTATGGCACGCCCCAAAGAACCACAACTGGTTTTGATGGTAAACGCCTCAATATGCTATTGGCCGTATTGGAAAAACGATGTGGCTTCAGGCTAGGTTTGCAAGATGTGTTTGTCAATATGGCTGGAGGTATAAAAGTTGAAGACCCGGCTATAGATTTGGCGGTGTGTTGCTCTATTATATCATCATTAGAAGAAATCGCCATTCCAGATAAGATCTGTTTTGCAGCAGAGGTGGGCCTTGGGGGCGAGCTACGGGCTGTAAATCGCATAGAAAACAGAATAGCAGAAGCAGAAAAACTAGGCTTCCAGGAAATTTACGTTTCCAAATACGCTATGAAAGGCATTGATGTATCCAAACACAAAATTAAGGTTTCGGCCATGGCCAAAATCAATGAAGTGTTTACGGACCTTTTTGGGTAGCGTATTTATACTAGAAAGTCGTAGCACCAATCAAAGTGGTGCCACGACTGATGAGATCGGTGATCCATTTATATGTTTTCAATATATTCATCAGAACCCGGCTAAAGCCAATTTGGTAACAAGGGAGCAAGAGTGGGAATTCTCTTGTTACAGAGATTACGCTGGCTTAAGGAGTGGCACTTTGTGTAATAAATCAATTGCTAACCAACTTTTAGATATTCCCTTAAGCAGTAATGAGTTTATCAAACAATCCAATCTAGTTTCACAACATTAAACTTCCTGTTCAAAATAATTCCAAACAAATGTGACTTAGGGCTTTTCTTGTCGTCTACCTTTTAAATTATAAACACAAGTATATTTTAAGTAGATCGCATGGAGTTATTTTTCGCTGAGTTAGGGTTTAGCCAGGATGTTTTCGCAGTTATCATATTGCCTTTATTAATATTTTTCGCACGAATTATTGATGTTTCTATCAATACCGTGCGTATCATTTTTGTGATGACTGGCAAGAAGGGAGTCTCTACCATCCTTGGTTTCCTGGAGTCTCTTGTTTGGCTACTCGCTATCGGCCAAATATTCAAACATATGGACAACGTTTTTAGCTACATTGCTTATCCGGCAGGTTTTGCTGCAGGTATCTATGTGGGTATGCTTATCGAAGAAAAGCTGGCGTTGGGCAAAGTCGTAGTGAGAATTATTTCATCAGAAGCGATAGACCCGGTCGTTAGTTACTTAAAACAAAACGGTTATAAGTACTCCATCATTTCGGGAGAGAGCGACCTCGGTCAGGAGAAAATATTGTTTACCGTTGTGAAGCGGGAAGCACTGCCTGATTTGAAAGTAAAAATATCAGAAGAGATTCCTTCCGCTTTCTACACTGTTGAATCTGTAAAAAGCGCTAGCGAAACAGGCTTAGTTACAGAAAAACCCAGCCGAAGAGGGATAGGCTCCTGGTTGGGTAGTGTGAAGAGGAAGTAGGTTAAATACAAGAAAGTATCCCTGACATTTTTGTATCAGGAATAAAAAATGACTCCTGACGCTCATAATCATATACTTGAACATCCAGATTATTAAATGTAACACCATACTTGTCCCCATTGATTGTAAAGAACTTGTCCCCATTTATTCCATTTATCTGAAATGTTCTACTTGCAGCATATAAACTCACAGATATCTCATTCTGATAACTTCCTGATTCAGTAATATTAAAACCAACCGCATAAAATAAATCGCCTACACCTTCTAAATCATCTTGGATACTTTCAATCGGTCTCTCATTATTAGCCACAATATATTTTAAATACTGCGTGCCAGAGTTAAACTCAAATACCACATCAAAGCACGTTACATATTGAAATGAACTCTGGTTATTTCCTAAAATTAATCTTGCTTCTCCTCTGGTAATATTCTTTTCTGAGATATTACTTTGGTTTGCAAATACAAATTCCTGAATTTCGGCATACGTCTTCCCTTCAAGGTTGCTAAAAAACTTAGGCTCATCCGTGCTGAAGGCCCGATTTGCGATTACACTGTCCAACTCCCCTTCTTCACATGAAAAAAGTAGAAGCAATACACATATAAATCGTAATTGTCGCATCTTTAAAAGATAAAGCCAAGCCTAAGCGAGCTATTGAAGTTTGGTCCAAACTGAAAGGAACTTCCTCCTTCATCAAGTGGGTTTTGATTTACAGGATCAGGATCAATTTCGATATCTGCTTCATTTATAATTTCAAAACCAAAGCCTATTTCTGTACCCAAGTATAGGTTTTTTACTACGTAAAAATCAACTCCCAACAGTGCGTTTAACCCTATTCTGGTAAAACCTCTTTCTGCTCCTGACGCATAGGCTCCTGTTAAAGTTGCATCATTCGATGTATCCTCTTCTTTGGTAGATTTCAAGGCAAAATCTAATTCTGCACCAACATATGGAGAAATTCTGTCCGTTCCTGTAAAGTGATGTTCATATCCCGGACGAAGATTTATAGTAAAAGTTGATCTCTTAATATTCTCATCTGGTTTGTCAGATTCACCTGCTATGGACACCCCTAACCTTAATGCTGATGATTCAGACATGAACTTTCTCAACCTGATGTAGCTAATGTTAATAGGTGAAGATGAAAACGGATCAAAATTAACCTCAGCATTCCATTCGCTTCCAGTGGGTTTATAATCTTTGACCTCTTGTGCCTGAACAGTTATGATAAATAACATTGCACAGGCAAATAATGTAAATTTTTTCATAATTTATGTTTTGACTAAAGGGCGAATATAGGAAATATTATTAATCAGATCGTGGATTAAGACCCTAATAATCCTTTCTCCCCTGCAACCCTCCTGTATGAATGGCCAAAATTTGTGAACCAGATTTGAAGAAATCCTTTTCTATCAGATCAAAAATTCCATACATCATTTTACCTGTGTAAATCGGGTCTAATAAGATTTTATGTGTTTGCTCAAAGGCAGCTATAAACTCCATGAGATAGGCTGGTGTTTTAGCGTAGCCTCCGCAGTGATAAGCAGTCTCTAATAGCCATGTGGCTGTGTTTTCCCGTGGTTTGTGTCCCCACACACCGCCATAGCCCTGAAGAAGTTTGTTTACCTCCTCAATTAAAAAATGACCCTTAAGTGCAGAAAAACCAATGACCTGTTGGTGTGGTTTGGCAGCAGTAATGATTCCTGCAATTGTGCCGCCAGTACCTACCGATGAGGTGATGTAATCAAATGTATCTGTAGTATCATTTAATATCTCTGCGGTTCCTTTAATTGCCAGTTCATTTGTTCCTCCCTCAGGAATTAAATAAAACTTTCCAAATTGATCTTCAAGCTGGCTCAAAAAATGGCTATCCGTTTTCTCACGGTAACTGGCTCTATCGACAAAGTGTAAGTGCATGCCTTGCTCTTTGGCAAAAGTGAGTGTTTGATTCAGCGGCTTCTTTTCAAGTTCTTCACCTCTTATGATACCAATCGACTCAACCCCTGCTTCATTGGCGGCTGCAGCTGTTGCATAAATATGGTTTGAATAGGCGCCCCCAAAGGTCAGGAGCTTAGTGTGGCCAAGGCGTTTTGCTTCCTCTAAATTATACTTAAGCTTTCTCCACTTATTGCCAGAAACATAAGGATGAATGACATCTTCCCGCTTAATAAAAAGCTGAAGCCCTTTGGCGGCTATCAAATCATCTTTGATTTCCTGGATAAAGGGCTCATTGTGCATTTTTAACATATTCAAATTTTTCTCACCCTATAGTCCCCTACAGGGGACAAAAGAATTGAGGCGTATTAATACGAGCTACATGGTATATGATTCCATCGCTCTTTCCGTTTCCCCCGCTGGCGGGGGTTAGGGGGTGGAAAGGCCGCTTCCTCCGATCAATTGAGATACTTATAGTTTCTCAAGATCTATCGCAATTACTTATTCATTTCCATATAATCCAGCGTAAGGCTAAGCATCGCTTTTACTCCCAGTACAAGTCCACTTTCATCGATGAAAAAATCAGGCGTATGGTGCCCACCCAGCTTAGGCCCATCATTGCCAGCCTCCAGCGGCTTTCCGCCTAAGAAAAAATACAATCCCGGTACTTCTTTCTGGAAAAATGAAAAGTCTTCTGCACCTGTGATGGCATTGACAACTTGTACCTGGTCTTTGCCCGCCACACGCTCCAATGTTGGTGCCATTTTAGCTGTTAACTCAGGGTCATTATAGGTCACGGGATAGCCAATTTGGATATCTACATCAGCCGTTGCTCCCATACTTTCAGCAATTTTCGTAGCCGTAAGTCTTATCTTTTCATGGATCTTCTTTTGCATGTCAGTATCCAGCGTTCGAATTGTGCCTATCATTTCCACTTCCTCTGGAATGATGTTGTTTCTCACGCCACCTTTGATCATTCCAACAGAAATAACTGCCGCTTCTTTGGTAAGCTCAGTTTGTCTGCTTACAATGGTCTGTAAGCCATTTATAATTTGTGCGGCTGTCACTATGGGATCTACGCTAGCCCATGGCGTTGAACCATGCGCTTGTTTTCCTTTTACTTTGATCACAAAACGATCGGCAGCAGCCATGATGCCTCCTGGCTTATAATTTATTTGCCCGACAGGTGATCCTGCGGCTATGTGAAGCCCGAAAGCTACATCAACATCCGGGTTTTTTAGCACCCCTTCTTTGACCATCAATTTGGCGCCACCTTCTTCTCCCGGAGGAGCCCCTTCTTCAGCGGGTTGAAAAATAAACTTAACGGTGCCGTTTAAATCTTTTTTCATTTTGGAAAGCACTTCCGCGGTAGCCATCAAAATGGCAATATGCGTATCATGCCCACAGGCATGCATCACACCTGTTTTTACTCCGTTGTATTCAGAAACAACTTTTGAAGCAAAGGGTACTGGAGTTCTTTCCGTTACCGGCAAGGCATCTATGTCTGCTCTCAAAGCAACAACAGGTCCTGGCTTTCCTCCTTTCAGCACACCTACAACTCCTGTTTTTGCCACTTCCGTTTGCACTTCCATACCAAGGCTTTTTAAGTGGGCAGCAATTTTCTTCGCGGTCTCAAACTCTCGGTTAGACAGCTCCGGATTTTGATGAAAATACCTTCTCCACTCAATCACTTGTTGCTCCATTTCTTCAGCCATTTTATCGGCTTTGGTATTTAAATCTGACTGTGCCTGTGCTGAGCCTAATGCAGCAAACATCGTTATGATCGTGAGTAATTTCTTCATGCTATGGTTGCGGTTTTAATAATGTGAAATGAAAGATACAAATTAATAAGGATAAGAAAGAAGCCAACATTTTGGGTTTTCATTAATTTCTAGTGAACTAATAATCAGCTTAAATGTTGTCCACTTGACTCTGTTAGCAATAATTATGGCTGTTTTCGCTATATAATAAGCTATGAATTGGGTAATTTCACGAGTCAATTTTTAATTGGGTTTATGGGAAAAGAAAAACTGACAGTAGAACAGGTTTTAAGTATGGATCTGCCAAACATTATTTTGTATGCAGCTCCTGTAATGTTTACGCTAGTTGCCTTAGAGTGGTATTTTTCTTATCGTGAGAAAAAAGGATACTACGATGCAAAAGACACTGCGGCAGCTACAACTATCGGCTTGGTAAATGTTGGTATTAGTGCGGCTATTAAGCTGATTACGTTTGGTATCATCCTTTACTTTTACAATCTAGTGCCATGGTCTATCCCACATACCTGGTGGGCTTATGTACTTTGCCTGGTATGGATTGATTTCTGGAGATATTGGGCACACCGTATTGCACACGAAAATCGTTTTTGGTGGGCCACGCATGTAACCCATCATAATTCTACAAAATACAATTGGTCTGTTTCCTTCCGTTTGGGCTGGACACAGCATATAAAAATCATCTTCTTCATACCTGTGGCATTGGCAGGTTTCCACCCGGTAGTGTTTTTCATTACGCATCAGATAGAAGTGCTGTATCAATTCTGGATTCATACCGAGTATATCAAAAAACTGCCTCGTCCGATTGAATACTTCTTCACGACCCCATCGCATCACAGGGTGCATCATGCACGAAATGAGAAATACCTGGACAAGAATTACGGGTCTACATTTATCATCTGGGATCGTATTTTTGGTACGTTTCAACCGGAAGAAGAAAAGGCCGATTATGGAATTACAGTTCCTGTAAATTCTTACAACCCTGTGTATCTATGTTTCCATGAGTGGATGGACATCGTTAAGGATGTGAAAAAATCGAAGTCCCTAAAGGAAGCTTATACTATGGTATTTGCTCGGCCGAGTAAATTAGAAGCAAAGAAAAAGCAATTTCAATAAATGAAGTGGTTGCGGGTTTTTGAGTCGTTAGATAAAGCCCTTGCTACTGTAGAAGAGGGCAAAGCCAAATTATTAATCATTGGCGAGAGAAAGATCGCCTTGGCACGTCATAAAAATGAGTTTTTTGCGACAGCTGATAAGTGCCCGCACAATGGCGAATCTCTAAGCAAAGGTCAGGTAAACTATCTGGGTGAAATTATTTGTCCCTGGCACAACTATCGATATAACCTGAAACATGGAGGGGAATGTCAGGAACGAACTTCTGAAGTTACTACCTATCCGATAGAACTAAAAGATGATGGCCTTTATATTGGTATACCTGCTTAACTTTGTTTTTTGAAACTATAAGCTGATCTTTAATGCTATGATACCACCATTTCACCTCGCATTTCCTGTAAACGATTTAGAAGCAACAGATAAGTTTTACAGCAACATTTTGGGTTGTAGCAAAGGTCGCAGCTCAGACCATTGGATTGACTATAACCTTTTTGGGCATCAGATTGTAGCACACCTGGCACCAGAAGATGCTGGTAAGGGCAGCACTAATGATGTAGATGGACATCAGGTGCCTGTAAAGCATTTTGGCGTAATTTTAGAATGGCAGCAATGGCATGATTTTGCTGAAAAACTTAAGTCACATGGTATTGAATTTATTATAAAACCATATGTTCGTTTCGAAGGGCAGCCCGGTGAACAGGCCACTATGTTTTTTCTTGACCCTAGCGGCAATGCTTTGGAGTTTAAAGCGTTTAAAGATCAATCACAAATTTTTGCTAAGTAAGCTTTTATGAGACTACTCTCCGTAATTATTCTCCTCTGTTGTTCTTTACAATTAAGTGCTCAACGGGGCATCAATATTTTGTCAACGCTGGACAGCCTCAACTATACGGATGAGTTGCCAAAGGAGCTTTTGTCTACCAAAAGCCTTGTATTAGTTAAGGTACCCCCTAAAAGAACTAGCCCAGAGGTGCGTGGAGATTGGAAAAAACCTGGCGAAGTGCTTCAGACGGGGTTTAAAAAAGGAGGCATAGATGCCGTTAGCTATTATTATATCGATGACGTATTTAGCGGCCCTGAAGTCGTTAGCGCCTTTGCTGAAAAATTTGCCGAACGCCAGCTTCAAAATGTAATTTTCATTATAGAAGAGAGCGGAAAACATAAGGTGATAATCACCGAAATCACGGACAAAGACAATCTGATAACAGCTGGCCAGGAAGCATGGAGAATAGAAGGGGATAACCTGGAGACCATGGCTAATACTATCTACTTGAAAGCCGCCAACTCAGGGCAAGACAGAAGCAATCTGTTGGTAATTGACGTGCCCATTTATGGAGAGATGGCGCACGCAATAAATGCCAGACGTGGTGAATACTTTGATGTTAATTTTTCATCAGAAACACTTGCCATACCTGCGTTTGCCGATACTTCGCAAATAAATAAGGTAATGTCAAAATACCCATATAAATATGAAATTGTAGACCCTACCAAGACAGAAAAAGAGTTAAGAAGTGATGGTCACCAATACATTCTATATTACGTGCATACCATTGGGAAGCATGTAAAAGAAATATTAGAGTACCCCACCACCAATACAGAAACGGCTTATATATCAGAAGTGACGGCTGGTGACAGCAACAAAGCAAAGGTGGTTTCTATCAATGTAAACACTCCGGTTTACAAATTTTATATCAAGCACATCTATTCTGAAAATGTGTTTTTAGGCACAAAATGGGATGCCGCACCAACCTGGTGGGAAGCGCTCGACAATTACGTGACTAACCTGAAAAATCAGCTGGTAGATTAGCACTTAGCCGCTCTATATCAAGGCCTTATACACTTTGTAATTATTTTGGCATCATATCTGTTTTATATCTTAAGGAACCAGATAATGGAAGGATATGAAGCGGATATTAATTTTACTTTTTAGTGCAGGGCTGATCTATAACGCAGCCGAGGCTGGACTAATGATGGCTAGTTTTCAAAGTATCGACTTTAGAAAAATACAAGTTGTTTTAGATGGCAAGGTGCTAAATGAAACACCAAAAGCTTTTGTGAAAATTAAAGGCCTTGCCGGGCCGCACCTGCTGGAAGTAAGGGTTTTTTCCGATGATCATTGCATGAGTACGATCTATGAAAATATTACTGTGTTTTCTTCTGGTTTCACTACAGACTATGTTTTAGGTTTACCCCAAAATGATTGTGCTGAGCTTATTAAAAGAAACTTTTCACGTATTTATTCTGATCGTTGGAAAAGGCCTGATAAATTTTTTAACAAGGGGTTACTCGCCTAGTCACTATTATTTGGAGTAACTGCCTGTCCGACTAGTGATTTTGGTTTTGTTTCCTGACTTTCAAACTCTTCCTGCACACGGCCTAATTCATCAGCTGTGATATATCCATTGTCGTAAGCGTGTTTGGCGGCCGAATAAGAGTCTGCAACTAGAAGCATGTCAATATTTTCATTAAGCGTGCTGGCTAATGCATTTACTTTTTCAGTGTGTTTCTCTTTACTAACATCCCTGATGTAGATACTTAAAATACGATCTGGGTATTGCTCAGCTATGCTTTGATAGAGCTCAGCATCACGCTGACCGCTGTCTCCTATGAGAATGAATTTTTGATTGGGGTAGACCTCCATTAGGTGTAATACTTTGTCCTTTTTATGTGAGTGTGTGCCTCCTCCTGACTTCATAAGTTTCCACAAGCTTGTCTTGAGTTCTTGCAGCAAAAATGGCCCTTTGGGAATATTTCTTACGTCACAAAAGTCTTCCAAAAAATCGTATAAATTCCACTCGCTGCTGCTCACATAAAATATAGGGTTGCAATTATCAGATGGATTTCCGGTTTGCAGGGCCTTATAAAATGAGGCTACTCCAACAAATGGTAATCTTGTTTTCGAATTTTTCGTGAGAATAAGCCTAAGTTTCTTTAACGCTTGTGTGGCATGAGAAATCAATATTGTATCGTCAACATCTGATACTATGGCAAACTGATTTTTTTGATCGTTAATAAATACTTCACCTTCATTTTCGAGAGGCTCTTGCCTTTCAACGATTTCATCTAACACCTGATACGTTACTTTTTGCCAGCCTTGTTTTGCAGGAGCTTCTAAATTGATCTCAGCCTCAAATAACCCGTCCTTATCAGTTACAACCACATGCTCCTGGCCCTGAAAAGAAATCTCGACCCTGATATCTGGAATGCCCTCACTAACATAACGGCTCATCATGGCCAAAAAATTTTTTTTGCGCTTATCATCATGCCGGCTTTCATAGAGCAACCGGTCATCCAATACATGTCCGCGTAGGAAAAGCTTTGTGGTAGTTCCATAACCACGGTAAGGGATGATCACTGGTGGAGTGAGTAAACCCAGTACTTTCTTAAGCCTAAGAGATAGCTTACGGATCGGTTTTTTAAATAGTTTTTTGATAGCGTTTTATTAGTAAACCCAAAGGGGTAAATTAAGGTTTATTTAACAAAATGAGAAAACTGCTTTTTATAATCAACCCCATTTCGGGAGGAATAGATAAACAAGGTCTGAGAGCTAGTATTTCTCAAACATGTGAAAATGAAAATCTGCAACATACTTATCATGAAACTACCGGTGAGAATGATAAGCAGCTAATAAAAGAAAAAATTGATCAATTTTCACCTACAGACACCATAGCCTGTGGTGGAGACGGCACCGTAAACCTAGTGGCCGAGATAATACTTAGTAGTCAGATTAACCTGGGAATCATACCCCTTGGGTCAGCCAATGGACTTGCGGAAGAGCTGGACATTCCTGAAGACATTGATGAGGCCTTAAATATCATTATTGAGGGTAAAGCCAGAGGCATTGATGCATTGTATGTAAACGACAAACACTTATGTCTTCATTTGAGTGATGTTGGCTTAAATGCAAAACTGGTCAGGCGCTTTGAAAGGAACTCCGGCAGAGGCAAACTGGGGTATGCCCGCCATTTTTTTGCCACACTTTTTAAACAAAAGCCAATTAAGTATACTTTCCACACTGAAGCAGAAACATTTGAGGAGCGTGCTGAAATGGTCGTTTTTGCTAATGCAAAAAAATACGGGACCGGGGCTATTGTAAATCCAATTGGTCAAATTGATGACGGAAAATTTGAAGTGTGCATTTTTAAGCCTTATCCATGGTATGCTATTTTTAGAATGACATATCTTTTTTTTACGGGTAAGCTCAATTATTCTCCTTTTGTAAAAATCTTCAGCACAACAAAAATAATGATCGAGGGACAAAAGCCTGAGCACCTGCAGGTAGACGGGGAAACCGTAGGAAAGCATAAAAAGGTGACCGTAAGTGTGGCTAAGGAAAAACTCCAAATATTACGCCCCTAAAACAAAAATGCCCCTTTCGGGGCATTTTCAAACCATAAATTAACTACAAACTAAAACGGGTATTGATTCTTCGCAATCAAGTGGTCCGCTACTCTTCTTCTGGCATCTTTAAGATTCATTGGCTCCAGCTTAGTGAACCTCTTAAGACCCATTAACATCATGCGTTGTTCATCCCCTTCGGCAAAAGCGTAAATCGCTTGTTTACCGGCAGAAGCTGCCCTTTCCACCGCCTCGTATAAGTAAATGTGCATCATGTCTGTTTCTATTTTCAAAGCATCTTCGCCTTTGGCTTTAATATGCTTTTCAACTCGCAACAATGCCGACTCGGCTACATATCCCTCGATCAACATATCGGCCAGGTTCATCAATATCTCCTGCTCTTCGCTTAGGTTTTGCATGAACTTTTGTACAGCCGCTCCAGCCACCATGAGACCTGCCTTTTTTAGGTTTTTTAATGCCTTTTTTTCTTTTGCAAATAACTCCTCGTCATCAGAAGCTCCAAAATCAGGAATAGACATCAACTCCTTTTGAACGGCCATAGCTGGACTCATCAAATCCAACTTTCCTTTCATCGCACGCTTCAAGAGCATGTCAATAGAAAGCATTCTGTTGATTTCATTGGTTCCTTCAAATATTCTATTGATACGTGCATCTCTGTAAGCTCTGTCCATAGGCCCATCAGCAGAGAAGCCCATTCCTCCGTAAATCTGTACGCCTTCATCTACCACATAATCTAACACTTCAGATCCGTGTACTTTAAGTATCGCACATTCTATAGCAAACTCTTCTACAGATTTTAGCCTTGCTTCAGCTGGATCCATCCCTTCAGCTACCAGACTCTCATAAGCATCATCAATGTTTTGACCTGCCCTGTAGTGTGCAGATTCTGAAGCATAGACCTTTGAGGCCATTTCTGCAATCTTGTGTTTGATTGCGCCAAAGCTTGAAATTGAAGTCCCAAATTGTTTTCTTTCATTCGCATAGTTCACCGCTGTAGAAGTGACCGTTTTACATGCACCAATTGCTGCCGCTCCTAACTTTATCCGTCCAATATTCAGAATGTTTACGGCAATCTTAAAGCCATTTTCTCTATCAGAAAGCAAGTTTTCAACAGGTACTTTACAATCATTGAAGAACACCTGACGCGTTGATGAGCCCTTGATACCCATCTTTTTCTCCTCTTCATTCATGGTGATGCCACCAAAGTCTTTCTCAACGATAAAAGCACTTAAATTCTTATCGTCATCAATTTTAGCAAAAACGATATAGATGTCTGCAAATCCACCATTTGTTATCCACATCTTTTGACCATTGATGATGTAGTGCTTACCGTCATCAGTCAGTTTAGCTTTTGTTTTACCTGAATTGGCATCAGATCCTGAATCTGGCTCAGTCAAACAATAAGCTGCTTTCCATTCACCAGTGGCTAGCTTCGGTAAGTATTTTTGCTTTTGCTCATCGTTACCGTAATACAAAATTGGCAAGGTACCAATTCCTGTATGAGCCGAAATGGCAACTGCAAAAGAATGGCCTGCTCCTAACACTTCAGCTACTAACATTGAAGTGTTAAAGTTCATACCAAAACCATTGTATTCCTCAGGTACTGATGTGCCTAAAAGCCCAAGCTCACCTGCCTTATCAAGCAATGATGGCATTAACTCTGGCTTTTCCATTGAGTCGATCTCATCGAGTCTTGGGTAGATTTCTTGCTCTAAAAAGTCTTTACATGTTTGAGCAATCATTTTTTGCTCTTCGGTCCACTCTTCTGGAGTAAACACATCCTGTGCATCTGTTTCTTTTATAAGGAACTCACCACCTTTGATGGCCGCTCCTTTCTTTTCTTCTGTTACTGCTGACATAATATTTAGATTTTAGATATGAGATCTTTGACTTTAGATGTTGACCGCCTCTGATCTCCTGTTTTTTAATGTTTTTTGAAACGTAAAGTTCATTTTTTGTATCTCTGTTAATTCACTCAAAATTTGATCAACTATATCTTCGCTAATCAAGTTTAGTTGTGCAGAGATTACCAATTGTGTTTGTAATTCGTAAGCAGAGCCATTGGCTACGCCTAAAAAATAGACGAACTCTTTATCTGAATTTCTACCTGCTCCCTCTGAAATATTAGATGCTATTGAGACTGCTGATCTTCTAATTTGAGATGTTAATGCGTACTTTTCTTCAGAAGGAAAATTTTCCGTGGCCTTATAGACCCGGGTCGCCAGGTTTATAGCTTTGCTCGATATTTTCAGTTCTTTCAGATTATGCATTTCTCAATTCTTAAATCTCAATACTCAACTCTAATTCAATAGCTCATAAATTCCAGCTACACCTTGACCTCCGCCAACACAGGCTGTCACCATACCATATTTTTGGTCTCTTCTTCTCATCTCATTGAATAATTGAATCGATAATTTTGCTCCAGAGCAACCCAGTGGGTGACCCAGGGCGATAGCACCTCCATTAGGGTTTAGTTTTGACTTATCAATACCTAATTCGCGTATTACCGCTAAAGACTGAGCTGCAAATGCTTCATTTAGTTCAATTTGGTCAATGTCATCTAGTTTAAGTCCGGCAAGCTTAAGCGCCTTTGGCACTGCCGCTACTGGTCCAATACCCATGATGCTTGGTTCAACCCCTGCAGCTGCATAGCTCACCATTCTAGCCACGGGCTCAAGGTTCAGTTCTTTCACCATCTTCTCTGACATCACCATGACAAAGGCTGCTCCATCAGAAGTTTGCGATGAGTTACCGGCAGTAACTGAACCTCCTTGAGCAAACACTGGCTTAAGTTTTCCTAAAACTTCCTTGCTTGTATCTGCTCTTACCCCTTCATCTGTATCAACGACAAACTCACGAGTTTTCTTCTTCATGTTATCATCGATGTAGGTCTCTTTTACCGTGATTGGCACGATCTCATCTTTAAAGTTTCCATTCTTAATTGCAGCACCCGCTTTTTGATGCGACTCGTAGGCAAACTCATCCTGGTCTTCACGCGAAACTTTGTATTTGTTGGCTACCTGCTCAGCAGTAAGGCCCATGCTTGTGTAATAGTCAGGGTGCTTTGATGCAATTTCATAGTTCAAAGCTGTTTTATAACCCATTACAGGCACCAATGACATTGACTCTGTACCTCCAGCAATTATACAATCTGCCATACCTGCGTGTATTCTTGCCGCAGCAATGTTGATGGCTTCTAAACCAGAGCCACAGTACCTATTGATTACCATGCCTGGAACTTCTTTTGGTAGGGCAAGCAAAGAAATCATTCTTCCCATTTGCATGCCTTGTTCAGCTTCCTGTACAGCATTACCTACGATCAGGTCGTCTACCCGCATGGGGTCAAGCCCTTTGACTTCCGATACAAGGTGTTTGATTACATCAGCTGCCAGATTATCAGGGCGAGTAAATCTAAATCCGCCTTTGTTGGCTTTACCAACTGCTGTTCTATATCCTTTTACTATATATGCGTTCATAATTTTTTGAGTTGTTAGTATTAAGTTGTTAGTATTAAGACTATCTAAAATCTATTCTCTAACATCTATCATCTAATTTCTAAGCGGTTTACCTGTAGTCAATATCGATTGAATTCTCTCGAGTGTCTTCTTCTCACCTGTAAGTGATAGGAACGCCTCCCTTTCTAAATCCAATAAGTATTGCTCCGAAACTTCCTGTGGGTAAGAAAGATCTCCACCACACATTACATATCCGATCTTCTCGGCAATCTTGGCATCATGCGCTGAAGCATAATTACCCATCTTCATACCATTCACTCCGGCCATTACAAGTGCCATACCTGTTTTACCCTGCACTCGAATATTGGTAGCCTGAATTGGTTTGGTATATCCTGCATCGGCTAACTCAAGTACTGTGGCTTTGGCATCCGCAATTTGTCTGTCTTTATTGATAGAAATTCTATCGACAGATCTTATAATGTTCATGTCCATTGCCTCGTGTGCAGAAGTAGCCACTTTAGCAGTCGCTATATTCATAAACGCATTTTGTAATGCGTTGAGTTCTACATCTCCGCTTTCAAAACGATCTGAAATTCTCTTGGTAAGTTCTTTAGTACCTCCACCACCTGGGATAAGGCCAACACCTACTTCGACAAGACCGATATATGTTTCAGCTGCGGCTTGTATCACATCGGCATGCATAGACATTTCACAACCACCACCTAAAGTAAGACCGTGTGGTGCAACCACAACCGGTACACTTGAGTAGCGTACGCGCATCATTGTATTTTGGAAATGACGAATCATAAAATCGATCTCGTCATACTCCTGCTCGATAGCATACATAAATACCATACCAAGGTTGGCTCCCGCAGAGAATTGAGCTCCCTGGTTACCAATAACAAGACCTTTGTAATCTTTCTCAGCCATGTCGATGGCTTTGTTGATTCCTTCAACAACTTCTCCACCGAGTGTATTCATTTTAGTATGGAACTCTACATTGAGTACTCCATCTCCTAAGTCGAATATGGTAGCTCCGGAATTGCTCCACACTACTTTATTTTCTCTGATATTGTCGAGTATGATATACTCCTCTTCACCAGGTACAGCCTTATAAGACTTAGACTCAATGTCATAGTAATGCCTTACGCCATCTTTGGCTGTATAGAATGATTCGATACCTGCGTCAAGCATGTCGTACACCCATTGATTAGGCTTATAGCCCATCTCTTCCATTTTCTCAACTGTCTTCTTTATACCAACAGCGTCCCATGTTTCGAATGGCCCTACTTCCCAGCCAAATCCTGCACAAACTGCATCGTCAATCTTATACAGCTCATCAGCAATTTCTGGAATGCGATTGGTTACATACTTAAACAATGCAAAAAATGAATCTCTGTAAAATTCACCTGCCTTGTCTTTGCCTGCTAATAATGGCTTAAATCTTTCTTTAAGGTTTTCAATCGGCTTAGTAGCCTCAAGCGTTCCAAACTTAGGGCGAGATTTAGGCTTATACTCTAATGACTCAAGGTCGAGTGTAAGAATTTGAGTTTTGCCTTTTTCGTCTTTTGTTTTCTTGTAGAAGCCCTGACCCGTTTTGTCTCCTAACCACTTGTTTTCTTCCAGCTTACCTACAACATCCGGGAGATTGAAAGTTTCTCTACCTTCATCATCCGGTAGGCTTTCGTACAGGTTATTGGCTACTTTTATTAATGTGTCTAAACCAACGACATCAGAAGTTCTGAATGTTGCCGACTTAGGTCTACCAATAACAGGGCCGGTTAGTTTATCTACTTCATCTACATTAAGTCCAAACTTCTGCATAGACTCAATCACTTTAAGTATCGCATAGATACCAACACGGTTGGCAATAAATGCCGGGGTATCTTTACAAAGCACTGTGGTTTTGCCCAAGTAGAGATCTCCATAGTTCATCAGGAAATCAACGATTTCAGGGTCAGTCTTAGGCGTTGGTATAATCTCCAACAACTTCAAATACCTTGGCGGGTTGAAAAAGTGTGTTCCGCAGAAATTTTTCTGGAAGTCTTCACTTCTACCATCGAGCATCAAATGGATTGGAATACCAGATGTGTTAGATGTAATGAGCGTACCTTCTTTTCTATGCTGTTCAACCTGATCAAAAACTTTTTTCTTGATATCAAGATTTTCAACTACCACCTCGATCGTCCAATCACAGTCCTTGATTTGGGACATGTCATCCTCGAAGTTTCCAAGCGTAACCCTGTTTGCAAACTTTTTGTTGTATAACGGAGCCGGCTTAGATTTCACCGCTGAGTCAAAGGCCTGGTTGACAATGCGGTTTCTCACCGCTTTATCTTCCATGGTCAAACCCTTTTTCTTCTCATCGTCTGTCAACTCACGGGGAACGATGTCTAACAACAGCACATTTACACCAATATTGGCGAAGTGGCAAGCAATCCTGGAGCCCATGATTCCAGAACCTAATACCGCTACTTTGTTAATTCGTTTGGTCATTTTAGTTGGTTATTTTCTATTTATAAATATTATTACTTTCAATTATTTTATTTACCTCCTCAATCACTTCAAAGAACACTTTGAGTTTTTCAGGGTCAATGGATTTTCTAACCGTCTCATTAAAAGCCAACACCGTGACTCTTGAAACTTCTTTTTTTTCCTTACCCAAGTCTGTGAGAAATATCCTTACCGATCTTCCATCGTTTTCATCTGGCTTTCGGCAGATCAGGCCTTTTTCTTCCATGTTTTTTAATACACGTGTAAGGCTTCTCGCCTCAAGGCCCATGAGTGGAGCAATCTTAGTCGCAGGTGTACCTTCTTTAGAGCTAATATTGAGAAGAACAAAACCAATAGACGTAGTAATGTCAACTTTTACCGCCTGCTGATTATACATGCGAGAGATGGCATGCCAGGCAGACTTAATGTGATGATCAATGGTTTCTTCCCTTTTCATAGTATTTCTTGGACTCAGTGTGGTATATCGCCCTTGCTAATAACAAATATACAAAAATTTGTTATGCATGCATACTATTTTTGAAATTTTCGTTCTTGCAAACGAAAAGATTGGGAATAAGACAATTTACAAAATTTTAATAAGATGTAACCTAATGATACCATAGTTCGTATTACCTAAGACTCTAATGTATTGAAGAATTATGCATAGCCCTGAACTACTTAAAGGCACTTTACAAACTATTATTCTCAAACTACTTGCCGATAACGGAAGAATGTATGGGTATGAGATCACTCAAAAAGTGAAAGACCTGTCACAAGGATCTCTTGTTTTAACTGAAGGTGCGCTCTACCCAACGCTGCATAAGTTAGAAGCCGCAGGACTTTTGACTACAGAAAAAATAAGTATGGGCAAGCGAGTAAGAAAATATTATACGCTTACTGTTCAAGGTCAATCTTCTGTGATAAAACGCATTGAAGATTTTGAAGCCTTTATTTCTACCATGTTTAATGTATTGCAAATCAAACCTCAGTTTGGGTGACACTCACTGAAGAACATATCAACTATATTATAAATGATCTCAATTATCGAGGCATAGTAGATGATGACCTGGGAGATGAATTAGTAGATCATATATGCACTTTGGTAGAAGCAAAAATGGCCGATGGTCAACGGTTTATTGAAGCTTACGAAAATGTGAGAGCCTCTTTTGGTTCAAACAAAGAATTACAACAACTACAAACTCAAACAATCTATTCATCTAATTACAACACCAAGCTCATGATACGTAACTATTTCAAAATAGCACTTCGAAACCTTTCGAAGCATAAGTTCTATTCACTTATAAATATTACTGGTTTAGCGGTAAGTGTCACTTGCTGTCTGGTTATCGCCTTTTTTGTAGTAGACGAATTGAGCCATGATAAATTTTGGGAAGATAGCGAACAGATTTATCGCACCAACAGGCATGGCAAGTATGGTGATAACCAATTTCATTTCGCCACTGCACCTGCTCCATTAGGTCCAGCACTGCTAAATGAATTACCTGAAATTGAAAATGCGGTACGCTTTCGATCTTGGGGATCATACCTTGTAAAAACAACCGATATGATCGAATCAACTAAAGAAAGTGCCTTAATTTTCGCTGATCCGGGCGTATTTAACCTACTAGGACTGGAAGTATTAAGTGGTGATGCAGATCAGGCATTAACAAAGTCCATGACCATTGCCATAAGTAAGAGTATGGCAGAAAAATATTTTGATAGAATAGATGTAGCAGGAGAACAATTGATCTTAGACGGCAATCAGGAGTATCACGTAACTGCTGTATTTGAAGACATCCCTGATAATTCTCACCTTGACTTTGATTTTATCATGTCCATGCTTGATATGCAGAGAAGCAAAAGCAATGGCTGGCTAAGCAACAACTTCTATACCTACTTTAAAGTACAAGGTGGTGTGTCTGCCAAAGAAATTGAAGACAAAATCAATTACATGGCGGATGCACACATGTCTCCACAGGTTCAAGAATTTACCGGCCACTCTTTTGAAGATTTTAAGGCTGCTGGGAACTATATGTATTTTACGGTGCAGCCCATTACTGATGTATATCTAAAATCTGATTTCACTTTTGATATTGGAGCATCAGGTGACATTACCTACGTCTATTTATTTTTAATTATTGCAGGGTTTATATTGGTTATAGCCTGTATCAATTTTATGAATTTATCCACGGCACGGTCAGCTAACAGAGCCAAAGAGGTGGGTGTACGAAAAGTGCTTGGGTCTTATAAGTCTCATCTAATTCGCCAATTTTTAACGGAGTCTATACTACTCAGCTTTATAGCTTTTATTGTGAGTATC
The DNA here is from genome assembly GCA_039970995.1 of Fulvivirga sp. Taxonomy (GTDB): domain Bacteria; phylum Bacteroidota; class Bacteroidia; order Cytophagales; family Cyclobacteriaceae; genus Fulvivirga. The sequence continues at coordinate 95,236 of JBDVKW010000015.1, forward strand.
TTACTCCTGGCTCTTAGTCTACCGTTTTTCAACCAGTTGGCCAATAAAGCTCTTACCATTCCATTTGACAGTCCGATGTTTTATTTGATACTGTTTGGAAGTGCCTTATTCGTTGGCCTGATGGCAGGAGTCTATCCGGCTTTCTTTCTAAGTTCTTTCAAGCCTGTAAATGTGCTTAAAGGCAAGTTGTCTTTAGGCAGCAAGAGCGGGTTAGTGCGTAGCGGGCTGGTTGTGTTTCAATTTTTTATAAGTATTGTTTTGCTCATTGGCACGGCCACCATTTATAAACAGCTTTCCTACATTCAAAATAAAAAATTGGGCTATCAAAAAGAGCAAGTGCTGCTCATTAATGATGCCTATATGTTGAGAGATAATCTGGAGCCTTTCAAAGAAGAGCTGCTAAAATTAAGTGATGTAAAGTCAGCGACTGTATCAGGTTTTGTGCCGGTAAGCGGGTATGGCCGATCTGATCAGACTTTTTGGAAAGAGGGGAAAGAACCTACGGAAGACAACCTTGTGAATATGCAGTTTTGGAGTGTAGACCACGACTACCTCAAAACCATGGGAATTGAGCTAGTCGAAGGACGAGATTTTAGTAAAGATTTGGCTTCAGACTCCAATGCAGTCATTCTCAATGAAACCGCATTTAAGGCGTATAATCTAAGTCTTGAAGAAAATAATATTATTCAGACATTTGGCTTGAGTCCTGATGGGGGTGCGGATCCAAATGTAACCGTAGTATACCGAGTCATTGGAGTGGTTAGTGATTTTCATTACGAGTCTATGAGGCTACCCATTGGAAACCTTGGATTAAGACTTAATCGCAGCAGTGGTTTAATTTCTGCAAGGTTGACCTCTACAGACTTTTCAAAGTCTATTGCTGCTGTTGAGGGTTTGTGGAAAAAGTTTGAGCCTGAACTTCCTTTTAACTACAGGTTTATGGACACCGCCTTTAATGAAATGTATGAAGACGAAAAACGGCTTGCTGAAGTCTTTACCATTTTTGCCGGACTAGCTATTTTCATTGGCTGTCTCGGTCTGTTTGCCCTGGCATCATTCATGGCAGAGCAGCGTACTAAAGAAATTGGTATAAGAAAAGTAATGGGCGCTTCAGTAAAAGGCATAGTATTTATGCTGTCGAAAGAATTTTCAAAACTAATTGTAATTGCGTTTTTATTGGCAACACCACTGGCGTGGTGGGGAATAAATCAGTGGCTAGAAGCTTACTCTTATAAAATAAATATCGGCATTGAAATTTATCTTTTGGCTGGCATTATTGCATTTACCATAGCATGGATCACTGTAGGGTATCAGGCCATGAAGGCAGCCGTCAGTAATCCTGTTGATTCCTTGAGAAGCGAATGATAAAATTGTTGATACCTGATGTACGTGAATCATCAGGTATCACTTAATTTGGAACGAATTCTTTTAATAACTCCTTACTCACATCGTTTTCTTCCAATAAAACTATGAGTTTCTTGTTTTCATTGTTTTTGCTTTCAACCGTAGCCTCTAGATGAGAAATATATTTGTCCATCTCTTTCCGCAATCTCTCCATCTCCTCTTGAGTGGCCTGTAATTCTTCTGAGTTTTGTCTCAGTTCTTCCTCCTGAGCCTTCAGCATTTCAGCTTTATCCTGTGCCTCTCTTAAAAGCCTACTTGTACTTTCTGCTGATTTTTTATTAGACAATATATTAGCAATACTTTCGCTTACTTTAACTACAAAATCTATCTTGAGTTTTGTAAACACTTCAAATGATGCGAGCTCTAAAACACCCATTACTTCATCGCGTATAATCAATGGAACAACCAATATGTTGCTGGCGGTTGACTCACCTAAGCCAGAAGTAATTTTTACAAAGCCTTGAGGGACGTCCGTAACGTGTATATGGGCCTTTTCTAAAACGCATTGCCCAACCAACCCTTGTCCAAGTTGCACGATGTGATCGACAAATTTCTTTTTCGCGTAAGCATAAGTGGCTATTCGTTCAAGCTGACTGCCTGATTGATCGATTAAATAAAGTGCTCCTTGATTTGCTTCAAGAGATTGTACCAATTGTCTGATAATATCATCACCCAGCACATAAATATTATCAGATTCGTTTTTGAGAATTTCAGAAAATTTGGCCATGCCTTCATTTGACCAGTTTATTGCTTTTTGTTTTTCATCAGCAGCTACCAGCTGATCTTTCATGGCGATTATAGCTGTCGATAGTACATCATCATTAAACCTCTTGTCATAATCTATTTTTAAGTTACCCTTACCCAAATCAGTCGAAAATTTAACCGCTGCTTTTATTCTATCCACCAGTTGGTTTAGAGCGTGTTTTGCTTCAGATACTTCGTCTTTAGTACGAATAATCAATTGATTCGGAAACGATCCTTTAGATAAGGAGACTAATGCTGATTTAATTTCTTTAATCGCTTTTGTTAAAAGGTTAGCATAGAATACTATCAAAACAAATCCTATTATAATTTGAAAAACCAAAAGGCCTGGCAGTAAAAGCATTGAGCGTTCAACAACTCGTTTGTTTTTGGTAGTAATTTCAGCTGTCAAAGCACTTAACAATTGATCTATTTCATTAAACGTATTATTAATCTCTCCTAACTTTCCACTGTGTATGTCGAGTCCAATCCATTGTTCAAGATCAACGATATGATTAAATTTTGATTTGTAATTACTAATATTTGCAAGGATTTTCTCACGTGTGAGTGAAGCACCCGAGACAGTATCAATTTGATTTTGAAAAACATTAATTGTACTATTAAAGCGCTCAAGGTACTTGAGGTCTTTTCTTAAGAAAAAATCTTTTTCATGCCTTCTTAAGGTAAGCATTGTGGCCTCATTAAAAGGGAAGTCAGCATCTTCAACATCATGAATTGCAGCTCTAAGCTGACCTTCTACTCCGTAGTCTTTAAAGCCTCTTTCTTCATACAGTTTGATTATATCTTGTACGTGATCGTCATATTGCATGAGTGCTTGTAACAGTTGCGCATACTGATTTTTAGAGGCTGAATTGCTAAAAAATGTATGTGTTTTTAAAGTATCAAGCTGCGCAAACAGTGCAGTGCGTTCTGCTTTGTACTCTGAGAGCCACCGACTATTTCCATCCACCAAAAAGTCTTTTTGTTTGTAACCCCGATCGGCAAACTCCTGGATATAGCGTGACATATCCAAGGTCGAAACATTTATGCTTTGTATTCTTTCAGAAAGCTTGTTGTAGCTTATAATTTTCCTAATGGCCGTAATACCAACTGCTGTGAGCAACACAGACATCACCAGTATTGACCCAAAGGCAAGGAGCAGCTTGAGGCGCATCCGCAATTTTAAAAACCAGTTCTTCATAAATGTAGATTTAATACAAACCTAAGACTGGTTTAAAGAATATATTAATAAGAATTATTATGTATTCATTAACAAAACTTTAAGAACAGAAATGGGGAAATAACTGAGTAAAAGAGTAAGAACCATGTACTTTAAACATGGCTCTTTATATTTATTGCAATTCAAATTTTAAGCAGACATTGTCGTCTAGTGTAAATGTTGACCCCCAGCTATAATCTGGGCATGAAGCTGTAAACGTGTAGCTGCCGGCATCTAATCCTGAAAAGTTGGCATTTCCAGAAGCACCACAATCGGGGGAGCTGCTATAGTACTGACTGATGGTACCTGTTCCTACGTTTTCTAACTCTACGGTAATGTTACCACATTCCCAGTCCTGGGCAGTCCAGAATACTATAGAACCATTGCCGCCTGATCCGCTGCCACCGCCACCAGATCCACCACCAGCAAAACCACCACTAGAGCACTCCACTCCAAAGCCGGTAACAACAATATCTACATACCCATTGGTCGACAAGTTTGATTCGAGCACAAAGTCCTGGCCGTTTAATGAAATAGTAGCCGTATTTGGACTAATGTCTCCTTCGTTGTGTGCATATAATACCAAATAGTTGAAACCATTGGCATCAAACGTGTGCGAAAAGTTCTTCGTATTAGATGGCCCGTCAAGTTCATGATTACTCAGTATAGTCTGACCATTGGCTATCAATGAAATGATGTCTCCATCTATCTGACCATGATCCCAGGTGCTAATATCAACTGACCTGGAACTAATTTCAATACAGCCTAAGTAGTTATTGGTGCGGCCATTGGTAGTTGATGGTGCGATAGAAAATTCATTGACTTCTACCGGTGGATCTTCTTCCTCTTCGACACAGCCAATAAATGTAAATGTGCTTAAAAGAAATACCACAGAGAGAATAGGTAAAAAAATTTTTTTCATGATGTTGTGAGTTAGGTTACAAATTAGATCAGTCCATTTTTTATGCACTGCGCCACGAGCATTACACTATTTTTACTGTCGCTTTTAAAAAGCATGTTTTTCTTATGGCTGTGTACAGTCTCTACAGAAATATGCAGACGCTCTGAAATATCTTTTGCATTGAGACCATCGGCCAGGAGTTCAACAATTTGCAATTCTCTTTTGGTCAGTGGGTTGTTCATATGGACTAATGATTATTGAATGATGCTCCAATTAAGCTCACTAATAATGGTTAACCAAAAATTTGTCATGAGTGACATGATACCTGACATGAATGACAATGTGATTGTCATAAATACCGTAATCTGTGATATAAACGGTATTGTACTTTTTTGGACTGTGTGGTTATTTGAGTAGTTAGGAGATCACGGGTTTGATCAATACTTTTTCGATATTGGCTTTAAAGCTTCGCGATATATTAATGTCATCTCCGGTTGTGAGCATTAGCTTAGTAGCAAAAATTGACCTTACAAAATTGATGTTTACAATATATGATCGGTGAACCTGTACAAACTGGTCTTTCGGTAAGTCTTCTATCACAGCCTTTAAAGTATTGCGATCGACTTCAGGGTTGGCTCGACTCACCAGATAAAACTCCAGGTACGGTCCGTCTGATTTTATATACATGAGTTCTGAGAGATCTATTACAGCTTTACTTTTAAGCAGTAATCGGGGTGTTGTTTCAACAATTTTCTCAGTAATGGTATTATTCTTTTCCAATTTTTTGTTGAGCGATTCTATCTCTTCTTCTCGGAGCGCACTAGTTTTCTTTTCAGAAAAAAATAGTTTGTATAAAAATATACAGCCGATTACAAGTACAAGTGCAGCTATGCCAAACTTTATTGAAAGTCCTTCAAAAAAGGATTTTTGCTCATTACTTTTTAACAACGCCACTTCTTTTTTTGCAACTTCATATCTGGCTCGGGCGGTAGCAATGGTTTTGAGTCGACCAACCTCCTCAATGCTGTCTGTGAATGATGCGTGTTTTTTATAAAAGATGTTCGCTTCATCAATAAGGCCTTTTTGTTCATAAGCTTGCGCCAATATTTGATAGACATTTTTCAGTTGTTGTTTGGCTTTCCCTAATTCAGCAGTTCGTATTGCAGTGTTAGCATAGTAAATGGTCGAGTCCGTATTTTCTTGAGTCAAATAGTATTCGGACGCTGCCAGATTAATATCAATTTGTGCCGGTGGGTGTGGCTGTTTTCTACTGGCTTTAAATCCTTCCGCTAATCTTTCTTCGGCTAAATCAAACAGTCCGGATGCTGTATAAATTTTTGATAAATAGATGTTCGGCTTTACATTAAGATGAGGCTGTTTCATTTCTTTAGCTAAATCGCTGCCCCTTTTGAGGTATTTTTTAGCCCATTCATAATTCTCATTTCGAAAGTGGTACTCGCCAAGGTTGTTATTATAGGCCACATAAACCACCATATTCTTTATTTTTGTGGTATCTATTTTCATCATAGTGGCTATTGCCTCGTCATACATTTCTAGACGACCGAACATAGTCGCCATGTTCATGTAGCTATTCACTACCGAAAAAACATCATCCGGACGCTCTTCAATACATTTTTCAAAATATAACATCGCCTTGTTGTAGTCGCCCAGATCGCGATATGCCATGCCAAGATTACCATAAATGCTTCTTTTAAAGGGAGCAGGTTTATCTCCGATAAAATCAAGCATTGTCTCAAAAGTTAGTTTGGCTTTTTCTGGCTCACGCATGCGCGAATACGCAATGCCCAACGTCTGCATAGCTTGCAGGTAACTTTTCTCGTTTTGAAGTTTTAGCGTTTTTGAGGCAGCCTCGAGCTCAGCAGTTGCTTCTTGAAACTGCATTTTGCGATAGTGAGCTAGCCCTTTGAGGTATTGCCGGCCTGCTAAGCCATAAAGATCTGTGGTGTCGATCTTTTCTGCGTAGAAAAACAGGCTATCACTCATTCTTCCTGCCGAAAGTGCTGCTCCTAATGTCAGGTATGCATCTATTTGTTCCTTTTTGGTTTGTGCATTAGTAAGTGCTTTGTGTAGACTATCGAAAGGGATAGATTTACGCTCGGGGTGCTGAGCATAAGGTTGCAAAAACAAGAATAGTAATGATGCAACCAAAATAAGTGTCCTGAGATTCATAAAAAGGATTTATATAACCTCTAGGATAGACAACTTCAGATTAATATCAAATCCGATTCTTACTGCAATAGTATTAACTTGATGAGCGGTATTACGACTAAAATGAAATTTTATAAAAAGAGCTCATCTATTTCCTTCTCATATTTCTGATATATCGCTTTGCGTTTAAGCTTTAATGTAGGGGTGAGTTCTCCATCATCTATTGTCCATGCTTTTGGCAACAATCGAAATTTTTTGATCTTTTCATATTGCGCAAAATTCTCGTTTAGACTATCTATCTCTTTCTGAATTTTATTTAATACTCGTTCATTTGTGATCATTTCTTCATCACTTGAGTATGCAATTTGTTTTTGACTACACCATTCTCGTATTCCATCAAAAGAAGGTACTATTAGAGCTGCAGGATATTTTTGATTTTCACCTACAACGGCAAGTTGCTCAATCAGGAGGGATTCTTTGAATTTGTTTTCGATCATTTGTGGCGCAATGTATTTACCACCAGATGTTTTAAATATTTCCTTCTTCCTGTCTGTTATTTTTAAAAACCTACCTTCTACCATTTTACCCACATCGCCCGTATGGAACCAACCGTCTGCATCAATTACTTCGGCAGTAGCATCCGGCCGGTTGTAATAGCCCATCATTACGTTGGGTCCTTTCACCAAAATTTCGCCATCATCAGCTATTTTTACCTCTATATGGTCAAGCAGTAATCCGACACAGCCTATACGAGCATTTTCTGGTTCTTCTCTGGTGAAACTCACGCCCGGTGAAGTTTCTGTTAGGCCGTAGGCCTCTAACACTTTAATTTGTGCAGCCCAAAATACCTGAGCGATCCTGGGTTGCAAAGCAGCTGCCCCGGAAACAATGAACTCTATTTCACCACCCAATGCTTCTCTCCATTTTGAGAAAATCAATTTGTTAGCAATGCCAAGTTTGAACCTGTACAAAAAGCCTTGATCTTTATTGAGCTCATATTTTAAGCCCAGATTAAGCGACCAGAAAAAGAGTTGTTTTTTTACTCCCGTTAGTTCATAGCCTTTGGTCACTATTTTCTCATACACTTTCTCAAGCAGTCTTGGTACCGTAGCAAAAAAATGCGGTTTTACTTCTTTCAAATTATCTGCTATTGTTTCGAGACTTTCAGCGTAATAAATGGAAACCCCCATTTGCATGTAAGTGTACAATGCGGTACGCTCAAAAATATGGCAAAGCGGTAGGAAGCTTAATGTGCGGCTATTTTTTGACACATGTGGAAAAGCATTTTTTACAGCACCAGAGTTACTGATAATATTTGTATGCGAAAGCATGACTCCCTTTGGGTTGCCAGTAGTACCCGAGGTATAGATAATAGTTGCCAGTTGTTCTTGCTTAATTTCTTTTCGATACGGCTCTATTTCAGAATAATCTCCCTGGTGCAGTATATCTTTCCAGTAAGATTTCCCTTCAATATTGTCTAAACAAAATATTTGTGGTTTGTCTTCAAATGATTGTGTGGCTTCCTCAATTTTTTTGGTAATATCACCATTTCCAGTGAAAACCAGCTTTATCTCCGCATCGTTGATGATAAAGTTATAGTCTTCCGGGGTTGAGTTTGGATACATCGGTACGTTAATAGCACCAATTTGAGAAATAGCAAAATCTACAAACACCCACTCCGGTCTGTTGAAAGAAACCAAGCCCACTTTGTCCCCAGGATTAACACCCATTTTGAGGAGACCCAGGCTTAATTGGTTTATAATTTCTAATACCTCTTCTGTACTATACGTTTTCCATTTACCATCTTCTTTAGCTGCGAGGCAAACTTCTAATGGGTTGTTTTCTAATTGTACTTGAAGTGTATCAAAAATCCGTGTGATTTCCATAGGTCTATTTTAGGCTTGGGAATCAAATTAATGAAAAAGATTTTATATAATCGATTTATTACTGATAAGAATTCTGCTGATAAGTTGATTTGCTAATTTAGAATTTCTGGTTCTTCCTCTTCAAAATCACCTCTTAGTTTTCTAAACCTTTTACGCGCTTCTGCTACATAAACACTGCCCGGATATTTAGTGAGAAAGTCTCTGTAAATTTCCATCGCTTTTTCATTATTCTTTAAATAGCGCTCATTGAGCTCACCCATCATGAAATACGCGTCATCACTCCAGATGTCATAATCGTAATTAGTAACTATTTGTTGAAAAAGTCCTACAGACTCTTCGAAGTTACCTTTTTTCATTTGAATATCAGCTTCGAGCCAAAGCAGCTCATCTGTAAGGCTGTGGCCATCGTATTTGGCTTTCATAGTATGAATTTCAGCCAGCGCTTCTTCGGTTTTATTCTGAAAAAGCATGAGTTCAATTTTTGCATAATTCCGCATGGCTGTTTCAGAACTGTCAAGAGCCACATTATCTTTAATCAATATACTCAGTGCCATGGCATCATTTGATATCTCCCTTGTGGTAGCTTCTTTTAAAATATCAAGGTGCTCTTGAGCAAGTTGAAATTCACCTTTGTAATAAGAGAGTTTGGCGTTTTTAAGTTTTGCTTCGTAACCAAGGTATTCTTCTTTATGCGATTTTTCCACCTGGGAGTAGAGCAAAGTAGATTCCCAAGGTTCTTCTATGAGCAGATAAATATCACCAAGATCTAGTTTTGACTTGGCTTTGATATCTGGGTTAGCTCTTGGGGTTTCGATGATTTTAGTCAGAATATGTATGGCCGAATCTTTCTCATCTAAATAGAATGCGTGTAGCAAGGCTTTATTTCTCAAGGCTTCAAGTGTATTTCTTGTGATACCCAGTTCTTCTATAAAAATATTGTAGTCGTTGATAAGGTTTCTGATTTCTCTTTCATCTACAGGGTAGGTGTTTCTTACTCTTTTCTCGTAAGATCTTATCAAATACATTTTAGCAAGGATGTAGTTATACGTACCCGGATATTCTTTGATCACATAGGTGAATATTTTTATTGCAATATTATAATCATCATTGTCGAGCGCAATCAAACCAATGTTAATACTCCGACTGCCCTCAGTCTGCAGTCTTCTATCGATAGCTCGCGCCTGAACGAAAGCACCATAAAAATTTTTCTGTTGCAAATTCACCCAAATTAGTAGCTCGCCATAAATTTCACTGTTAGGGCTTTCCTGAATTTTATTGAGTAACAAATCTTCAAGGCTGGCCAGCTCCTCTGGTTTCGCTAATAAATTTTGAAGGGTATTTTTAACATAATTGAGGTTTGAAGGGTTTTGGCTGACATAGTTCAAATATTCTTCAACCATCAAATCCTTTTCATTCATGATGCGATAAATATTAGCCATTTCAAGAGAATAGATGTACGGATTACCCATGGCATTTCTCGCTTGTTGAAATGTAAATATTGCATAGTTGGTCAACTGCTTGTTTACAAAATAATCGGCCGTAATTCTAGCGCGGTAGTTATCCGTTTTTATCTCGTTAATAAAATCTTTAAAGTACTGGTCTGCCTTATCTCGATTACCTTCATTTAAAAATAAAAGACCTAGATCCAGGTGGTAGTAAAGATTTGCAGGTTGTTTTTTAATGAGGCGCTTAATGTATTTTTCCGCTTGATCGTATTCATCCAATTCCATCAAGAGAAAAAAGTAATTGTTATGTATAAGAGGAATATTTTCTAAATTATTAGCGAGCTCATCGTAGAGGTTCTTGGCCTTATCATATTCTCCCTGACCATAGTATTCATTCGCCAATTGAACATCTTGATTTTGTTGTGCAAAAACCGAGGTTGTTAAAAATAAAAAAAATGCGAAAAGGAATTTTTTCATAAATAGATATTCACACTATACACACCCTATTAATATAAATATTATATATATATAAAAACTATTATTATCTATTAACGTGTGGATATGTGGAAAAAGTTTTAATTAATTATTTGCTTTTATTATTTGTTGATGGATTGAATCTCTTTTCACAGTTTATCCACTTAGAATTATTTATTAAAGTATTGATCATTAGATGAATATCTTATTTATAAACATCTTAGAAATTTTCTGTGGATAAAAAATATTTCAAGCATGACGTTGATGACTTGTTGACAAAAGTGAAGTTTGACTGAGTGATCAACAGACAATTTGAATGTTTTTACAACCTACCACATTGTTAACAATTGGACAGCACTGTATCCACACATAATAACAGTTTGTCCACATCAAAATTGAATAATATTTGGACCTACTTCCCAGTTAGCACGCAAAGTAATTGTCTCTTGTTTTTCGCTATTTGTAAAGAAAATAACAGGTTCTGGCATAGTACGGTTGTCAAATGAACCTGGATCCCATCGTCCGTTTCCGTTAGTGTCTATGATAGTTCTAATCCTATAATCACCTGGAACCAATTGTTTAAAACTGAATACACGCTCATTGACCACTTCACGTACCACCTCATCATTTTTATTTAAAAGCTGAACGATAAACTTTTGATCGGCTGAAGGTTGAACTTCAACCAGAAGCGTTGCAAATGTTGAGAGTTTTTTAAATTCTAAATTGTCTTTAATTCTTTTACTAGTGTCTTGCTCTGCACTAAAGAATGTATTTTTCTCAAATACGATATAGGGCTTAACGTCCTTTTTAGATTTACTTTTATTTGTCTTGGTTTGGGTACTATCCTGGCCAGCTAAAGTATTGGTTGTATCTGATTGAAGAGATTTTTGAGCTCTTTCGGTTGTAGGTGATTTTGTTTGTACAGAAGAATTGCTTGTAGAATCAGTTTTTTCTTCAAATAATGAAGGATCAAGTGTATAACTAAAATCCAGCCTATCATTGAATTTATTGAAAGTAATTTGTGAAGAGTCTAAGTAAAGTTGATTTAATGAATCTAGATAGATGTACATACTATCGTAGTTGTATTGAGCTATAGGTTTGTTAAAAGTGATCTGACCGCTCACGATACCATTAGTTGGCACAACATGATTTATATTAAGTTGCGATTGAAATTTTTGTGGACTACGGTTCGTTGGTTCAAACTTAAGAAACAGGGTATCTCTAATTTGGGAGTAGGTAGTATCATATGCTTCAATGATGGTTAATAAGCTGTCTGCATCAAATCCATTATTAAAAACTTGAATTTCTTTATGTTCTGAATTACTAAAATTGTGTAGTAGGGGTATAGAATCTTCAATATATAGATTATAGTCAGAGACGTATTTATTTAATTTTATTTGAAATATAGTACCTGATTGTCTGGCAGATATAGTTTCAAGAGGTCTGTTATCCAATTGCTGAAGAGGAATACTCAGTGAATCTATATTTTGACTAAGAAATAGAGTATCAGATAAAAAACCATACATTTCATTTTTAGCATCGATGTACAAGTTTTTATTTTTGTCCTTAACAGCTACAATAAAATAATTACCGTTTTTAAGGTTATCAAACTGAAAATCTCCTTTACCATTTGACTTAGTAAAATAAAGAGGTGGGTGCTCAAAAGGGTTAAGTGTGTCACCAACTGGATACAGAGACACAGTAACATCTTTTATTACTTTATTAGTAAGAATACTCTTGGTGTTACCTGTGATTTGTAAAGAATCCAGATAATTTCCTGTACTAAACGCTAATTTTAAATTCTCAGCAGGATTACCTTCATTTAAATCCTGAATGGATTCCCTAAAATTAAAGGTATATGTGGTACTATCGGATAGAGGTGCCTCAAGAGAAATGATAACCTTGTCTTTTCTATATTTAATTTCATATTCTTGTAATAACCTGGGAGTCACAATTATCTGTTCTTTAGCACTGTTGAGCTTAATGGCCTCATTAAATTGTAGCTCAATTTCCTTGCCTTTGAAATTAAGGGTTCCATTAGCTGGTGTAGATGATATGAGCTCTGGAGGATCCTCATCCTTTTCACCACCTGTAGGAGGTCTTTGGTTTGCACAATTAGTAGAACCAATAAGTATTATTAATAAGTAACTGATAAACAGTGTATTACGCATTATTGCTTACGGATTATATAAATGAGACTTGAATAATTATTTTGATGCCTACGAGCGTAACTATTTGATATAGAGCCTTTTATGATTGATTTAATGTAATTACCTACTCCGGGTTGTTTATATTTTTCACTTAGTAAAGAAACATAGAAAGCATCTAATTTCATTGGCTTTGTGGCAATGACTTTAAACCCATGCTTTTTCATCATAGCGGCCATTGTTTGCTGACTAAAATGATATAAATGTCTTGGCACATCATAGGCAGCCCATTTGTCTTTATAATAGCTGGCATCATAAGAAGATATGTTAGGAACTGCTACAATAAATCTGCCAGTCTTATTTAATAGGCTGTGAATAGTTTTAAGATATTCGTTGATATCAGGAATATGCTCCAGAACATGCCACATGGTAATTACATCATAAGCATTATTTTCCAGTTCACTGAGTTGCTCAACTACATGTGTATGATTTGACCTGGCAATATTTCGAGCAGTTTCGTTGGGCTCTACACCATCTACATGCCACCCTTTAGATTTACAAAGATTGATAAAGTGACCCGTTCCGCAGCCAACGTCAAGTAATTGTTTGTTTTGTAAATTAAAGCTATTAATAAGTTTGAGTTTGCCTTTAAGTGTAAACTTTCTGGCAAAGCGATATATGAGGTTTGTTATATTATTGCTTTTATTTTGATGTGATACATAGTCTTTTGACTCGTAGTAGGAATCTAATGAAGTTGAAGAAGGTCTGGGGTTGGTGAATAGAAAATCACATTTGTCACATTTAACAATAGCAAAGTCTTCTTGAGATACCGTGTGATCTTTACAGATAATATAATTATGAAAATGCCCGCTGTTACAAAGCGGGCATTGATCTAGTTTTTCAAACATGTTATTTCGATAAGTAAACCATGAGAATTGAAATATCCGCAGGCGATACCCCACTGATTCTGGAGGCCTGACCAATTGTTTGTGGCTTTATCCTTTTAAGTTTTTCGCGTGCTTCGGCTGATAAGGCCTTAACCTCATCATAATCAAATTGGTCTCGAATCTTTTTGCTGTCAAGCTGCTCCATTTTTTCAGCTAGTTCATATTCTTTTTTAATGTAACTATCATACTTTACCTGTATTTCTGCTTGCTGAAGAATATGCTCATCATACTTTGTGAGATATTCATTCAGTTCCTGATTCAAATTTTTTAGATTAAAAATACTTAGTTCTGGTCTTTTAAGAAGACCAAGAACGGGAAGCTTCTGATTAATGGTAGCAGTATTTAGATCGTTAAGAGATTCATTGATATCAGGCTCTACTCGTTTTTGCTGAAGATCATTGATAATACGGCTAACGTCATTTTTCTTGTCAAGCATTTTATCCAACATGTCGTCTGAGGCGAGACCAAGTGAATGACCAATCTGTGTAAGACGTAAATCAGCATTGTCTTGTCTTAACAAGATTCTAAACTCAGCGCGAGACGTAAACATGCGGTAAGGCTCTTCAGTACCTTTATTGATAAGGTCATCGATGAGCACTCCGATGTAAGCTTCCGATCTTTTTAGGGTAAACTGTGCCTTGTCAGAAACTTTATTATGTGCATTAATACCAGCCATTAATCCTTGACACGCTGCTTCTTCATAACCTGTAGTGCCATTAATCTGACCTGCAAAATAGAGGTTTTCTACCAACTTGGTTTCCAAAGTTAACTTGAGCTGTGTAGGCGGGAAGTAGTCGTATTCGATGGCATAGCCCGGTCTAAACATTTTAGCTTGTTCAAACCCAGGTATGAGTCTCAGTGCTTTGTGCTGAATGTCTTCAGGTAATGACGTAGAAAAACCATTGACATATATCTCTACAGTATTCCAACCTTCCGGCTCTACAAAGATTTGATGTCTGTCACGCTCCGCAAACCTGTTTATCTTATCTTCTATGGATGGACAATATCGAGGTCCTATACCTCTTATTCTGCCATTAAACATAGGAGATTTATCAAAGCCTGATTCAAGCACCTCATGTACTTCAGGGTTTGTATAAGTGATGTGACAGCTTCTTTGCTCTGTTAATTGCTTAGTATCTGTAAACGAAAACTTTCCAGGAACGTCATCTCCCTTCTGCTCTTCCATTTTTGTATAGTCCAATGAGCGTCCATCTACCCTTGGTGGTGTACCTGTTTTCATCCTACCAGACTCGAAGCCAAGATCTACTAATTGTTCTGTAATGCCTTTGGCTGCACGTTCACCGGTTCTTCCCCCACCAAACTGCTTCTCCCCTATATGAATGATACCATTTAGAAAAGTACCATTGGTAAGGACGACAGATTTTGCTTTAATTTCAAGACCCATTCCAGTAGTCACACCGGTCACCTTGTTATTAGACACGGTTATTCCGGTCACCATTTCTTGCCAAAAGTCTACATTGGGGTTTCTTTCCAGTGTTAGTCTCCACTCATCGGCAAACATCATTCTGTCATTCTGGGTACGAGGACTCCACATAGCGGGCCCTTTAGACATATTAAGCATACGAAATTGTATCATCGACTTATCAGCTACGATCCCCGATTTACCACCAATAGCATCTATTTCTCGAACGATCTGCCCTTTAGCCACACCGCCCATGGCGGGATTACAAGACATCTGAGCAATGGTGTTCATGTTCATGGTAATCACCAATACTTTAGAACCCATAGTGGCAGCCGCATGTGCTGCTTCGCATCCTGCATGTCCTGCTCCTACTACTACTACATCATACTCATTAAACATACACTTGTATTTATTAGATGTTCCACGTGGAACATGTCATCGTCAATAAAAATTACTCCGGTCTATAAATAGAAAATGTTCCACGTGGAACACTAGTGATAATTGAAACGTTCCGTAATTTACCGCAAAGATAAGCAAGCTTCTTCTTTTTTTCGCATGATAGATTTTTCATCAGGTGTGCCGTCATTGAATCCTATCAAATGTAAGATACCGTGAATGAGTACTCGGTGTAGTTCGTCTTGCTCCTTTGTCTTCAGGATTACGGCATTCTCCTTTATGCGGTCTATGCTTATAAAGATATCGGCTGATATTTCTTCTTTATCCTCTGACATATCAAACGTCACAATGTCTGTGAAGGTGTCATGATCGAGATATTCCTGGTTAATTTTGTGCAGATACTCGTCTGAACAAAGTATATAATTTACTTCTCCAGGTGAAAAACCTTCATTGGTTATTACCTTTTTTACCCACGCCTTCAGTGTTTCTTCCTCTTCAATTTGGTATGATATATCTTCCTGAAAGAAATTGATCTCAGCCATTAATTGATATAGAAGTTTAGCTCTACAACCTTGCCTTCTTCTTTGAAGCTTACTTCATCCGATAAATTCTTCATGAGAAAGATACCACGACCACCAGGCTTCTCTAGATTTTCTGGTGCCGTTGGGTCAGGCAGGTTTTGGTAGTCGAAACCATTGCCCACATCTCGGATTTCAAATCTTATTTGTGTCTCCTCTAACATCAGACACAACGACACATTCTTTGACTTGTCGTTTTTATTACCATGCTTGATGGCGTTGTTTACCGCTTCGGTAACAGCTATCATTATATTGCCATAGATATCATCTTCTAACTGAAATTTTTCCTTGGCGTTATCAATGAAGCTCTCAATCATCCGGATGTTTTCCGGCAACGAAGGTATTTGAATTTGAATTTTGTTCATTCTGATTAATTGTTCGGAGCGTTTTCTAATCTTTTAAAGTAATCATTTACCTCTTTCTTATAATAAGGATAGAGTTTAGGAGGCACTGTTTTTAATAATTCTATTTCCTTTTCTTTTAATTTAAAGTATTCTTCAAATGCTTTAGGTAGAGCCTTTTGATAATCTTTGGCTGTCTCGCCCTTTCTTTCTTCATCAAGGTCTCTTTCGCGCATAGCGTCTTCTGCCTGTAATAACCTGGTAAGAATCTCCTTCTGTCGTTTTATTGTCTCTTCTGTGATTTGTTTGTTTACCAAATCAGATTCGGTTTCTTCCATTTTTTCCGGTAGACCTTGTCCGGGTATCTGACCATTTTCTCCCTCGCCCATTTTCTCCTGCATACCCTCGAGGGCCTTTCTTATACGTTCTTGTTGGGCAGCAAGTTTTGCTAATTCCTCAGACAACTCACGACCGTCTTTGCCACTCTTCTTCAAACCTTCAATTTGTTGATTCAATTGCTGCTGTAATTCACTGAGTTGCATCTGGCCATCTTTGCTAGGCTCTTGACCCTGACCTTGTGCGTCACCCATTGCCTGCATCATTTGTTGAAGTACATCATCAAGTAGCAGTGCGAGATTATTCATTGAAGTCATGGCAAACTGCTGCTCAGATACTGCCTTTGGCTTTTTCCTTTCCCTAATGGCTTCTACACTTTTATCCATATGATCGTTCATGGCAGTAACTTCCCGAGTAACAAATGAGGCGATTTGAAATACTTTCTTTGATAAACTCATCAAACTATCTTCTACAATCTTGGCATCGTCTTTTAGCTTAAGTTGTTTTTGAGCTAGCTCTATAAATCTTGGATCGCTCTGTTTTACCTGGGCAAATTCATTCATAAGATCTTCCTGATCGAAAGAAAGCTTGATTAAATTATGAACAATATCTCTGAGGTTGTCAAGGTTCTGTTGCATCATTTGCATTTGCATACTGCTCTGCATTTGCTGCAACTGCTCAGACATTTCTTTCATTTTCTGCTTTGCGTTTTGCTGAGATTGCCGAGATTGTTTTCTCCGGTTGTTTTGGAGTTGCTCTTTACTGTCTTGCTGACTTTGTTTAATTTCTTCTTGCTTTTCGCCAGTATCGGGCAAAGATTTCGGATTCTTTAACTCTTGGTTCTGCTTTTTCAGGTCATCTAATTTCTCTTCGAATTCTTCAAACCGTTCTTGTAATTCTTCCTGTTCTTTTGTTAAATTCTCAGAGGATTTATTATTAATATCATTATTATCTGATCGAGTTTTCTCTTCTTGTTGCTGCTGCGTGTCAGATTTTTCTTCTTCCTCACCTACCCTCGGCTCTGTTTCACGCATAAGCCGTTCCTGATCGTTGGTTTGATCCTTTAATTCTTCAATGGCCTCATTAAGTTCATGTTCAAATTTCATTCTCTTGAAAAGTTCGAGTGTTCGTTCCAACTCCTTCTCAAGATTATTTTCTTTCTTGTTCATCTTATTGAGTACATCCTGAATTTCATCCAGGTCTTTCTGCTCCTCTAATAATTTTTTTAATTCTTCATACAACTTTTTGGTTTCTTCATCGAGCAGCTCATCCATAAGTTCTTGTAGTTGCTTTACTTTTTCTTTGATCTGCTCATCTTGATCATTAAACCTTTCACGTTTTGTGTTGAGTTGTTCGTTTTGCTTCTTCAACTCTTCAATGGCTTCGTTTAATTCTTGCTTCTTTTTAATAATGTCTTTGAGAAGATTTTCATCTTGCCAATTGAGCTCTTTTTTACCTTTCAGTTTTTTCTCTGCTTCATCAATTTTTTCTTTGAGCTCTTGGGCTTCTTCCAAACGCTTGTCTATGTTGGTTTCCGTTTTATTGGTTTTCTTCTCTATGTCCTGTTTGACTTCCTCTTTTGAAGGAATTTTGAACTTATAAACACCCGTTTTAGAAGACTTGCTTCCATTTACTCCATCATTGTCCCAAACCTGCAACCAATAATTAATACTATTTCCATTGACGATACCAATAGAATCAAGCATCCATTGATAATAGTACCGTTGTGCAGACTGACCTTTATTAATAGTTATAGGAATTTGTTTGACTGCAGATATTTTGTTGTTTTTAGAAACCACCTCATAGTTGAGTACCAATTTTCTCAGACCATAGTCATCGGTGATATCGCCACCTAAAGCGATGTAGCTATAAAGTAATGTGTCTTGATAAATATTTACGTTGATCTGAGGAAACTCATCTTTGAGTACATCTATTTTATACCGAATTTCTTCTTTATTGTTGCTGTACTGATTCTTAAGTAAAATGCTGTAAAAGTCAGATTCAAAAATTCTTTTATCAAACTTAAATAATTGATTATCAGTTGATTGAAGATTATGTTGTTCAGAATTTTTGGTAAAACTCATAGCTGCTTCATTTACATCAAGTGTACTGAGTTGCCATTTTACCTGCGTTCCTTCCGGTATTTGTAAGTTGCCTACATTACTCAAGGTTTCGTTTTTCTTTCCTAAGTAATTCGGGTAGTTGAGATATATATTAAAGTTTCTTAAGTCAGGTCGGTTCACGACTTCGATGCGATGTGTAGTTGAAGTAAATCCCGCAGCCTGAAACTTGATATTTTTTGACTGTTGTATTTTTTTGAAAGTAAAGTTAAAAGTACCAGCCTGATTAGGTATCATTTTAATTTTTCGCGAACCATCAATGAAATAGGCATTTTGAGGTATGGCGTCTCCTTGTAATGATAGACTTAATGTAAAGTCTTCATTTTTAAAGGCCAGTAAACTTGAGTTGTCTACTTCAAATGAAAATGGAGCCAGCGGAACAAACTCTTTATTAAACTTTACAATACGTTCAGTACTAGTCTTAAACATTGAAGGACTAATCAGCAACGCTGCTAAAATTATCAGTAGAGGTACGAAAAGGTATTTAAGGTAGCGTTTGTTTTCAGAAAATCTGATTGCCTGTGCAAATTCGAAAGTGCTAACCGTAGCGGCTTTTTGTTGAATACTTGCCGCTTTAAGGTCATTACTTGAATAGTCTGATTTTTGAAGTTGAATGATATTAAGTAATCGATCACTGACCTGCGGGAAAAAGCTACCAATTTTCTTGGCTGCTTCTTCGTCATCCATGCCATGCTTTACTAATTTATATAATGGCAGCATCACATATTTAGACAAACAATAAACACCCGTTCCAATAAATAAGAACAATAGTGATGCCCTGGCTATACTGCCAAACCGAAAGGAATACTCTAATGTATTTACCACTAGAAATACAGAAAGTAAAACACCTAAAGAAATAATGATACCTTTCAGCATTAGGCTGACATAATACTTCTTTTTAAAAGCATTAATTCTGGTTGCTATATCGTGAGTGTCTTTACTCATGCATGGATTGATACTTTAATTACTTACTAATACGAATATGTGTAAGCTAGAGTTCACCATAGATAACTAAGATACTTGCCATCTGAATGGAAACAAAACAAAATAAACCCAATGGAGTTCAATCCAATGGGTTTTCAACCTCAAAATATTCTATTACATGCATTTTTAGCAACTTTTCCTGCTCCAGTAGATCGAAATGAGGCAGTTTTTTTACAAGTTTCCAATGTGGCCACCCTTGTTCGTCCAATCCTTCTAGTTCATAAAACCCGGAGAGACTTAGTACTTTGCAAATACCAATGTGAATTAAATCTTGCTTCTCTTCTTTAGAAAAAGACTTTCGACCTTTACCCAGCTCCTGAACACCTATTAAAAAAAGCACGCCATTCAGGTCTTTTGGCCTTTTGCCAATGACTTTTGCCAATCGTGACATTAATGCTGCCCAGGCCCTCGCTAATTCGAGATCTTTTTTAATCATCCCTTACCGTCTTCAAGAGCATCCCAATATTCCACGGCTCTGCGCAAATGAGGTATTACAATTGTGCCTCCTATCAGGTTTGCTATGGCAAATACTTCAAAAACCTCATCTTTCTTAAAACCCAGTTCGTGGCATTTACCAAGATGATATTTCACGCAATCATCGCATCTTAGTACCATTGAGCAGGCTAATCCCAATAACTCCTTTGTTTTTACATCAACAGCGCCCTCAGAAAAGGCGTTAGTGTCCAGATTAAAAATTCTTTTTAAGACTTTGTTATTATCTGACAAAATTTTTTCGTTCATTTTGCCTCTGTAGTCGTTAAATTCTTCGACAATATTCATTCTTAAGTAGAGTTTAAATTATTGGCAAATATATCTAATAAATAAATGCTCACAGATTTCATTTCACTGTTCTTTCCGAGATATTGCGAAGCATGCAAGGGTGCGTTGGGTAATAAAGAAAAGCATATATGCATAAGCTGCCAATATGAATTACCTAAAACGGAGAGCCATAAGGAACATCCTAATAATATCTCAACCAAATTTTATGGCAAGGTACAGATAGCACACGCCATGGCTTATTATTATTTTGAGCGAAAAGGAAAAATTCAAAACCTTTTGCATCAATTGAAATATGGTGGTAAGCCAGAGATAGGAGTACTTATAGGTGAGTTGTATGGACAAGAATTAGTCGAATATGGCTTTGATAATCATTTTGATGTGATTGTACCTGTACCGTTACATAAGTCAAAACTAAGAAGAAGGGGCTACAACCAAAGTGAACAATTTGCACTTGGCCTGTCAAAAAGCCTAAATATACCTTGTGTTAATGCTTTAACACGAGTTAAAAAAACTTCAACACAAACAAGAAAAAGCAGGATCAAGCGCTGGGAAAATGTGGAGAACATTTTTGAAGTTATAGATATAGAAACAATTGAATCCAAGTCTGTTCTTATTGTTGATGATGTAATCACTACCGGCTCCACATTGGAGGCTTGTGTACTAGCAGTTCAGGATTCTGAGGCCAAATCTGTTGGAGTAGCGGCAATTGCAGCCGCCAGATAATTGATCGATAACTAATATTGTACTACTTTCAGGAATTCAACAACTAATAAACATAACGATGAAAATTATCAATAGCATTTTATGTGTTCTTCTCAGTATGGTTGCTTTTGCCCAAGATGACCAAGCTAAAGTGGAAGAAACAGTGAAAAAATCTACCATTGAAGGTCATATATATTTTTTAGCCTCTGATGAGCTGAGAGGACGGGAGGCTGGTGAGCCAGGAGCTGATATTGCCGCCAAATATCTCGGTACAACACTTCGCAGATATGGTGTTCAGTCAGTTGAGGGTGCAAAAGAAGGATATTATCAACCGGTTGCTCTAAGGAAATTCTTAAATGCCAATGAAGTATCAATAGCACTTGATGGTAAAAAGTATGATAACGCAATTTGTCATACGAGAACCAATCTCAATAAAGAAGCAAAAGTGATTTTCATAGGTTACGGATTGGAGGAAGACTACAAAAAAGGAGTTGACTATAAGGGCAATATTTTATTGGCAAAAGCAGGAGCAGCTGATAATACAAATTCGCGTGATTTATATAGGCTCGGCAATCAAAAGTTAAAACTCGCTGAGGAAAAAGGAGCGTTGGCATTGGTTGAGTTTCATAGTTTCGAGGCTGAATATTGGCAAAATGTCAAACACTATAACAGCAGATCTTTAGTCACCTTGGCAGCTGCAGATAATAAATCTTTAGAAAAAGATATATCTCATGTTTGGATTAATACCAATGAAGCTGCATTGTCCAATGCAAAGAGTGCAGAATTAATGCTCTCAGGAGGAAAAAATGAAGTAGTGGTTTCTCACAATGTAGTGGGTATGGTAGAGGGTACCGACCCTGAGCTAAAGGATGAATTCGTAATATATTCAGCGCATTATGATCATGTTGGCGTAGGTGCTCCAAACGCTGAAGGGGATAGTATATATAATGGTGCAAGAGACAATGCAGTTGGAACAGTAACTGTACTAAGTGCAGCCGAAAATATTGCAAAATATCCGACTAAACGATCTGCACTATTTATATTATTCACTGCGGAAGAAAAAGGATTGTTAGGCAGCAAATATTATGTTGAAAACCCCTTGATTCCTTTAGAGCAAATGGTTTATTGCTTCAATAGTGACAATGCTTCTTATAACGATACTTCAAAGGCTACAATTGTTGGTCTCGAACGGACGACAGCTTCTGATCATATAAAAACTGCAGCTAGCGCATTTGGCATCACAGCTATTGATGACCCGGCACCGGAGCAAAATCTTTTTGACAGGTCTGATAACGTACATTTTGCGAAGAAAGGAATACCAGCACCAACTTTTAGTCTGGGCTTTACTGCTTTTGATGCTGAAGTGTTTAAGTATTATCATCAGCCTGCTGATAATCCGGATAATTTAGATTATGAATACCTTCATAAGTTTTTCAGTGCCTATGTGTTGTCATGTCGGAATATTGCGAATGCCGATGAAACCCCATTTTGGATAGAGGGTGATAAGTATTATGAGGCGGGGAAATCGCTTTATAATAAAAAATGATAACTAATCGTCTTGCATTATGATGCGATTTTACATTTCAATTGGGCTAGTAAGTATTTTTACCTTGCTAGCCCTTATTCATTTTAGTTGGGCTCTGGGCAGTACATGGGGTTTTAAGAATGCCTTACCTAAGAGTGAAGCAGGCAATTATGTATTAAACCCGGCACCCTGGGAAAGTGCTGTTGTTGGACTGGGGCTGACTTTGTTTGGGCTTTTTTATTTAACCCGGGCAGATATTCTACCCTTAACACTTCAGGGCTGGTTACTATCAGTTGGGTCTTGGGTAATTCCATTGATCTTTTTGCTGCGAGCCATAGGAGATTTTAAATATGTCGGATTCTTTAAGTCCATCACTTCAACAGACTTTGCGTGGCTCGATACTATTTTTTATTCTCCACTGTGTTTAATCTTAGCTGTTGCTGGCTTAGTTCTACTATTGAGAGCATAAAAAAAGCCACCCATTTGGGTGGCTCTCTATTTAGTAATTTTTTTCTGTTAGTAGTTAGATCCTGCTCTGATCATCGCACATCTAAAGCCGATAGTAGCAGTAGAAGAATCTTGATCTAAGTATCTTCTTGTGCCTGGAGACATCCAGTAAGCAACGTCTTTCCAAGAACCACCTTTGTAAACTCTTGCCTGATCAGTAATTAATGAAGTAAATCCTTCAGGGTTGTTTTCTCTATCACTATTGTAATACTGTTCACCAGTAGCAACATTTGTTGTTTCGTCCAGATAACCATCTCTCCTGATAGGGTTAAGGTCATCAAAATCCTGGAAAGAAAGTGGTCTGTACACATCAAGTACCCACTCACTCACATTACCGGCCATATTGTAAAGACCAAAGTCGTTAGGTGGGAACTCATAAATGTATGATGTAATCAATGCACCGTCATTCAGCTTTCCAGCAATACCCGCATAGTCACCACGGCCTCTTTTAAAGTTAGCCAGGAAGTAACCCATTTCCTTACCGTAAGGATTACGTAATGCATGACCATCCCAAGGATAGATTCTTTGGTGTGTTTGATTTTCATCTAACCACTGAGTACCAATAAGCGCTGTGGCTGCATATTCCCACTCAGACTCCGTAGGAAGCCTGTAGTTTGGAAGCACAACACCTGACTCAAGCGGAATTCTACCACCTGAAGTTTCAGGAAGCTCCTGACCAGAGTCTTCTAAAAGTTTTTGATTCACCGCAGTAGTTCTCCACTCAGAATAGTTATTGGCTTGTGCCCAACTTACACCCACCACTGGGAAATATCTAAATCCTGGGTATCTCAAATAATGATCTACATAAGGGTCGTTATATGCCAGTCTTGATTCCCACACGGTTGTGTCAGGAAGTGCAGCCATATATACTTCTCTTGAAGAATCTGAAATGTTTAAGTAATGTAAGTACTCTAGCCAGTGAATATTGGCTATTTCTGTTTCATCCATATAAAAAGATGCTACAGAAACAGTTCTTTCTATATTATCTCTTCTATTTAATACGTCTTCTTCATATGATCCAACTACAG
This sequence comes from Fulvivirga sp., assembly GCA_039970995.1. GTDB lineage: Bacteria > Bacteroidota > Bacteroidia > Cytophagales > Cyclobacteriaceae > Fulvivirga. The sequence goes on from JBDVKW010000015.1 coordinate 119,289, forward strand.
CTCGCCCACCTTCAATAAATACGAGGTTAGGACCTTCTGGCTGACCACTGTATGGGTTTACCATGAAGCCATTGTTATCTTCATCATTATAAAGCAGACCGGTAGCAGTACTCATTGCCCCCGGATGCACGCTGGTTGGTCTTCCTCCGCCACCGCCAAGTAGCCCACATGACCATAAAAATGCCGAACCACTGACAACCAAAAAAGCACTTTTAATAAAGCTCGCAGTTCTATTCATACCTGTTTAATTAATTAAAAAATGTAAATGCACTCACTAATATAGTGATATATACTTATGCTTAACAAGTTATATCGAGGCAAAATAACATTTCTATTTGATATTTTTTATACAAAATTTGAAATTTTACTCAATAATAATGATAAAGCAACCTACCTTCTGACCAAAAGACCCAGTTTAAGTAGGGTATTGTAACTGTCTATTTGTTAGTTTATTTTACAGAGGCGCTAATTTTTTAGAAGTTTAAGTTACCATTTAGCATGTATAAATTACCGCATGCTGATTATTGCATTTAGGTTGTGTACTTATCAATTATTATTGATGTTATAACACTTGTTTTAACTCGAATGATTAAGTCAGAAAGCATAAATAAAACAAAACTCTACTGGACACTACAATTTGTAGGCTGGGGGTTGTTTTATGTTACTTACACATTTATTGCAGGAAACATTGCCGGCTATGCTTGGCAATTATTTGCTGGTTATTTTACAGTGTCTGTTTCAGGCCTTTTGCTTACTCATTTTTACCGTTGGTATGTTATAAAAAACCAATGGCTTAATTACGGTATCTTTAAGCTAGCTATTCGTGCTTTGCTGGCTTCTTTGATTTTAGGAATTATCTGGAATGCTATCACTCTACCGATTAACCACACCTTTTTTGCGGTAGACGCGGGTAAAGAGCTGACACCATTTATTGTGCTACTCATGGTTTTCAACCTTTCGGTCACGATTATGTGTTGGTCTCTTATCTATTTTGTTTTTCAATTTTTCTTCAATTTTAAAAAGACAGAAGTAGAGAAATGGAAGCTGGAAGTAGCTGTGAAAGATGCAGAACTTATAGCTTTGAAGTCGCAGATTAATCCTCACTTTATATTTAATAGCTTAAATAATATAAGATCTTTGGTGGTCGAAAATCCTGAGAAAGCACGTGACATGATCACGCACCTATCAGGATTGTTACGTTACTCGGTGCAGTTCAATAACCGAGAACGAGTTAAGCTGGAAGACGAATTGGAGATTGTCCAGAACTATTTAAACCTGGAGTCAATTCAGTTTGAAGATCGACTCCGGTATAAACTAGAAATAAAACCTGAAACCCTGGATATGCAGATTCCGCCCATGGCAGTACAGCTTTTGGTAGAAAATGCTATCAAACATGGTATTGCCGATCTACCGCAGGGAGGAGACATTAGTGTCAGGTCGTTTTTAGATAATAATGCGCTGATGGTTGAGGTGATTAATACCGGACAACTGAAAGAAACTAGCGATAGCACAGGCATAGGATTAAAAAATGCTTCTGATAGGTTAAAGCTTTTATTTGGAAAGCTTTCTGATCTTACAATAAAGAATGTTGATGCAGAGCATGTTTCTGCAAGTTTTAAAATACCCTTAACGCATTAATTATATGAAGGCGATAGTTGTAGATGATTCAAGACTGGCAAGAAATGAACTGAAGAGATTATTAAAAGATCTCGATAACGTGAATATTATTGGAGAGGCTGCCAATGCCATGGAGGCTAAGGAAAAAATTGAAACAGAAAAGCCCGACCTGGTTTTTCTTGACATTCAGATGCCTGGTAAAAATGGCTTTGAGTTGCTGGAAGAGTTGGAATATATACCTGAGGTTATATTTACTACAGCCTATGATGAATACGCTTTAAAAGCTTTTGAATACAATGCACTTGACTATCTACAAAAACCGGTACAACTTGATCGGCTAGTCGGAGCCATTGATAAAGTTTCGGAGCGACAAATTGCTAAAAGCGAATCGTCAGAGGATAGAATGACAGATCAGGACCAGGTTTTTGTAAAAGACGGAGAGAAATGCTGGTTTGTACAACTGTCTAATGTGAGACTATTTGAAGTCGATGGAAATTACACCAAGCTATACTTCGATGATCATAAACCCATGATTCCTCGTACGTTGAATTATTTAGAAAGCCGGCTCGATACAAAAACCTTTTTTAGAGCCAACAGACAGCAAATGATTAACCTCAAATGGGTGGAGAGAATAGAGCCCTGGTTTAGCGGAAGTATAAAAATATATATGAAAGGTGGCCACGAAGTGGACGTATCTCGCAGACAAACCCAAAGATTTAAGGAACTTATGAGTTTTTAACCTTTCCCGATTTGGGAACATAAGTTTAAAATTAGTACAGAATTGGGACTAATATTCTTGTAAAAACGCCTTCGGGGCGTTTTTTGCGTTTGGTACGGTTTTGCCAACATAACTAGAAAAATGTTGGCTTATGATGATTTCAATTAACGACTTCCAGATCCTACCATTCGACAAGCAATGTGATTTTATCACCATTTTCGCAGACTATCTGGTCTACCGAATAGAGCTTGATAACAAATACTACCTCTACAGCATGGGAGACTTTTTTGTAGAAGTGTGTTACGCACCTTATGAGGGCAAAGTAAAAGCGATTCATGCATTTACAAATGCTGATGAGCTAGAGCCTTACCTCAATGAAGTGAGTATATCATTATTAAGCGTCTAAGAGTTCTTTTTGGTTAAGTTGGGTCATTACTGTTTTTGCCTCAGCAACGGAAAGTACTTCATCAACAACCAATAACAATTTATTCTTTAACTCCTTTAGTCTACACTTTCTTGGGTGTGTTTGTACGAATGCGAGTATACCCCCAAATATCTCTGATTTGAAATAAGCCTCATTATCAGAAGTCACGAAATAGCATTTCATTTTTTCATTCTTTAAGCTCACTTTCTCAAAGCCAAGTTTTTCTGCCATCCAACGTAGCCTTACGGTTTCGATAAGTTCCTTTACCGAATCAGGCATTGGGCCAAACCGATCTATCATGCTAGCCTTGAACTCTTCGAGCTTTTCTTCTTCTTTCAGGTTATCCAACTTGGCATAGAGACTTAGTCTTTCTGAAATGTTGCCAACGTAATCGTCAGGAATAATCACCTCGAGATCTGTTTCTACATTACAGTCTTGCACTAATACCTTGCTCGTTTCAGCAAGCTCTTTCACAAACAAATCCTTAAACTCAGTTTCCTTAAGCTCTTGTACAGCCTCGTCAAGTATCTTGTGATACATGTCAAATCCCAGGTCTGAGATAAATCCGCTTTGTTCAGCACCTAATAAATTTCCTGCCCCTCTTATATCTAAGTCTCTCATGGCTACTTTAAAGCCATCGCCAAGATCGGAAAACTCTTCCAGTGTACTCAAACGCTTTCTTGCGTCTGACGAAAGACCGATGGTCGGTGGAGTCAGTAAATAACAAAATGCCTTTTTATTGCTACGACCTACTCGACCTCTCATTTGGTGTAGATCAGACAAACCAAACATGTGGGCCGAATTGATAATAATGGTGTTGGCATTAGGTATATCAAGGCCGGATTCAATTATGTTAGTTGAAACCAACACATCATATTCGCCTTCGATGAATTTCATCATACTTTTTTCCAACACACTACCTTCCATTTGACCGTGTGCAATGCCAATACGGGCATCCGGTACGAGCCGCATAATTATGTTTCCGATCTCCTCAATATCTCTTACGCGGTTATGCACAAAAAACACCTGGCCGCCTCTTCTGAGCTCAAAACTAATAGCATCTCGCATAATTTCTTCATTGAAAGTATGCAGCTCGGTAGTTACAGGCTGTCTGTTGGGCGGGGGCGTTGAAATGATGCTTAAGTCACGAGCACCCATCAAAGAGAAATGCAGGGTTCTAGGTATTGGTGTGGCGGTTAAAGTAAGGGCATCTACATTTACACGTAGCTCTTTGAGCTTTTCTTTAACTTTTACACCAAACTTTTGCTCTTCATCAATCACCATCAAGCCCAGGTTTTTGAAGTCAACATCTTTACTCACAATTCTATGCGTGCCGATTAGAATATCAGTTTTACCTTCTTTTACCCTTTTGAGGGTTTCTCTTATTTGCTTTGTTGATTTAAAGCGGTTGATATATTCTATCTCTACAGGAAAGTTTTGTAGTCTTTCCTTAAAAGTGCGATAATGCTGCATGGCCAAAATAGTGGTGGGCACCAGCACAGCCACTTGTTTGCTATCTGTTACAGCTTTAAATGCCGCTCTGATGGCCACTTCTGTTTTTCCAAACCCAACATCACCACATACGAGTCGGTCCATCGGGTGCTGTTGCTCCATATCTTCTTTTACAGCTTCAGTTGCTGTAGCTTGATCAGGGGTGTCTTCATAGACAAAAGAAGATTCCAATTCGGCTTGCAAATAACTGTCTTGCGTGAACGCGTATCCAGGCGCCTGTTTTCTTTTGGCGTATAGGTTGATCAGGTCTTTGGCAATGTCTGCGACCTTCTTCTTAACATTCTTTTTCTTGTTCTCCCACTCCTGAGACCCGAGCTTACTAATTGAGGGGGGCGTGCCTTCCTTGCCAGTGTACTTAGAAATTTTGTGAATAGAATGTATACTCACATAAAGCAAATCATCATCACGGTAAATCAACCGGATAGCTTCCTGCTCTTTGCCATTGACTTCACGTTTTTCGAGACCGGCAAACTTTCCAATCCCGTAGTCTATATGCGTTACAAAATCTCCTGGCTGTAGTGTGCGTAACTCCTTTAGCGTAAGCGCTTTTGATTTAGAGTGCTTGTCTTTAGTTTTATATCTATGAAAACGCTCGAAAAGCTGATGGTCGGTATAACATGCAATTTTTAGTGTTTTGTCTATAAAACCACGTCTTAAACTAATATTTAAACCTTGAAAGCTAGTATGCGGATCAATTTCTTCAAAAATGCTATGTAAACGTTCGAGCTGGCGTTGAGAATCCGATGCAATAAGTGTTAATAACTCTTTGTCCTGGTTTTCGCTTACATTTTTTACCAACAGCTCAAAATTCTTATTAAACGAAGGTTGTGGTTCGGCTTCTAATTGATAGGTAATGTCAGTACTTAAATAAAACCGGTTGCCAAACTCAATTTTTTGCAAGGTTTGTATTTGATCAATGAATGATGATGAAACTTCAAATAAATCTTCCGGGTTAAGGACCACCTTTGTGTTGCCACTCTCAGCCAGGATTTGTGAAAAACTCCCCGAGGCCTTTTCATAGTATTTGTCGATGACATCAAGCGTCTGCTGATAGTCCTTGAACCATAGCTTGGTGTTGTTGGGCAAAAAGTCAATAAATCCCTGGCGTTGCTCATGAATTAGCTTGGTCTGAACATTCGGAATTAAATTTATTTCCTTAACGGTGTCAACTGAAAGCTGCGAGTTTGGATCAAAAGTTCTAATGCTATCAATTTCATTTCCAAATAACTCTATACGATAAGGCAGGTCGTGTGCATAAGAAAACACATCAATTATTCCACCTCTCACCGCATACTGTCCCGCTTCATAAACAAAATCAGCTTTTTCAAAATCGTAAGACTCAAGCAGTTCAGCTAAAAATTCAATGTCCACCTGTTCTCCCACTTTAGCGGTAAAAGTGTTCTTAAGCAACGACTTCTTGTTGATCACTTTTTCTGTCAACGCTTCAGGGTAAGTGACAATTAGCTCACCTGAAGAGGCCTTATGGTTAACCCTATTAAGGATTTCTGCACGCATAAGTACATTGGCATTTTCCGTTTCTTCAAATTCGTATGGGCGTTTATAAGAAGTTGGAAAAAATAATATTTCCTTTCCTGGAAGCAGGTTTTCAAGATCGTTGTAGAAGTAGGCGGCCTCTTCTTTGTCGTGTAATACGATCAGGTGATTTTGATGGTTTATCTGATATAGCGATGCAACAATAAGTGCATCAATGCTACCTGAAAGACCTTTGACTTGTATGGTTTTATCTTCATTTGATTTGCTTTCTTCAGCAATCGCCTGAATAATACTGTCTGATTTATAAAGCTTTAAAAGTTCTCTTGCTTCCAATGAAATGATTTGATATTTGAGTTTGCAAAGGTACTGAATTGATCATAAGACCATGAGGATTAAAAAATAAAACTCCTGCGTAAGCAACGCAGGGGTTTAAGGTTTTGTTTTTGAGGACCGGCTATAAAAGTTTGAGCTTGATTAAAACCAAATGTGCGATCCGATTGCCATGAGATCAAGAGGGTCAAATGAATGGAAATTTCTTAATCTCCTTCTCATGGAGAAGGTTGGGATGAGGACTATAACAATGATTTCCATTCATCTGTCATTGGCAACTCTTAGCATGTGATTTTTGGGTTGAAATAACTTTGAATAACATCCTCCTCTTTATCTCCTCCCTGGAGGAGAACATGCGGCTATTTCAACCAAAAAATCATTGGCTACTAAATAAACTTATAACCCGGGGGGTCCATCTCATTCATACGAATGTATAAATTGGCCTTGGCTCTGTGATTAGTAACATGATCATGCGCAAAGATGATCGATTGTGCCCGAGTGATTTTCTTTTCAGGTCCAAAAGGAAGCTCTACCCTTAAATCTTCATCGCTTAGTTTGTTTACTGCTTCTATATAGGAATCAAAGCCTTCTTCAATAAGTGCCCTAATTTCATCTTTACTCATAGTTGAAGCATCTGGCTCTTTATACTCTATTCTGTCATTTTCAATCATTCCGTGTTTGAAATATTTAAGTGTATAGCCAATATGCACCATTTGTGAGCCAAATGATTTGCTCACCTCAGTAGGCTTGTAGCTAAACTTGTCTTCTGGCATAGCGTCTAATACTTCAAGCGTATGCATTTTGGCCATTTGCCACATAGGAATGGTTGTTTCTACAAAACTACTTTTGGCACCTCGGTCTGAGGTAAAGCCCATAAGGAATGCAACCAGACAACAGGTCAATGCGCCTGCTGTAATAATCTTAAATTGAGTCTTCATAATACTGTGGGTTTAGTTGATATTTAATATAGTTATATGATAAACAGGCCACTAGCATTAATTCACAATTCTTAGACATTAATGGACTGAGTATTTTTTAGGGTGTTTTTTGCCTGCAAGATATGGCGAGCGTTATGAGCCACTACAAAACCTAGTCCTTCACCGAACCTAAGTTTAAGCATTGGACCAATGGCACTTGTTACTTTAAAAGCATTCAGATTGAGTTTCTTTGCAGATTCAACAATTTCTAATAGCTGATTAGAAATATATATGAAACGTTCTAAAACAGATTTCCCCAATTCAGAGTTTGGGTTCAGCCGGGAGAGCGTTTTCATTTTGTAACGTATCTGTTCTTCTTTTGGCTTCATAGATTTAATGAGCCAGTTGGCCACCCAACCTAACTTCACTGGGGTAAGCTCTTTTTCTGCCTTTTGTGTGGGCAGAATTTTTAAAAACTGATCGAGGTAAACTTCAGTTGAAAGGTTCATGTGTTGAAAGCACTCCAAAACACTCCATTTTCCTTCAGCCGGTTTTTGATTAAGGATTTCTGCATCAAACTCGATTAAATGAGAAGCAAACTCCTTTGCTTCATTTATTTCTGATTTTAATATGACAAGAAACTCACTTTTGTTTACATGGCTCATACAGGTTGCAAATTGATGGAAATATAGTGTATATTGAGTTTTTTTGAACCTATGGAGTTTTACGCAGACATAAGCCTTGCGGTTACTTTTGCATGTATCTTATGCATAATCATTGGATTGTATAAACCCTGGGTTATGCTTTGGTGGGAAGACACTCAGAATCGTAAAAAGGTTATTAAGGTCTATGGTCTGGCTGCGGTGCTATTTTTAAGTCTGTTTATGACTTTGAAATACTTGTCTACTTATCTTGCCTTTTCACAGACAATAATTACTTTTTGATCACCTGTGGTTGTAGTGGCAAAAAGATAAATATTACCACCAGCTTTTATCCCCGTTTTCTTTCTTATGGCGGCCACATCTTCAGGAAAATTACGAACCGTAATATTGGCTTTTTTATCGGGAAGAAGTTTTAACAATTCTTTCTTGTTGTATCTAACCACCTGCTTAATAAAAAATGATCTACCCGGGAAATTGGCAACGAACTTCTGACTAGTGTACAAATGTGAGTTTAAATGAAGCTTACTTAAACCGAATCTATCACACAATATTTTGAAAGCCCCTGATTTTAGCACGGAACTATTTGGCTCATACAACAAGGCTTGTGGGGCGGCATAATTTGCATTGGCCGATTGCTCTTCTTCTACTGAGAAGTCAAAGGATTCAACATTATTTTCGGATGAGTAATTAGAGGTTTTTATGGTTTTAGTTTGACTGTTTTTATCAAGTAGATAAAGAAGTTCCTTACACTCATTTTTAACAGCAACAACGTGAGTTGCACTAACATGATGCAAATCTTTTGACCCAGCCGAAAGATCTAGCAATGGTGAAGCCTTGATCAATACCTGATTGGCCACCCCTAACAACTTTGATAGAAGCCCAATTATATTTGGCTCACAATCTGACCACATAAAGACTTTTTTGTTGGAGTCGTCTCTTCTAGCCGGATCTATAAAAATAGCGTCTGCTTTTTTATCATAAGACTTAATGAATTCTTCAGAGTCTGCATGAACAACGGTTATGTTTGCTGCACCTAGTACGTTGAAGTTGTGCCTGGCTATTTCACACAATTCTTCATTCCGTTCCACGTAGGTAACCTTTTTAAAAACTTTACTTAAGTAAAATGTATCTACTCCAGTGCCTCCGGTAAGATCAATTAAACTTGAGCCTGAGATAGTTTTGCTTTTATGAATGGCCGTTTTTTCTGAAGAGCATTGCTCCATAGATAGTAATGGAGGATAAATAACCCCCTTTGTATGGTACCATTCAGGAAGCTTTGATTTAGCCTTTTTTCTAGCAGTAATTTGATCAGCAATAACTTGCGTGGGCAGCCCGAATAACGATTTATGTTTTAGAGACAGTTCAAAAGGATCTGTATGTTCATTGTCTAAAATGAATTGCTGTACTTCGTTAGCTAAAAGTTTTTCAATCAAAAAACTAAGTTGTTTTTAGCCATAAACTCTGCAATTTGTACCGCATTGGTGGCAGCACCTTTCCTGAGATTATCGGCAACTACCCACATATTTAATGTATTGGGCTGTGATTCATCTCTACGCAGTCGACCAACAAAAACATCGTCTTTTTTGTGCGCATTAAGCGGCATAGGGTACTCGTTATTAGCTACATCATCTTGCAGTACAATGCCTTCTGAATTAGATAAAATATTTCTCACTTCATCCAGGTCAAAGTCTTTATGAAACTCAACATTGATGGATTCAGAGTGACCACCCATTACAGGTAGTCGAACAGCGGTTGCTGTCACAGCAATTGAGTCGTCAGAAAGTATCTTCTTCGTCTCATTTACCATTTTCATCTCCTCTTTGGTGTAACCATTTTCCATGAAAACATCAATATGAGGCAGCACATTCATGTCTATTTTATGTGGGTAAACTTTTTGTGTTTCCTCATTTCTGCGTTCTCCCATCAACTGATCTACAGCGCCTTTTCCAGAACCAGTTACCGACTGATAGGTAGAAACCACGATACGTTTGAGCTTGTATTTTTTATGAAGTGGGGCCAATGCCAATACCATTTGGATGGTTGAGCAATTAGGGTTGGCAATGATTCGATCATCTATTCTAAGCATTTCACCATTGATCTCCGGAACAACCAACTTCTTAGAAGGATCCATGCGCCAGGCGGAAGAGTTATCAATAACAATACACCCCATTTCTGCAAAACGAGGAGCCCATTCGATGGAAGTGGCAGAGCCGGCAGAAAAAATGGCAATATCAGGCTTAGCTTCCATTGCTGTTTCTAAACCAATGATGGTATAATCCTTATTCTTAAAATTGATGGTTTTACCTACTGATCTTTCTGATGCTACCATTAAGAGCTCATCAAAATCAACATTACGCTCATTTAAAACCTCTAATACTTCCTGGCCAACCAGTCCGGTTGCTCCTACTACCGCTAGCTTCATAACTATTTGATTCTTATTTTCCTCTGTTGAGGGCAAAAATACTACTTTTGTTATCTGGTCGTAAAGCCTTTAGACTAATAATTTATGATTTTGCGTATTAAGTGCTTCTTAGCGATACTTTTTATGGTAGCATTTGCCGTTGCTGCAGATGCTCAAATTAATGAAGACTTTAGTGATGGAGATTTCACAACTGATCCTGCCTGGACAAGTTCAAACGAATCAGGTGCAGGTTCAGACTGGCTCATAACCACTAACGAGTTACAAAGTAACGGCCCGGCTGCCAGTACTGATATCTGGCTTTCAACTGCAGGGACAAACGGTTTTGCTGCTAGTCTAACGCAATGGGAATTTAAAGCCAGGTATTTAACAAGTGGCCCAAGTAGCTCTAATCGTATAACAATATTTTTAGTAAGTGATAAATCAGACTTAACAGACAACCCGCAAGGGTATTATATCCAACTGGGAGAAACTGGTTCAGATGATGGAATTGATTTTTACAAAACAACTTCTGCCACTCCACTTATTGCAGATCCCAACCCATCGGTGTCAAGCGGCATTGATGCTAACATTAGGGTTACCAGATCACTTGAAGGCGAGTGGACATTGGAAGCCGATCCAAATGGAGGAACATCTTTTAGCACAATTGGTACCGTAACAGATACAGAAATTACTACGGGTGATAACTTTGGGTTTTTAGTTTCGCACACAAGTACAAGAAACGAGGACTTTTACATCGATGATATTACCGTTGACTTTACTGATGTTGTTGCACCATCTATTTCTTCAGTGAATGTTATTTCCTCTAATGAGTTAGACATACTTTTCTCTGAAGAAGTTGAAATTACATCTAGTGAAGACATTTCTAATTACACTGTAAACAATGGCATCGGTAACCCTACCACTGTGACCTTAGATGCTTCTGATAGTCGATTGGTTCATCTGAGTTTTGCTACAGCGTTTTCTAACCCAAGTACCAATGAGATTTCAGTCTCCAATGTAGAAGACCAGGCAGGCAATGTAATGACAACGGAAGTCGAAGAGTTCTTTTATTTTGAAGAACAACCAGCGAACTATAAAGACATAATCATCAACGAGATTATGGCTGCGCCAAATGATGAGAATGGTTTGCCAAACGCAGAGTTTATCGAGCTATACAACAATAGCACAACTACTTTCGATTTGGAAAACTGGACATTTTCAGATGCAACAACTGAATCTACTTTGACCTCACAATTTTTGTCTCCAGGTGAGTATGTGATTTTGTGTAAAACCTCAGATGTATCAGCGTTTTCTGTTTATGTCACTACGCTGGGTGTTAGCTCGTTTCCAACGCTAAATAACTCTGGAGACCAACTTAGCTTGAAAGATAACAATGGGGTTTTAATTGATAGTGTTTCTTATTCTAACACCTGGTATAATGATGAAGACAAGGATAATGGAGGCTGGTCTTTAGAATTGATTGACCCGGAAAACCTTTGTGGGCAAAATGAAAACTGGTCAGCGAGTGTGGCTAGTGAAGGAGGCACACCGGGAGCTGTAAACTCTATTTATGACCTAAATTTTGATACTAGTCCACCGGCTATTAAATCTGTAATAGCAGTGAGTAAAATAGCCATTGAAATTACATTTGATCAAATCATTGACCCTGCTTCGGTTGATGTTTCTGATTTTTCGATTGACCAGGGGAAGAGTTTTGACACCGTTGAGGCTGTTGACAATGTAATTAGTTTGACACTTAATACACCATTGGATGTAAATACATTGTATAGCGTTGGAGTTACTGATGTGAGTGATTGTAGCGGAAACTTATTGACCACTACCGAAATGGCAGAAGTTATTTTTGTACAAGGCCTTACACCAGAGTTTAAGGATTTAGTCATCAACGAGATTTTTGCAGATCCGTCTCCTCCAAACGACTTACCAGAGGAGGAGTTTGTTGAGATTTATAATCGAAGTGATAAAATATTTGATTTGGAAAACTGGACATTTTCAGATCAGGCTACCCAGGCGGTTATATCTAAAGTGGTTTTGTTACCAGGTGAGTTTCTCATCCTTTGCCCATCAGATGCAGTGCTATTGTATCAACCATATGGCAAAACTATTGGCTTACCAGATTGGCCAAGCTTAAACAATAGCGAAGATATTTTAAGCATTTATGACAATACTGGGACTATGGTCGATCAGGTGGCTTATAAAGATGATTGGTATAAGAGCTCCTCAAAACAAGAGGGAGGCTGGACTTTAGAGCTGATAGACCCTGAGAACCTTTGTGGAGAAGAAGAAAACTGGATTGCAGCAGATGTGCCTTTGGGTGGAACTCCAGGTGATGAGAACTCCGTTTATGCTCAAAACCCTGACCTTACTTCCCCTCAATTGTTACAAGCCGTGGCGCTGACCACCGATAGTCTGATATTGAAATTTAACGAAAAGTTGGATACAACCAACTTAGCTGGTATAGCAATAAACATTGAGCCTAATGTGAGCATTGCAGAAGTAATTTTTACCAGCTCTATAACTGATATAATTGTAAAAACAAATGACCAATTCTTACCAGAAACGGCCTATGAGGTTACGGTTAATGACATAAGAGATTGTTCTGGCAATGCGATTGATTCCGATTGGAATAAAGCAACATTTGGGGTAATCGAAAAAGCAGAGGGTCTTGATTTAGTGATTAATGAAATTTTATTTAACCCCAGAAGTGGAGGTGAGGATTTTGTGGAGGTATATAATGTTAGTCAGAAATACATTAATCTAAAGGGTTGGAAACTAACCAATGCTGAATTTGAGCAAGATGATTCACTAACACTTAAAACCCAAAGAGAGATTACAAATTCAGACCTGGTGTTAGCTCCAAATGATTATCTGGTATTAACTGAAGATAACATCGTTTTGATTGAGCAATATCCGTTGGGTAAGGTAGGTCGATTTTTAGAAGTTGACATTCCGTCTTATCCTAATGAAGAAGGTATTGCGGTTTTACTCGACAGCTCAAATGATATCATTGACCTGTTTGCCTACAATGAAACACTTCATTCGCCACTTTTAGATGATGTGGATGGAATATCGCTGGAGCGGGTCTCTCCTTTTGAAAACACAGACAACACCGATAATTGGAAGTCTGCTGTGGCATCGGTCGGTTTTGCCACACCTGGATATGAAAACTCTCAATCGCGTCCGGGTATTGAAAAATCAAGAGGTGAGTTAACCATTAGCCCAAAAGTGATCATACCGGATGGTTCGGGTACTAATGACTTTGCAACCATAACCTATGACTTTACAGCTGCCGGAAATGTCGGAACGATGCGAATTATGGATGTGCAGGGAAGAGAAATTAAAATCATTGCACAGAATGAGTTTTTAGGGTCCAATGGTTTCTTCACCTGGGATGGTACTGATGAAAATGGGAGACAGGTTCGTATAGGCTACTACCTTGTGGTTTTTGAAATATTTGATGCCAATGGTGGATTGCAAATGATGAAAGAAAAGATAGCCATTGGTAGTAGATTTTGACTATACAAATAAAAAATATTATCAATTTTTGAATTCTTGAAAGTTTATTGTTTTCAACAAAACTTATGTCTGCTGTTTTCAGTTGAACAATAAAAGAGCAGTGCTATGAATTGTTTAATTGACAAGACTATCAACAAATACTACGCTCGAGGTAAAAAAGTAGAGGTTATCAAACGCTACATTCGTATGAAATACAGGATAAGCCTTGATGCGGAAGTACTTAAAGCCAGGGTAAAGGAATTAAAACCAAAAAGCCTGAAGGTAGCATAAAAAGCTACAACCCGTTGAGCTACAATTTACCGGATACGGTAAGCACGTCACCACTATGCATTATTGTCACGCCTCAGAATTACTTTCAAAGCTTTAATCCAGACATTATTTCGGTAAATTATAAACTAATTTATTCGATAGATTCTTTTTTGTTTTGGTAAGCATAAACTATTTTTAGGCGATTTTTAAATAGAGGTTCACTTAAACGATTAACCATGGGTAAGGAAGAAAAAACAAGGTACTCTGATGAAGAGTTAAAGGAATTTGAAGAGCTGATTAACGAGAAGCTTGATAAGGCCCGCAATGAGTTAAAGATTCTTAAAGGCACCCTCAACAGAAGTAACGATGAAGGTACGGATAGCACGGCAGGAAATACTAAAGTGTTAGAAGACGGAGCTGATACTGCAGAAAAAGAAAATCTGAGTCAACTTGCAGCGAGACAGCAAAAGTTTATAAATAACCTGGAAAATGCTTTGGTAAGGATAAAAAATGGTACTTATGGAATTTGTACTGTTTCTGGCAAACTGATTTCTAAAGAAAGGTTAAAGGCCGTACCACATACAACTCAATCTATTGAAGCAAAACTGAGCCAGCAAAACTAGGCTTTGGACTTTCTTCAAAATCATATAGAAGCATTGGTTTTTTGCTCTCCTTCACCCATTAAAGTGAAGGAGCTTAAAACTTGTTTGTCTGAAATGTTTGAGGCAGATGTGCCTGAAAAAGATATTTCAGAGGCCATAGCACGTATAGATGAAAAATATAAGGCTGAAGAGTATTCATTCAGCCTTAACCATACTGGTGGAGGGTACCAATTTCTGACCAAGCCTGCTTATCAGGCGAGTATTGGTATTCTGTTAAAACAGCGATCCAAACGCAGGCTTTCTACCTCAGCATTAGAAACACTATCGATAGTAGCATACAAGCAGCCTGTTACAAAAAATGATGTTGAAAATATCCGTGGAGTAAATTGTGACTATGCCGTACAGAAACTGCTCGAAAAAGGACTTGTAGAAATAAAGGGAAAATCAGATGCGATAGGTCGCCCATTACTCTATGGCACAAGCGACCAATTCATGGAGTATTTCGGAATTAATGACTTGAACGAACTGCCTACTCCTAAAGATTTTACCCAGGCAGATGATGATAATAAAATCGGAGAAGAAAAGGAATAGTAACTCCTACTGATCTTTACCGTATCTTTGCTAAAAATCAAATACAGTAGTGATACTGAATTACAGCTATGAAAAAGAAAAAACCATTTTCTAAAAGAAAGCCTATCTCCTCATCAAACCCAATTGAAGACTCTTCAGAGCAGGTAAATACGCCTATCAGATTAAATAAATTTATTGCCAATGCGGGGATCTGCTCTCGCAGAGAAGCTGATAAATTAATTGCTGAAGGGGAAATTAAAATCAACGGAAAAGTTGTAACAGAGCTGGGCACGAAAGTGAGTCGAGAGGATAAAGTATATTATAAAGGAAAGTCTTTGAGGCCAGAAAAGCCCGTCTATGTTTTGCTCAACAAGCCAAAAGATTTTATCACTACAACTGATGATCCTGAAAACAGGAGAACAGTGATGGAGCTTGTTAAAACTGCAGGAGATGAGAGAATATACCCGGTCGGCAGGTTAGATCGTAATACTACAGGGCTTTTGCTCTTTACAAACGATGGTGAACTGGCTGAAAAACTGGCCCACCCTTCTAATGAAATCAGAAAAATCTATAGAGTTGAAATTGACAAGCCTATTGCCGAGGATGATTTTAACAAAATTGAAGAAGGCTTTGATTTAGAAGATGGTCGCGTTGATGTAGATAAAGTAGCAGTTGTAGATGGCAAAGGATACTCCATAGGTTTAGAAATCCATATCGGAAGAAATAGAATTGTGCGAAGAATGTTTGAGCACTTAGGATACGAGGTATTGAAGTTGGATAGAGTGATGTATGCTGGTCTAGATAAGCTAAATCTACCTAGAGGGAAGTGGAGGTTTCTGACCGAAAAAGAAATAGCACGGCTGAAGAGATCAAAATAACTATTTGTCGAAGGATTCTTTTTGCTTTTCAAGAGATCGGTTCATTTGCCTTACCATAGCATCTAGCTCAACAGCTTCTTTCTTAATTTCTGCAAGCTTATCGTGCATTTCCTCAGCATTTATGCCGTTGCGTTCAAAAAGAGCCACTAGACCTAAAATTCTTGCAAGAGGTCCCCTCACTTTGTGAGAGTTGTAGTAGACATACTCAACAATTTTTTTGTTTTGTTCTTTTACTAGTGCAGTTCTGGCATTTACGATTTGCTCTAAATTTTCGTTAATACGTGTTATTTCCTCATTGGCGCTTTTAAGTTCTTCAGCCTGGTTTTCCAGCTCGGTTTTTTGTAGAATAATTTTTTTGTTCAATTCGCTGAGCTTTGCATTAGCCTTGTTTTTACGATTATAATTAATAAAAACCATTAGCGTAACAATGCCCAAAAAAATGAATCCTACAATAAATGAATTTCTCATCCAAATGGCATTAGAAAGTTCAGTTTCATTTTCTAGTTGTTGTACTCTTTGCTTTAAAGAGTCTTGCTGTTGTTGCTGCCTAAACTCATATTGAGCTTCAAGTCGGGCTAGTTTTTTTGCGTTTTCCGTATTGTTTAGTGAGTCATAGAGCTCATGATACATTCTAAAATACTTCAAAGATTGGTTTGTCAGCTTTAGTGAATCATACACCTCGGAAAGTATTTTAGATGCAGTAAGCGCTTCAGCTGGTAGCTGGTATCTTTGGGCACTATTAAGTGCCTCCAAAAGATAGTTTCTACCAATTCTAAACTCACGTTTCTTCATATGCATTTGGGCCAGGTCAATTAATGTCAAACACCGCAGATATTGATCATTTTCACAGATTAAGGTATTTGGTAGCACGGCATTCAGGTAGTGTGCCGCAGAATCAAGCATTCCCTTTTGCATATAAATACTGCCGAGATTATACATGGGGTACATTTTACCGCAAGTAGTGTTTTGTGCATTTCTAATTTTTAGGGATTTATATAAAAAGACTAGTGCCTCATTGTACCTGCCTTGTAGCTTTAATAAATGAGCCAGGTTATTGGAGTATATTGCCTGATCCGTTTTTGAATCGATGATAACAGCGATGTCATACGCCTTTTGGTAGTAGTTGGTGGCTTTTTGGTATTCCTTTGTAAAGACATAGATACGAGCTATGTTGTTATATCTACTACCCAGCCCTACTTTGTTCCCAATTTCTTCATCAATGCTAAGTGCCTTCTGATACACGTTTAGTGCCTGATAGTAATACCCAAGATCGGCATAGCTATTGCCCATAACATTGTAAACGGCAGCAACACCTTTCTTATCTCCAATTGCCAGCCGTATATTCATGGCTAACTGTAGTATTTCGATGCTCTGCTCATATTCACCTCTATCAATAGCCAAATTACCTTTTTCATACAGCCCGTTAGCGATAAGCGCACTGTCCCCATTAACCGTTCCTATATTGATGAGGCTATCCAGGAGTGATGAAGCTGTATCATAACGACCAAGTACCCTTAATGACCTGGCAGTGATAACCAATGCCTGATTGATCCCAGCGTTATGTTTTAAATTAATGGCAATAGGTAGCGTGTTGTTGATAATTGCTAAAGCACTGTCTGGTGAGTCGGTGCTGAGGCTTTTTGCTCTGTCAAGTATGGCATTTAGTTCTTCTATACTATCTGGCTCAATTATTTGCCTGGCCTGGGCAAAAAACAGTTGACCATAAAAGAAGAGAAGTAATAATATGGTAATTCGTGCTGTCACCAATTTTCTTTTTACTATAATATACCTAATTTTTCTGTCTTATTGACCTACGAGGGTGCAGGCATAAAGAGATTTTTGATATTAACTGTAAAAGGCTCATTAACAGGAGAAAAGCGTTACATCTGTCTCGCAATCTAGTCAATTTTAATCAAGAACAATTATAAATAGGGCTGGAAATAGTATGCTTGCATAACAAATTTTACCAAGACTCTTTATTTTAAGGTAAGTTTACGTATACACGTGATGGAAATGGAACAAATAACAAAGCGCATAAAAAAAGTCCCGCAACAAATGTTAAACGGGACTTTTGAAGGTGGTGCTGAGTGGGCTCGAACCACCGACTCACGGATTTTCAGTCCGATGCTCTACCAACTGAGCTACAGCACCCTTTCAGAGAGGATGCAAAGCTATATAATTTTGCATATCGTGCAAAAAAAATTGTTAAAATTATAGAACAATAATAAAATAACCAGATGGAATACCTTGAACAGATACTTTTTGTGGTGACAGTGGCCGTAGCAGCCTACTTTCTCACCCAGCGTATTAGTCGAATTAGGAAAAATATTAATCTAGGTAAGGATGTAGACCTTTCAGACAATCCTTCAGAGCGCTGGAAAACCATGTTATTGGTTGCCTTCGGTCAAAAGAAAATGTTTAAGCGCATAGTTCCCGCGTTTTTACACCTACTGATATATGTGGGCTTCCTCGTAATTAATCTTGAAGTACTTGAGTTTGTGCTAGATGGCATTTTAGGTACACACCGATTATTTGCCCCTTATTTGGGAGACTTTTACAATGTGTTGATGAATTTCTTTGAATTCCTGGCCATTGGAGTACTTGTCTCATGTGTTTTCTTTCTAATTAGAAGAAACGTTTTAAGGCTGAAACGCTTTCATGCTCGTGAAATGACTTCCTGGCCAACACTTGATGCCAACCTTATTCTTGTAATCGAAATAGTACTAATGGTCGCTATTCTTACAATGAATGCTACAGACCAGATATTACAGAGTAGAGATTATGGACATTATACTGAGACAGGAAGCCTATTCTTCAGCTCTTTCCTTATTCCAATATTTGAGAATATGGAATCAACAACTTTGGTTTTCGTTGAGCGTTTTGCCTGGTGGTTCCATATTATAGGGATTCTTGGTTTTGCTATTTATGTTACCTACTCTAAGCACCTGCATATATTTCTGGCCTTTCCAAACACTTACTTCAGCAACCTGAAGCCGAAAGGTGAAATGAACAACATGGATGCAGTAACCAATGAAGTGAAAATGATGCTGGGTATGCCTGTAGAAAATGCAGGAGCCCCACCAGAAGAAATTGGCAGGTTTGGAGCCAAGGACGTGAATGACCTCACCTGGAAAAATATAATGAATGCCTACAGCTGTACGGAATGTGGAAGGTGTTCCTCTGAGTGTCCGGCAAATATGACTGGTAAAAAGCTTTCACCCAGGAAGATCATGATGGATACGCGAGACAGAGCGGAGGAAGTTGGAAAAAGTATCGCTTCTGGAGGAAAGGGCTTAGAAGACGGTAAGTCATTGCTTGGAGACTATATTACCAAAGAAGAAATAAATGCTTGTACTAGTTGTAATGCTTGTGTAGAAGCTTGTCCAGTAAATATAAATCCTTTGGAGATCATTTTAGAAATGCGTAGGTACGTGGCGATGGAAGAGTCAGGCTCTCCGGCTTCATGGAATAGCATGTTTCAAAATGTGGAGACCAATTTTGCTCCATGGAAGTTTGCCCCAACCGATAGGTTTAACTGGGCAAATGATTTAAAAAAAGAAAAATAAAATTAATAATTGGTAAAGACATCAAGTAGCTAAAGGCTACAAACGATGGATGCAATGTTTTAATTAGAAATAAAATAATATTATGAGCGATACAGGATATAAAGTACCAACGATGGCCGATATGGCTTCTCAAGGTGAATCTCCCGAAGTTTTATTTTGGGTAGGTTGTGCAGGAAGCTTTGATGATCGATATAAGGCTGTAACACAGGCGTTTGTAAAAATATTGAATAAAGTGGGTATTTCTTTTGCTGTTCTTGGGCCAGAGGAAACTTGTACAGGTGACCCAGCTAGAAGAGCCGGAAATGAATTTTTGTTCCAAATGCAAGCCATGTCAAACATTCAGGTGCTTGATGGCTATAATGTAAAAAAGATTGTTACTGCTTGCCCCCATTGTTTTAATACAATAAAAAATGAATACCCTGCGCTTGGCGGAAATTATGAGGTAATTCATCATTCTGTTTATCTCCAACAACTTATAAATGATGGAAAGGTAACCCTGAAAGGGGGAGGTGAATTTAAAGGCAGAAAGATCACTTATCATGACTCTTGCTATTTAGGCAGAGCCAATAATGTGTATGAGGCACCTAGAAAAGTATTGGAAGCACTTGATGCTGAACTGGTAGAGATGAAACGTTGCAAAACAAGAGGGTTGTGTTGTGGAGCAGGTGGAGCTCAGATGTTTAAAGACGCAGAGCCAGGTGATAAGGAAGTTAATATTGAGCGTACGGAAGAGGCCTTAGAGACCAAAGCAGATACAATTGCTGTGGGCTGCCCTTTTTGCCTGACTATGATGAGTGATGGCGTAAAAAACAAAGAGAGAGAGTCAGATGTAAAAGTTAAAGACCTGGCGGAGCTTATTGCTGAGGCTGAGGGGTTGTAAACAGCGCTGACTGGTATAGACAAAATAGTGATTGATCAATATATTTGAAATATGGATCTATGGTTGATCAATCACTATTTTAAAAAACTTAGACGATCTCCAAAGCTCTCGGGTCCACAACTTTACCTGAGTATATTCATAGC
Source organism: Fulvivirga sp. (assembly GCA_039970995.1). Taxonomy (GTDB): domain Bacteria; phylum Bacteroidota; class Bacteroidia; order Cytophagales; family Cyclobacteriaceae; genus Fulvivirga. Next base: position 139,786 of record JBDVKW010000015.1, read on the forward strand.
CTTGTTTGTATTTGGCTACCTTGCTTTGTTGGGAAATATTCTTGATGAATATATTTCTGTTTACATCGAAGACCCGAGCCAACGTGTTGTGGCGGTTATGTTAGGCTTTTTCCTCACCGACCTATTTTTTAGGCTTCTTTTTTCTGTTCAAAGCTTTGCCAACTATTGTTATTTTACCCTTCCAATAAGTATAAGAAGTTATTGTGTTCAAACACTTGCTCTGAGTAATTTCAATATTTTCAATCTGGTGGCAGGGTTATTTCTATTATTTTATTGGCCAAATACACAGCTAGATTCGGCACTCTCAGGCAGATATTTAATGTTTTTTGTGCTGTTGATTCTTTCCAATAATTACCTTGTTTTAGTGTTTAAACGCTATAGGGTAATACTCATCACTACTCTTATACTCATTGGTACATCTCTTTTATTCTACCAACTGGAACTGATAAGACACTTTGAAGCGTATTTGGCTCATGGAATTTATTTTGAATTAGGTTATGCACTACTGGTTATTGTTGGGGCGTACGCCTCTGTTTATACATTTTATCATAAGGAAGCTTATGAAGAAAAAAGGCTGTTTTTTGAGAATATAAAACTCAATATTAGGTTGCAAGAGCCCTTGTTATGGCAGGAAGTGCTGCTCATTCTTAGAAACAAGCGTCCTCGAGGGGTCATTCTATCCTACTTTCTCATTCCAATATATTTAGCATACTCGCTGAGAGGGTCGCTTGTGGGAGACAACGCCATTTCAGCAGTTATTTTCTTTTTGTTGTTCTTCACAGTCTCAGGTTTGGCCATACAATACGGCTATTTAGGCTTATCATGGGAAAGCCGGCATTTCGATATACTTATGGTAAGGAGCAACATTAGACAAATGGTTGTAGCAAAGATTAAACTACTGTCAGTTTTCAACCTCATAGCAACTGCAGTCGCTTTAATACTGGCAATAATAGATTTGTCTTTTCTTCCTAAGGTTTTAGCCGTTGCATTATTTCAATTCAGTTTTGGGACATACTTTATTCTATATTTAATGTCCTACAACAATAAAGGTATCGATGTCAATAAAAGCAGCTTTTTCAACTATCAGGGAGTTTCAGCCGTGCAGATGTTCGGGCCATTAATCATTATTGCAATACCAACGATATTGTATTTTATTTTGCAACTGCTCATTGGGGAGACTTTCAGCTATTTGTTGATTGGAATAATAGGCGTAACAGGTATTTTCTTTAAAGAAAAGCTGATTGAAAAGATTGAAAGCAAATGGGTATTGAAAAGGTATCATTTAATTAACAATTACCGAAAATCATGATTTATATAAGCGATCTTAAAAAGTCATTTAAAGGGCAAGTTGCTATAGACATAGAGAAACTAAATATTTCGAGCGGCAGTAATATTGGTCTTGTTGGGAACAATGGTGCCGGGAAAACTACTCTTTTTAGACTTTTACTAGATTTGCTACCTGCTGACCAAGGTTTTTGTGAAATAAACGATGAAAAGATTGTTGGTAATGATGCTTGGAAAACAATAACAGCGGCCTATCTCGATGACAGGTTTCTAATTCCCTATCTCACACCCTATGAGTATTGGGAGTTTATTCTTAAAACGCGAAATATCACATATTCAAACATTGGCGAAGTTGTTTCTCCTTATGCTCGATTACTCACGGACGATTTAAAGTCTGGAAAGTATATCAGAGAGCTTTCCGCTGGTAACAAAGCCAGGGTAGGAATTATATCTGTGTTTTTAGGTGAACCAGAGTTGATCATTTTGGATGAACCATATGCTAACCTCGATCCGTCTTCACAGCAATCATTAGTTTCCATGATTGATAATAAACCCAAAGACACAACTATAATTGTTTCGAGCCATGACCTAAATCATATCCAAAAAGTGAGTGACGAAATTATATTAATGGAAAACGGCAAAATACTAAAACAGCTCAGCAGGACGAATCAAAACCTTGAAGAAATTAATCAATATTTTACATCAGAAGCGCTAACTGACTAATTCCATTGCTCGGAAGCTGATTTTTTATTTGGCCATTATTATCACAGCAACAATAATTACAACCAATACTGAAGGGATAATGATAAGAAGCTTCTTTTTCATAACGGTCTTTTTGGTAGATGACGAATGGCTTGAGAATTAACAGACAATGTAGTCAATATTTTTTATCTAGAATTTATAATGTACCCCAAAACTGTAAGAGGGGTTAGCAAGTATGTTTTGTCCACTCAGAGCACCCTGATAACTAATGCTAGCTCCAAATGTGTCTTTATGGGTATAACTTAATTCTGGCCCGTATGCAAAGTATTCTGTGTTATTAGAAAAAATTCCTGTTTGGTCAGCAGATGCATCACCATTTTCAAAGGAGCTGAGGCTATAGACTTTAAATGCAATGTTAAAGCTTGTTTTTACAGTGAGGCCCACCTCCCCGCTCACGTGCAACTCATCTGAAAAATCATTGGTGCGGTTGTTAAATCCGACACTAGCTATCATATAAACCGGAATGGGATAAAAAGAATAGCCAGCATTGACTTTTACCAACTGATTGAACTCTCCATCGCCAGATTGTAGAAGCTCGGTATCCCCTCCATCCGTTTCTCCAATAGGCAGACCAAGCATCAACGAAGAACTGACAACAAAAGGGCCATCTTGTTTTAATCCATAGCTGACGCCAATGTTGGTATCTCCGATACTGTTAGACTCATCACCGGGAATGGTGGCACCACTATTTACAAGCTGCTGCTCGTTTAAGGTGTTTCTAAAGAAGAAAGGGAAGTAAATAAATGCCGTGAGTTTGTCAGAAAGACCATACTCACCATAAATACTTGTAATATAAACACCTGTGGTGGTTATAGGCTGAATTTCACCATCCGGCCCATAAAACTGATCTGACACAATAACCGTTTCTGCAAGTTTTAAAAAGCCTTCTCCCTTTTTCTTATTCCAGGGGCTTTGAGCTGAAGACAAAACTGAAATTAATACAAGGCTTATAAGTAGGATGGTTCTATTCATTGATTTTCTAATTGAGTTGTGCTGTTCCAAACCCCACACCAAATGGTTTGCACCAAATGAGGACATGATTATATTGATCAAGCGACACCGTTGTACCAAGGTCGTAGGTGTCCATCCCACTATTCTTTTCTAAAGGGCCTACTTCATACCCACCTGTAATATTACTGGCATTGTTACTTAAATATATAAATAATCCAGGGCCATTAGAAGCGCTAAAGTTATCTTCAAAGACAAGCATTATTTCATTGTTTGAGTTTACAAGACTTACATCGCCAGAAACGCTGTAACCGTTAAGTCCAGCAAAAGACCCGGAACGCGCATTGGCTTCACCAACTGTAATTATGATGCTGCCAGAAATGCCCTCAGTCATGGCGAGGACAATTACTATTCCGTCTGAAACTCCTGTTAACAATCCATTTTGATCAACTGTGGCAACAGTTTCATCTTCGCTACTCCAGGAAAACGTAGCATCAGGAAAGTTTTCTGCACCAGTAATTGTTTTGGCAGTTGCCATGAGTTGCAGTCCTTCACCAGTTACAATTTCGGTTTTGGAAGCTTCAATTTCGATGACTGCTATATCATTTTCACCATCCACTACATTGAGCAGCACCGGGCTGCTGCTTGTTCCAAAGGCCTCACCGGAAATCATGGTTACACCTTTAGCGATCAATGTGACTAAACCTGTATTGTCAACAGTGGCTACAGCTTGAGAAGAGCTTATCCAAGTTACATTTGGAGTAAATATGATTCCGCGATCATTTTGAGCATGTGCCTCAAATTGTATTTCGCTTCCAACCAGGCCCGCTACTTGCCCATTAGATGTACCTGTATTTACTGGAGAGATATTAATATTTATGATTTTATCCTCGACAATGTCGACTTCTATACATGAACTAATCAACAGGAAACATAAAGAATAGATGCTTAGTCTCATAATGTCTTTTATGTATATAAAATTAACAAATCGAAGGTAGTTTAACTTCTACCAATAAAAAGTCGGACTAATGACTTTTTGTTAATTGACAAAGAGAACTTTAACGTGCTGATTCTAGTTAAATCGTTAAATTTGTTTCTATGCTAGTATCATTTGAAAAAATATCAGAAAACGCGCGTCTTTGGATTTATCAGGCTGACCGAAAGTTAGAACAATCAGAAATTGCGTTGCTTAACGAAGAGCTGGAATCGTTTATGAACCAATGGGCGGCTCATGGCGCTGCATTAGAAGCTTCGCACACCATTATGCACAATCAGTTTGTGGTGATAGCCGTTGATGAAAACGCCAATATGGCTACAGGGTGCTCCATAGACAGTTCTGTTCATAAGATGCAGGAGCTATCAAAAAAGCTCGGTGTTGATTTCTTTGACCGCACCAAAATTGCATTTATATTGAACGATGAAATATTCCTTGAATCTCTCAGCAACTTAAAATCAAAAGTAGATGAAGGAATTATTAAAGAAGACACACCTGTTTTCAACAACCTGGTGAAAAGCAAAAAGGAGTTAGAAACATCATGGGTGGTGCCAGCTAAGAACTCCTGGATGAGTCGATACTTTTAGTAGGTCTTCTATAACATTGATAAAACACCCTTCGTTTATATGATAGAGGAGTTTTAATTTTTTAAATTTAGGTATGAAAGTATTGCACAGAGGTCTTTTTACAGTAAGTATCATCTTTTTGCTTGCTGGTTGTAGCCTCGAAAAAAAGGCATCTAAAACATATGAACGAGGTGAGTTTCAAAACTCAATCGATCTTTATACCAAGCTGTTGGATAAAGAGCCTAATAATGGTGAAGCAGCGTATTTTATTGCGGAGTCTTTTAGAAAGTCTAATCGAGTGCAACATGCTCTACCGTATTACGAAACTGCTTTAGAGAATGGAGTTGAAAATGATTCTATAAAACTCAACTATGCCTTTGCCTTAAAGGCCAATGGCAAGTATCAGGAAGCGAAAAAAACCCTTGAAACTTATATCGAGCAGGCAGAAGATGAACAATTGCTGACTAGAGCTAACGAAGAATATTCCAACCTGAACAACCTGGACGAGCTTCGAAAAGTCGAAAACTACTTCAGAGTCAAAAATCTTGATCGCATTAACACTCCTGCTGCTGAATACAGTCCTATTTACAATGATGGAGAGCTTTTCTTCACATCATCAAGAGCTGATAACAACAAAATATACCAGGCCACAGGTACACCGTTCACCAATATCTACCGCGCAAAAACACAAGGAGCCATTGTTGATACTTTATCTATCAGGCCGTTGGAAGACAACATTAATAATTTTAATATCAATGAAGGTTCTGTGACTTTTAGCCCTGATGGTAAAACAATGGTTTTTGCCAGGGGTAACTCTGGTAAGAAAAAAGGAACGGCTGATGTAAACCTTTACATCACCAGAAATAGAAGAAACGGCTGGACGGAACCGCGCATGCTGAACATCAACAACCCGGGTTACTGGGACTCTTCACCTGCATTTAGTCGAGATGGAAGAACCTTATACTTTGCATCTAACCGTCCAGGTGGCTATGGAGGCACTGATATTTATTCTGCAAGGATGAATGCCCGAGGCAGGTTTTATGATGTAAAAAATCTTGGTAGAGAAATCAATACAGCGGGAAATGATATGTTCCCATACATTTCAGATGACGGGCACATGTATTTTGCCAGTGATGGCCACCCTGGTTTTGGAGGCCTGGACTTATTTGTAGCAACACGTAAAAGTGGCCAGACTACGATTAGAAATTTGGGAGAGCCTATAAATTCTAATGCCGATGATTTTGGCATGTTTTTGTTTAAAGCGGATAGAGGTTTTTTTACATCAAATCGTCCAGGAGGTGCTGGTGATGATGACATCTACACTTTTATAAATGAAGACCCTAATCTAAAAATTGTCAACTATTATCTGGAAGGAGTTACCATGACTCATGACGACAACGGCAAACTACAGATATTGCCAAGTGTAAAAGTGCAGCTCCTTGATTATAAAAAGGAAGTGCTGGATGAGACTACCACGAGTGACGATGGTAAATTTTTGTTCCGCGTTTATGAGCACGAGCATTACAACCTTGTTGGAGAAAAAATTGGAGGAGAAGGACAGTATCTCATTACCAGAGGTGAGTTTACCACTGTAGGCAAAGCGGCTGATAGAGATACTCTCAAAAATCTAGTCACAGATATAAAATATGACACAACCTTAGTGCTTGAACGAATTGAAAAGAACAAAATCTTTGTAATGGAAAACATCTATTATGATTTAGATGAATCCTTCATTCGTGATGATGCCGCACCGGAGTTAGATAAGCTGGTAACTATTTTACGAGATAACCCTGAACTGAAGATTGAGCTTAGCTCACATACGGATGATCGAGCACCGGATGATTATAACATGAAACTCTCAGAAAGACGTGCGAAATCTGCTGTGGAATATATTGTATCGCAAGGCATTAGCAAAGACAGGCTCGTAGCTAAAGGTTATGGAGAAACCAAATTGATCATTCCTAACGCTCAGACAGAAGAGCAGCATCAGATCAACCGAAGAACGGAGTTTAAAATTCTTGAGCTTGGAGAGAAAAAACAGCCAGAGCAAGAAGAGTTTAACGAAGACCGGTTCTTTGATGACGATTCTGATACCGGTAATTAATATTACTATTCTTTATCAACCATAAATTCGTTAAGCATTTTTGCGAAAGCTTCAGGGTTGTCGGTTGTTTTACTATGACCAGCATTAGGCACAATGGCAACTTCTGAATCTTCTACTTTAGATTGGAATAGAGCCAGGGTCTCTGGGAGTACTTCATCATATTCTCCTGCAATGAATAATGTTGGTTTCTTGATTTTATGCAACTGATCAACTCGATCAAAATCGCTTAATGTGCCAGTAGTAGTAAACTCAGTTGGTCCCCACATGTAATTGTAGATTTTTGTGTTAAACCCAGGGACGGTATCACAAGCGGCCCATTTTTGCGGTGGCCACTGTTTTCTTGAAAGAAAATTGGCATAAAAAGTATCAGTGGCAGCCAGATATTCCGGGTGTGTGTAGTTTTTAAGCGCCTCATATTTGGCAATAGTATCCTGAACAGGTTGCGAAAGGCGAGCTAATAGTTTTTTAGCATCCTCAATCCAAAGAGGGGTACTTAATAGCGGCCCTGAAAAAATTACAGAAGTGACATTATTAGTTTCTTTTGTTAACATATATTCAGCAACCACCGCACCACCCCAGGAGTTGCCAAGCAAATGATATTGTGTTAATTGCAGATGTTCTGTTACTGCCTCCACTTGATCTACAAAGAATGGCAGCTTCCAGAGACTTGTATCATTTGGGTGATCAGACAAACCCGATTCCAGCTGGTCAAAAAGTATTACAGGCCGATGTTTGGCTAATAAACTATACCCTTCAATGGTATTGCAACTTCTACTACCGGGGCCACCATGCACAATAATTACAGGGGTAGCAGTTTTATCTGCACCTAATATTTTATACCAAATTTCACCTCCTTTTACATTAATATAACCTTCGTCTTTTACAGTCTCTGTGGTTTGTGAACATGAAAAAAGTAGTGTAGCAATGGCAATTAAACAGAGATGTTTCATATTGGAAAGGGTTTAGCTTTTAAACTTGGTTAATTAATTACAGCTTTTCAAATGCAAATTGATCAATGGTCAAGGATACTTGCAGTAAAAATCTGTAACAGCGGCTTATTTTATTATTTTTGTGCAACCAGTAATCTAATCATCTATCATGAGTGAGCGCTACGCACAAAGAGGAGTTTCTGCATCGAAGGAAGATGTACACAACGCTATCAAAAATATTGACAAGGGCCTATATCCAAAGGCATTTTGTAAAATTGTAGAAGACCACCTGGGTGGCGACCCTGAGTATTGCACCATCATGCATGCTGATGGCGCAGGTACCAAATCTTCACTGGCCTATCTTTACTGGAAAGAAACAGGCGACATTTCTGTTTGGAAAGGTATTGCACAAGATGCCATCATCATGAATATGGATGATTTGATTTGTGTAGGTGCGCTAGATAATATATTGCTATCTTCTACCATAGGGAGAAATAAAAACCTTATTCCCGCAGAAGTAATTGCAGCATTGATCAACGGTACTGAAGAGGTGCTCCAAATGCTCAGAGATAATGGCGTAAATATCATAAGCACAGGTGGCGAAACCGCAGACCTGGGTGATTTGGTAAGAACCGTGGTAGTGGATAGTACGGTAACTGCGCGCATGAAACGAGCTGATGTAATCGACAATGGCAACATAAAAGCTGGGGATGTAATTGTTGGGTTAGCTTCTTACGGACAGGCAACTTATGAAGATGAGTACAATGGTGGCATGGGAAGCAATGGCCTAACTTCTGCTCGACACGATGTTTTCAATAAAGTTTATGCTGAGAAATACCCTGAATGTTTCGATCCTTCAGTGCCATCAGACCTGGTATATTCTGGCAGTTATAAACTGACTGATTCGGTTGAGGGCGCACCTTTAGATATGGGCAAACTGGTGCTTTCACCTACCCGTACCTATGCTCCCGTGATGGCGAGTATATTGAAACAACTCAAAGGACAAATACATGGGGCTGTGCATTGTAGTGGAGGCGCCCAAACAAAAGTGCTACACTTTGTAGAAGGGTTGCATATTATAAAAGACAATTTATTCGAAATACCACCTTTGTTTAAGGCAATCCATGAAGAAAGTGGAACAGACTGGAAAGAAATGTATAAGGTTTTCAACATGGGCCACCGCCTGGAGCTATATCTTGACCAATCAAAAGCACAGGAAGTAATTGATATTGCGAAGGGCTTTGATATTGACGCACAGATCATTGGTAGCGTGGAAGCGTCAGCAGAAAAGCAGGTAACTATTAAAAGTGAAAAAGGAGAATTTATATATAACTAGTATGAAAACAATTAATAGCCTTTTAATTATAATCTCAGTTTTAGCTATAAGCTGTGCTGAGCAAACAACCTCTGAAGAAAACAACATGACAATAAACGATCCACATAGCTATGCAGTGCCAGAGCAGTCCAGAGTGACTCATCTGGATTGGGATGCCAATGTAGACTTTGATGCGAAAATTATTGAGGCAACCGCTACGCTTTCGCTTAGCAATAGTGAGGATGCCACTATCGTGGTTTTAGATACAAAAGGCCTTGAGATAAATGGCGTCATGGCCGATGGTAAACCAACTACCTATGAGTTAGGCGAACCAAATAAGGTGATGGGACAATCGCTAACTATAGCCATTACTCCTGATACAAAAACTGTTACGATAGCATATACAACCGGTAATGAAACGGAAGCGTTACAATGGCTGGCACCAGTACAAACGGCTGATCAACTTGGTCCTTTTTTGTTTACACAATCTCAAGCTATACTGGCAAGAAGCTGGGTGCCTATTCAGGATTCTCCAGGTATTAGGTTTACCTACAATGCCAATGTACAAGTGCCTGCTGGTATGCTGGCTTTGATGAGCGCAGAAAACCCTACAGTAAAAAGTGAAGATGGAGCTTACGCATTTAAAATGGAGCAACCCATACCGGCTTACCTGTTGGCGCTATCGGTTGGGTACGTAGATTTTGTTCCACTTGGTGAGCGTAGTGGCGTTTATGCCGAGCCATCAGTGATTGATAGAGCGGCCTACGAGTTTGAAGATTTGGAAAAAATGATCACAGCGGCTGAGGAGCTATATGGCCCATATAAATGGGAACGATATGATCTTATTGTATTGCCACCAAGCTTCCCTTTTGGAGGGATGGAAAATCCACGTCTTACATTTGCCACCCCAACCATTTTAGCAGGAGATAAATCTCTTACTTCACTGGTTGCACACGAGCTGGCACATAGTTGGTCAGGTAATTTGGTGACTAATGCCACATGGAATGATTTCTGGCTTAACGAAGGCTTCACCGTTTATTTTGAGCAAAGAATTATGGAGGCCCTTTACGGAAAGGAATATGCCGAAATGCTAGCTTCTTTAGCCGCGCAAGACCTAAAACAGGAGATATTAGAAATGATGAATGAAGGCAACGCCAAAGACACACATTTAAAGCTAGAGCTTGAAGGTAGAAACCCTGATGATGGTGTAACTTCTATTGCTTACGATAAGGGCTATTTGTTTTTAAGGTATCTTGAAGAAAAAGTAGGAAGAGAAAAGTGGGATACGTTTGTTCGTAATTATTTTGAGAGAAATGCCTTTAAAGTGATGACCACTGAAGCATTTATAGAAGAGCTGCAAACACATTTACTTGATAAAGAAAGAATAAACATTGGTACAGTTAAAATCGATGAGTGGATTTATCAGCCAGGGCTACCTGACGATGCAGTGATTCCAACATCCAACCGATTTGACAAGGTGGATGATGAAATGGAGCGATTTGTTCAGGGTACACCAGCAGAAGAGCTGACCACAGAAGATTGGACTTCCCACGAGTGGCTGCATTTTGTAAGGGCAGTACCTGACTCTATTCCAAACGAAGAGCTCCAGGAGTTGGATAACGCCTTTAAGCTTACCCAAACTGGCAATAGTGAAGTACTGGCAGCCTGGCTGGTACAATCAGTAAAGCATGAATACGAACCGGCCTATGAGAGGTTAGAAAGCTTTCTAATAAATACCGGTCGAAGAAAATTTTTATCTCCAATATATGGTGAATTGGTTAAAACAGAGGCAGGAACGCAGTTGGCTAAGAGCATCTATGAAAAAGCTCGACCTAATTACCATTTTGTGGCAACAAATACTATTGATGAGATGTTGAAATAAATAAAACATAAAACTATGGCCAACATTACACTTGGGGGAACCCCAACAACAACCAATAAAGACTTGCCTAAAGTAGGTGACAAATTGGAAGACTTTAAATTTACTGCCAATGACATGTCGGAGGTAAAACTCAGCGACTACAATGGCAAAAACATTATTCTTAATATTTTCCCCAGTGTGGATACGGGTGTTTGTGCCACATCAGTTAGAAAATTTAATCAAGAAGTAGCTAGCCTCGACAATACAGTCGTGCTTTGCGTGTCTAAAGATTTACCATTTGCCCAAAAGCGCTTTTGTGGAGCTGAAGGCATTGAAAATGCAGTCACACTTTCTGACTTTAAAAACCCTGAGTTTTCTCAGACAATAGGTACTGCTATCCAAAGTGGAGCCTTTGAAGGGCTTAATGCAAGAGCAGTCGTAGCATTAGACTCAAGCGGAAAGGTTGTGCATAGTGAATTAGTGAGCGAAATTGGAAATGAACCAAATTATGACGCGGCACTAAAGTCGATTAAAGGTTAAATAAGACATAACTAATACCCATTGTGCGAAAGTCCAATTAGCGCGAAAGTTACTTTCGTGATTTAAACCATAACAATATAATAAGACCTTCCAGGTTTTTGAAACCTGAAAGGTCTTTCTCTTTTTAGTCCACTACAAACACTGCATTAGAAAATAGCAGTTTGCCGTTTTCCCAGAAGGCTCTGAATAATGGATTATCCACCATGTAGATTACCTGACCGGCTCCTTTATCTTCCACACCAAACACGAGACTATCTTCCAATTTTTCGGTAGCTCGGTATCCGGCAAAACCACTTACGGGCTGCGCGTTTCCTTTTAAGACACCCACATTACCGCCTCTTTCTAAAAAGGCATATCGCGAACTGCTCGTTTTCAATGTGAAGTAGTCATCGGAATACCCATATGCCAGCGGGTGTGTATCATCAAGTTTGATTTTAAATATCGCTCCGAAAATTGATGACGAAAGTCTGTCTCTTTCTTCTTTTTCATAATCTAAGAGCATTTCTGCCTCTGTAGGGTCTTCATTGGCTTCTTTCTTTTCTTTGTCTGACCCATATACTTTCAGCCCAAATCCTTTCTGATCTTTAAATGAGTTAAGCGCATAACCGATCAGTATTAACTTCCCTCCATCACTTACCCACTCATTCAGGCTGGCAATTGTGCTTTCGCCAAACATGCTGTACCAACCGTTAGGAACAATCAACACATCGTATTCAGAAAGGTCAACACGGTTAAAGTAATCAGTACCGATAACAGTTACAGGATAGTCGATTTGTTGCTCAAAGAAATGCCATGTTTCTCCAAAGCTTAAAGAAGAGGTTTGCTCACCTCCTAAAAGCGCCACGTTCGGTGCTTTGAGTCTGGCTACATCGCCTGATCCTAAGTCCATGCCGCTATCTGCAAAACCGGTAGTTACTGCAGTGATGTTGCGGGTGAATTTTTTTGCATGATCTTTAATCATCGAGTCAAAGCGGCTTCCAAATTTTTCATTGGTTCTTCTTGTGATCACAATCGAGCCTCTATCGAAGCTTTTTCCCTGAATCGTAAAAGGTTTGTGGGCCACGCGTACATTAATGCCCTCTTTTAAGATAGCGGCCAACCATTTTACATCATTAAGGCTGTTGTACTTACTGATATATGCATAAGGCCTGTCTGCTTCAAAGCTATTTGCTACAGTCTTTCTTTCATAAGTGTTACTAACATTTACCCGATCGGTAAGTGCGTATGTTTCTAAACCATAAGCATATGGCAATGACCATGCAGTGATATCGTATGTCAACGTGTCTGAGAGTTTAGCTACTGGCTCAAACAGACTAGTTACCAATCTTGATTTAGGTTGATATGCACTAATGATGACATCGTTGCTGTTGATAGAAACACTAGCTGCAGCGTTGTTATTGTAGCTAAACCCTCTGTATGATTTACTCGAGTTTGCACTACCATATTGGATATGGTGTTGGTCTAAGAAGTCAAGCAGGTTGTTAACCTTATCGACATTGTTTGTGCCCTTAATGACATAGGTTTTATATTTATCAGCTGGTCTCGACACCGCGTTATCAAAGTATTGTTTAAACTCATTTGACAACTTACCGGCATTGATAGAGGCAATCTCTACAGTAGAAATACCTGTTGTATAGTGATGCATTACTCGGTCTCTTAATGTTAGAGTATCACCATACTCAGTTTCTATTCCAAGGCCCGCAAAACCATGACCGGCTTGCTCGTAAGTCATCCCGATAGCACCATTGTATGTTGGATAGGTATCGCCATAGCTTGGGTACAATAAATCAAACCGCTCTTTAGTAAAGTATAACCAGCCTTCTTTGTCAAAATACTTTGCATGATTTTTACCAATAGTAGTTTGAAACTCTCTTTGCCAGTTGGTGATTACCTCATGAAATGGCTCTGCTGCCGGGGCGAAATAATAAGGGCTGTTATAGCCTTGCTCATGAAAATCTACGTGTACATGTGGCATCCATTTGTGATAAACCACCGCTCTTTGTGCAGATTCTTGTTGCGTTTGCCAAGCCCAATCTCTGTTCAAATCAAATAAATAATGATTGGGTCTGCCGCCAGGCCAAGGCTCGTGATGCTCCAAAGCATCGCCACTTGGGTTAAAATTCTTTGCACCGTATTGGTTGTAAAAATTAGCATACCGATCTCTTCCATCTGGGTTAATACACGGGTCGATGATCACAACAGTGTTTTTCAACCAGTTTTTTCCTCTTTCCGAAGATAATAATTCATAGATGGTAGCCATAGACGCCTCGATCGAGGAAGCCTCATTGCCGTGGATATTATAACTTAACCAAACAATGGCAATACCATCATCCGTTGGTGTACCTTCCTCTAGCCGAGCTCTCTTCAAGTTGTTTTTGCGGATTTCATCAATCCTTGCCATATTCTCAGGTGAAGACAAAGTGGCTTTAACCAACGGTCGGTGTTCGTAAGTTTCGCCATATTTTTCAAGCGTTACATTTGGCATAGTTTCGGCAACATGCTCAAAATACTCAACTACTTTGTGGTGTCGGGTAAATCGGTCTCCTAACTCATAACCCAAAAATTCTTTTGGTGATTGTAGTGAGGATTGTGCCATTAAGGAGGCTACTGTAAATAGTAGTATGATAGACGCAAAATACTTTTTCATAGTCTTTATAGCTGTTTTGAGTTATTTTCTGATTAATTCTAACTGGGCCATTACTTGTGGAACGTGATGATTAAAATGTGCATGATAGAAATCCACCGTTTGTGACAGTTTCATCATTCCTGTACGGGGGTGTCTAAAAATACTTTTGCTTATCGCCTCTTCCGGTAGCCATTCAATAAATTTGTAGAGTTCATCTCTGGTGTCACCCCAGCTTAATAGAAAGTCATTCCATTCTATTTCTTCTGGCAATGAATCGGCAATTGCTTTTGGAGCTTTAAACTTAATAGGCAGTTTAAGAGATATCTGAAGCATAACAGATTTTAATGCCTCTTTTAGGCCTGAGGTTTTGACTTGTGATAAATCTGAAGTTTTTTTCTTCATATACTGAAGCGATAATTTCTCGGCCAGGTATACATGATATAATATCTGAGCTATAGACCACTTTCCTTCAAATTGAGTGGTATTGAGTTGAGCGGCAGAGAGATCGCTGACTTTGCTCAGTAAATCATTTTTTGATTTTTGCAGCGTTTGGAATTTTTTAAAAATGGACTCCTTTTCTTTCATAAATAATGCTTACCAGAGTAATAAAGATATCAATTTTGCTTTGTGTGTTCACTTAATTAATTTGAATTTTATATATGTGGTAATGACATGAATAAAGAGGTAAATTTAGTATTGTCTAGCGGTGGGGCCAGAGGTGTTGCACACATCGGTGTAATCGAAGGGCTGTTGGAGGAAGGGTTTAAAATAAAATCTATAGCCGGAAGCTCCATGGGCGCAGTGATTGGTGGCGTGTATGCCGCAGGTAAGCTGCCAGAGTACAAAGAGTGGATTTGCAACCTGGACAAAATTGATGTCTTTAAGCTTATGGACTTTACGCTTAGCACCCAGGGTTTTGTGCGTGGTGAGCGGGTATTTAATGAAATGAAATCTTTCATACCGGAGTGCAATATTGAAGACCTCAATATTCCTTTTAAGGCGGTGGCCACAGATGTACTCAACAAAAAAGAAGTTGTCTTTGACAGAGGCCCCTTGTATACAGCACTTCGTGCTTCCGCCTCTATTCCATCGGTTTTAAAGCCTGCAGTAGTAAATGGTGTGGAGCTTGTAGACGGTGGTGTTATCAACCCGATACCGATTCAACATGTTGCACCATGTGAGGATGCACTGGTGGTGGTTTCAGATGTAAATGCTGATGTTCCCTGTTATCTGGAAGCTCCAACAGCCAAAGAAAAAGGTAGGTTTGCTCCACTTATCGAAAAGTGGAATAGCCTTTTCCCTAAAGGGGATAATAAAAAGGTTGAAACAAAACTTAAAAACCTCAGTTATTTCGACTTGATTGTAAAATCTGTCGATTTAATGCAGGATCAGATTTCAACTTTAACCATTCAGCAAGCAAAACCGGATATACTCGTAGCTATTTCAAGGGAAACTTGTGGTACATTTGAGTTTTACAGATCTACCGAGTTAATAAATTATGGTAAGAATGAATTTAAAAAAGCACTAAAGACCTATGGATTACAAAAGCTTGAATCAACAAATAGGTAACATAGATATATACTTATTAGATCAAATTCTCAAAGGTCGCTTTGACGGACGTAAGAAAATTTTGGATGCCGGATGCGGTGAAGGTCGAAACTTGCCATACTTTGTAAATAATGGACTCGAAGTACATGGAATAGACACCAACCCACAGGCGATTAAAATGCTGCAAATGATGTACAAAGACCAGCGAGACAACTTCAAAGTTGGTAGCATCGAGCAATTGGAGTATGACGATGACTATTTTGGGGCAATAATATGCTCTGCAGTACTACATTTTGCGTCTAATAAAGATCACTTTATGCTAATGATGGAAGCCTTATCGAGAACACTCAAGCCAACGGGTAACATGTTCATTAGAATGGCATGTGATGTAGGGTTGGCCTCCCATAGCGGAAGTGATCAGGGGTTCACTTATTTACTCACCAAGCCTGACTTGCAGGAGGTTTTAGATGCTTATAATTTACAATTGATGGACCCATTCAAAACAGTTCTAGTTGAAGATAAAAGGAGTATGGCGGTTCTTATGCTAGAGAAAGGGGTCTAAAAATTGACTTTGATCATTCCATAGAAATTTATAGATTACCTTTTCAAACCAAAACAAAATATTAACTATGGAAACAACTAACCAATCTTATGGTGGATTTTGGATTCGATTTGTAGCTTATGTAATCGATGCCATCATACTAGGAATTGTAAGTGGCATCGTCATCATCCCAGTATTAGGAGCCCTTGGTTTTGGAGCCTATGGCACAATGTCTGGCGGAGGTGAGATGAGCGAAGATCAAATGGGTGCTCTAATTGGCATGATTACAGGCGCAGGCATGTTTATGCAGGTTGCCAACATCGTAGTAGCCTGGCTCTATTTCGCACTGATGGAGTCTAGTGGCAAACAAGCTACGGTGGGTAAAATGGCATTAGGCCTAAAAGTGATTAATAAAGACGGATCAAAATTAAACTTTGGTCAGGCAACAGTAAGATATATTGGTAAGATCATTTCTGGTATGATCCTATTGATAGGTTTTATCATGGCCGGGTTCACTGAAAAGAAACAAGCGCTTCATGATATGATTGCAGGTACTTACGTAGTGAAAGGCTAATAAACCCAAACACGACTTTGTTGAGATCAGCTTTGAGTAATAAAGCTGATCTTTTTTTGTGCAATACCTACAGTAACAGGTGCAGTACCCAGGTATTCACCATCACACTCTATGGCGCAATTGTCCACACTGGTCACTTTTAATTGCGAGGCAGTTTTATAAAATAGCTGTGGGTGTTCAATAACCTTTCCTTTTTTGATTTGGCCGACATGCTTAACGTAGTCGAAAATGCTGATATCGCCAGATATGACAATTTCAAATAAATCTTTAGCGGGATCAGCATGTGGTGCGATGCACATGCCGCTGCCAAAATATTTGCCATTAGCTATGACCAGTGAGTTGATTTTCCCCTCCCATTCCCATTGGTCGGATTCAACTTTTATGCGCTTGTTTTTGTAGGTAAAAAATGTCTGAATGATGGCCTTCATAAACGTAAGGTCCGAGCCTAATCTCTTTTTTGACTTATTTACACGTTGAACAACCTCAGCCCCAATACCCATATCAGCAATATTGAGAAAATACCTTTCATGAGTTTGGTTGTTTATCTGGTAACTGATTGTGCCAACTACTAAATCGAGAAATGAGTCGTTGGTGATTGATTCAATCAGCGCATCAATATCTTTTGGAGCCTTAACTGACTTTATAAAATCATTGGCCGTACCGTATGGGAGGACACCCAATTGTGGAGATTTGTCAGACAACATTATGCCATTCAACACTTCATTTAAAGTGCCATCTCCACCTACTGCTATGAGGTGTGTATAGCCATCATTTGCCAACTGGCGAGCAATATCAATCGCTCTGTTATCCACTGAAGTCTCTATCGAGTTAATCTCCAGTTGGGTGGCTTCAATAATATGGCTGAGTTTATGGTAAAAGTGACCCTTACCTTTAATAAGGCTGTTTATGATGAATGCCAACTTAATCATGCGGCCGAATTTCGTTAAAAATAATTAGATCTGTCTGTGAACAGACAGGTTTTTGCGGTGTTTACTCAGTAGATTTAAAATAAAAAGCGAATATGAAAGCCATTTGGAATAACGAAGTAATTGCTGAAAGTGAAGATACCGTTGTAATTGAAGGAAACCATTATTTTCCGGCTGAGGCAATTAAGAAAGAATTCTTTAAAAACTCGGGCACCAACTCTGTCTGCCCCTGGAAGGGTACTGCATCTTATTATACATTGGAGGTGAATGGTGAGCAAAACCCAGATGCAGCCTGGTATTATCCGGATACTAAAGAAGGCGCTAAAATGATCGAAGGTAAAGTAGCCTTTTGGAAAGGGGTTGAGATTTCGGAGTAGTGAATCAAACTTTTTAAATACCAAAACCCATTGCTTTTAAGTAGTTTTATCATTGACTATGCTCGAGGTAAAAGCACTTAGTAAGCAATTTGAAGATACCTATGCGGTAAAGGAGATTTCTTTTAACGTCCCCAAGGGAGAAGTCCTGGTACTATTGGGCACCAGCGGCTGTGGTAAAACCACCACTTTAAAAATGATCAACCGCCTGGTTGAAAAAACATCTGGCACCATTACGATCAATGGCCGCAATGCGTATGAAGTAAGCCCATACGAACTCAGAAGAGACATTGGTTATGTAATACAGGAAACCGGACTGTTCCCACATTATTCTGTAGCACAAAATATTGCCGTAGTACCGGAGCTGCTCTCATGGTCCAGGTTAAAAATTGATCAACGGATATCTGAATTACTAGACCTGATAGGTTTGGGGGAATCCGTGATGAATCGAATGCCTCATGAGCTAAGTGGCGGCCAACAACAGCGTGTTGGCTTAGCCCGAGCATTGGCTGCAGATCCGTCACTGATTTTATTAGACGAACCATTTGGTGCATTGGATCCCATCACTCGAAAAGGGATGCAGGATGAATTTCTTCAACTGGAAGGCGCGCTTAATAAAGCCATGGTGCTGGTTACGCATGATGTAAACGAAGCGGTAAAACTCGGCAATCAAATTTGCTTGATGGACAAAGGTGAAGTGCAGCAGATTGGAAAGCCATCTGAGCTGGTCTTTAATCCTAAAAATGAATTTGTTGAAAACTTCTTTGACCAGAATAGGCTGGAATTAGAGTTATCCATTGTTTCGCTGGCAGACCTTATTGTTGGATTGAAACCAGTAAATACAACAAATAGCTCCTCGCAGGTAATTGCCCAAACCAAACTCATTGACACGCAATGGGATAAAAGCATCACTTTCGAACTTGATGGCAAAGAATATCAGGTTGATAATATTTTAGAAACCTATTACAAAAATCGAAATGCAATTATAAAAGCTAGTTATGGAGTGGGTTAAGACTTTTATTGCATTCTTAGTCGATAATCGTGCGGAATTGCTCGAGCAAACGCTGGAGCACCTGACCTTAACGCTGGTTTCGCTTGCTATTGCCACAGGACTAGGTTTATCATTAGGCATTCTGATTAGTAAAAAGCAAAAGTTGGCTTCTCCTGTCATCACTTTTGTAAATGCCATCCAAACGATTCCAAGCATTGCATTACTCGGCTTTTTACTACCGCTATTAGGCATTGGTGTAGTACCTGCCATCGTTGCCTTGTTTCTTTATGCACTACTGCCCATTGTAAGAAATACCTATACAGGTATTCATGAAATTGATCCTGCCGTAAAAGAGTCTGCCATCGGTATGGGTATGAACCCCAGCCAACTTCTTAAAAAAGTAGAATTGCCTTTAGCTATGCCAGTGATTTTTGCCGGGATCAGAACGGCCTTCGTGATTAATGTCGGTGTTGCCACACTTTGTGCACTGATAGCGGCAGGCGGATTGGGTGAGTTTATTTTTAGGGGCCTAAGCACTAATAATCCACATATGATCATGGCGGGGGCTTTGCCAGCGGCACTGATGGCACTATTGTTTGATTGGCTGATGAGTAAACTTGAAAAAAGGATTAACCAATGGATAAAACCGCTACTGATACTCACCACAGTTATTTTAATAAGTGTTATTATTCATCAGGTCTGGCCTACTTCTAAGCGTCAATTAAAAGCAGGCTTTCCCTCAGAGTTTATTGAGCGTGGTGATGGCTACCGAGGACTTCAAAAAGCATATAATCTAAGTCTGGATGTAAATGAGATGGAAATTGGCCTGATGTATGATGCTGTAAAAAACGGAGATGTAGATGTGATAAGTGGCTTTTCTACAGATGGACGCATCAAAGCATATGATTTGGTAAGTCTTATTGATAATAAAAACTATTTTCCTCCATACCATGCCGCTCCTATTGTCAGGCAGGAGGTAATAGAACAACACGGGGATGTGATTGAAAGTCTCAATTTATTGTCAGGCCTGGTGAGTGATGTAGAAATGGCTGAAATGAATTTTCAAGTTGACCAACAACGTAAAGGTTTTGAAGAAGTAGCACGAGAGTTTTTGAGCAACAAAGGTTTTTCTCTTGTTGAAAGTCGTGAAGGATCTGATGTTATCATAGGCTCCAAGAATTTTACGGAGAGCTTTATACTGGCTCACCTATTCAAACTTATTATCGAAGCGCACACTTCAAAATCCGTTGATCTCAAGTTAGGGTTTGGTGGCACAAAATTACTTTTCGATGCTTTAAATACGGGTGCGGTTGATGTGTATCCGGAATATACTGGAACCGGTCTGCTGGTGATTCTCAAACAAAGTAATTTGGATGAGGTTGTATATAATAAAGATTCTGTCTATCAATATGTACAAAATAAGTTTAACAAAAACTACAACCTGCACTGGCTACAACCTCTTGGCTTCAACAATACGTTTGCATTAATGATGAGAAGAGAAGATGCTGAGCAAAGAGGAATTAAAAATATAAGTGATTTGAATGGCTATTAACTTCCAACTTTTTGTGTTAGCCGTGTGTCTGGTAAGAAAAGGAGATTTAAAGAGATGAAAAACCTATTTGTAGCAGCGTTAATAGTTCTGACTGGGTGTAGCGCTGATGATTGCTGTAACCTTCCAAGTGAAACAGATCCTTATCAGATTAAAGATGTAAAAATTTCAGAAGATCATACACTGCTTGTAGAAGTTGCTTATTCCGGAGGTTGCCAAGAACACTCCTTCGAAATTGAGTGGCCTGAAGCCATTACCGCTATCTATCCACCTAATTTTTCTGTAGTGCTC
This sequence comes from Fulvivirga sp., assembly GCA_039970995.1. Taxonomy (GTDB): domain Bacteria; phylum Bacteroidota; class Bacteroidia; order Cytophagales; family Cyclobacteriaceae; genus Fulvivirga. The sequence continues at coordinate 160,509 of JBDVKW010000015.1, forward strand.
TATCATGATGCCAATGGTGATAATTGTGAGGCATTTATAACAGAAACATTAGAGTTTAGCTTTGATGATAGCAACCTTGGTCTTTCCGATGAAGCTATACAGGATATGACTATTACTGTAATTAATGCCTCTAATACTTCACAACAAGTATCAAATAAATAGCTGTTATATAAAGTTTACAACTAATTAATTATTTGCCCGGAAGCACTCCCTTCAAATGTACCATTGATATCATTTACATGACCTTCTATAAAGTAGCTTATAGACATAATACCTTCACTGATGGTTCCTTCAATTTTTGTTTCGCACACCCAGTATTGGTTTGGAGTTGACCCATCAAAAAGGACGGCCATCTCGAAGTCCAGGTTTCTGATAACAAAAGTGTTTTCTTCAATAGTTACTATCTGAGCATCGTCAATGGTCACATTGATGAATATTTCACTTCCAAAATATTCATAGTAGCCTGTCAGTGTCTCCTCTAAAAAGTCTTCAGCCTCAATGGTCATTTGGTTGGTGTTCAAGGACTGGTCGAGTGATAGTTCTATGATAGAACTGTTTGTTAAGTCTAAAGAGGAGCTTACTGTGCCTTGTCTGTATGTAATATCAACTGTATTTATTTCGTATGATCCTACATACTCAAGCCTTGGGTCGGGCTCAACTATAGGTTCAGGTGTTGGGTCATCGTCATTAGAACATGATACCAAAGCCAAATAAGCCACGAGGAGAACAATTGTGCGATAATTTTTCATAATAGTAAGGAGTTATTGAAAGCACAACAGACGAATAAATATAACAGATATAAGCGAAATTTACTATTTGCAAAACTCCTTGATCGAATCTGCGGCATCTTCAGACCCTAATTCCACAGCGGTATTGAGGTCCAGGCAGCCATCGTAGTTGTCTCCCTTGCTAATCTTGGCCAGACCTCGCTGATGGAAAGTCTCAGGGTCGTTAGGAAACAGCTCGATGCTGTAAGAATAATCTTTTACGGCCTCACTGTACTTTTCTACAGCGGCATAGGCCAGTGCTCTATTGTCGTAGTAAACAGGATTAAATTCATCGATAGAAATGGCCTTGGTGTAGTCTTCTATAGCCTCATCATATTGCTCAAGGTTGTACCTGATCACACCTCGCAAATTGTACGTATCAGGGTCTTCATCAAACAGCTCTATAGACTTTGTGTAATCTGCCAGTGCTCCCTCCAGGTTTTCCATAGAGCTTTTAGCCAACGCACGGTTTTCATATTTCACAGGATCTTCAGGATCCATCGATATGGCCTTGTCATAGTCTTTGATTGCCTCTTCTATCTGACCGATATTGTACTTTGCCACACCACGATAATTATAGACATCCGCATCGTCACCATCCAGTGTTAAGGCCTTGTTGTAGTCATCAATCGAACTGATAAACTCTTCCAACTCTGCTTTTACTACGGCACGATTAAAGAACTTATCACCATCTTTTGGATCTAGCTCAATGGCTTTCGAGAAATCGAAATAGGCACCTTGTAGGTCTTCCAGGTTGTATTTGGCAAAACCTCTGTTGTTGTAAGCATCCGCAAAATCGCTTTTATACTTTATGGCTTTATCATAATCTTCAATGGCTCCATAATCATCTCCCAGGTTAAATTTGGACTCCCCACGATTGTTGAGCGCCACGGCATAAGTACTGTCGATGTCAAGGGCAAAATTATAATCACCAATGGCTCCATAGAAGTTACCCAATTGGTTCTTAGCAAAGCCACGCTGGTTAAAGGCTTCTTTATTTTTAGCGTTACCATCAATCACTTTTGTGAAATGGGCAACTGCTTCCTTATACTCACCATTTTCAAGGCTTTGCATGCCTTGCTCATAATCGGTTTGTGCCTGAATCGATAAGCCTAAACTTATAAACAACAACGTGAATAGGTATTTCATAATTTGCATGTGGTTCTGACCAAATATAGAGTTATTTCATGATATTAGGAAAGAACCATTCTTAACCATTTTTAGCCTTTGATAAGCCAACAGTCACATACAAAGCTTAACTTAAACCTTTGACTACTGGTATCGTTTACTTTTTTCAAACCAACCTAACTTATGAAAAGAATTTTGACTCTTGGTCTAGTGGCCATTGCTTTTATTACTTGTCAGGCGCAGGAAACACCTTCCTCAGATGAGCAAATTATGGACTGGGAAAAGTATGATCCCCCATCAACACTTGTGGTGCCTGAAACTATCGTAAAAAGTGCTAAATACCCTTTTATCGATGTTCACAATCATCAATTTAGTATGCCCACCCAAGATTTAAGTGTAACGTTAGCCGAAATGGATAAACTCAATATGGCCGTAATGGTCAATCTGAGTGGACGAGGCCGAGGCTCTGAAGAGCACTTAAAAGGCTCAATAAATAATGCGAAAGAAAATGCACCGAATCGATTTATCGTTTTTACTAATATTGATATCAGCTCAATTAATGATAAAAACTGGACGGAAAATACAGTTGCTCAAATTCAAAACGACTTCGAACTGGGTGCCAGAGGCCTGAAGATTTATAAAAGTCAAACGATGTCTGTAATTGATGACGAGCGTATTTCCATCGATGATGAAAGGATCGACCCGGTTTGGGCGAAATGCGGAGAGTTAGGTATCCCTGTTTTGATACATGCGGCTGACCCTGCTCCTTTTTGGGAGCCACATGATGAGAACAACGAGCGTTGGTTGGAGCTCAAAGTAAGATCAAGAAGAAAGCGCTCGGATACGGATCCTGCACCTTGGCAAACCATCATAGATGAACAACACAACATTTTTAGAAAGCATCCGAATACCAAATTCATCAACGCCCACCTGGGCTGGTATGCTAATGATCTGGGCAAATTAGGTAAACTCATGGATGAGTTTCCTAACATGTACAGTGAAATTGGAGCAGTGATTGCAGAATTGGGTCGTCAACCGCGTATGGCCAAGGCGTTTCTTACCAAGTATCAGGATCGTGTAATGTTTGGTAAAGACTCATGGAACCCGGAAGAGTATTATACTTACTTCAGAGTGCTGGAAACTGCCGATGAATATTTTCCATACTATAAAAGATACCATGCCTTTTGGAGAATGTACGGACTGGATCTGTCGGATGAGGTTTTGAAGAAACTATATTATAAAAACGCACTGAACGTTATACCGGGTATCGATAAATCATTGTTTCCAGCTGACTAGATTAAGGAAGAAATTCCAATGATTTTTTCTGGTTGAGCATCCACCCGGTGATACTATACCTGGGCTGGATGCATTTAATTACTTCATGCTCTATTTCTGAAGACACAAAGCAGGCAAGTCTTCCAGCCAGGGGCATTACATCTTTATAGCCTTCCGGCAGATACATGCGTAAATGTCCACCGTATTCGCTTTTCCAATTTTCGTTGAGGTAACATATAAATGAAATTTTGCGGTTGCCGGTATCTCTAAATTGATCTAAATGTCGCTTATAGAATGATCCGGCAGGATAAATCGTAAAGTGTGATTCATAGTCTTGAATACCGAGGTAGCAGGTTTCATTGAGATACTTGATCAGGTCATCAATTTTACTCAAATATCCTTGAACAGGTGCAAAGGCATGGTTTGGGTCAATCCATTTGATGTAATCACCTCGAATTGTAGTATCGAGTTGGTGCTCATCGGCTTTTCCAATACCAGCTTTTTTAAACCTATCCTGGTCTTTGTGAATTTCAAAGATGGTTTTTATCTCACGTACCTCACGGAATGTTAAAAAATCATCCTGAATGGCAAAACCCTGTGTCGCCAAACTGTCAGCGATGCTTTCAAGCCAGGTATTGGTATGTAATTTCATTTGTCAATACAAATATAATTTTCACACACATCATTTTGGTATGATTATCGTTAGTTTGTAACAAATATTGATTTACACAGTCTCTCAACTAATGCGCATACTTTCATTCCTGATTATATCACTTCTTGTCGTCTCATGCTCAAGACCTGAAGAGCCACCTGTTTTTAAAGGGGTGAACAATATAAAAGTAAATCGTGTAGAGGGCACAAAGGCGTTTGTAAATGCTGATGCATATTTTCACAACCCTAATGATGTGCGCATGAAGCTGAAAAGTGTAGATGTTGGCGTACACCTGGATGGCAAACCCGTAGGTGTTATCAACCAGTCGTTAAAAACAAGAATTCCTGCAAATGCTGATTTTAAAGTCCCTTTGGATGCCACTTTTGACCTGAAAGATACGGGCATGTTAAAAAATATTTTAAGTATGCTCGGAGGCAAAAAGCGTACTGTACGATATGTGGGTTATATTAAAGTGGCTGTTCATGGCGTTACCGTTCGCGTTCCGGTTGATTATTCATCTGAGGTTCAGATTAAACTCTAGTCTCTGAGTACAAACTCTACCCTTCTGTTTCTTGCTCGGCCAAAATCGTGGTTATTGCTTTGTAAAGGTTGAGATTCACCAAAATACTGTATGGTAATTTTATTCGGTGAGACGCCTAATTCTCTAAGCATGTTGGCTACGGCTTCTGCTCGTCTTTGTGAAAGCGTCATGTTATAGTGATCCGAACCGAAATTATCGGTGTGTCCTTTGATTAAAATTTCTTTTTCGGGCGCTTCCATCCATTGGTTAAAGACATACTGGATAGTACTTGCTCCTTTTTGGCTGATTAACGCCTTATCGAATTCAAATTCCACATTTGCAATCGCAATTTTTTTATCAATGCTTCTTGTGTTAATTGACGCGATTTCCTGAGGCTTTGTTTTTTCAATGAACTCGGGTGTAGGTATTTTTTTATTAAAATGATCATCGACTTCGACCACTTGTCGCCCGGAACTTGAGAAAGTGCCTGCTTTCAGAAAAACCCCTGAGTCTAAGATACCATCACCCACATCAGAAATAGCGATCTTAATGTGGTACACTTCATTGGGAATAACTGTTGCTTTAGCCTGAAGTACGGTAGTAAACCCATCAAATTGTGTAAAGTATTGAGGAGGCTGCTCTTCCTTTTGATAATTTTCATTGGTGATCACTTTACGATTACGCACATCCCAAATAAAGGGATCAGTGACATTGATATATGCATTGTCTAAATAGAACTGGCTATTCAACTCATTATTGACTGTATTAACGGTGATTGGAGTTTCTCCATCCGGCAAGGTGGCGATATTGTATTGTTCACCACTAGGTGTGGTCACAAAAAAGGCAAACACGTCATTAAATTTACTTCCAACGTATTCCAGGTATTCTTCAGAGGCAAAAATGAACTCAAAACTGAGGTTTTCTGACATGGTGACAAAGTCAAACTCAAGTATTGAGGCATCATAAGTTTTACCACGCGCAATTTTGTTTAAATCCTCATCTCCGGGAGCGTTACTGGCCCAGCCAGATCGGGGCGTTTTATTGGGGCCTAAAATATAATAAGCATTACCAGAAGTAAGGATGATACCCTGCTTGATGCCTAATTGACTCGTGCTATCTTCATACACACCAATGGCATGTTTCTCACCAGTAAATTTTACATTGCCAATCAGTACACCGGAGCCTAGGAGTATTTCTTCAACAAGATAAGTCGCAGTTTTTGTCGTATCTACCTGGGCGATTGTAAATGGGCCATTAAGACAGAGCAACACGATACCGATCATGTAAATGCAAGCGGTTTTCATTGTGCTGAATGGGTAAAGTATTAACTTATTGATAGTTAATCAGCTACTACTATGAAAAATAACGCTTTTTTATCAATAATAGGTCTCTTGACCTTGATCATTATCAGTTGCACGGCTCCTGATGAGCAGAAAATCAAGTTTAATGTATCAATAGATGAGGCGCTGACCAGCGAACCGCAAGATGGTCGTTTGGTATTGCTTTTGTCTACTACAGACGAACGGGAACCCAGGTTTTTATTAAATGATGGACCGAATACTCAACTGGGCTTTGGTATGGATGTGACAGATTTGTCAACACAAGATAAAGCGGTTTTTGATAATGATGCGTTTGGCTATCCGATTATGTCGTTAGATGATGTGCCCCCGGGCAAGTATTATGTACAAGCTTTGCTTAATCGTTATGAAGACTTTGCGCTTTCTACAGGCCACACTGTTTCTCTTCCTCCTGAGAAAGGAGAAGGCCAGCAATGGAATCGCAAACCGGGTAACTTCTATAGTGAACCTATGGAAATAGAAATTACCGCAAATGGAGGTGAATTTGATGTCGTAATGACACAGGAAATACCCAAAATAGAAGATCCTGAGGATACCGAATACATCAAGCATGTAAAAATGAAAAGTAAACTCCTTTCAGAATTTTGGGGAAGAGATGTGTATTTAGGAGCCAATGTATTGATACCGGAAGGGTTTGATGAACATCCGGAAGCAAAGTATCCGCTCATGGTATTTCATGGTCACTTTCCTTATGACTTTGGAGGTTTTAGAACCACACCTCCAGACCCTGACATTGAGCCGGACTACAGCGCTCGCTTTGATGTGGAAGGGTACAACATCATCCAACAACAGGAAGCCTATGATTTCTACAAAAAATGGACAGGTCCGGATTTTCCGAGAATGCTTATCATAGAAATACAACATGCCAACCCTTACTATGATGATAGCTATGCGGTAAACTCAGCTAATCTTGGCCCGTATGGTGATGCCATCACTTATGAGTTGATTCCTTTTATAGAAGAGCAGTTCAGAGGAATAGGCGAAGGTTGGGCCCGTTTTCTGTATGGAGGATCTACAGGCGGTTGGGAAGCATTGGCAGCCCAAGTGTTATATCCCGAAGAGTACAACGGATGTTTTGCGGCTTGCCCTGACCCTATTGATTTTAGGGCGTATGTGTCTATGAATTTATATGAAGACAAGAATGCCTATTACTACGAGAGTGAATTTAAAAAACCGCTAAGGCCGGGACATAGAGACTACCTGGGTAAAGTAGATGCCTCAGTAAAAGATATGAATTACCGGGAATTGGTTTTGGGCACAAAGAGTCGCTCTGGGCAACAGTTTGATATTTGGGAAGCTGTGTATTCACCGCAAGGGGAAGATGGCTATCCGCAGCGTATCTGGGATAAACGAAGCGGTGAAATTGACCACACAGTTGCAGATTATTGGAAAGAAAACTATGACATGCGTCATATTTTAGCGCGCGATTGGGAAACGCTGGGACCGAAATTGGAGGGTAAAATACATGTATATTGTGGAGATATGGACAACTACTACCTCAACAATGCAGTATACCTGATGGAGAAGTTTTTGGAGTCTACCACCAACCCATACTATGGAGGAGAAGTAGATTATGGAGATCGAGCCGAGCATTGCTGGAATGGAGACCAGGAAAACCCAAATCATATTTCCAGGCTGCGGTACAACACGATGTATGTGCCTAAAATATTGAAGCGTATAGAGGAAAGTGCTCCTGAAGGAGCAGATGTAACAAGTTGGAGGTATTAATTGATCGGCATTTAATGCAGTTCGACTGAAGATTTGTTCACTAGTCGTGTGCAGGTTGTGAGATCGGTAGGGCAGCTGTATACTTGTATCAATTAAAGCCAACTATAGACAACGATTAACCCCATGAGCCTAGGTGCCCATGGGGTTTTTTGTTACTTCTGTGACAGATACTTTAATATCTCAATAACCTGATCTTCATTTCGTGCAACAGCCATCGCCTGAGCGTCTACTTCTTTTAGCGCATGGGTAAAGTCTTCCGGATGGATAACGATGTATGACTTGCCAAGTGCTGCAGCATAACCCGCATCAAAGGCAGCGTTCCATTGGCGGTATTGCTCACCAAACTTAATAATCACAATATCAGCAGCTTCTATGCCTTGTTTGATTCTAATGCTGTTAATTTTGGCCGCTTTATGGTCTTTCCAATAAGCTTGATCTTCATCTCCCAGGGCATCAACACCAATATTGTCACTAGCCGAATGGTCGGTGACAGGCGTAAGAAACTCAATAGGCAAATTAAGCTTTTCTGCATCCCTAATTATTTTCTCCCTCCAATCAGAGTGGATTTCCCCGGACAAGTAAATAGTAAAATGCATCATCTTATGTCGAGTGAGTTTATAGTTTCTACGAATTTATCTGTAATGCGTTCCTGATCGATATGTCTGTTGTTTTTAACAACCCACGCTCCATTTATTATTGTTCCGAGCGTGGCAGCTGCATCACTCGAGTAGATAATGGTAGAAAGCAGTGATTTGTTGGAAGAAGTAGCTAGCAGTGGCTGGTGCGCATCGTATACAACGGCATCAAAAGGTTGGCCAACTTCGAAGTAATTGGTGTTGTCATTACCCATCGCTTTACGGCCCGATAACAAAGCCTTTTTAAAACCATAAGCTCCGCTGTCGGATTCCTGTTCATCGATAAAGGTGTTCCTGGAATGCGTAGTCAACCGTTGGCCATAATCTAACAGACGAAGCTCTTCTAAAGGATTTAAGCTTACATGTGAGTCAGTACCGATAGACCAGTTGCCGCCCAGGTTTTGATATGTTTTAAGTGGGAAAATACCATCACCTAAATTGCCCTCGGTAGTCGGACATAGCACGACATGTGCCTTGGACTGCGCTAAATCTTGAATCTCCTGAAAAGACAGGTGCGTAGCATGTACCAAATGAAAATTTTCGGTTACAGTAGTATTTTCCAGTAGCCACTCAACGGGCCGTTTTTTTAGAAATTCCTGTGCATCGAGTACTTCCTTTTTCTGCTCTGAGATATGAATGTGAAAAGGCATCTCTTTGGCAGCCAATTGAACTGACTGCTTTACAACATCCGGCTCAACGGCACGGAGTGAGTGAATACCCCACCCTATAGATGCGCCTTTATAATTTTCACAAGCTTTTTTGGAAGCCTCAAGTAGCTTGAAATAATTATCAATACCTGGGCTTATAAACCTACGCTGATGCTCTTGAGGTGGTTGACCAAAACCGCCTTTTTGGTAAAACATAGGAACCAAAGTGATATTAATACCAGCCTTTTTTGCGGCTGCAATTAGTCGCTCCCCATGTTCTGCTAAGTTAGAATAAGGCTTTCCATCTTTATCGTGGTGGAGGTAGTGAAACTCAGCCACATGCGTATACCCATGCCGGGCCATCTCAGCATAAAGCATAGTTGCCACATTTTCCAAGTCATCGGGCGACAAGGTCAGGGCTATTTTGTACATGGTATCGCGCCAAGACCAAAAATCGTCATTAGTAGCGGTGTTTTCGTGGCGTTCTGCCACGCCTGCCATGGCGTATTGAAAGGCATGAGAATGTGCATTCTGAAAGCCCGGAAGACAAAAACCATTGACAATTTCGGCTGACTCTTCTGTTGCGTCTTTAACTAAACGTTGAATGATGCCATTGTCATCCACTTCGACCAGTACATTGTCTAACCAGCCATCATTTTGCAATAACTTCTTAAAGCGATATTTCTTCATTTACTTGAGAGCTTTTCAATCAGTCCTTCAAAGTTATTGATTAATATGGACCTAATGATTGCCGCACGTTCTTCATTGTACTGTAACTCATCATCATTCATATAGTTGATCTTGGTCATCTCTAATTGAAGTGCGTGCTGATTGTCACTGGGCTTGCCAAAGTACCGTGTGATATGACCACCTTTAAACGGGTTGTTATGATTGAGCTTTAACCTACTCTCACCTAACTTATCAAGGCTGGTCTTTATCAGGCCTTCGCTAGCAGACGTCTCTTCATTATCTCCCAAAATCAAATCGGGAAAAACTTCTTTTCGGATAGTTGGCACATACTGTCTGATACTATGGGCATCCCACAACAACACCTGCCCAAACTCTTTTTTAAGGTCGTTGAGTATGGATTGAAGTTTAAAATAATAAGGCCAGTAATATTGATCTAACCTACGATCGATTTCTTTACGGTTAGGGAGTTGGTTCTCCTTGTAAATAGGCTCCTCCATAAAGCTCATGGTGGGGCATAGATCTGTGATTACACGCCCATCATCATACAAAGGATTGCTTTCCGGGTCACGGTTGAGGTCGATGACCCAGCGGCTATAATGCGCAGCAATCATGGTAATGCCTAGCGATGGAGCGAAATCATAAAGCTTATCAATAAACCAATCAGTGTCATCAGGAGCGGCAATGGCTTCCGGGTTATAGTGCTCCTTGATTTCGTCTGGAAAAGCCGTACCACTGTGAGGGCTGCTTATTAAAATAGGGACACGTTTCGTTGTTGGTGCTATTATCCTAAAAGGATCCATAAAATGTTATTACTTTTTATTACTGGCTAATTTACTAGTATTGTTCTATGTGAGCATCAATCTTGTCAATTGCTGCCCGTAGTTTGTAATTCGCTATCCGTAGTTTGCAACTACGGGTTCATTGTACTCTACTGGTTCTTCGTAGTTTCAAACTACAAAGAAGCGAGACAAGGCAAAGAGCGAGCAAACATTAAATTTACTCTTTACTATCTGACAATTGTTTTTCAGCTCTTTGTCTCTGTTCTTCAGCTAAGGTCATAGTTCATGAGCTCTTTTAGCATTTTGTTCTGCCATTTTTCTTTGTTCCTCGGCAGCTTCACGTGCCTCAAGAGCTATTTCTTGTTGTCTTTGGGCTTCTTTTAAATTGCGCTGCGCGGCCAAATTTTGGGTAGTAGCATAGATAAAGAGCACTACATTAAGCAGCAATGAGACCACAAGAACTATGTTTTTAATCTTTTTCATGGCGAATACTTTTTACTATAATTTACTCAAATATTTTTTAATGCCTTTGGCCAAATCCTTAGCAGCCTCTGGTCGGTGTCTAAACCAAAGTTCGGGTTCAATGACTTCGAGTTCGGCAACGGCCAAATCACCATTATTATCTTTGACCACATCAACGCGTGCGTATAACGGTCGAATTTTGCATTTATGCACCACATCTTCAGCAAAAGCAACTTCATTTTTTAATGCGTTATGTAGACTAACAGTACCACCAAAATCATCCTGCACCCTGAAGTCACCGGGCTTGGCTTGTTTCAAAATAGAGTGGCTATGCTTACCGTTGAAAACCATGTGTGAGACCTCTCCTGCTGTGAGCACACTGTCGATAAAAGGTTGTAAGAGCATGGATTCATTTACAATCAGCTCACTAAATATCGACTCATGAGCTGCTACCTGATCGGGTTTGATTTTGTATGTATGGCGAGCTGTACCAGAGATGGCAGGTTTAAGAATGACATGCGACCAGTTGCTTTTTTCGACAATATCTATAAGGTTACTATCATCGCCTTTTTCTATAAATATGGTCGGCACGATGTTCACTCCCCAACGCTGAAGGTCACCCAAATAATGTTTATCAATATTCCACCCGACCAACTCCATCGGGTTGATGGTGTGAGTTAATTGACTTATGCGTTTAAGCCACGGTTCAAACTCGTCATATCGCTCGAAGTAATCCCAAATGGTGCGAAAGAGCACGGCTTTGGTTTGGGACCAGTCAAAGTTTTTGTCATCCCAGCTTACTCTTGCCGTAGCAAGACCTTCAGCTTCTAAGGCCTCTTGTACTAGCCGATCCTCAGTAAGCACATTGTCAATATAGTAGTCTATTGCTGGCGGATCGATGTAAGCGGATGTGGTGAGTATGGTTACATCAATCATAAATCAGAAGCGAGATTTAAGTTTAAGTATACGCTGGTATGAGGCATCAATTCGATCTTCAGTAAGCTTACCATCAGTTATCAATTTTTTGATGATGCTGTGTACATGGTCAACCGTACGCTCCTCACTGTTTTGGATGTTATTTGAGAAAATCAACACATCTACCCCGGCATCGATGGCCAGGAGGATAGCATTTTCAAGCCCGAAATTTTTTTCAATAGCATGCATCTGCATATCGTCTGAGAAGATTACTCCCTGGTGACCTAATGTGTCTCTTAATATGCCAGTCATGATTTTTCGCGAAAGCGTACCAGGAAGCCCCGCAGGCTCCAATTGCTTGTTTACAATATGTGCCGTCATAACGGCATCAACCTTACCTTTATCAAAAAGCAATTTATATGGTTCTAACTCAACGCGTTGCCAATAGTCGGTAACATCCGCGATGCCGAGGTGCGTATCTTCTAATGAACTCCCGTGTCCGGGAAAATGCTTTAATACGGTGATAATGTCAAATGCCCGGTGCGCATCTACCACTTCAGCCGCATGAGCGGCTACTTTTTCAGGATCGTCTCCATAGGAACGACCATACTTGGCAATCACCGGGTTGTTTTTGTTAATCGTTAGATCAACAACAGGTGAGAAATTGACATTAAAACCTAAACCGGCTAGTGTTGAGGCTGTGATTTCTGCATAAAAACGCGTGGTGTCCAGGGAGTTCACTTCTCCGAGATACTCGGCTGTTACAGATTTAGGAAAGCTATATTTTTCTTTGAGTCGATTTACAGTGCCCCCTTCCTGATCGATCGCTACAAAAAGTGGCATCGGTGCTGATTGCTGCAGTGTAAAAGTGGCCTGTTTTAAGTTGATAAAGCTGTTTGACACAGTGATGTTCTTTTCAAAAAAGATGACACCTCCGACTTTACCTTCCTTTACATTAGTGAGTAGCTGGTCATCTACCTGCTGGCCGTTCATGCCTACCAACAACATTTGACCAATTTTATAGTCGAGACTATCTCCGCTTTGCGCAAACAAGTTAGCCGTGTAAAAAAGGCACAGCGTTAAAGGGAGTGTTAATTTTTTAATAGTTCTCATGTATTTGCCACAGTATTTTTTCCATTTCTTTTTTAACTGGCCGTGATTCATCGGGGTAGTTGTTATTCATAAAGCTGAACAACAACACTTTTCCAGACGCTGTAATTAAAAACCCGCTCAGGTTGTGATTATTGCTCAAAGTGCCCGTTTTAGCATAAATATAAGGAGGCTCAGCATGGTAATAATTTTTAATTGTTCCAGACTCACCACCAGCTGCGATTAGCGGGAATATACGTTCTCTTCCATAGGTGGAATACAATTGTTTCCACAACCAAACCAATGACCTTGGTGTGAATAAGTTGTACCTGGAAAGCCCTGATCCATCCACCCAGACCATCTTATCCGGGCTATTATTAAACAATGAATCCAACGCCCAATCTATTGTAATTTCCGCATTAAGAGAGTCTGAAAGTATGCCACTGCATACGAGCAGAAGCTGCTCGGCTACAAAATTGTCACTATCCTGCATCATAACTTTGAGCACAGAATCGGTTGGTATACTGTAAAATGTAGTGTAGATGTTTGGTAATTGTTTGTCAATGGCTGCGACAGGACTCTTTAAAGTATCTGCCAATAAGTTAGCCACAATAACAGGGTCTGGCTTGAAAGGCACTTCACGTTTGAATGCTTCATTTTTAAATGCAGGCTCATAGACCATTTCATTTGAGCCAATGTGTCTTGTAATCTGACTTTTCTGAATGCTGTCACCTAGTGTGAAATACTTCTGAAAATATGGAATGTCTAATGTGAGTGTAGCAGAATCTCGCTGTTTGCGTATCGTCAGATAATTACCATAAATTGGTAAAGAGGACTTTTCGGTGGAGTAGCTGTACAAGTAATCGTCCCACGACCAGCCGGGCCCAAAGTGTTGGTCATGGAAATTACCAGTTGAGAAGTAAATAGATTTTTTAGTTGAGCTAAGGAAGTTGAAAATACTACTATCTTGCAGTGGTTCGTATAAAAAAGAGGGGTCTCCTGTACCCCAAACTATAAGCGAGTCCCCAGACTCCTGGTAATAAAGGCCAGGTATCCGATCTTCCAACAGTCTTAAACTGGTATAAAAAGTGAGAATTTTGGTGTTTGAAGCTGGAGTGAAATACCGGTCTCCATTCTTATTGATGAGATACTCATCATTTTGAAGGTCATACAATACAAAGCCTACATGATCTTGAAAAGTGTTTTCCAGCTCATTGAGACTTTTTGTAATATGCTTATTTACACCACAGGTAGTGAGTGTGATGAGAAAAATCAATACCCAAAAATTTTTCATTCGGGCAAATTACAAATTCAAATACTAATTGGAAAGATACCGCTCAAGTAAGATTTTTTTGTGGTGTAATTCGTGACCAACTATTGCAAACCCTAGAGCAGCCACCGACATTTCTCCTCCACTCGCTATGCCAGATCGTGTAAGCATTTCTTCACTGAAGGAGCCAAAAAGGTCTACTGTAGAGGCCCTGAGGTTAGTGAACTCTTCACATATTTTATACAACTTTCGATTACCAGCATTTGATGCCGGAGCATAATCATTCTCCTCGAAACCAGGCAGCTCAGTTTTGTCATTTCTAGAGAATCGCAACGCACGATAGGCAAATACGCGTTCGGCATCAATGATATGAGCTAGTACTTCCTTTATAGTCCATTTTCCGTCTGCATAGGCGTAGTCGCCACTTTGCTCAGGTATTGACCTAAAAAACTCAAGTGAATCATTGCCATTAACAATGAGTGCTTGAATAAGATTGTCTTCCTCTACCTGATCGACATAGCGTTGGTAAAATTGAGGTAAAATGAGCGTTGGTTTTGGCATAATGTGAAATATAAAAGAGGCTGTCTCAAAGTCTAGACCATGCGTCACTCAGAGCGAAGCGTAGAGTCTTAGTGTCATTTATTACATTTTTTCTAAGGGATTCCTGCCCATCCGGCAGGCCTCACTACGTTACCGATGACGTGTTTGAAAGTTTATTAAAACCCTCCCTCTGACTCCCTCCAAAGGGAGAAAGAACCGGCTTCAATCACGTCATCTGGATTTGTACGTTTGAAAAAAGTTACTTCTCTGAATGACGGGTAACTTTGAGGCAGCCTCTTATTCTTATTTTATTAAGAGGCTTTCCATTTGATGGTGCAACCTATTGCCTTTGTTTTAGTCACCTCAGGCTTTTTTCCTTTAAGCAAAGCATCAACTGCATCCTCTACATATTTTTTATCTGCATCAGCAGCACTTCTTGTGTTGTTGTCAATAGCTCCGATATAATTCACGACATATTTGCCATCATCTTTATTTAGTACATACACATGTGGTGTATTGGTTGCTCCAAACCTACGTGTTACTTCTTGAGTTTCATCATATAAATAGGCGTGCTCATAGCCATTTTCATCAGCATAAGCCACCATCTTTTCGAATGAATCTCCTGGAGATCTGACAGGATCATTAGGTTGAATAGCGACTACCGGAAATCCCTGATCGGAATATTTAGCATGCAGGCCTTTAATTCGCTCAAGGTAAGCTTGAGAATATGGGCAGGTATTGCAATCAAATATTAAAATAAAGCCTTTGGCATCATCATAGTCATCTAATGAGACCATTTCACCACTCACGGCTTTTAGCTCGAAGTCTTTAACAGCATCACCCACCATATAGCCGGGCTCAGTTGGTGCACCTGCAGAAAACAATAGCAGACACATACCTAATAATAGTTTAGATTTTAACATGGTTATAAATTTTATGATTTAATAAATTCTTTTAAAATGTTATTGAGCTCTTCTTCCTTCAGTTCTCCTTCGATAAACTTACGATCACCTGTTTTACTATCTACAATCAAAGTTGCCGGAATAGCTCCTGACCAACTTTTGTCTACTTTGTCAATCCATGAGTTATAGTCTATGTTATCTAGTAACAACACGTCAGAAGAAATATTCTTGCGTTCAATAAAGCTATTCACTTTATCTAGTTTTTCAACAAAGTCAATATTGATTAGGGTAACTTTTAGTCTTCTTCCTTTAAAATTTTCAGGCAGCGCTTCAAAGTAGGGTATCTCTTTGATACATGGAGCACACCAGGTAGCCCAGAAATTTATCACCTGAATATTTTCTCCACTTTCGTTGATCAAATTTTCAAGCCGATCAAATTTTATGACCTCAGCGTTATTTTGAGCCGAAGCCGTAGTGATGATGACTAGACAAAACAAACTAATTAGGCTAAATATTCTCATGATATACCTTACGTTTTAAATTATAAATTGTTTCTGAAGGAAGTTTGAAATTGCACTATTTCAATATTAGTACATCGCGTTATGAGATATCATTTTTAAAAACTATTTGTAAATAAATTAAGCCATAAAACTCTCATAACATTAACTTAACATAGTTCACAACCTAAAACACGGATTTTTATATTCACTCAAGTTAACCTTCAACTCATTTTAACGATATATATGTACATGTAAGATTACACCTTAAAGCATTAAAATTAGGGGCTATTACTAGCAAAAATTTATACAAAATAAAGAAGCAAAAAATTATACTAAAAGTTTTCCACATTTTACTAAAGTTTTCCACACCCTACATTGACTTGCGCTTAACTTGTTATAAAACAGGTAGTTATGTATCTTTTGCTGAATGTTCACTTTGTGGACAACTACACCGTGCTTAAAATGACGAACGGAAAATATTCAAATTAACTATATCCGCAAGTAAAATTTTAATTTTTTGATAAAAGGCCTTAAAATGTAAGATTCTGTCAGTTCTCTATTCTCGATTGTGGCGAATTAGCTTTTTACGATATGTACTGAATATTCTCGACTTTGATAAAAACCCGACATACTTGCCGTCATCAATTACTGGAAGGTTCCAGGCGCCTGTCAGTTCAAACTTACTCATCACTGATTGCATATTTTCATGAGAGCTAACAAATGCCGGAGGACTGTGCATGAGCGATTTTACTAGTGTTTTTCTCTGCTCCTCTGCATCAAACATTATATTCCTAATGTCGTCCAGAGTGACAACGCCTACCAGCTGATCCTCTTCGTTTACTACCGGAAATATATTTCTCTTCGATATTTGCACCAGGTCTACCAACTCACCGAGAGTTGCTGAAGGGTGTATTCTTTGTAAATCTTTTTCAACTACTTTTTTAAGGTCAATCAGGCTTAGTACTTGCCGGTCTTTGTCATACTGAATGAGATCTCCACTTTCTATCAAATGCTTTGTGTATAGAGAATGCTTTTCAAAAAAAGAACTGGTTGAAAAAGATATTGCCGACACAATCATCAACGGGACAAATAATTCGTAACCACTTGTAATCTCTGCAATGAGGAATATCGCAGTCAATGGTGCGTGTAACACTCCGCTCATGACCCCACACATGCCTACCAGTGTAAAGTTGCTGGTACTCACATTTTCCCAGGCTACTATATTGAGCACAGCTGCAAATAAGAACCCAGTAACACCACCTAAAAATAAGGATGGAGCGAAAATACCACCACTTCCTCCAGATCCTAGTGTGAGGGCTGATGCGATCGGTTTGATTAGAATCACCCCGAAAATAAACCCAAAAAATAATAACACATTCGTTGTCTCTTCAAAAAACAGTGTTGTATTTAACACCTCTTCTTCTCTTC
Organism: Fulvivirga sp.; assembly: GCA_039970995.1. Taxonomy (GTDB): domain Bacteria; phylum Bacteroidota; class Bacteroidia; order Cytophagales; family Cyclobacteriaceae; genus Fulvivirga. The sequence continues at coordinate 177,794 of JBDVKW010000015.1, forward strand.
CTGCAAGCAATAGTTTGATCGTATTGTAACCTTCGCCATATATGGGAGGAAAGATGAAAATTATAATTCCAAGTAACACACCTCCTGTCACTGCACGCCCCAGAAACGGCTTTATTTTTTTTATCCATGATTCCACCTTATAGGTCATTCTTGTAAAATAGACCGACACGAGACCACACGTTACGCCCAGCAAAAGGTAAAAAGGAGTATCTGCTGCAGTAAAATTGTCTGTTAGTTTAAAAGAGAAGAGCACATCATCTCCAAGTAAAGTAAGCGAGACTAAACTACCTGCTACTGATGCGATGAGTAAAGGAATGAACATGGCAATAGTAACATCGGCCAGGATAACTTCTAAACTAAAGATCACCCCTGCTACAGGTGAATTAAATATGGCAGATATGGCACCTGCCGCCCCGCAACCAATAAGTAATGTTCGTTTTTTATAGTTAAGATGTACAAACCGACCAACATTAGAACCAATCGCAGAACCGGTAACTACAATAGGCGCCTCCAAACCCACGGAGCCTCCAAAACCTACTGTGATGGCACTGGTGATCATCCGTGAAAACGTACGTGTTCTCTTTATTATACTCGACTTTTTTGAAATGGCATACAATATTTGAGTGATGCCGTGACCAAGCTGCTCTTTCAATACATACTTTGAAATGAGTACCGTGAGGACAATTCCAACTAGCGGAAAACCTATATAGAGATAGTTAGCAAACTTTACATCAAACCCGCTGGTAAGTTGGCCCTGTATAAAGTGTACGGACTCTTTAAGAATAACAGCGGCAAAGCCTGACAGGATTCCTATAATACCACCTAGGATAAGCACAAAGTTTTTAGTGCTTAGATGCTTCATTCTCCAGATGAGAAACTTAACCAGTAGTCCGTCTGCTTTCACTAACCCGTTTTTTAATGCATGACAAATTTAATAGAATAGCATATAATCTTTAATGTTAGTAGTTTAAAGTTGAAACAACACGTTTATGAGCAATAGAATTACAGCACTTTTTGATATACAATATCCTATTATTCAGGCTGGTATGGTATGGTGCAGTGGGTGGCGACTAGCTTCTGCCGTTTGCAATGCCGGAGGCCTTGGTTTAATAGGTGCCGGCTCAATGTACCCTGAGGTGCTGAGGGAACACATCCAAAAATGTAAAAAAGCCACAAATAAACCATTTGGTGTAAATGTTCCTTTAATTTATCCCGATATAAATAAACTCATTGAGATCATCTTAGAAGAAGATGTTAAAATAGTTTTTACCTCCGCAGGAAACCCAAAAACATGGACGTCTCATTTACAACAACATGGAATAAAAGTAGCCCATGTGGTGTCTAGTGTAAAGTTTGCCAAAAAATGTGAAGAAGTAGGGGTAGATGCGATAGTTGCCGAAGGCTTCGAAGCTGGTGGTCATAACGGGCGAGAAGAAACAACCACATTTTGTCTGATACCTATGGTGCGTGAGGCAGTAGGGATTCCATTGATAGCTGCAGGTGGTATAGGCAACGGAAGGGGGATGTTAGGAGCTATGGCTTTGGGTGCAGATGGCGTACAAGTGGGAAGTCGTTTTGCAGCAAGTCAGGAATCTTCAGCGCACGATAATTTTAAACAGCGAGTGGTAGACAGCAAAGAAGGCGATACTATTCTTACCTTGAAAGCGCTTACACCGGTAAGGCTTATTAAAAATGATTTTTACCTAAAAGTGGATGAAGCACAAAAAAGAGGTGCTGCTGTGGAGGAATTGAAATCAATATTGGGTAAAAGGAGATCAAAGCGCGGGATTTTTGAAGGAGATCTAAACGAAGGAGAGTTGGAAATCGGTCAAATATCTGCGGCAATAAATGATATAAAACCAGCTGCTGAGATACTACAAGAAATGTGGAGTGAGTACACTCAGCACAGAAAGACATTTTGTAAGGATTGGTCATGAAGGAGATAAAGCAAATAAAAGAAACCTGTTTGTACTTACAGGATCTGGCAGGGGCTAAAGACTTCTACCATGGTAAGCTTGGGTTTGAAGTGATTCATTACTTAGCAGACAAGCATGCTTTTTTTAGAGTCGGTAAGTCTGTGCTGTTGTGCTTCAACCCTGATGATTCTAAAACCAAAACTTCTCCACCAGCACATTTTGGTGGAGGTAATCAACACTTTGCGTTTGAAGTAAGTCCTGAAGATTATGTTTCCTGTAAACAACAAATAAAAAAATTAGGTATTCAGATTACAGATGAAGTGATCTGGAAAAGTGGACAAGAATCTTTTTACTTCAATGATCCTGAAGGCAATGTTTTGGAAATCGTACCTGAAGGTATTTGGGGCTAATTACTCAAATGCCAGACCACTATATGGCTTCTGCTTTACATCCGACTTTTTAGCTTTTTCAGAAGTGTCTACCGGACTTAATTTGGTAAATATATTTTCAAACCAGTGCACATAGTCTTTATAGACTACGCAATCAGTCAATAACCGATCCTGAGTTTGGATTTTTATGATCATTTCAGTGCCTAGCCAGTTTCTTATTTGAGCTCGCTCTTCGGTTGGTAGCTCACTGATTCTGATATACTCGATACCTCTATATACACTTACCTTTTGCATTTCCACACTATAGACAACTAAAAATGAATATCACTCAACGAAAAAATGTAACCCATAACTTTAAAAAAGGTTATACCTTAATATACAATAAATTGCCCTGAATCCGTCTTTCCAGTTTATCTTTTTACCCTCCGCATAAGTACGGCCATAATAAGAAATCCCAACCTCATATATCCTAATACCCTCAACACGAGCAAGTTTGGCAGTTACTTCCGGCTCAAAACCAAATCTTCTTTCTTTTAGTTTCAAATCTTGAGCTACTGATGTTTTCATCATTTTGTAACAGGTTTCCATGTCTGTTAAATTCAGGTTGGTAAACATGTTTGATAAAAACGTGAGAAATTTGTTGCCTATTGTGTGCCAGAAAAATAAAATCCGGTGGGCGTTACCTCCTGAGAACCGGCTACCGTAAACGACATCGGCCACACCATCTACTACAGGCTTCAACAGTATATTGAATTCTTCAGGGTTATATTCAAGATCTGCATCCTGAATTACCAGATACTCACCTGTGGCCTCTGCTATGCCTCGGTGCAATGCAGCACCTTTTCCCATGTTTTTAGGCTGGCTAAAATACTGAAGGTTTAAGTCAGGATTTTCCTTTAAATACTCCTTGATCTTACGCTCGGTTTCATCTGTTGAGCAATCATTTACAATAACGACCTCTTTTTCAATCCCTCCGATTAAAGATACGGCCTTCACCTTATCTAATATGAGGTGAATTGTTCTTGCCTCATTGTAGGCAGGCATAATTATAGAAAGCTTTTTGATCATCCTATCTTTTAAATTTTAAGAGGTATGTGTCCGGGTTTTGTAAGTGTAAGACTTGTTCAAATCTATTTGGGTATTGCCGGATGGCAGGAACAAGGTACCTGAAAGTATTACCATACACTTGGTCAACTACTACATAGTCAACCTGCTTTTCTTCAAGGTCTTTTATCAACTCGGCAGGATTTTGAGCAAACTTATAGCGCATGGTAAAAGTCTCGGCCTCAAGATAAAAAAGGGCAGGTTTGCCACAACTTACTACTACTCCATCATCCAAATTACGATTAACCCACTTGGCCATAGAAAAGTAATTTTTCCATGCGGGAGAATAGGAAGCTTTCGCCTGTTCGTTTAATGCATTTACCGGAGAGATACTGAAAAAAATAAATATCAATAAAAGCAATGGGTTAAAGCTTTTCTTTCCACTTGCTAAGCTCACTTTTGAAATAAATATGTACAGTGCATTAAACAAACCAATGAGTAATATCGGAACCATAGGCACTATGAATCTCACACCGATCCAGACTGATGGCCAGATCATTAGAATACCAAAAGTGGCTAACAAATAACCCATAAATAGCCATTTGTATTTACCAACTTGGAAGATCCCATAAAACATTAGCGCTAACACGATTAACCCTACAAACCATTCACCAGTTGTGGGCTCGCTGCCATATTGCGGTTGTTTGATAGGAAACAGTACAGAAGGGATTTCCCAGGTGATATACCTTTCAAAATTTGTGAAAAAGCGATCGACAAAGTCTCCAAAATCAGCCTGACCAAGATTAGGTTGATAAGGATTGATAAGTGTTAATTGTTTTAAATAAGAACCCCCGCCCAATTTTTGTCCTCTGATAAACCAGGGTAGTACACCAATGACTAAACCGCCAAAATAGATAAGAGTAGGCTTCCACTTTCTTTCTAAAATGAAGAATAATAAATAACCAGCAAGTAATGCCACGCCTAGCGATCGGATGTAATAGGCAACGATCATGGCTAGCAAGGCCCCAATCATGAAGTAGTTTTTTATGGAGAGATAGTTTTTATCAGCTTTGATAAATAATAACAACGATAGACCGCTAAAGAATAAAAACGGAACCTCCGACATCATAATTGATGAGTAATATAAGATATGGCTGTTAAGCGTTACCAATAGGGCTATCACAAAAGCCAGTTTTTCACTTTGTAAAAGATGTGCGGTAAGTTCATAAATGATATAAATGGAGCCTAATAATAACAGCCCGTTCATCAGTTTTACAATAAAAATACTGCCACCCAAAAACAGTGCTATACTAATTAAAGCGGGATATCCTGGAGGATAATGATTGTTAGGGCTTTTATTGACCCGAGATATGTTTACATAACCATCACCCTGGGCAATGGCCTTGCCGAGTGTGTAGTAATATGCGTTATCACCAAGCATCGCCACCTTGCTATCAAATGTATAAGCATATGCTGCGGCAAATGTTATCAGCAATATCAGCAGGTATATGGGTTTGCCAGAAGAAGACTTTGTTATGCTCATATTTCGAAAATTGCGCTTAAAGATAAAAAAGAATCCACAAGGCCAAACTTTCAATCCATGATTTCAGTCGTTTGGGCACCGGTTTTTAAGTATTGTACTATGAAATCTTAGAAAAACAGCGTATATTATTTTTACGGCTAAATTCTAATCCTATGGAAAATATAGTTATCCAAAAAGAAGCAATGAAATTTACAGTTGAAGTGACTTCTCGAAATGGTGAACTGGAATTTAATGTGGTGCGCTACATCGATGTGGCGAGAGATGAGTCAATCGACACGAATGCAAAGCTGGCTAAGAATGATGCCCTTTGCATCGATGGTCACTTTGTCAACTGCAATATGATTATGAAAAATGCCATCAAAGGGATGGAGGGTACCATGTTACCCTATGCTTTAAGCATGAACAAAACCTGCAAAATACGGTTGAAAAAAAGTTTCACATTCGGTTATTAAAAAGTTTACACCTAAACTCAATCCCAAAACAGGGGTGATTGAAATCAATTGCCCCTGTTTTTTGTTTGAATGAAAACCAATTTAGGATATGAGACTACTTTATTTGATTACTCTTTTACTTCTTTCCTTTTCTTGCAACACTAAAATTGGTAAAGAACCCAAATCTAAACTACCTGCTCAACAGGTATCACTAAATGATGAGTTTGGAGATTATTGGTATGCGGGAAAAGCAGAAGTAAGTAGTTATGAATTAACTCAGGCGAGGTATGGAGAGTTAAGTAAAGGAAATGCGGTATTGATATTTGTTACCGAACCATTTTCAAAAGAGAAACAAGTTAAACTGGACAACCCGCAACGAGCAGGTGATGATAAGGTCACAGTGATGAAGCTCAACTTCACCAAGAAGTTTGAAACAGGCATTTATCCATATTCTATGATGCTTTCGACCTTTACTCCTGTAGATCGATATAATTTTCCCAGCACGTTAAAAACCACCATGAGCGGGCAAGAGTGGTGTGGGCAAGTATTCGCCCAGATGAATTTGGAAAATGAAAAATATCATGTGCAGTCCTTTTCCTATTTTGAGTCGGAAGGTGACAATGATTTTGAGATAGAATATGCTTTGTTGGAAGATGAAATTTGGAATATGATCAGACTCGATTATACAGCATTGCCGACAGGAAGCGTTACAATGATTCCGGGTTTATTTGCGACCAGACTTATGCATAAGCCTTTGAAGCCAATGAAGACGGAAGCTTCGTTGGCAGAAAAAGAAAATGAAGGCATATATACTATTGAGTACCCAAATGATCGCACGTTGTCGATTACCTTTTCGCTAACCTTTCCACATAAGATATTGTCATGGGAAGAAAAATATCCAGGCATCGGAGGTAAAGTACTTACTACGAGTGGTAAGCTCAAAGAGAGTCTTTATATTGATTATTGGAACAAGAACAGCAATGCCGATAGCCACCTGAGAGATTCACTCCTATTACCTTAAAAAATTGAGTCGAGTTACCAGATTATTATAACATAAAGCTTAAAATTGTTTTAGCATAATGTTAACTTATGATCTCAACTCAAAAAGATAAATTTTCGCTTTCTTCAGACAAAGTATACCTCAACTGTGCCTACATGTCTCCCATCCTTAAATCTGTGGAAGAAGCCGGTATCGAAGGGATAAAAAAGAAAAGAAACCCATTTGACATCTCTCCGGAACACTTCTTTAAGGAAACAGAAGAGTTAAGAAGTGAGTATGCCAGTTTAATTAACACAAAAGAACCGGAGCGCATAGTGGTGACTACATCCGTGTCTTACGGGATGGCCAATGTCACAAAAAACATTAAACTCACTGCCGATGAAAATGTGATCGTACTCGGGGAGCAGTTTCCGAGTAACTACTATCCATGGAAAAGGTTGTGTGACTCCTACGGAGCTCAGCTTGTGACTGTAAGTGCTCCAAAAGTAGCAGCTGAACGAGGAAAACTTTGGAATGAGGCCATTTTGGAAGCCATTAATGAAAAAACCAAAGTCGTAGCCATGTCTCATGTACATTGGGCCGATGGTACGTTGTTCGATTTAATTGCTATCAGAAAACGCACAAGAGAAGTAGGTGCTTTGTTGATCATCGATGGCACGCAGTCGGTGGGCGCCTTGCCTTTTGATGTGAAAGCTATACAACCGGATGCATTAATATGTGCCGGATACAAATGGCTATTGGGGCCGTACTCCATTGGGCTTTCATATTATGGACCTTATTTCGATGATGGAGTTCCTGTGGAAGAAAACTGGATCAACAGACTGCATAGTGAAGATTTTGCAGGTCTAGTGAGTTATGAGGATCGATATCAACCCGGTGCATTACGCTACGAGGCGGGAGAACACAGTAATTTCATTTTGGTGCCGATGATGTTGCAAGCCGTAAAGCAAATTAACGAATGGGGAGTGGAGAACATACAGACCTATTGTAAGCAACTTTGTGATAAACATTTGCCGTCACTTAAAAATGCGGTGATCGAAAACGAATCATTCCGTGGGTCACATCTCTTTGGCATCCGTGTAGATCCGGCAAATATGGAGCAACTAAAAGCAGCTATTCAACGAGCCAACATTTCTGTTTCTGTAAGAGGGGACGCAATACGCGTTTCACCACATTTGTATAATACAGATGAAGAGATGAAATTGCTCATGGATACAATTAATCAAAATATATGAGAGGCATTTTCACCATCTTGTTTTTAACTGCGCTCTCAGGGGCTTATGGCCAGGAGTATGTTTATGTGTTTCTCAATACAAACCCAGCTAAACAGGAGTTGCCCAAAGCCAAAGTAGACAGCCTCCAAAAAGAACATTTGGCAAATATTCAAAGACTGGCTAGCGAAGAAAAACTATTGGTTGCGGGCCCTTTTGAAGGTGGAGGAGGTATTTTTATCATGAATACCACATCAACTAAAGAAGCTGAACAATGGATCCGGACAGATCCAGCCATTGCGGCTAACCGCTATCGTATCGAAATACTCCCTTGGACACCACGGGTTGGGGGAGCCTGCTTAATCAGCACAGATGCGGAGTTTGTCACCTATACTTTTGTGAGGTACAATACGCACATTACTAAGTTTAATGTCCAGGATGCCCCGATACACTTTAAGGCCCATGATGATTATATTGATGAAATTATTGATGCTGGCAATGTCGTTTCCGAAGGGGTTTTTGCCAACTCAGATGGAGGGGTGATGATTTTACGTGGAGACATAGAAAAAGCGGTAATTATGAATGATCCTGCTGTGCAAAATGGAATAATTCAGCCCGAGGTGAAGAAAATATGGGTAGGCAAAGGGTCGTTTTGTGAAAAATAAAATCAAATGAAAAAACTTACGGTTACGCTGCTTATTGTTATGCCACTTATGACTTTCTATCTTGTAGGGCCTAAGGTAGAAGAGGCAAACCTCAATGCGCCCATAGTTGAACCAACAGCAAACCTCGAGGAACTGGACACCTACATAAAGTTAGAAGAAGAAGCTAATGAGGCTATAAAGCCGGATAATGAGTCGAGAATCATTTGGGCAGATTCTGTACCGAAAAAGACTGAATATAGCTTTGTTTACCTGCATGGATGGTCAGCCAGTTATGCTGAAGGCGACCCATTACATAAAGAAATTGCTAAGCGCTATGGTGCTAACCTTTACCTACCCAGACTAGCTGGCCATGGCCTAAGTGAGGAAGAACCGATGCTCGATTTGACAGCAACCGAATTAATGAAATCTGCCAGACATGCTGTAGCTGTTGGAAAACAGTTGGGAGAAAAAGTAATCTTACTAACTACATCGACTGGAGGCACTTTGGGGCTTTACCTTGCCAGTCAGGATCCGAAGATAGCAGGGCTTATTTTGTATTCACCCAATGTTGATATGCGAGACCCGGCATCCAAGTTACTCAATATGCCATGGGGTTTGGAGATCGCCAGACTTGTGAAAGATAGTAAATACCATGAATGGCAATTAGACTCCGTGCGAGAATTGTATTGGACAAATAAATATAGGTTAGAGGCACTGACCCACTTACGCGAAATGGTAGATGAAACCATGACTGAAGAGGTATTTGAGAAAGTCACCCAACCAGTGTTTTTGGGCTATTATTATAAAGATGAAGAAAATCAAGACGATGTTGTGTCTGTAGAAGCTATGCTCGAAATGTACGAGCAATTGGGCACACCTGATGATAAAAAAGAGGAAGTAGCTTTTCCAGAGGTAGGCCATCATGTGATTGGTTCCCATCTCACTTCGAATGACTTAGATGCGGTGCGCCACGAGACTTTTGAGTTTCTTGAAGGAGTGATGGGGTTGGTGCCTGGACGACCCACCCTCGAACGCTAAAGGATTTCTATTCAATAATGATCTGTCAGCCATGGGGATGATTTAAAACGATGCCATTCAGTTTTAGCTAAATCATAATCGGGCTTGTATAAGGGTTTTGATGGGTGGGCATTTAGACTTACATAGCCGTTGGCATAAATTGAAACATCTTCATATCCTTTTTCTGAGAACTCTTTCTTAAGTATTTGAACGAATTGCCAGCACATGTCGGGTCTTGTAGCAATGGCTCCAGCTTGTTTTCTAGTGAGATAGTCATGCGAGTTTATCTGCCAGGTAGAGTCGCTTTGGTTGTCTTTGACAGTAAAATTTACAGAGCCATATTTAGCGCGCAGCATCATGCGCCATGACAGTCGATGCCCTTCCTCCGTCCAGAATACATTGCCAGGAAACAAATGATGACGAAGAGGTAGTAGGAGCTGCAGCACCAGGTACGCACCAAGCGCATAGACCAATATTTTTTGATTTAAACGGGGGCTTGGAGGGTTTACAGGAGAGAGGAATTTTGGCTTTTTCTTAAAAAAGATGTTTCTAATGGTTTCAGGGTTGAAAAAGAAAACACCCCAAGCAATACCCATGTATGGGAAGATCCCCACCTGAAAAACTGCAGAATTAAAAAGATGAAAAAAGATACTAGCTGCAAAGGCATACTTCCTGGTCTTCTTCCAAATCATACCGGGTGAAATCAACAAATCAAAGGCAATACCCCCATAGGCTACCGCATACCTAAACCATTCTTTTTGTAAAAGATCACCCACCAAAATATAGTCGGCTTTGCCTCTAAACCAAATGGCCAGAGGTTTTGCGTCTAGCCAATCGGGATACATTTTTGCGATGGAAGCATAGGTATAAACCAGGGTGATATGAATGACAAAGAGCCAAAGACACCATTGCGGGCAAGACAAACTTCTGATTTTTGGATTTCTTTTGGCGTCATACGAGGCCCAGGCATGCGCTGGCAACATACACATGAGTATACAAAGTAATAGGAGCAGATAATAGTGGTTGTTGTAATTCGTTTTTTGCATAAAATATACCCCTGCCCACATGACGGTGTATAGGCTAATTCCAACTCTGTAATAAAAGCCAAACATCACCATCAGGCCTGCCAGTCCCATTACGATGTAGTAGAAATACATTCCATTTCCTGGTAAAGGTTGTAACCATGAGAAGTCTATGAAAGGGAAAGTATACTGGGGCTCGATAAATGCCCGATAAACCCACCCGGTGGCTATAGCACCCCAGGCTTCCAGAAAGATCAATAACCCGAAAGCCATTCTGAAGAAAATCAGCGGGCTATTATCTACCTGTCTGAATAGAATATTAGTTTTTGACATACTCATTTGAAGAAATCAAAAATAGCATATTATCTCTCTAGTGTTTAATCTAATTTTAATTTCCTCGGGGTTAGTGTCAACAATATGATAGCTCAGTCGTTAGGAAAGCTCAAAGTATTAAAGGAAAGAAAATTTATGACAGAAGTAAAAGCATATGCCGCACAGGCGGCCTCAGAAGATTTAGGACCATTTGAAATACAAAGAAGAGATACTTTAGCAGACGATGTAAAAATCGATATTCTTTATTGTGGCGTATGTCACAGTGATTTACACCAGGTAAGAAATGACTGGAAAAACACGAAGTATCCTGTGGTTCCAGGGCATGAAATTGTTGGTAGAGTAACCGAGGTTGGAGACAATGTTTCAAATTTCAAAGTAGGTGACTTAGTTGGAGTAGGTTGCATGGTTGACTCTTGTCAGGAGTGCGGGGCATGTAAAGAAGACTTAGAGCAGTTTTGTGAAAAGGGGGCAACACTTACATACAACAGTAAAGATCCACACTTAGGAGGGCATACATTTGGGGGTTACTCTGAAGAAGTAGTTGTCGATAAGGAGTTTGTGTTGCATATACCAGAAAACATTGATCCGAAAGGAGCTGCACCATTGCTGTGTGCGGGTATTACCACATACTCACCGTTGAAGCACTGGAATATTAAAAAAGGAGACAAAGTAGGTGTCATTGGCCTTGGCGGACTAGGGCATATGGGTATCAAATTTGCCGATGCTATGGGGGCACATGTTGTGATGATTACAACATCTCCAGGTAAAAGTGAAGATGCCAAAAAATTAGGCGCTGATGAAGTGCTTATTTCAAAAGACGAAGATCAAATGAAACAACATGCCAATTCGTTTGATTTTTTACTCAATACGATTCCAGTTGGTCATGATACGAACCCATATATTGGCCTGTTAAAAAGAGACTGCACCATGTGCCTTGTAGGGGCAATTGAGCCATTAGAGCCTATGCATGGTGGAGGTGTAATATTAGGAAGAAAGCGTGTAGCAGGCTCATTAATTGGAGGAATCAAAGAGACTCAAGAGATGCTAGACTTTTGTGGCGAGCATAATATAGTTTCAGACATTGAGATGATCGATATGCGAAATATCAATGAAGCATATGAACGTATGCAAAAATCCGATGTGAAGTATCGATTTGTAATTGATATGAAGTCGCTGAAAAACTAAATGTTAAAGACTAGTTATCCCATTCCATTTATTTTGAATGGGATAACTATTTTCTGTCTTTATTCACCTTAAATTCAAATACATCTCCCCTTTGATAATGCCCAGATACATCTAAAGTCATCTGTTCTCTCACTCTTTCGTCTAAGCTTATCTCAGCCGTTATAAGCGCTTCTTTTTCGAAAACAGGTTCTACAACATACTCACCTTTTGGATTAATGATGCAGCTACCACCGTTACACACGAGTTGATCGGGGTTGCTGGCCATATCTTGCGGTAATTGGAGTGCAGAAGGGAAGTCTTTGGCCCGGATTAGTTGACCAGCAGCTAATACAAAGCAACGCCCTTCAAAAGCATATTGTCTGCTAGCTAACTGGTGTCGCTCAAAAACTGTAGGCCACACTGCTACATGTATGTCTTCGGCCTCATTGTGCAATGCTTGTCGTGTTAAAGGCATCCAATGTTCCCAACAAATGAGCCCTCCTACTTTGTATTTTCCATTGTCATATGCATTGAGTCCATGTCCATCTCCTTGGCCATAAAGCATTTTCTCAGTAAAAGTAGGCATCAGTTTTCTGTGATGGTTCACTAACTGCCCGTCTGAAGAAAATGTGAGGAGGCTGTTGTAAATGGTTCCGTTACCAACTCCTTGAGAAACCTTTTCATTTACACCAATAACAACCTGCAGCTTAGCTTCTTTTGCCCAACGGGCGATCAGCTGCGATTCTTTACCCCCAACTTCAACGCTGCTGTTTCTAAGCTGAAGAAAGGCGTCTTTCGTTGGCCCATGGTCCCATTGCGCGATCTCTGGGCAGTGGTCAAGCCAGGCAGGATAACCGGAAAGCCATGTTTCACCAAATACAAGCAGCTCGATGTTTTGTTTAGCGGCCTCTTTAATGATTTGCTCTAGTTTTTCAAGGCTCGCTAACAAGTTGAGGTGGACAGCTTCAAATTGTGCGATTCCTACTTTAATGACGGTTGACATACCTTAAAAATCAACTTTTTAGAGATAAAACGTGTTATCAGTACAAGAAATTTTTTAAATTATCACTTGAAACTCAAAGCATTATCGTCATGCCTACAGTAGAGACAACCTTTAAAATTACTTACACCTCCGACCAGTATCAAAAGGCTGTTGAGTACATTGAGGATATGAAAAGGCATCCTCAGCGTGTATTCTGGCTTGGTAAAGAGGGAAAAAGTGATGAGGAGTTGATATACTCACACATTGCGCATAGAATATTATCTGGCTTTTATAATAACTATGATCCGCGCTTTGCCCGAGAGCAAATTATAGCTATGGAAAACAGGCAGGCTTCTTAGGCTAATGAATTTACACGTCACTCAGAGGCATAACTTTTTTCAAACGTACAAATCCAGATGACGTGATTGAAGCCGATTCTTTCTCCCTTTGGAGGGAGACAGAGGGAGGATATTAATAAACTTTCAAACACGTCATCGGTAGGGCAAAGCCCGAAGAGTCTCTAACTTAAAACTTCACACCTAAATCAAGGCTGATATAGTCATTTTTAAGTGAAAAATCTCCGTCCAGTGGGGCATGTTCGTTGATGGCATTGACCAGCCCACGTTGGTAAGTAAGGCCTCCAAATAGCACCGTATTTACACCTACTTTGTACTCCATCCCCATACCAATGAGTAGTGATGAGTCAAAAATTAGAAAATCCTCAATGAGGAAGTTGTCCTGACTTTTGGGCTCTTCATTGATATTAAAATCCAAAGTACCTCCCACCTGAAAATAGATTTTCTTATCTAAAGCCACTTCATTGGTGAAAAGCTTCAAGGTGATTGGCACTTGTAAGTATTGCAGGCTGTACTCCTCCTTAAAAGTAGTTTGCTCATTAGCATTGTTATTTGTGGTGGCTTCGACACCTACTCTTTTTGATACAAATAAGAGGCCTGTACTTAAGAAATAATTTTCTCTAATTTCAATATCAGCAATAGGGCCCAGAGCTACACGCACACCGGTGCCATCACTGCCAAATGAGGTCGAATCACTGGAGGCATCAATTCTATTGGTAGAAAGTGTAGGACTAAACTTGAGCCCCAATGTAAATTGTGCAAACGAAGGGGTAGCGACAACAGCCAAAATAGCAATTAGGAGAATTTTTCTGAGTAGCATATAATTTTCTTTACTTTAGCGTGTTTAAAATCCAACAGGCACGGTGCCCTTTCTCAAACACTAATTACGTAAAATAACCAATACTTTGCCGATGAAAAAGACCATTATATTAGCATGGGTAGCAATAATCTTCTTCTTTACTGCTTGTACCGATAGTAATAACAACGGCTGTGTAGAGCAACCTGATATATCGGAGGTATCAATTAATTTAGAAATTGAGTACCTACATGATAAACTCCTCAATGTTGAAAGCAAAGAAGAACTTCGGTCCATTCTTAAAAAGCACAGGGTCATTACTACGTATTTTCTGAAACCAGAACAGTACCCTAATGAAGACGTGATGATTGATGATTTGTTTAAAAAGTTTTCAAATCCTCATATCGATTCGCTGCAAATGGAAATAGATAGAGTGTTTGGCAACCTATCAGATCTTGAGGGAGAATTAAAACAAGCATTTAGCCACTTAAAATATTATTATCCAGATACTCAGGTTCCTAAAATAAAAACAGTGGCCACGGGTTTTGCACACGACATGTATATCTCCGACTCTCTTATTGTCATAGGACTTGACTTTTATTTAGGTAAAGGAGCCAAATATCGCCCATTAGGCATGTTTAACTATATGCTGGAACGCTATGCTCCCGAATACATCGTACCATCTATCATGCTCTTGTATGGAATATCACCTGAGTATAACAAAACGGACTTGTCTGATAATACGATGTTGGCCGACATGGTAGCCTACGGCAAGTCATTTGTGTTTGCCAAGCACATGATGCCATGTACACCCGACAGCGTCATGATTTGGTATACCAGCGAAGAGATAGCTGGTGTACGTGCCAATGAAGATATCATTTGGGCACATTTTGTAGAAGAAGGGCTGTTGTTTGAAAACAACCATATGATTAAAAAGAAATATATTGATCCGAGGCCCAAAACGTATGAGATTGGAGAAAAGGCTCCCGGACGAATTGGCACCTGGCTGGGTTGGCAGATTGTAAGCAAATATATGGATGCAAAAGATTTAAGTCTTCAGGAAGTGATGAAGCAGCAAGATCCGCGAGCACTTTTTAACGAATCGAAATATCGGCCATCCAAAAATTAGTGTTATCTTCTGCCCATGATTTTGGCAGTTGACATCGGTAATACCAATATCGTATTGGGTATCAAAAATAAGGATTGGTATACCGGTCGGATCCAAACCGAATTAGGTAAATCGACCTCATATTACGAGCAAAAAATTGATACCTGGTTGTCCACCATTGGTAAGGAAAAAGTTGATCAGGTAGCGGTGAGTAGTGTCGTGCCGGCACTCACGCCAGTGGTTTTAGAAACACTAAAACTTGCGACCGGTAAACAGGCAAAATTAATCAGTCAAAAGGTCTATGACCATCTTCCCATAACGGTAGAAAATAAAAATGAAATCGGAACAGATTTAGTTTGTAACTCACTGGCTGCATTTAACTTATTTAAAAGTGACTGTGTGGTCATTGACTTCGGAACGGCATTGACATTTACGGTTATTTTAGACGCAAAAATTGTGGGTGTCAATATAGCACCGGGGCTAAAAACAGCACTAAATGCTTTGACCAGTAAAGCTGCCCAACTCGATGAAATTCCTTTAGAGCTGCCTCATTCGATAATAGGGAAAAATACCACTACGGCACTGCAGTCAGGTATCCTGTGGGGCTATGTGGGTTTGGTCGAGCGGATGATTGAACGCATTGAAAAGGAAGTAGGTAAATCACTTAAGGTTGTAGCTACGGGAGGCCTGTCTCATGTACTTGACCCCTTAAAAAGTAAATTCGAAGTGGTAGATGAACACCTTACACTGGAAGGCATTCACCTGATGTCAATGTATTTTGATCAAACCAACTCTTCTCCAAAATAAGCCGCTGCATTTACGGCATTCATCAGAAAATCTTCATAGGCCATATATCCACGAGAAACCGGGTATAGCTTTTCCTTATTTCCGACAAATACGGTCGGGAAACCACTCACCCCAAGTTCCCCGGAAGTCACAAATTCCTGTTCAGTTTTGGCGGCAATATTATCTGACCACAACGCCTCCTCAAAACTATCTACTGGAAGTTCGAATTTTTTGGCCAGATCAATATACATTGTGGCATCACCAGGGGCTTTTCCGTGAAAATAGATTGCCTTTTGCAATTCATGAGCCATGAGGATGGCATCATGGGGTCTAAAAACTTTAAAAGCCGACAGTGCCCTTGAAGGCGGAATGCTATTGAAAATCATAGACCCTTCTTCTAAAACATTAAGAAAAGGTTGACCAAACTTTACACCTGTTCGCTCTTCTACCACTTTATAGGCTTCTTTGATATACCCAGCTACCTGACCAATAGGCCCGATTCTGTCGCCCACAACCATGCCGCCACTCAGTACTTCAAAGTCTAGTTTGGTTCTAAATTTCTTGTAAAACTGTTTGATCACCGGGCTAAAGCCATAACACCAGCCACACAGCGGATCGTAGACATAAATTAGTTTTAGGTTTTTCATAAATGTATAAAAATAACCGAGTGAACGGGATATGGTACGATGGCCGTTTTTTCCAATCGTAAAGAGTCAAAAATGCTTATACTCGATGTTTTATACCAAGTAACTGATAAAGCACAAATAAGCACTATCCTTTAGATTTTAAGACAGGAAAATTATGAAAATCACATTAATAATTCTTTCATCCATTTTTTTATTGGCTTGTAGTAGTAAGAGTAATGAAGATAAAACTTCGGTAGCTAATCATGATAACCAAGAGACGTCATGCCTTGCTGACATTGCGGTGGATAATTCTTTAGAAAACATGATAAGTATGACCGATGTAGCGGCTTTAATAAACACATCATCAGATCTTATCACGTATGAAGAGAGTAAATCTTCTTCATCAAAATACTCAACAATACAGTTTAAATGGCAACCGGAAGAAGAGAGGCTAATGCGCATTGTAGTAAAAGCTGGTGATAGAGAAATTGTATCAGAAAATCCGGTAAAGAACCAGGTGAATGTTGGCAATTTGGAGGTATTGAAGGCCGATGATCCAGGAAAATATTTTAAAAGGACATACGGACCTCAGAGTGATGAAGAGAAGGCGAAAGCTAAAGAAAGGGTAGACAGAGCTAGTGAAACCTCAGATGAAGTAGATAAACAGTCTGCTGAGACCATTAAAAAAATGGTTGACGCACGCAATGTAAATGTAGTCGAAAACATTGGAGATCAGGCCTATTGGGACACCAATGCCGTGAGTGGTGTAGAATATTTAAATCTAAGGGTACTGCACAAAAATGTAATGTTTAAAGTGACTACCGATGTATCAGCTAAAACTGAGGAAGACCTGGAGTTGGCTAAAGAAGTAGCCAAAGTGGTAATAGCTAACTGTAAATAATATGCTGTAGCATCTTAACCCCATGGCCGGTTTATCCAATTATTAAAATTTTAAAATGGCGATTTTAGATTTTATGAAAAATAGATCATCACTCCTACTGTTTGTAGTCTTATTGTTGGCCCAATCTTATTACACAACTGCCCAGGTAGAATTGGTCAAAGACATTAACCCTTCGGCACCGGCCTTTGAAGCCAATGAGAAACTCATTGTTTATAATGGTAAGCTATTATTTACAGCTAATGATGGCGTTGTTGGTAATGAGTTGTGGGTAAGTGATGGTACAGAAGCAGGCACCACGTTGCTTAAGGATATCAACCCAGGTGCGACCAATTCCTTTCCACTAAATCTTACACCTACAGATAGCAGGCTATACTTTCGTGGATTTACTGACAATGAAGGATGGGAGCTTTATTATACTGACGGTACAACAAGTGGAACAGTAATCAATACCGATCTAATATCCGGTGCATCTGGTTCGTCTCCCGCAAATTTTTATGCTGCAGGCAATAATTTATTTTACATGGCTGAGGATCCTGATCAGAGTGGGCGTGAGTTGTTTGTCACCAATACTTCGACTATAGCAAATGCTTTAACCTCTTACAGCAATGATAATGCTAGCATTGCCTCAGGCCAGGCGGCTCCCTTAGGAGATAGCTTAATTTTTATACCATATTCAGTGACCGTGAGCGATCCAGTTGGCTATGAACCTTATTACGCTACTCCGTCATCCACAGGGTTGGTAAAAGACATCAATCCTGGTTCGGGTAATAGTTTTATTATTGGCATGCAAAACATCGGTAGTGAGATATACTTCTTTGCTGATACAACTAATGACATAGAACCCTCCAATTTTGATCTCTGGAAAACGAATGGTACACCGGAGGGAACTATAGGCATTAAAGAACTCCCTGAGAATTCAGCAGGCGATCTGCTTACACCTGTTGCCAATGGATCTATTTTTTTCGTAGCTTCTGCCTCGGGGATCGGCCCAGAGCTCTGGGTAACTGATGGCACTGAGGTGGGAACTGAGATTGTCAAAGTAATAAACCCCTCAAATACATTCACAGGCTCTGAGATCAACTCAATTACTCCCGCAGGTGAAAGAATATTTTTTGGTGCCCGAGATGGTTCAACGGGTAAAGAGTTGTGGGTGAGTGACGGTACTGAAGCAGGCACTTATCTTGTGAAAGATATCAACATCGGACCCAGCTTTGGTTTGGATGCTACGATAAACCCAATGCTTTGGTTGGACGATAGGTTATATTTTGCTGCAGACGATGGCACCCACGGTACGGAATTGTGGGTCACTGACGGTACCGAGGCAGGCACCAGTATGGTAGAAGACATCAATCCTGGCTCGGCCAGTTCTGACCCGGCACAATTCACTGTATTTGATGGAGCTATATATTTTGTCGCTACAGATGCTACACATGGTCGAGAACTTAGAAAATATACACCGGCAGCAGCTACCACTATTTCAGGTACGGTTACAGACTTAGATGCTGGAGATCCTTTGGCTAATGTTTCTGTACAAAATATTTCTCAAAATGAAACGACACAAACCGATGGTAACGGTCAATATACTGTAGTGGCGGCCACTGAGGATACTATAGTTTTTATGATCAACGACTATGTGCCCGATAGTGTAATCGTAGTTGAAGGCCAATCTGTATATGATGTGCAACTTGAATATAACCCCTGTTATGATGTAGAATGTGAAATTGGCAAGGTTTGTATTGATGGTACCTGTGTAGACCCATGTACAACTACGGAGTGTGCTGAAGACGAATATTGTGATGGTGGTTTGTGCTTACCTCTCGACCCATGCGAAGGTGTCGAATGTCCAATCGGGCAGGTGTGTTATGACGGAAGTTGTTATGAGCCAATAGTTTCAGGTATAGTTAAAGACCAGCAGCAAAATCCACTTGATAGTGTATTGGTCTATCACATAGAATCTCAAGACACGCTTTATACAGATGTGAATGGCACCTATTTCACAAGTACATCGGGCAACTATATGTTTTATAAACAAGGATACGCTACCAATAGACTTTACCTGCAACAGGGAGCCAGCAATGTGATTATGTCGCAAAATCCCTGTGAAGGTGTTTTTTGTCCTTTTGGTCAGATATGTTATGCCGGCAGCTGTTACGAACCGGTAGAGCAAATCGATCTTTCGTTTACAGTGAAAGACATCAAATCCGATCAGCCTTTGTCAGGGATTAAAGTGTCACCACTTAATAATTATACCAATGTGACAGCTACAAATAGCAATGGAATAGCAACTATCACTATACCATACCCCACACAAATTATTTTCAGAGATACCACGGGGATATACAATGAGATTATTATAGATCCGTCAGACGCCAACCAGACAGTGTATTTAGGTTCTTCAGCGTGCGATGGAGTGGAATGTCCCATTGGGCAGATTTGTTATGAAGGCAGTTGCTATGAGCCAACCTCTACAAGCGAAGTTTTTGAAGGTTACATTTTTGATGGAGACTCGCTTCCGTTGAGCAACGTCTATGTAAGTGTGGGGCCTAACCAGACAACTACAAATGCTTATGGTTACTTTTCCCTGCAAGCGGTTAATGATTTAGATAGTGTATATGCATGGGTAAGCAAGAATGACCATATCAATATGGAGCAACAGTTGTTTAAGGCAGAGCTAAATGAAATATATGTCTATGGGTTAGACTATTGTCAATATACCCAATGTCCGATTGGACAGGTCTGTTATGAAGGCAGCTGTTACGACCCGGCCCAAGATGATCCAAACCCTGATTTGTGTGAAGGAGTATTTTGCCCATTTGGTCAGATATGTTATGAAGGCAGCTGCTATGAGCCATGTGAAGAGACGGGGCCAGGAATTTGCTCTGACAGTCTGACTGACGCTTGCGAAGGAGTAGAGTGTCCTATAGGGCAAATTTGTGAAAATGGCGTTTGTTATGATCCTTGTGCAGAAGATAACGATGCTGATAACTTATGTTATAATGCTTCAATTGATCCCTGTGAAAATATCAATCCTCCTGCCGGTTATATTTGTCAGAATGGTGTGGTAGTTCCTGATTGCCCTGACAACAATTCGGCCTGCCAGACTTCATCTATTTGCAATGTGGTGGCTTGCCCACCGGGTGATATTTGCTTTACATGTTTCGACCAATCTGGAATTAATTCTTCGGGCACGAGCCTCATTTCTGGCCAACTAAATCTTTCTGGAATTAATAGTGGAGGAAGGTCATTAGAAGCAAATAATGAGAACCTATTTATATATCTGATAGAAATTGAATCAGGAAAGAAAACTGCCATTGCTAAAAGTGATGCATCAGGAGAGTTTGAAATGCTAAATGTGCCTACCGGTTCATATTATGTCTTTCTCACTGCTAGTGGCTATTTTATGGAAGACATGATACTTGAGGTTGGGACTTATGAAAATATATCGATGACATTTACTTCATCCAATCGATTTGTAAATATGGAAGTAGGCCGTGTAACTTCCGTTTCCAGCAGTATTGAAGGCGCTAAAGGAAGCTGGTATCCTGTGCCGAATACCACGGCTACTTTCTACCTAAATGAAAGTGATAATTTGAAGCGTATTGAACTTTACAATGCCCAGGGCACACAAATAGACTTAAATTATACAGTTGATAACCTGGGAGCCAGGAAGAGGCTGAGTTTAAATGAGGCTTTAAATGCAGGTGTTTATCTATTAAAGTGGCAAACTGAGGCATCAAGTGACTACTCTACCCAGAGAATAATATTGAAGTAATTGCGCCTGAGTGAAAGAATTATTATTATGCGCGAATGTCGAACTTGCATTTTAAAGTCCTGCCTCCTCAGGCCTCTTTGGCCAAATATGTACGAAGAATATTAATAACGACTGGTGATGAAAGTACAAATGAACATCTGCCTATAGGCCCTACGGGTTTTGCTTATTTTACTTACAGCCGCTATCCTATTGCTCTTCATTTTAGTGACAAAGTTATTGCCTCAGACAAGCAACTTTACATTGCAGGTCAACTTGATCATGAGATGCCTTACTTTAAAATCAAAGGGCCTTTCTTTCATGTTGGTCTGGAGCTGCGCCCAACAGCACCTTTTAACTTCTTCGGTCTGGAAGGCCTGGTAGATGGTGGTGCTATCCTTTCTGAAGTGGAGCCCAAAACCACAGCAGCGTTCAGAGAAAGATTTGCTTCTGAAAGTGACCCGTTAAAAGTAGCCGAAGGCCTACAGGATGAGCTCAACAGACGGCTGGATAACGTTGCTCCCATAGCATTTCTGGAGCAAACGTTGGAAGTAATCTATGCAAATAACGGCAACATTGAGGTAAACGATCTCATAAACCAGTCTGGTTTAAGTGAGAGACATTTTAGAAGGGAGTTTAAAAGAATTATAGGTATAGGCCCCAAACAGTATTGTAAAGTGATCCAGTTCAATGCAGCTTTTGAGGCTGTGCAAACCGGAAATGAAGAACAAATTTATGCAGTGGCATTACAAAATGGATACTATGATCATGCCCATTTCATCAATGATTTTAAGGCTATTTTAGGACAATCACCACAGGAATTTTTAAGGAGCGACCATACTTTTTTGCGCAATTATCTAGGCCCGGAATGACAAATAATTAGTATTTTTAATACAGCAACAACTCATTTAAGGTCATGAAAAAACTCATTACAACACTACTTTTCACAGTGGTGTATTCTGCTATCTCTGCATCTGGTATTGAAGTATCACAAGTTGAATACGTACAATCCGATGACCCAGAATTTATCCGTGCCATCAACCTTACATTACATTGGAAGAACAGCTGGAAAAACAAGCGCAACCATGATGCAGCCTGGGTGTTTTTCAAATTTGTAAGAAAAACAGGCGGCTACCAACATGCTTATTTATCGTCAGATACCGGCAGGCAACTCTGGAAGGGTCAAACAACCATGCCCGATGCTGATATGGTGGTGTCTCCCGATGGTGTGGGTATGATGGTACAGCCTAAAAGTGAGTACCGAGGAGACTTAACTTATCGGCTATCAATTACCCTTGATACAGCTAAATTGAATACACGCTATGTCAATTTTCTCAATTCGGTAGACCTTGAAGCCTTTGCTATTGAAATGGTTTACATTCCAGCGGGACCGTTTACGCTAGGCGATCCTGACCCCGCGGCATTGAAATATGGTGCATTTTATGAGTCTGATGAAGAGGGAAAAGTAGCGGGGCAATTCACTATAAAAAATGAAAGTGCATCAATAGACGTTGGGCCAAACAAAGGCTCACTTTATTATCAGGTGGAAGACAAACCTTACCAGGGTGATCAGCAAGGGCCCATACCCGCAGCATTTCCGAAAGGAGTTGAGGGGTTTTATATTATGAAATATGAAGTACTGCAGGGAGATTATGCTAATTTTCTCAACACCTTGCCTAGTCATGTGGCGTCAGTAAGGTATACAGGTGGGTCTCCCGATTACACAGCTTCGGGTGGATCAATAGCATTAAAAGATGGCCGATTTGAAGCCCAAAGACCAAACCAGCGTATGGTGTTTTGGCACTGGCAAGATATGATGGCATATACTGACTGGGCAGGCCTCAGGCCCTATACAGAATTTGAGTATACCAAAGCGGCTCGTGGACCGGGTAAGCCAAAGCGACACGAGATGCCATGGAACACAGACAATGATGATGAGTTATTGCGCAGGATTGAGGTTAAAACCCATATGATGAACATGCCGGAAGGCTATGATGAATCTATGCTCAATGAGTCTAACAGGCCCACTTTTGGAGCTTCTTATTATTGGGTGATGGATCTGGCAGGTAGCATGTGGGAAAAAGTGATCACTGTAGGAGATTCCGTGGGTAGGTCATTTACAGGCCACCATGGTGATGGAAATATTGATTATTACGGTCTTGCTAATGTTGCCGATTGGCCCAACGAATATGGCGAATCATACGGGTATGGTTATCGGGGTGGTGGATATTATGCCAAAGCCCATATTTCTAATTTCAACCCGTATAGCCCAATTGCCTATCGGCTATATGGCGCATGGTCTGGTGGCCCGAGGAATGCGGCTTATGGTTATAGGGCTGCGCGATCAATGAGGTGATCTATATTACTTTTTCCGTTTCTTTTTGGTAAATCGAAAGCCCGGCCCGATCAATAAAATCAATACAATAATCCACCAGAAGTCTTGCCAGATTTGAATGAGGGTGCTCATAGAGTTTCATACGTCTTTTAGTATCAACTTGTTTTTTACACTGCTGACTAGATGAGTTTAACCAAATAGCTTCTTCTTCCTTTTCTTTCTATAAATGTTATATGCGGGCATAACAATGGCATAGAGCCAATAACAAAACCCTGCAATCATAAAAGATTTGCTACCGCCAATTTCAAACATTGATATAATGGCTGATAGTACAGGAATTGAAGCCATCAACAGGTTGTCGTAGTAGTTAGTTTTTGTATGAAAAACCTCTATATCAGACAAATCCAGCGCCTCTTTTCTGTTTAATGCAACTTTATACATCCATGCGAGCACAATGAAAACAGCTGCAGCTCCAAGGCCATAAACAACCATTAGTAAGGGGGCCTCATCAATCGGTAAAACATTAGAAAAGAGATGATTTAATGCATCACCATCACCGGCCATCAAAAAATAAAACATGGACGACAATATTTTAAAAAGAAACTTGAGCGGGTATACATATACCAACACCAGAAATAGTAAGATGGTATTGATGGCCACAATTTTTACATCTCTAAAACCGTATCTAATGAAGAAAATATAGTGCTGATACCAAATGATCATTAGTAATGTGATACAAATGGCGAAAGGGATAAGGTCAGCGAATGAAGCTTTTAACTGCGCAAAGGTATCGGGCACCGTTGAAGACAATACGAGCAATGTAACTGCCAGGGCAAATACTGCATCACTAAATGTTTCTATTCTTGTTTGCTCTTCTCCTCGGTATTCAAAATCTGTATTCATACCGATCAAAGAGTTCTTCAAAGATTGTCTCATAGTCCAAGTCAGGTTAAGGCTACAATTTAATATATTCTCTTAATTAGTGATCAATTATTTTCATTACCCCTGTAAAGTCGCTCAATTTCCTTCTTGTCTTCTTCTGGAATCTCCGGATCTTGAAGTAGCCTAAATGCATTGCCAGAAGATTTTATGTTGTATTTTTCTATTACACTATGCTCCTTATCATGTCTTCTTTTTTTCCTAATCATAAAAAACAGGACGATTTGTAAGACCAAAACAAAAACAACGAATATTATCAGACCATTCATAACGAAACGCTTGTGTGTGGGTTAATATACCTACAAATTAGCATTATGAGAGAGAAAATAGAAAGACTTCAGCAGCAGGCATCTTTACTTGAACCCAATGAGCAAGAACGACAAAAGATACGTGGTGCCATTGTCGATGAGACGGAAAGCTTTCTAAATAACATCCATGATTTTGAAAAGCTCCCCACTTATTTTCCCAATGTCAATGGCAGAGAGCTGATGGATTTTCCCATCAGTGATGAACCCATTGGTTTGGAAAAGGCCATAAGGTTGGTATCAGACAATATCGATAAAACAGGCATCACGGGAGCTTCAGGAGGCCACCTGGGCTACATACCCGGTGGAGGGGTATACAGCTCATCATTGGGCGACTACTGGACGGATGTGGTGAATACCTATGCGGGCGTGTTTTTTGCCAGTCCGGGAGCGGTGCGTATGGAAAACCATTTGATCAACTGGATGCGTGATATGGTGGGCTACCCTGCCAGCACCTATGGCAACCTGGCATCAGGCGGTAGTGTTGCCAACCTCATAGCACTTGTTACAGCACGCGATGCGTTTGAGATCAAGAGCAAGGATGTCGAACATCACGTGATTTATCTCTCTAAACAAGCGCACCATTGTCTACATAAGGCGATTCATATTGCGGGGCTTAGCGATTGCCCTCTGAGAACCATAAAGCTAGATGATCAATTTAGACTAGATGCCGATGACCTAAAGCGTCAAATCAAGGAGGACAAAAAACAAGGGCTTAAACCTTTTTTCATTGTGGCGTCAGCCGGGACTACGGATACGGGAGCCATTGACCCGATAGATGCAATAGCCGATATAGCTGAGTTCGATACGGCATGGTTTCACGTTGATGCTGCCTATGGCGGATTTTTTATGCTTACAGCTGAAGGAAGAGGGAAATTTAAAGGTATTGACAGGTCAGACTCCGTAGTGCTCGACCCACATAAAGGCCTCTTTTTACCATATGGCGTTGGCGTTGTATTGGTCAAAGAAGGTGAGCTGATGCGTAAGGCGTTTAGCTACTTTGCCAGCTATATGCAAGACATTGTAGTACAGCAAGATGAAGTCTCGCCAGCCGATGTTTCGCCTGAGCTCACCAAACCATTTAGAGGTTTACGTATGTGGTTGCCACTCATGTTGCACGGACTGAAACCATTTAAGGCGTGCCTGGAGGAGAAATTGCTCCTGGCAAAATATGCTTGCGAGCAACTGCAAAACATGGAAGATATAGAGGTCGGGCCTTCTCCGGAGTTGTCGGTTGTCACTTTTAGATTTGTACCGGAAGGTAAGGATGCCAATGCATTTAATGCGGCTGTTGTCAAGGCCATACATGAAGATGGCCGGATATTTATTTCATCCACTACAATCGATGGGGTGTTTACTTTAAGGCTGGCAATTCTATCTTTCAGAACCCATTTGTCTACAATTGATCTGACATTAAAAATATTAAATGAGAAGGTGGAGGCATTAAAATGAGCAAAAAGCAAAAAAGCCGCCCGATACGTTTATCGAAGGCGGCCTTTTTATTAACCTAAACAAAACAAGTAATCTTACTCAGCAAGCATCGACTTTGTGCCAGAGGCATTTGTGATAGAAAATCTGAAAGAGTCTCCTTCCACCTCACTGAGATCATATATTTTTCTAAAACCGTATAGGTTTTGGACTTTATCTTCATGTATTAGATTGCCTTTGGCATCATATAGTTTAATTGATGTAGGCAGAGCTGTTTCATCTTTGTTAACCACGGCAAGTCTGAATTTCTTGGCATCATTAACATTGAGCACATTAGCTGCAAAATTTGGCTCATTAGAAGGCTTTTCTAATGTGACAGTTTCTTCTACTTCGCTACCATCTGGGTTGATCACTTTAAAAGTGTACTCTCCATTTGGTAGTTCTGATAAGTCGTATGGTTGTGCAAAACCTTCCTTGTTTTTGATGGCTTTAGCATGTACGATTTGACCCTGAGCATTTTTAAGAGAAACCTTCACCAATCCTTTTGCTTGTTCTAAATAAACGAGCTTAAATTTTTGAGGTGAATTATTCATAACCGCCACTGTTTTTTTGGCGACCTTTTTGGGATTGGGCTTATCCTTTTCCGTAGCAAAAGCCGTGGCTACCACGAGCAGCATCGCTACCATTAGTGTTGTTCTTTTCATGTTGTTTTTATTTTGTTGTTGACCTACACAATTACACGCTCAGAGGCCCTGGGAGTTGATTTTTTTAGAGGAGTGGTATAAAATTATGCTGAGTGGGAAGCCTAAAAATTTCTCTACTCCAAACAGGGGGATAACGATTTAACCCTAAAATTTCTATTCCATTTCAGAAATGAAACAACCGCTGGAGTTGGCACCAGATTTAGTACTCTTTTTAAGGCTAGTTGTCACCTATTATGGTAGTTTAAATGCTTACGATAAATTCAAAACTGCTATTTTAGACTAACTATAATTGCCATAGGATGACCTTTGCGAAAAAAGTAATTGATTTTTATAAAAACATTGAGGTGCCAACTAACCTTCCTGAAGGGGTAGAAGTGCTACACCCCTTCAATGAGCGTGAGGTGACCAGCATTGTAAATGAATTTTACAATAAGTATTATCAAGATAATAAAGACCGAACGTTCTTAATAGGAATTAATCCAGGCCGATTTGGTGGAGGTGCTACTGGTATTCCTTTTACCGACCCCATCAGGTTAAAAGAAGTGATTGGTATTGATAACAGCTTTGATCAAAAAGCCGAATTATCCTCTAAGTTTATTTACCAAATGATCGAAAGGCTGGGAGGGCCAGAGCCATTTTATAGAAACTTTTACTTCACGTCAGTTTCCCCTTTGGGCTTTGTAAAAGATGGTAAAAACCTAAACTATTACGATATAAAAGAACTACAAAACGTTCTTGAGCAATACATAGTCGATCACCTAAAAGAACAGATAGCTTTTGGAAGTAGACCCATTGCTTATAGTTTAGGGAAAGGGCAAAATATTAAATACCTCAAATGGCTCAATAAGAAATATGAATTATTTGAAGACATTAGGCCCTTACCCCACCCTCGATGGGTGATGCAATACAGGTTGAAAAGGCTAGATGAATTTATTGAGGAGTATTTCAAGGCGCTGTCACAGCATTTGAACAATTAAAACTCATAGAAAATCTGCTTAGAGTTTCTTAGAGTTTCTTTGAGTATACTTTGTGCGACTTTGTGATATTTATCGTGGAGTTTTTTGAAACTGTGGAGACCGTAACCTCCTTTATTACAAGATAAACCTGTAGGTATATTTAATTAAGAATATATTGTGAGGCGTTTTATCGAACAGCCCTTCGGTAAGGTGACTAAAATCTTTTTGGTCTACACTTGGAAAACCCGTACGACTCTGCGTCCAGACCAAAAACAATGTTGAGCCCGGTATGTACTCCCATCTCACAACCATGTTTGATCTTAGTTGCACGAAATTAAAGTCAGGATTATCTATGGTATAATCTGTTGTGCCATCACTATTTTCATCCACAAGGTAGGATTCTTGTCCTTCATCATAGGAAGGGTTTAGCAGTGCATATCTGCTGTTATAGTTTTCTGCATTGGGATCAGTGATTCTTTTGAAGTCTGTGTAGCTACCTGAGGCTGCAAAAGGTTGTCCCCAATACTGTATGGATAAGTTGGGTGTAAGCATGTAAGTCAGCCTCAAAGACATGTTATAGGTTCTTTGATTTATGGTGGCTACGATATATCGGGAATTATTTTCGTGTGATGCCGTTGTTACGTATTGCATAGTGTTCTCATTCTGACTCACGCTTGGAGACAAAGAGATATTTAAGCTGTTGTTAGGCCTATACCTGAATTCGAGCCACAGCCCCTCGTTTTGTTGGTACCCATCAAATCCTTTCCCCCACCAAGGGTTGATAGCAAATCTGAATTTTTTACGATTGTCCGTCCCCATCCAAAACCACTGGCTAACTCTACCGGGATAGGTTACAGATGGTCCACCACGGAGGTCAGCATTAGAGATACTATTACTGTTAATGGAAAAACCCGTGCTCACTGCGAGGAAGCTCTTAAACTCCACATGACCATTGAAATCAACTCCTTTTTCTAATTCAATTCCTCCAAAATCCCAGTCAACCCATTGAGTCATATTCAGCCGCATAGATCTAAATGGCCCGAATGGATTCAGCTTACGGTATTGTACCCAGAGCCATTGAGTCATCATATCAGTTTGAGAAAGAAAACCCATATCATTGAGTGCTAGCTGGGGTGACCTCCAGGTATAACCCAGGTCGTAAACTAAATTGCCACTTCGCTTGCCAAATACAAATGTGCCGGAAGTACCTTTCATAGAGGTACGTGTGGTATCAAGCGTGGTGTGACGATTATCCGGTCTTTGAAAAAATCGTTCAGAAGCGGTTTGTGTATTTTCCAGCGCTTCTTTCGAACCGATGACCTTACTTGCAGCAAACTTTCCACTTACATAATAAGACCGATCTTTCCAGAAATGGGTAACATCTACACCGGCTGAGTAAGCATCATCGTGTAAAAAATTAAGCCGTTGATCCTCTATGTTCCTATTGGTAGCAGTGAACATGCCGCCAATAATAGTTTTCCCTTGATTAATGTCTTGCTGCACTCGTCCTACAAGGTAGTTGGTCATTGGCTCTACGACTTCTTCTCTGCGCACCCCCAGACTATCTACCTGCACGGTTTCTTCAGCTGTGACGGACTCCAACACACCCCAGGAGAAACCATTTTTGTTTTTACCGGTGATCTTTGCAGCACCAAGTATTTTGGTATTATCCTTATTTTCGACATATTCGGTTACATTATCTGGCCCGTCATCATCAGTATCTACATAGCCTTGCGGCCGTCTGCCAATTCTGCGGGAGTAGAATAAGTTGTCAGACCGAAAACCAACAAGTCTAAAGTCAAGGATGTTGTTTCCTTCTATAAAAAATGGACGTTGTTCCCTAAAAAATAATTGAAAGGCCGAAAGGTTGACTTGTGATGGATCCGCTTCTACCTGCCCAAAGTCAGGGTTTACCGTAAGGTCTAGTGTGATATCACTGGTGATTCCGATTTTCGCGTCAAGGCCAAAATCAAGTCCGCTGTCTTTGCCATCTCTGAAGGGATTACCTTCTTCTTTTTCAAATCGCTCAACCCTACCCACTACATAGGGTTGTATTTCCAGTTGTTTTTGAGGTTTGATACCTTTAATGCCTCGTAGCTCGCCAAAGAGATGTACCCAACCCGCGGCACCTTGAGGTATGTATTGCCAAACCGATCTTTCTTCATTTCTGAAAAATCTTCTGGTAAACTGTAGCCCCCAAACGTGCTCTTCTTTGTTGGCAAACCTCAACTGACTCAAAGGGATTCTTAATTCTGCTATCCAACCCTCATCATTTATGCTCGTTCTCAGATACCAAATGGGGTCCCAGTTGGAGTCCCAGTTATTACCGTTATTAGATATATACTCATCTCCTTTTACTCCGGATACAGAGGAGGTGAAAGAAAAGGCCGTGCGCTTATCGTAGTAGCTATCAATATTTACTTCTATCCAATCGCCATCAAATCCGTCTCGTCTCGACATACGGCTAACAATTTTATCAGGCTCGGGGTCTAAATTTTTGCTGAGTATGTAAAGGTTTTTTTCATCATAAAGGATTTTAAAATGAGTCTGAACTGTAGGAGCTGCTGCATCGTCAGGCGAGCGTTGTATGAAATCTCCACCACCCCATTCGACCTGTTCCCATGCTGGGTCATCACCCAAACCATCTATTTTTGGGGGTTCGCCCTGGACGCGCTGTGTAGTATACGATTGAAGTGAATCTTGTGCGTAGGAAATAGAACAAATACACACAAATAGTGCTAGCAGGTATGTTGACCTCATTTTGTTGTAAGTTTTGACCTATAAGCTTTTACTCTATATATTGCCAATGGTTACAAGATTTACACAATTGGCGACAAATAACCTGTTTTATGCCATACACGTTGAATTGTGATATATGAAAGGAAAAATCAACTTAAAAGAGAAATTGGGCCACTTTACAGATCATTGGTCACCGAGAATCATTGGAGAGCTCAACGGACAGTATGTAAAGCTCGCTAAAGTAAAGGGTGAAATGGTGTGGCATAGTCACGCCGATGAAGACGAGCTTTTTTACATTATTAAAGGCCAACTGACACTAAAATTTAGAGATGGAGAAGTAACGCTCAAAGAAGGTGATATGTACATTGTCCCTATGGGTGTGGAGCATATGCCGATTGCTGAAGAGGAATGCCACCTGATGTTATTTGAGCCAAAATCAACCGCTCATACAGGTGATGTAGAGTCACCATTGACTAATAATGACCAACAGTGGATTTGAATTTTAGTAGGTGATATTAATGGTTGTCGCGCGTTTGCAACGCGTGACTTATCGCTTGCGATTACTTTCTGCCTACATAAAACACCAACAAGCTAACCCCCAAAAAAGTCGACCCTATACTGCCAAATATAACAACAACCAGCCAGCGGTCGGTGAATGTATCGATTACAATGTCGTAAGGATCACTGGCATTGATATAAACGTCCACTTGTTCTCCAACATAGTAACTGGGCGGGTCTGAGGAGGTGCTGCTCTGATGGGTATAAGTGGTTCCTTCAAATTCATATTCAAAAAGTGGATTAGCCGGGTTTGATACTACGGTTGCTACGGTTTTATTTCCCTGGTTTATAATATTGTGCTGATCTGTATATACAAAAAAAGCGGCACCTATAGCTATCAGCCCAATAATGATAAAGATGGAAGGTATTGCCTTGGAGCCCTTTTTAAGAATACGGGTTTCAGGTTGTATTTCAGCGGGATCAATAGTTTCTCTCAAGGCTCGCACCAGCCTGGTAGCTGTTTTTAAATCAAGGTTAAGTTCAGACCGGACATATTTTATGGCCTCGATTGATTTTCCTGCTCGTATTAAGTCTTTTGTTTTTTCTTTTTGTTCGACTGTAACATTCATGCTAAATACAATTTACTCATTTTTCATTTTTGATGATAGCGGCCTTATGTATATTTAAAACATGAACTTTCACACAAGAAAATGGGTAAAACCTGAAGACTTAAACCCCAACGGCACCTTGTTTGGGGGCAGTTTATTAAAATGGATTGATGAAGAAGCAGCTATCTATGCTATTATTCAGCTAGACACCAACAGGTGTGTTACCAAATATATGTCAGAGATCAACTTTGTGAGCTCAGCACGACAAGGGGATATTATAGAGCTAGGTATGGTGGCCACGAAGTTTGGGAAAACATCTCTTACACTGAAATGTGAGGTCCGAAATAAGCTGACTCGAAAAACGATTTTGGCGGTTGATAAAATCGTTTTTGTAAGCTTAGGAGAAGACGGCTTACCGATGGAGCATGGAAAGACTGAGATTGTCTATGTGAAAGATCGGTTTGAATAAGTTATATCATTTCACAACCCTCTACATCCAAAATTAATGATTCGCCATAGGCCGTTGATGGAGTTTGATACCCGACTTTAAAATTTCCATCTAATATTTTTTGAGAAATAAGCACAGCGGTAAGGGCCGTAAGGGTATATCCATTCGGTGTTTTAAGTCTCTTTTCTTCGGTGTTTTTGCCATCAGTGATGCTGCCCCATAAATACATTGAGGCGTTGCTTCTCTTTTTCTCAGAAGGTCCGGCTGGCTTTTTATCTAGTTGATTTTTGAGAATGTTTTTTACCCAACGTGCCGAAAGTATTGGTTTCAGCCAGTTGGCCCATTTCATTTGCTTTATTTGTTTTTCGGTGCTGCCAGTAAATACCTCGATGTTTTCAATACCCGTACTATAATGAGCACTGGAGATATCTCCCCATGAGATAGCTACAGAGATTTGTTCAAAGGATCCGTAGTTGATCGTCTTTACCGATTTTCCATGTTTTCTTTGTTTGAGCGTTCCATCTTCTCGGTAATATTGACCATTATGAATGTTTTCGATCATAGTTTTGGCGGTTCCGCGAGACAAACTACCGCCCTGACTTGCAAATGCAAGTTTAAGGTCATTTCCAGTTGGCAATTCTTTTTTCAGCATGTTGGCCAGGCAGTCGGAAGGTACCACATCAAACCCTGCGCCAGGGAGTAGCATGATGTTTTCTTCCTTCGCATTGGCATCCATTTGTTGGAGCATTTCAAAAACCTGATATTCACCTGTGATATCGATATAGTGCGTTTTGGAAAGAATGCATGCCTTGGCCATCACTTCTGCTGTAAACTCAAAAGGCCCAGCACAGTGAATGACTAATTCAATGCCTTCCAGATGTTTGGCTATTGATTCAGGGTCGGTCAACTCAAAGGCAATTTGAGGCAGTTGCAACTCTTCAGCCATGGGTTGTAGTGATTTAGCATTTCTACCCGCCAACACCAGCGATAGATTTTTCTTTAATGCCTCATCAACAATGAGTTTGCCTGTATATCCGTATGCTCCGTAAACTAAAATCATGTCATTGGGTTCGTTAAACTGTAGTAATATTCTAAATTGTAAAGAACTATCACAACAAATGAAGGAAAAGAAGATTTTAGTTTTGACAGGAGGTGGAGATTGCCCCGGATTAAATGCTGTAATACGAGGCATTGTAAAAGCTGCCAGAAGGCAAAAGGGATGGAAAGTGCTGGGCAGTATTGAAGCTTTTAACGGGTTGCTGAAAGATCCGATGGAAGTAGTAAAGCTCAACCGAAAAAGAACTGCCGGAATTCATGTAAAAGGGGGGACAATAATAAAAACCACCAGCAAGGGTAATCCTTTTGATTTCCCTGTAGAGCAGCCGGACGGTTCATGGCAAACACAGGATATGTCTGATGTGGTGATAGAAAAACTCAAAGAACTAGACGTAGAAGCTGTAATAAATATCGGAGGTGATGGTTCTCAACGCATTTCTCAAAAGTTTCATGAAAAAGGGGTGAACATAATTGGGGTACCCAAAACGATCGACAACGACTTGTCAGGCACAGACTTTACTTTTGGTTTTCGCACAGCAGTACAGATTGCTACTGATAGCTTTGACAAACTGGTAACTACTGCAGAAAGTCACCATCGTGTGATGATTATGGAAGTGATGGGTCGGGATGCCGGATGGATTGCTTTGCACACTGCCATAGCAGGTGGAGCTGAAGTCTGTCTGATTCCAGAAATACCCTATGACATTGACAAGGTTGTGAGACACATCAACAAGCGATATGATAAAGGCAAAGGCTTTGTAAACATTGTAATGGCAGAAGGTGCTAAGCCCATCGATGGCGAAGCCTTCAGTACAGAGGCCAAAGCGGTGGGTTATGAACATAAAAGGTTAGGTGGTGCAGCCTATCAACTGTCTGATCAACTTAAAAATGCAGGATGCAAAGCTGACATCAGAGAGGCCGTGCTTGGCCATACCCAAAGAGGTGGCACACCAATAGCATTTGACCGGGTGCTGGCCACACTTTTTGGAGTGAAGGCATTTGAAATGACACTACATGGAGAGTTTGGTAAAATGGTTTCCTACAGAAATAATGAGATATGTTCTGTGCCGCTGATTGATGCTATAAAAGATTATAATTATATTGACACGGATTCTTATTTGGTGCATGCTGCAAAAAGTATAGGGATCTCTTTTGGAGATTAATGAAGAATTTTGTCTGTCTTATAGTTGGTTTGTTTTGTTATGGCTCTTCGCTTGCCGTTTCTGATACGGTACGCGTAAATTCAAAAGACCGTATAGACCTCAATAGATCGCTGCAATATTATATTGACGAAGCCCGTACCCTAACCATAGATGAGGTTAGAAAGGCTTCTTTCCGCAAGGTAGAAAACGATGTGTTACGCCTTGACTTAACAGATGACAACATTTGGCTAAAGGTTACACTTAAGAGCACGTTGGAAACACCAGCAAATTATATGCTGGAGTTTTCTGATCCTTCTATATTTTACATAAAACTTTATCGATTCACCGCAGGTAAGCTAGAAGAAGTGCTTGAATCAGGCACCAGCGCTTCGCAAGAAGAAAAAGCTGTAAAGGGCAATAAAAATAATTTCAGGATTAATCTGTTGCCTAATGTTCCCACAGACCTATATTTCAGAGTAAGCTCAAAAACGAGCATAACCTTTTCATCATTTATTGAACCAGAAATCAAGGCTAATCAGAGGTATAGTACTGAGCAAGTTTTGTTGGGAGCCTTCTATGGCATCATTTTTTTGCTGGTGATATACAGCACCACACTATTTTTTATCACTAAGCTTAGAGTTTTCTTAACCTATGCGTTCTACGTGTTTTCATTATCGATTTTCACATCAATAGCCGATGGTTTGTTTCCCATGTACTTTCACTGGGTACATATGTTGTTTGATGGATATTTCGATATCACCTTTTTTATAACCTCAAACGTATTAGGGCTTCTATTCATGGTCGATTTCCTCAGAATAAGGAGATGGAATAAAGCACTATTAAAAATTATTTATAGCTATGCCATTTTTATAATACTGTTGGTAGGGCTGTTGTTTGTGATATCCAAGCCTGTCATGTTTTTAACGGTGCAATTTCTTGGGTTGATAACATTGCTCTTTTATTTGGTTGTTGGTGCAATTGCAGTGAGAAAAAAGGTAAGACAATCCATATTTTTCTTATTAGCATATAGCGCATTTGGGGTCTTCATTTTAATATTTACGCTCTCCTTATTACGACTTATTGATTTTAGTGTGGTTGTGCAGTATGCCATTCATTTCGGATATGGCCTCAGTATGATTATACTATCATACGGATTAATTAAGCGGTTGTATACGGTTTATCAAAAACTTATTGATAAGGAAAAAGAGAAGAAAGAGCTCATCAGGCAAAAAAACAAAGAACTTGAGGAAACGGTTGAAAAGCGCACATCTGCAATCACAAAAAAGGAAGTCAATCTACGGGCCATTTTAGATAACACAGATAGCTCAATTTGGCTGGTTGATTCAAATTTTAATCTTATCGACTTCAACAGGTTTTTTGCCTTTTTATGGAAAGTCGCTTATGGCACAACTCTAGAAAGAGGTAAAAATATATTAGATCTAATGCCAGATTCTGAAATTAAGGACAAATGGAAGGAAAGATATAAGGTTGGACTTAAGGGTGAAAAAGGTGTTTTTGTAGATTCTTATAACTATGAAGGGAAAACAAGACATTTTGAAATTAGAACATTCCCAATAAAAGAAAGCGATAGAGTCACGGGGGTTTCTGTTTTTTCTAAAGACATCACCGAGCAATTGCAGTCAGAGAAACAATTAAAGACTCAAAACGAAATGCTCAGAAAAGTAAATAAAGAACTGGATAGCTTTGTCTACAGTGCATCTCACGATTTAAAAGCCCCATTGGCATCTGTATTAGGCCTTATCAATCTGGTAAAAGAAGAAGCCAATATGGAAACCAGGTTGGAGTATTATGCCATGATGGAGAAGTCAGTGGTTCGTTTGGATACCTTCATCAAAGATATTATCGATTACTCAAGAAACGAGCGGACGGATATTAGCTATGAACCGATAGGCTTACAAGAAACTATTGAGACCATCTTTGACGACCTAAAATATTTAAAAGGTGTCGAGGGCATCGAAAAGCAAATAAATATTATATCAAATACGCCTTTAAAAAATGATAAGGTGAGAGTAAAAGTTGCCTTGCGCAACCTGATTAGCAATGCTATAAGATATGGTTGCCCCCCTGACGGCAAAAGACAAATCGAAATAACCGCTAAAGTAGACGAGCAAAAAGCCGATGTGAGCATCAAGGACTATGGCCCTGGTATAAATAAAAAACACCACCCGTATGTCTTTGAAATGTTTTACCGTGCGCATGAAAGATCAGAGGGCACTGGATTAGGACTGTACATCGTGCGAGAAACGCTGGAAAAAATAAATGGTAAAATTGAATTAGTAGAGGGTAGTGAGGAAGGTTGTGAGTTTGTTTTAACCATACCAAACCAGAATTAATTGTCTCTATTCAGACAAAAGGCATATATATTACCTTTATTAGAAACAAACAATGCCAAATTTCGCTTTATAACAACAAAGCAAGTAGACGATGAGTAATATAAAAAAAGCAACATTTGGGGCAGGCTGTTTTTGGTGTATTGAAGCAGTCTTTCAACAGCTGGAAGGTGTGCAGTCAGTCATTTCAGGTTATACGGGTGGCAAAGTAAAAGATCCTACTTATCGGGAAGTGTGTGGAGGTAGAACCGGCCATGCAGAAGTAGCGCAGGTTACTTACGATGAAGATGTAATTTCATTTGATGATCTATTGGAGATTTTCTGGCAGACCCATGATCCTACTACGCTGAATAAGCAAGGGGCTGATGTGGGCACACAGTATAGATCAGCAGTCTTTTACCATGATGCCGAGCAAAAGGAAAAGGCAGAAATGTATAAGCAAAAGCTTAATGAAGCGGGAGCATTTAACAACCCTATTGTAACAGAGATTTCACCGCTTGGAGTTTTTTATAAAGCCGAGGAACCTCATCAGAATTATTATCGAAATAATGAAGATCAGCCTTATTGTGCCATTGTCATAAGGCCAAAGTTAGAAAAGCTCAAAAGGGTGTTTGGCCATAAGTTAGTCAAGAAATAAAAAAGTTAGTCAAGAAATAAAAAACGCCTGGCGAGTTGCCAGGCGTAAAATGTGGGGATCCCCTAAGGCTTTAAGACCCATTAACTTAAAACCATATCACGACTTTATTGAAGATAGATTGGAGATACCCCTCTTTTGTGATTAGTACTTGACTATTTTTCCATAATATACCTGATGCTGTGTTGACACTTTGTAGGTGTACATGTCATTAGGTAAATCATCTGCAGAGAAAGTAATGGTTTTAGTTTCGTTAGCTCCAACATTTCCTTCAAATACAGTTTTTACTTTATAGCCTCGTTGGTTGTAAAGCTCTACAACTGCTTCCGAAGTAAGCCCGCTGGTAAACTCAATCGTTGCTTCAGTTCTAAATGGGTTAGGATAGGCACTTACAGCACCAGTTATATTAATTTGTCCATCTACATTTTCATACGCTACACATTGCCCGTACTTATAAGCAATTTCAAAATCCGCAGTATTTAATTGTTCTGCACAGTCAGCATCCTCAGTACATATTGTAAAAGTAGCTTCAAAACTATCTGAGAAATTGCCTTCTCCAAATCCTGAGATATCATCGAATTTGAAACCACTTATACCAGTAGTGGGGTCAGTGCCTTCTTCTACAGGCCAGTTGCCATCACTTGATGCATCAGACAAGTCTCCACATGTAAGTGCAACACTCATATGCGATAGTCCAAATGTATGCTCTCCAGAGTAATCAACAGTTAAGCTGTAAGTATAGCAGTTGTCATTTACCTCTATTAATTCAATAGTACTTGAATATGGATTGTCACAATTTTTTCCATTCCCATTTCCTTCATCATCGCCATCATCATTATCATTATCGTAACCACCATCTGACCCATCATCATCGCCATTGTCTCCATCTGACCCATCATCGTCATCATCCCCATTTCCACCGTCATCGCTTCCGTCATCCCCGTCAGATCCATCATCGTCTCCATCATCGTCTCCGTTATTATCTCCATCATCACTTCCATCACCGTCACCAGAGTCTCCTCCATCACCAGAATCCCCATCGTCATCACCTGAGTCTCCACCGTCCCCAGAGTCACCTCCATCGCCTGAATCTCCACCATCACCGGAGTCGCAACCCGCGGCATTTGCATCTACTACTACAGAAAGACTACCCGTACAGCCATTAGTATCTGTTATCAACACATCATAAGTTCCAACTTCTATTCCGTCCAAGTCTTGTGTTGACGAGCCATTTGACCAGTCGTAGCTATAACTTCCTGAGCCGCCTGTTACTTCTAAATCAATACCATAACCTGAAACATCGCAAGAGGGATTAGTAATGCTTGCACTAGCACTTATTGCAGCTGGTGATCCTACTACGTAAGTAAGGCTTTTCTCACAACCAGAAGCATCTGTAACAGTCACTCTGTAGAGGGTAGCCTCTACACCAGAGATACTACTTGTGGTGGCGCCATTTGACCATGCATATTGATATGGCTCAACGCCTCCCGATGGAGTTAGTGTAATTGATCCATCAGCAGCACCATTGCAAGACACAGCCTCCACAGCAGCCTCCACATTAAATGATGATTGCGCCACAACAGCTCTTAAGGTGGCAGTACAACCATTTTGATCTGTGACTTCAACGGTATACATACCTGCGGCCAAACCATCAATATCTTCAGTCGTGGCTCCATTAGTCCATGAGTAATTATAAGGCGCTACACCGCCAGTTACAGTTAGGTCGATAGCACCCGAATTGTCTTCAACACAACCAGTTTTAGTAGTTGTTGCAGTGAGGCTTACCGGATTATTTTCCTGTACCACAAACGTTCCGGTTTTAGTACAACCATTAGCATCGGCTACAGTTACCCGATATATGTCTGCCGCTAATTCGGTCAGGTCTTCTGATGTAGCGCCATTATCCCAGGCGTAAGTATAAGGTGCTGAACCACCTGATACGGTTATGTCAATTGCACCATTAGTCTCGGAACAAGACGCTTTCGTAACATTTGCATTTATATTTATGGCGACATCGTTAGACACCACAAAACGTTCATTTACTGAGCATCCTTCACTATCGGTAATGGTTAGAAAATAGTTGCCAGCCGATAAATTAGATATGTTTGGCTCGATAGATCCATTTGACCACTGATAGGTATAGTTTCCACTTCCGCCTGATACAGCTACTGTAACAGCACCGTCATTATACCCGGCACAGGTGGCATTTGTAACTTCACCTGATAGCTCAATAGCTTCAGGTTCATAAATAGTAGTGTCTAGTTCGAGCGTATTACCATCCGCGTCAGTGATGGCTACAGCATAGTTTCCTGCAACCAAGTCTGTGAGTGTAGCATCGGCAGATCCGTTAGACCAGTTATATTCAAATGGGCCATTACCCTCATCTATTACAACAGTTACACTACCATCAGCGCTTCCATTACATGAGGCGTCAGTAGTTTCGAGGTGTGCTTGAAGATTTACACAGCTGATTGATGTTTCTTCATAGTATACACAGGTGCTCGCTTTATAAGCCACCTTGGGCGACCAGCAATCAAGTTCGCAACCTGCGCTGCTACATGCAGTAAAAGTAACGGTGAATGATTCCAGGTCATCGTCATCATCGCCAAACCCCTCTATGTCATCAATTTTAAATCCTGTTAACCCACTGGTTGGGTCTTTGCCTATTTCTTGTTTCCATCCCTGGGAGTTAGATACATTGGTGATATCCGCACATTCAGGTACTTCTACAGTATAGTGAGAAAGCGCATGGGCACAATCGCCAACAGTAAAGATTCGCATTTCGTAAGTAGAACAGCCTTCACCTGAATTGGTAACATTTAAAATCTCTGATCTGAAGCAATTTGCTTCGCAATCACCATGTGTTGTATCGTTTGAAAAACGACTATCTACAGCAAAAGAGAGATTAGAAAACAAAATAAGCCCACCGACAACTAATAACTTCTCAAATATGGTTTTCATAATTTATGGTCGTGATTACAACCATAAATGCATTAATAGAGGAGAAGGTTACTGGCTATTTAGTCGGGATGCGCAGTTTGACGTTGAACTGTCAAATCAGCAGTTAAGCTGTATGTTACTATTCGTCTAAAGCCTCTTCA
This sequence comes from Fulvivirga sp., assembly GCA_039970995.1. Taxonomy (GTDB): domain Bacteria; phylum Bacteroidota; class Bacteroidia; order Cytophagales; family Cyclobacteriaceae; genus Fulvivirga. The sequence goes on from JBDVKW010000015.1 coordinate 218,055, forward strand.
ACAGCATCCATCTTTGCTTGAGTGTATTTGCCAGAAGTGGCATAAACAATGTTACCATCAGTATCTACAATAAAGATATAAGGCACCTTCTTGTCATCCAGGTTAAGTGCGTCTTTATAGTCTTTTAACTTTCCTTTGTAGAACAAAATATTAGGCACCAATTTTGGATCTAGATCTTCGGCTGTTTTCTTTTTCGCTTTTCCGGTGGCTACTGCGTTCACACCTGTAAACATCGGCACGAAATACACATTGATGTCGTAAGCAAAAGAAGCAAAAACTCCGGTCGCCTCTTTGATAAACTTATGATAAATAGGGCTAAACCATGTGTTTAAGTCACCTTCTGCTTTCTTGGAATAGGCCAAACCGAGTAATGTATACTTATCACCAACATCAGCGGGTAGCACAATTACTTCATCATCAACAGTCTCCGTTTCCATTTCAGGAAAGGCCTGGCCTGCTAAATCCTGGGCAAAAATTGAAGAAGTAAATAAGCCAAATAATACAATTAGTGAGATACGTTTCATGTTATTGGTTTTGATTTGAAGCTATTCTAAGATACGAAAAAGAAGACTTTTAATTGTCTGGGCTATACTAAGAATTTAATAACAACCAGGCTAAGCTGTTAGTCAACTTGCAGTCTGACATCTCCTGATTTCACAGTCATTGACTTTTGCTTTACCTCCATAAGTTCTTCATTAAGGTCAATGTATTTCCATGTGGCTTTGGCATCCTCAGGTGTTAGTGTGAGTGTCAGATAACCATGATCACGCAGATTAGTATATTTCAAATGCGGGTTCAATGGGCTATTGGTAATTTTTTGCTCATGTAATAATACTGTGTCAGTAGGAAATCGCTCATTACTATTACCTGAGTTGATAGATGTTGTCCCAAACTCGACAGCGAAAGGGCTGTAATTTTGATTTAGTGAGTCTGTTACTTCAAAGGCCCAGGATGAGTGCGTGTCACCAGTTACAAATACTACATTCTCAATGTTATTATTTATTATCAACGACTTGATGGAGTCCCTCTCAGCTGGATAGCCGTCCCAACTGTCCAGGTTGATATTAAATGTTTCATGACCCCAATTGAGGTAAGAAAAAATCACCTGATTGCCAATGACTTTCCACTTTGCATCTGAGGTGCTGAGCTTTTCTAAAAACCAACTAAGCTGTTCATCACCTAACATCTTACCCTGACCGATCGTAGGAGCATTTACACTATCTGGAGGAGCAGTTCTACCACTCAGTCGCTCATCGAGCATAATTAAATCAACAAGGTTGCCATAATCAAATGACCTATAAAGGTTATCTGCTTCACGAACGGGTAGCCACTCATAGTAGGCTTGCTTTGCTACGGCTTTCCTCTTTTGATAATCGCCTTCAGAACTTTGATGATTTTGTGCGCCATCTTTATAAGAGTTGTTGGCAATTTCATGATCATCCCAAATGGTAATAAAAGCATGGTTTTGATGCGCAGCGGCCAGGTCGGCATCTAATCGATATTGAGAATAGCGCAACCTGTAATCTTGTAGTGATAAAATCTCTTTGGCAGGATAATGAAGTCTTGACGAATCGCCATACACACCAGGGCCATATTCATAAATGTAGTCACCAAGGTGCAATACCGCATTAAGATCTTCTTCGTTTGCAATGGCCCTGTAAGCCGCAAAACTTCCAAACTCGTAGTTTGAACAGCTCGCGATGGCAAATTGTAATTTATTGACATTTTCCTCTGGACTGGTTCTCGTTTTACCAATGGGGGAACGAGTGTCTAATGCCTTAAATCGGTAGTAGTATTGAGAGCCTGGTGAAAGTTTATCAACATCGACTTTTACGGTATAGTCTGTTAAAGGGGAGGTTGTAAACGTGCCTTTGTTTATTACTGTAGTAAACGAGCTATCGGTAGCCATTTCCCAGTCCACATCAATGTTCTCTAGAGAATCTTTAGGCGTCACCCTAGTCCATATGACTACTCGGTCACTCAACGGGTCACCAGAGGCCACTCCATGATAAAACGGCCATTTACTCGAATCATAGTAGTTTGCTATCCCATCTGTTGGGAGACTTGCTGTGGGTTCATTAGACTCAAATGTCGAACAGCTGCTACAGATAAATATGGCAATGAGTATATGGTAGTATTTCATAGTATTATATTCTATTGCTTTAAGATAGGTAAGGAAGATTAACTCCACATTATGCTCATATAATTTAATAAATAATTGTCACCAATAGCTAAACTAGGTGTTCAATAGTCTTAAATTTATCATTTGAAAAAGAGCCTTAATAAATGTATAGAGATACCACCATAGACAACCTCAAGTCAACCTTTTTAATCGTTATCGGAATTATAGCTGCCGGATTTGGCTTAGAAGGGTTTCTTATCCCTAATTCTTTTATCGATGGGGGTGTCACAGGTATTTCATTACTTGTGCTTGAACTCACCGGATATTCACTATCCATATTATTAATAGTCATTAACTTACCATTTATTATTTTAGGGGCATTTCAAATAAGCCGTCAGTTTGCTATTAAAAGTATCCTTGCCATCATGGGTCTGGCGTTGGCAGTACATTTTATTCCTTACCCTGTCGTTACAAGTGACAAACTTTTGATTGCCGTTTTTGGAGGGTTTTTTCTGGGGGCTGGTATTGGTTTGGCCATGCGAGGAGGTGCTGTGTTAGATGGTACCGAGGTGTTAGCCATCTATATCAGTAAGAAAACTGGTCTCACAATTGGTGATGTTATTTTAATTTTCAACATTTTAATTTTCTCATTTGGCGCCTATATACTTTCTGTAGAAATAGCCCTATATGCGATTTTAACTTATTTAGCCGCCTCCAAAACCGTTGACTTTGTAATTGAAGGTGTGGAGGAATACACCGGAGTCACCATCATTTCACCCAAAACAGATCAAGTACGTTTTATGATCATCGAAAAGTTGGGTCGTGGAGTCACTATTTATAATGGGAAGGGAGGCTATGCAAAAGAAGGAGAACCTTTAAAGGACACCCAAATTTTGTTTACAGTGATTACCCGTTTGGAAATTGCCAAACTGCAATCCGAAATTCATAAGATCGATCCCGGGGCTTTCATAGTGATGAATAGTCTCAAAGATACCAAAGGAGGTATGGTAAAGAAGCGGCTTCCTCTAAAGAAATAAAGCTATCTATAAAGCTTCTTAGGGGGTACAATGAATATACCCAGGTTGAGATAAGGGGCATCTGAGGACTGCAGGTCGATGATAGCATCACGTCTTCTATCACCAGGCTTTGCCAGATAGTGCCTCAGATTTTTGGACCAACCGGCATCTGCTCCTATCCATAACCAGTCATGCAGTTCATGCTCTAAATTTAATCCAAATCTCAGGTCAGATTTACGTAATGTCAGTACAGGCTCATCAGAAACTACCGCATCGTGTACCGCATATCGCCAGCCTTTTACTTCGGTTTTAAAACTTATAAAACATTTCTTTGAGGCTTTCAATCTCATTATGGCCGACTTTGGCAAAGCCAGATCCAAAGTCCACCGAGGGCTTAAAGCCTTTTCATAAAAGAACAATGGATAAACCTGTGGAATACCTAATGTGTAGGCCACTGCCAGACCTCCACCAACTGTTAAATGCTCACTTTTTCTCAGTTTATAATTTACGTTGAGAAAATGCTTAGAAGTGTTTTTGTTGAAACTGATTACATCTGATTTTAGCTCAGTACCAGCTAATACTGAAATTTCAGTGTCATCAAATTTTTTCTGAATAAGAAACCGGCCACCTATACTTTGCAGTCTGGTATCCTGAATGTATTGATATAAGTCGTAAGGTATATTGTCCTCAAAGTCTACCAAAAATTGCTGACGGTCATATTTTAACTGAATTCCCACCAATAGATCAGGCTTCATAATGATTGGAATACCCAATCGTGCTTTGATCTTGTAATCCCGCTCAATTTCAGTAGCACTCCTTCCATATTGTTCGGAGTCTGAAATGGTATTGTATTCATATAGATTAGAAACGGTTAACTCGGCAATTCGTGGTCTATAGGGTATAGACTGAAAATCGCTGACAGGAGGAGCTATGCTCTCCTGACCAAAGCATGGTAACATGCTACTCAACAATAATAGTAACCACGTGTACTTCATGTACTTACAGATTGAGCAAGTCTAACTCATTTTAGTGAAATATAGTTTATTTAAAAGAGCAATTTCGATTAAATACTTATATAACCGCATAAGTCACTCTTTTTTGTAATTTTATATAATACCATTTTTAGCGTCTAGCAATGAAAACTACCCTCGATTTTCAAAAACTCATAGCCAAAAACAATGACCGTGATTGGTTCAAAGCAAATAAAGACAAGTATGAGGCGGCACAAGAAGAATTCAAGTCATTTGCCTTTGCATTGCAAGAAAAAATAAAAGACCATGATGTGCTCGATGATGCAGGAACCAAAATTTATAGAATATATAGAGATGTAAGATTCTCAAATGATAAAACGCCTTATATGCTACATCGCAGTGTGCATTTTACACGGGCGGGAGAGTCACGAAGAGGAGGTTATTACCTAAAGGTGCAGCCTGGAGAGTCGTTCATTGCCGGAGGTTTTTGGCGACCCAACCCAGAGGATCTGCAACTTATTAGAAAACAAATAGATCAGGAACCAGAGGCACTGAGAGATGTGCTCAATAGCAACGAGCTTAAATCATACTTTGGAGAAATGGAGGGAGAGCAAGTGAAAACTGCGCCCAAAGGATTCTCCAAAGACAACCCGGCCATCGACCTGCTTAGGTACAAGGGCTTTATATTGACACATCGATTCACAGACAAAGAAGTTTTGGCTCCCGATTTTATCGATCAGGTCAGTGAAGGCTTTAAAAAGATGCGCCCCTTTCTGGATTATATGACAGAAATAGTAACAACAGATCTAAATGGGCAATCATTAATAGAGGGATGAAAACAATTGTCATACTCATAGCTCTATTATTTGTAAACCTCAACGCACAAAGTCAGAATTTGGAGGCGTTTAACTCCAAAAGGCTCAAAGTAAATAAATCAGGTATGAAGATTTTAGGAGCGTGGGCGATTACAAATATGGCAATTAGCCCTGTTTTGAGGAATCAGGTATCTGGCAGCGACAAGTACTTTTACGATATGAACTTATATTGGAATGCTGTTAACCTACTTATTGCAGGGGTAGGGTATATTGGAGCGGTCAAAGATGACCCTTCGGGGTATAGTTTAAAATCAAGCCTTAAAGAACAGCATGCAATAGAAAAGATTTTGCTATTCAACATGGCGTTGGATGTAGGCTATGTTGTAACAGGTTTTTACCTGGATGAACGAGGTACCCGAAAAAACAACCTGCGATTGCAGGGCTATGGAGATTCTCTAAAATTGCAGGGAGCATTCTTGGCAGTATTTGATTTGTTTTTTTATTTGGCTCATCACAAAAATGCCACACAATTATATAATATACTCGACACTGTAAGCCCTGCCACAAATGGAATAGGTCTAAGTGTTAGGTTCAACTTTAATTTTAAAAATTATGAAATACCTTAAAAGTCTATTGACCCTTGCCATTGGTTTATTTATCATTTATTGGGCCCAGTCACACTCACCGGAAGCAGGAGTTGGGGATATAATCTCAAATGAATTATCAGGCTCATATACGATGAGTTCTACATGGTATTACATTTCAATGGTAGCAGGTTCGGTGATTACGATATTTGGTGTTTTGAAACTATATAAAGATTTAAAGTAAACTCAAAATCAGGCAAACTTATTTGATGACACATTCGTTCATTAGATTATCAGTAGAGAAAATCAAATGAATAAATCCATAAATATTTTAGATAAGCCGTTTCCTTTTAAAACCACCCTCAATCTTCAAAAGCTAATTGAGTATTGGGAAGCCAACCTCACTAGCGATGCTATGATGGCTGGTTTCCCTAATAAGGAGATGCTTTCTGCATTAAAGGAAGCCAAGGCACTGAGAAAGCCTATTAAGGATATTGAGGTTTTAAAAGAGCATAACGAATTAGTAGGCATGCTCATGAGTGCGGTATTTCCACCGGCTTTTTTAGACAAGGACCTAGCTGCAGCCATGATTCCCTTTCAAATGCAGGGTTTCTACTCCACTACAGGCTTCGAGAAAGTTTTTCCTTTTGATAAAATACAGGAAGACATCGGCATAAACATTCCTGGCAACGACATTAGTGCAGGTAAAATCACTCATGCATGTATTCAAATTCTCAATAAGTTTTATGGTACTGATATCCACATAGAAAAACCAATGCTCGTTACTGTTCCAGATGCGAAAACAGGACTGGAGCGCATTTATAAAATTGATGTCAACCTGCAGTTTACAGAAGCAATCTGTAATGGTGAGTTACCAGAAATATCGAAAGCAGACATCACAAAGATGCTGGATAACATGTATGATATCGACATGTGGTTGAGCTACATCAAGCCTGATTTATTTGAGTTTCAAGGGTTTTCGATATTCCGACTTATTGATGTCACAGTAGAAGAAATGTTATCTGCTATCAAATATGAATTACTGAAAAAAGACGCTGTTACATGTGCTAATACATTTGCCTCTATTCAGCACAAAGTACGATCGATATTTAAGTTGCCAGAACTAAAAATGGGGCTTACGTACTTTGATCCAAATAATAATATTGTCTCAAATTATGGGGCTCAGGATTGGCATGGCTTTTTAATCGGTGACAATGATGAACTCAAGACATGCTCCTGTTTTGAGCACTCGGTATATGACAAGGCATATTGTCAGAGAAAACCGGTGGTAATTGAAGACCTCGAGGAGTATACCAACAAAACTGGAGTTGAAAAGGGCTTATTAAAAGCGGGTATAAAAAATATTGCAATAGCTCCTTTAGTTATTGATGATGAAGTTTTGGGTATGCTTGAACTAGGTACGCCTTATGCAGGTAAGCTGAACCCAGTAAATGCGGGTCAATTAGATAATGTGCTTCCCATGTTTACTGCTGCAGTGAGACGCGTGCTTGGTGAGATGCAAACAGAAGTGAGGGCCTTGATACAGGAGCAATGCACTGCAATACACCCAAGTGTAGAGTGGAGGTTCCTCGAAGAAGGCTTCAACATTATTAACGAAAGACGCAGCGGAGGCAAAGTGCCATTTGGCGATATTGTTTTTGAAGATGTATATCCTATTTATGGCATGTCTGATGTAAGAAACTCTTCTGGTGAGCGTAATGCAGCAATCCAGGCGGATTTAAGGAAAAACCTTAAGGAGGTACAAAAGGTGATAGCCACACTGCTTGAGTATAAGAAAATGCCAATTTTGGATGAAGTAAACCATAGGGTAGAAGCAGAACTTGCCAAAATAAATAGTGGACTTGATAGTGGGGACGAATCTTCGGTGTTGGATTTTCTAAAGCATGAAATAGTACCCATGTTTAACTATTTCAAAGAAAATGATGAGCTGCTAAGGCCCGTGTTGGAAGACTATGAAAAAATGCTCGATCCCAATCTAGGAGTGATTTACGAAAAGCGTAAAGACTTTGAAGTGAGCCTTACCAAAATCAATACTACCATATCGGATTACCTCGATAAGGTGGAAGAGCAGGCACAAGAGATATTTCCACACTATTTTGAAAAGTATAAAACAGATGGTGTTGAATACAACATTTATCTGGGTCAGTCGCTGGTAAAGGATAAAAAGTTTGATGAACTATACCTGCGCAACATGCGCTTGTGGCAGCTCATCACCATGAGTGAAATTGCGGTTACTATTAATAGCCTTAAGTCTGAATTGCCTAAGAAGCTTGATATAGCCCAGCTTATATTGGTGCACGGAGACGCACTCTCCATTAAATTTAGACAAGACGAAAAGCATTTCGATGTAGATGGGGCCTATAACATTCGTTATGAGATCGTAAAGAAACGCATAGATAAGGCGCATATTAAAAATACCAAAGAACGCCTGACGCAGCCGGGTAAAATCAGCATTGTGTATACTCAGCAAAAAGAAGCTAATGAGTATAAGAAATACATCAGCTATCTACAGTCGATTGGTTACTTAACGGATAATGTTGAGTTTTTTGAACTGGAAGAGCTACAGGGCGCCCAAGGTTTGAAAGCAATTCGTATTGAAGTAAATACTAAAGCCAAAGCCAAAGAGTTTGGCAATGAAATACTTAAAGATGTGATTGAAGCAATGGAAGTTTAGCCAGTTGTAAATTTCAGTAACCAGCTCCAGAGCAGGTTGGCTTTTTTGTTTTTGGAATTTAATATGTCTACTCCATAGACTCTAAAACCATGATATATTAGGGCAATGGCCCACACCATTACAATAAAAAATATCCACCATCTGCCCTGGATGTTTCCGAAAGCCATAAGCACCAATCCCATATTAATGAAGAAGTACAAAACCACATGAATGATAAAGTGATTTAGCTGTCGAAGCAGCTTTCTGGTCTTGTCGTAGAGCTCGTTATTCATGATATTGTCTCGTTACATCTAAATATAGAACAATTTCTTCTAATTATCATAAAAAATTTTGCTGTATGGCACAGATTTAGAGTGCATTAAGTAATTTCAAACATTCTTAAGAATCATTGTTTATGAGACTATTTATTTGGCTATTAATTATCTCAATACCAATTGTGTCAAAAGCACAAGGCATAGAAGAATTAGAAAAAAGAAATGGGTTTAAAGACATCAAACTCACTTCCCGTGTGACTGATTATGAAGGACTAGAATTGAAAAAAGATGAGGTGGATGATGAGACATTTCCTAACTCAACTATTTATACTCCTAAAAAAGGTCACTACGAAACGATTGGAGTCTTAAAGATCTATGATTTGGAAGTATACGCGTACAAAGATTCGATATACCAAATTAAGGTCGTAACCGAGAAAGACCCCAAACTCTACAAAGGGATGAAAAAATTATTCGGTGAGCCAGAATATGGCTACCGTAACGAAGTTTACTATTGGGCATCACCCATTCTCAAACTACAATACGGATCTTATTCAAAAAACAAGATCGAGATGGTGTACTTTTCTTATAAAATGGTTGAGAAACGCAAGCAAGAAAAGAAACAAGTTGTCGAAGAAATAGCAGATGATTTTTAAGTGTTCTTAGCACGCTTTGCAGCCTCGAAAGATTTTCTAGCCCATTCAGTAAGTTCATCTTTGTCCTCTACTATTTCAGCCGGTACTTCGTAGTAAGGCATGCCTTTGTTTTTCTTATCGGACATGAATCGGGTCATGCCTTTTGCTTCAAAATCAGATTTATTGGTATCATCTGCTTTTAGCCTGAAAGCGTTTTTGCCAATCATACCAAACATAAGACCTTCTTTAAAGAAGCCAATACCACCAAACATACGCTTAGTCTCATGGCCCCCTAAACCGCTGAGTTGATCGTTAATAAAATTCAAATAGTCTTCGTTTACAGCCATTGTGCCTGGAGTTTTATAAAAGGGTCACCGCCAAGGCCGTGACCCATAAAGGTTTAATTTGGTGAGTGGAAAGCAACTTTATTTCCTTCAGGATCCATAAAGATCGCCATGTAGCCAATCTCATCTGAGATTTTAGTTTTTGGCAATACCACTTTTCCGCCTGCTGTTTCTACTTTAGCTAAAGGTTTGCTCAAGTCGTCACCTCCGTTTAAGTATACAAGTGCACCATCGGCAGAGGGCTTATAACCTTCTCCTTTTACAAGTGCGCCACCGACACCATCTTGTCCGTTGTGTAAGAAACCCATTTCTGTTCCCATTACTTCATGCGTGTGTACTTCAAGGTCAAGCACTTGTTTGTAGAAACTACACGCTCTTTTTAAGTCATTTGCTGGTATTTCAAACCAGTTGATTGCATTAGCCATTTTTTGAATGTTTTAGTTTAACAATATGTTTTTTCTGACCGATCTCATTATCAACGTTGATATAATCTGTTACGATTAACTGGTATAAAAGTAGAAATCTAAAAGCCTATAAAAAGTTCTAAAAATGTCAAAACGTAGTATTCAAATATTATCAATAACTAATAAAATAGATATAAAACATAAATTATATTTCTAAATTGAAGTAGAAACGTAGGATTCAATGACTAAAAAAGGCTCGTTATTTCAATTGGTAAAGTCGCTATCAAAAACCGAAAAGCGTCATTTCAAATTAAGCCAACCACACAATGGTGCCAACAACTACATGCAGTTATTCGAATTTGTCGATCAACAGGAGAACCAAAATAATCAGGCCATTAAAGATCATTTTCAAGGAGCCAACTTTACGCGCCAATTGCATGTAGCCAAAAACTACTTGACTTCACAAATCTTAAAGAGCCTGCGCACCTATTACGCAGGGAGCAGTGTAAATATCAAAATCACCGAGTGGTTGGGAGAAGTTGAGATTCTGTTTAAAAAGGAGTTGTACAATCAAGCCGGTGACATCATTAAAAAAGCCAAAGCAAAAGCCGAGAAATACGAACGTTTTAACCTTTTGCTGGAAACACTGAGTTGGGAAAGAAAACTACTTATTGCGCAACTGGGTAGTGGCCATGCAGCAGCCCACATGCAAAAACTGTTGGATGATGAGGCTCAGGTTTTGAAGCAGCTAACCAATTTAAATGCCTACTTGCAGATAACCTATAAAGTATTTGGAGGGGCTTTTGATAGCGCTTTTTTCAATCAATTTAACAATAACCCATTGCTTCAAAGTGAGGATCAAGCGTTGAGCTTTTCAGCACTTAACTTGTACTATCATCTAAAGTATGTTCTAACAACCTTTGGAGGCAACCCCGATGCAGGGCTTGAATACATAAGTCAACTCATCGAGGCGTATGAGGCGCGCGCCTATTTAATTAAAGAAAATCCTGATGGGTACGTTACTGCCCTAAATAATAAGATGAGTGCATTTGTGCATTTAAGAAGGACGGATGAAGCGCTGGAATTTCTGTATAAGATTAGAGCTGTACCTGATCAGTTTGATCTCAAACAGGACAACTACATGATCAAGGTTTTTCTTAAAACGTACAATGTTGAGCTCGAACTTTACAGAGACACCAAAAATTGGGATAGAGGGCTGGAGTTGATTGAAGAGATTAAATCGTTCTTGAGCAACAATATGAAAGTTGTAGGAGAGGCATATTTAATATCTTTCTATTTTCAATTTGCCTATATTTTTTTCAAAACAAAAAATTATTCTCAGGCGCTACATGCGGCCAACTTTATTGTAGACAAGCCCTCCCAAAAAGAGCGTACCGACCTTCAAATATTTGCCAGACTGCTTTTATTGATGATTCATTACGAGTTGGGCAATATCACGGTGCTTAAGTATATCGTTGAAGCCACGAGGAGGTACCTTAAAAAAGTAAGAGCCTCCATGAAATTTGAAAAGAGGCTCTTAAAGTTTTTCGCAAAACTGAGTACCATGGCCGTTAGTCAGCATAAGTCATTGTTTCAGGAAGAAAAAGAAAAACTCTTTCTAGGTCTCAGTGCTGCCGAAAAGACACATATTCTCGATTTCGTTGATTTCGAATCCTGGTTAATCGAAAAAAGCTAACCTGACCGACACTTTGAGGTATGAGTAGAAGTAAAAAATAATGAACTATCGGATGGCTTTGAGCCATCCGATAGCTGGACTTCATTGTGCTGTAAGGTATTATTGTGCTGTCAGGTATTGCTACCTGACAGTTCTTATGTGATTAACCCCACTTCTTTATTGTGCTGTCAGGTATTTTTACCTGACAGGTGTTATATTATTAACCCCACTTCTTAAATATCGCTATAGCATTGTGCCCACCAAAACCAAACGTATTGCTGATAGCATACCTTACCGGCTTTGATACAGGCTTACCAAGTGTGAGGTTCACATTTGTATTAATATCCTCATCCAGATCAGCGGTGTTGATTGTTGGCGGGATTTGATCTTCCTCCACAGATTTTACAGCCAAAATAGCCTCTATCGCTCCGGCAGCTCCAAGCAAATGACCAGTCATAGACTTAGTGGCGCTGAGGTGAATGTCTTTCAATCGATCACCAAACACCTTTTCTATTGCGATAATCTCAGAAGCATCGCCCACAGGTGTGCTGGTTGCATGTAGGTTTATATAATCGATATCTTCGATAGTAGTGCCCGCCTCTTCCATGGCCATTTTAATAGCGAGTTGTGCGCCTGCACCTTCGGGGTGTGTAGCCGTGGAGTGGTAAGCATCGTTAGACATGCCCGCACCTACGACCTCTGCTATGATATTGGCACCTCTGGCTTGTGCATGCTCCAATAACTCTAGCACTAAAGCACCCGCACCTTCTCCCATTACAAAGCCATCGCGGTTTTTGTCGAAAGGCCGGGAAGCGGAAGTCGGATCATCATTGCGTGTTGATAAGGCTTTCATGGCATTAAAACCTCCAATACCTGCTTGTGTTATAGGCGCCTCTGAACCACCGGCAACCATCATGTCGGCCTTACCCCATTTGATGTACTCAAACGCATCCATAATGGCAGAAGTAGACGAAGCGCATGCTGATACAGTACAATAGTTGATTCCTCTGAGGCCGTGCTCTAGTGCAATAGCTCCCGAAGGCGTATCGGCCAAAATTTTTGGTATGAAAAAGGGAGAAAATCTTGGCTCACCTGATCCTCTCGCATATGCTATCACCTCAGTTTCAAATGTGGTAATACCTCCATTACCTGAGGCCCAGATAACGCCAAACTTATCTTTGTTGATCTTTTCTAAATCAAACTGTGCATTTTGCATGGCCTCTCGTGAAGCGATTAATGCATAAAGTGTAAAAGGGTCATTTTTCCTGATGGTCTTTCGATCAAAATGATCTTCCAGATTGAGATCTTTGAGCTCACAGGCAAAACGCGTTTTAAAGTGCGTGGTATCAAACTTGGTAATGGCACCGGCCCCACTTTTCCCGGCAAGGGCATTTTTCCAAAATTCAGCCACATTATTACCTATCGGGCTCAATGCCCCCATTCCTGTAATTACTACTCTTCTTCCACTCATGATTGTATGTCGTTTATCAATTGATTTTTTATGTCCTCGTATTGAGAGCGGCCCATCACTCTATTGATGAGCAAGCCCCCCATTAAACTTGTTTGAATGATTGATGCACGCTGGCTGGCACTACCTTCAAAGTTGAATTCACCTGCTGCTCGACCACTTGCTAATATTTCACTAAACCACTGATGAATGGCTTTGGCAAAATTGTTTAAAGCACCCTGCACTTTTGTGGGCAACAGCGCATAATCGGAGCACAACGCAGTGACCAGGCACATGCTATCTGATTTGTCGCAGCTGTTGTCATATATTTTAATAAAGCGAGACACCCGTACCCAATGGACCTGCACTTCCAGGTGCTTTTTCCAATGCTCAAACCGACTGTGTGCATTTTTTATAATGGCGAGTACTAGCTCTTCTTTCGAAGCAAAATGATAATGAATGGCCGCATTTTTGATGTTTAGTGCTTTAGCAATATCTGCATAGCTAAAACCACCATAACCTTGTTGGAGTAAATAGCCTTCTGCCAACTCCAATATTTTATCTCTTGTTTGCACAATGCAAATATACTTACTTACTAGTAAGTAAGCAAATTGAATGAGGCTGAAAAGCTTTTGGCTGAAGTCACGGAAGAACTACAGAAATAGGCGAGAATATTAGCCAAACGTGCGGACCAACCACACCAATGCATTATGGGACTTCGCACAGTGAAACCTAAATGCGCTCTTACAAAATGTTGCTATCCGTTATTTTTGAATTCCTCTGGAGGTCACCACAAAATGTTCAGATTGTTTGTTTGTAGTGTCAAAAATTCTCCAAAATTCGTTCGAAGGGTCTTTTGAACCAGACGTGGGAATAATCTGAAGTTTAATATTTTTTTGAAATAAGATTTCGAAACCTCCGTAAACGTCCGCTGAGACTTGCTTTACAATGAATGAGTTTCTTTTTAGCATTTCTGCTAATAGTCTGTCCCTGTAAGTTTCGTTATCCCAGTCAATATCTGAATCGTAATGTCCGGTTTTATCAAATTTAATATCCTGACTTCCAGCATATAATCCGTTACCAACCATCCTCCATTCGCATTGTATATGTAGCGCAAACCGACTAGGTTCACCCGATTCTTGCTTATCAACTAAGTCGAAATGAAACATCTGTATATTCAAAGTCCGAGAGACAGAGATTAGCTTATTTCCAACTAGTTTACTAAGTTCCTGCTGAATATGTTCTTTCATTCCAATGGATGGCAACGTAAATATAGCATATACCCTCTACTCACCCCCACCTTTCTTTTTCTTCTTAAAGAGGTCTTTGATTTTGTCTTTGGCTTCTTCTTCCAGCTTTTTCTTTACGTCTGTATTTTCTTTGGTCGAGTCGGTTTTGGTGGTGTCTTTCTTTTTGTCTCCTCCGAGCAAGCCTCCCACCACATCTTTGGCCTTGTCATCGAGTAAGTCACTGGCGGCATCTTTTACAGCTTCCTTGCCTTCTTCCTTCACTTTGTTTTTAACAGCATCCTTGGCCGCGGTTTTTTGGTCATCCATCATAAGTTTAGGCTTAGGGTCTGTAGCCGTTCCTCCCAGCCCAATCTTCACTGGTATGGTGGAGGAACCTGAAGTATTGCCACCTGTATAGCTACTCACAAAACTGTTAAACTGCGAGCCTAGCTGGCCAGCCGGCACATCCATTTTAAGTCCGTAATCAATGGAACCATCGAGAGCTGTAGCGCCAGATATGGTAGTTTTATAGTCGCCAAATTTCACATCAAATGGCTCTACTTTGAGTTTGCCATCTTCAATTGAGGCTTTCATTTTTACATTATCAAGCAATACCTTTTGGGTATTACTTAAGTTGGTCAGTGAGCTAATACCACTCACAATTTTTGATTCGCTGCCATTCATCGTTGCTTTTACTATTTCAACCAGTCCGCCTCCGGAAATGGTCGCTAGATCAGGCATCATGGCTTGGTCAAGCAAGCCGCTCACATTGAAATCTGTGGAGAAATTACCATTCAATGTGTTGGCAATAGGCACATATTTCTTGATGATATCGAAATTCTCAAAGGCTTTCTGAATAGATAAATTATCGATGCCTAACTTAAAGTCATAAGTTGGCTTTTTGATGTCTTTAGCGTTGTAAGATCCGTTTACTGCAAACTGCCCTTCGAGTAGCTTGAACCTCAAATCACTCAGGTTTACAATCCCGTTCCTTACAATAATATCTCCGCTGGCGTTGTTAATGGTCATGTCCATCATCTTCACGGTAGTGATCGATGACTTCAATACAAAATCAATGTTTTCCGGCACCTGTATGACACCGTAGCTTTCTTCTTCACCCACTGTTGGTGCATCATCAGACTCTTCTTCGGTCATAAACTCGTTTAAATCAAGCAGTTGAGAGGTAAAAGTCATGTTGCCTTTCAACATTTCGTTTTCTCCAAACATAAAACCAATGTAGTTGCTAATCCCACCGGTGATTTGCATATCACTTTTACCTACAGTACCACTGTAGTTTTCTATGCTCATTTGCTGCGGGTCAAAAGAGGCTTTTGCCTGAGAGATGGTAACATCGTAAGGCAGTGTAGCATCTACATATTTAAAATTTTGCACAGTCACTTCTCCGCTGGTTGGTAGCTGTGCATAGCGCTCAGCATCGAGCGCGGCCATATTTCCTGCCGTGTTAAGGTTTGCCTTAATGATGCCTGAAAGCTGCATGCCTTCCAATGGGAATACCTTGGTAATTTTTTCTAAATCTATTCCACCAGAAGCCTTTAGGTCCCACGTGTAATTGTCAAGATTAGAAAAAGTAAGGTCAGCTTTAAACGGTTCACCATCCATAATCATGGTAAAGTCCGTAACTACCGCTTTAAAGTCACTCATTTTACCTGACTGATCTTTGATGGTTGCATCGAAGTGGAGATCTTCCATAGCATATGGAAACTCTGAAGTTTTTACATAGCCACTCTTCAAACTCATAGCGGCATCAATAGTAGGAAATTGGTTTTTGATGCTGTCATACACCCCACTGGCTTTTACATTGGCAGAAAACACACCTTTGAGACTTGTGCCTTCCATCGGGAACATAGAACTGAGTTCTGCTAGATTAAGCTTGGCGCTTACATCAGCATCCATATCGTAGTTTTTTAGATTTTTTACTAGCAGTTTGGCGTCTATCGGGTTTTGTCCAAAATCCATATGAAAGTTTTGTAGATCAACTACTGTGTTTTCAATTACACCGTCTTTGTTATCTACCAACAATTTCATATTGATATTACTGATGGCGGTAGGTAGGTCCGGATACTTAAACATGGCGTCTGATACCTTCAGGTCTACATTAAATGCGGGCATACTGAGGCTATCATATAGTCCGGTGACATTACCACTAAATGCGAGGTTTCCATCACTTTCTATCCCATCAAAATCAGAAGTGTAAATGCCTGGCACAAGTGAGAGTAAACTCTTAAAGCTGTTTTCTTTGGTGGCATAAGAAATATCCATTTCCATACTGCCGTCTTCATTAAGTGTGAGAAAGCCGTCAAAACCCAACCCAAAATCATTCACCTTGATGTCATTGTCCTTAAAGGTGTAGGTGCTGTAGTTATTGCTAATGGCAATGATGGCATCGGCCGTTACTTTTTTCTTGGTTACATATTCTGTTCCATCGAATATTACCGTTACAGAATCGGCTACGGTATTTGTGTTTAGGTCAAACACATCTTGCGTGAAATCACCACTTCCAGAATGCTGAAGTCCCTTTAACTCCATTTTGAATGGAATGGTAGCATCGTCATAGATAATATGTGCGTTGCTTATTTGCCAATGGTTGATGCCGATATTAAAACTAGCAGAACTGGTATCAGCTGGTTCGGCAGGTGCTTCTTCATCTACAATGGCAATGTTATAATTGGCTCTCCCATCTTCCAGTACTTTTATAAAAACCTCAGCCTGGTCTAGTGCTATACCACTGATTTCGATTTGATCCCCAAACAAACTAAACAGGTCAACTTCGACTTCAAAAGATTCTACAGCAAATAGTACCTGACCTTCAAAAGGCGCTCTATTGATAATTCCAAAATTATTAAGGCCTGCTGTGGCATTTGGAAAATTTTTGAAAAGGGAAATGCTAAAGTCTTCCGTATCCCATACGATGTCTGCATTTACAGATTCTGCAAGGGCTTTATCAATGCTTTTTTTAATATCATCTTTAAATACTACCGGTACGATTATGGCGGCAGCAATTATAATTAGAATGATACTGCCTAAAATAATTAAGAGCTTTTTCATAGTCATTGTTGGTTTGTGACGAGTATAACAAATTTACTAAAGAATAGTATCAAATGTTAATTAACAATGTGTGAAGGAGAGGCTTTTCTTATTTCAATAAACATTTCATCCTGATAAGTTAGGCGCCTTATGTTTTCGTCACGAAAAATAACTCTATATTCCATAACAAAGCCGTTGTCACTATGTTGCAAAATGAAAGTTGAGTCCGTTTCGCTCCATTTATAGGAAACAGTTTCTTTACGATGTAAAAAATATTGATCGGGTGAGTCTACAATGATAGTAGCAGTGCCATCCTGATATAACTGAAGTAAAGCACTTGCCGTACGCGCACCATCACTCCAGCTGATAATGTGAGTTTGATTATTTGTATCGTTTGCTTCATCTGTGCAAGCCGATACACCAACTAGCAGTATTAGGCTGATGATATGTTGTTTCATTTTTCTCCTCTCTTCCGTAAATGAAACGCCTGCCTTTTCTAAAGATTGTACTCACATTATTATATCAAAAAAACTTTATCATCTTATCGATGAGCATAGCTACGGTTTTTGAATAAGGGGGGTAAATGGTTTTGGTTGTAGTAAAACCTACTCGTTGTTTTAAGACCGGTTTAATATTGGAGAAAGACTCAAAGCCGTATTTACCGTGTGTTCGGCCCATTCCACTATTGTTTACTCCACCAAAAGGGAGGTTGTGTTGGCCAAACTGCAAGACACAGTCATTGACACACACTCCTCCGGAAGAAGTTAGTTTCAATACTGATGCTCGATTTTTACCGTTTCTACCAAAATAGTAGAGTGCGAGTGGTTTTGGTTTACTGTTGATAAGTGTAATGGTATCTGCCAGGTTATCAAAAGGAATGACTGGCAGGATGGGGCCAAAGATCTCTTCTTCCATTATACGAGAAGTTGGTGCCACATTAGTAATTATCGTTGGAGGGATAAAGTTGGAATTAGCATTGGAAGACCCGCCCATTTCTATATTGCCATTATTATCAAGGGCATCTTTTATTAATTCATTGAGTCGCAGGTAGTGCTTTTCATTGACAATGCGTCCGTAATCAGGTGATTTTTCAAAACCTTCCAGCTGCTTATCAAATAATAATTGCGTGTAGTTGATCAGGTGATCAATGAACTCTCTCTGTATTTTTTTGTGTACCAGGAGATAGTCCGGGGCCAGGCAGGTTTGCCCATTGTTAAGAAATTTTCCCCAGGCAATTTTCTCAGCGGCATCTTTGATGTGAGCTGTTTCGTCTACAATTACCGGAGATTTTCCGCCTAGTTCAAGTGTTACTGACGACAGGTGTTTAGCCGCAGAAGACATCACTATTTTACCCACACCAGGGCTGCCTGTAAAAAAAATATGGTCAAACGGTAAGGCCAATAATTCCTGAGAAATTTCAACGCCTCCCTGAAATACGCATACTTCTTCATCTGAAAAGATCTCACCTATCATCTTCTCTATTAGCTCAGATGTGTGAGGTGTCATCTCAGAGGGTTTTAAAATGGCGGTATTGCCTGCCGCAAGTGCAGCCACCAAGGGGCTAATGGCTAAATTAAAAGGGTAGTTCCATGGAGAAATGATCAAGCATACTCCTTTTGGCTCAGTAGTAATTTTAGAAGTCGATCCTATGTAGGCGAGAGGCGCATCAACTTTTTTAGGTTTGGCCCAACTTCTAAGATTACTGCTCGCATGTTTCAATTCAGAAATTACAGGATATATTTCTGAAATATCCACTTCAGTCTTTGGCTTCTTAAAGTCCTGGTGGACGGCATGCTTAATCGTTTCGCGGTTATTTTCAATCCAGTGTTGAAGCTTTTTCAATCGCACCAGACGTTTTTGCACCTTTTCTTCTCGTAGTGCTATTGCCTGCTTTCTCTGTTTTTCGAATACTTCCAGGATGTAAGTATTGCTGGTTGTTGGATTTTCGACTGCCATATTCATGTCTATAAATATATCAAAACCAAGTCAAATCATTATTGGGTGAACTTTTCAATGTTAACTTAATGTTAACAAACGTTGTTAGTTTATTACGTAATTGTTATCTTAAAATTAAGATTGTTAACATTGGAAGGAAAGATGCAGGCAAGGCGAATATTTTTTTATCTAATTTTATTTATTCCCACAGTTGTTGTTGCCCAACAGAACACTGACGAATTAATATTTCACTCGCAACTAGAAGAGGAATTGTTGAGTGCATATGTGGTTGAAAAATCATCAACATTTGACCTTCAATTAATTTCTGATGCGACAATTGATGAACAAACGATTGCTCAGCATAGTGATTTAGTAAAAAAGTGGGTTGATGAATTCAAGTCTAAACAAGCTAAATCTAAACATGAGAAGCAGTTTTTGGAACAACTTTTCTACAAGGTACATCGAAAGGTACTAAAGAATTATACACCTTTTACTTCACTCAATACTACATTGACTAATGGTAACTACGACTGTCTTTCGGGCACTACTTTATATGCAATTCTTTTTAATGGATTAGGTGTCGATTTCGATATCATCGAAACCAATTATCACATTTACTTAAGAGTATTCTTATCAGAAGAGAAAGTCATTCTGATCGAATCTACTGATCCTATCAACGGGTTTATTGACAACCCGGTGGAAATAAAAGAAAGGCTAGCAAAGTACGTAGGCGATAATAGCCGATCGCAGGAAATGAAGGATGAGTATATTTATAAAGCTAACCTTCACAACAATCTAGGTTTGGAGAGCTTGCCAGGGCTTCACTATTATAATGAGGCCGTTGAAGCATTTAATGCAACTAATATTGAAGATGCCGTAGCTCTTTTACAGAAAGCAGAGCTTTTTTATAACTCAGAGAGAATAAACGAGTTTGGATACGTGTTGGCACAAACGTTATTAAACGATGGTGACATGCCTATGGAGTCTAAAAGGGCTTATTTGAGCCGAATCTCAGTGGTAAAGGACTCTGGTGAATTGGTATCGCTTAATTAGAAAGGATTCTTACCTCAACCCTTCTGTTTCTTCTTCTTGATTCGGCATCATCTCCGGTACTCAAAGGTTTGGTACCACCGAATGCCTTAGTTTTAATTCTTCTTTTATCAATTCCTTTTCCGACAAGATAGTCTTTTACGGCATCAACTCTGTCTTCGGAAAGTTTCATATTAAGCCTGGCATTACCTCTGGCATCTGTATGTCCTTCTAACTGGATTTCCATGTTAGCATTGTTCTGCAGCATAGCCACCAATTCATCCAGCTCCTGATATGACTCAGAGGTAATTGTGGCTTTTCCTAAAGCAAAGATTAATTTTTCTAATCGAATGAGCTGATTTACCCCGGTGGGTTTAAGAGCAACCTGTCGCTGTATCTTACCATTATTGGCACTATCGGCCTTTAAAGTTTCCTGATGTGGGGCATAGCCTTCTGCCTCAACAATAAAAATATAGTCTTTGCCATCTAGCATGCTAAAATTGAATTCAGATCCGGTAAAGACACCGATTTTACTACCATAGGGCAGGCTTTCATACTTAATTCTGGCTTCAACGGGCTCTTTTGTACTTTCATCTATGACAGTTCCAACTACAGCTATAGTAGTGGTGTCTATTTCCTGAGCCAATAAAGTACTGCCAAAACTTATCGCAATGAATAATAAAAAAAGCCTTTTCATAAAATTGGAAGTCTAATCATCAAGTATTTTAAACTCAACACGTCTGTTTTTCCTTCTTCCTTCTCTGGTCTCATTAGATGTGGCCGGAGCCTTTTCTCCGAAGTATTTTACAGACAATCTGTTGGCTTCTACCCCTTTACCTAGCAAGTATTGTTCCACAGCCTTTGCTCTTCTTTTTGAGAGATCTAAGTTGTATGATTCAGGTCCGGTACTATCGGTGTGTCCGGCAATCTCGATTGTTAGTTTATCTCTGTCACCCATTAACTCAACTATGCGACTTAACTCTGGGAATGACTCTTGTTTGATTACAGCCTTATCAAAGTCAAAGAATACATTGTTGAGCATTACTGTTGCTTCCTTTTCAATTGGGACTAAAAACAGGTCTTTGTGATCTATCACATGCTCCCCATCTTCTTTAAAGTCTCTTAGGTCGACATTGATATTTTCTGCTACAAAGCCATCAGCCTCTGCCCTTATCCCGTAAAGCTCACCTGCAGGAAGTAACACTTCGTATTCTCCGGTCTCTTTGTTAGACTCTGTAATACCGATCTCTTTTCCATCAGAAAGACGCTCATAAATAATTTTGGCGCCAATTGGTTCCTTTGTTTTAGAGTCTAGCAACTTCCCCTTTACGGCTATTACAGGGTCTGGTCTTTTAAATACTGGCAAGGCCACTCTGAAAATATCAAGATCTTCTTCACTTACTCCCTGCGAGTAATAGGCAAAGTCACTGTTGCCTGGTATGTTAAAAAAGAGATCTTCATATTGTGAGTTGATGGTAGGGCCCAAATTTTCTGGCTCAGACCAGTTTGTCCAGGTGTCATCTAATCGTTTTGTTACGAATATGTCGCTGCCACCAAAACCACTATAGCCATTGGATGAGAAATAAAGTGAAACATCATCCGGTGCTAAAAACGGAGATGATTCTTCCCCTGCAGTATTTACATTAGCACCAATATTGACTGGTTCTGACCAAACGCTATCATCCTCCATAAAGCTTACATAGAGATCACGCCCCCCTTGAGAATCTTCTCTCATAACAGACATCAACAACACCTTTCTATTATTAGCCAAATAGAAATTAGCTTTCTCAGAGTAATTGTAGTCATTTTCTATATCGAGCGGTATGGGACTAGACCAATTACCTGAAGCATTGGAACTTACAGAAACACCAGCTGCCATCTTACCATTTTCAAGGTATTGGTTGCCCAATACAAGCAGTACAGATTTCCCGTCTGGCGTTACCGAACTTATATAGTTAGGCCCGGCATTATTTAACTCACCGCCCATGTTTTTAGCCAATTGCCAATTACCAGCAGAGTCTAGTTCTGAATACCATATATCTTCGTTATCTTCTATACCGCCAACATTGTCGGGGTGATTTCTTCTTGAAAAATATAGCGTTTTACCATCTGGAGAGAGTAATGGTTTATACTCTTTGTATTTACTATTTACATTTTCGTCTAATCGCTCTTTGGCTATGTCAGGGTTAATAAATTCCGGTATAGAAATTTCTGCTATAATGGGTATGTCCGAGTCAGTAATGGCAATGGCATCCACACTGTAATATTCTGGAACCGCTGCCCCATCAAACTCTAGTTTAACGGCAGCAACTTTATACGGTGTTTCATCAATAAAAACATTGCGCATCATGCCTTTTAAGGGTATAGCTCTCGGGCTAAAGGTATTCACCAAATACTCGTTGTCATTTTCATCATAGACAAACACTTTGAACAAAGCGCTTGGGTTGTAGGATTCCGCAATGGCGATTTGCCTAATTTGCATGGGGTTGTCGTAAGACACCTTGATAAATTCCTTTCGGTTAGCTCTTTCAGGTGTCCATGCTGCAGGATTTTCACCTCCTGCAGGCAATGCATCGGGCTTACCTAAAACCTGATTTGCAGAGTATTGAACCGGGGTTAACTCAGATGAAAAATCTTTCACCTCTGAGGCCCATTGTACGATTTGTCCTTTTGTGTTTATGGAGAGGGCTATTAAAGCCAGCAGTAGAATCTTTTTCATATAATCTAAGACAGATTTTTGCACTTTTTTCTCAAAGTAAACATAGTTAAATTTTTTCTTTGAATCTAAATTAACCACCCAAAATCGAGCTGTTTATCATATGCGAAGATAATTATTCCAGAGATCTTGGCTGAAATAAAAGATAACCTACGTGCATTAACAGACTCCATTGGTTTTCAGGGTCATCATAATAATTAACGTTTAGACTTACCGGTCCTACCGGGCTATGAAAGACGATGCTACTTGTACCGGCAAGAAATATTTTTGAGAGGTCATCATTGTAGAATGCAGATTGGTCGCTGCGTTGTTCAATTGCCTCTATGGCTTTAAAGGCATACCCTTCAAGTCTAAAATCAAGGTTTTTGCTAATTGTAATTACATTTCTTAAACCAAAGGTGAGGTAGTTATGGGCTTGAAATTTTTGTAGAAAGCGTGTTTCGCTGTCTTGCATGGCCGTAAAACCCGGGGAGTTGAGTAGCGTGGCAGTATAGTTTGCGAAGAAAGGCTGGTTGGAGAAATGGCCTTGAAAATAATAACCCGTGCTGTACTTCCCAGAGTTGAAGTATTGCTCAATCGTACCTTTGGCCCTTATCCACTGGCGTTCACTACTGATGATTTGTGATGCGGTGGAAGTAGAACCTGGTTCATATCTTTCATTTATATCAAAATAGTCAAGGCTAAGTTTAAAAGCACTTCCTTCACTAGCATATTGTTTTCTGTTTAAGTTGTTGCGAGAAAAGTGAATACCAGCCCTAAGGCCGCTTAACTCAATCCGGTCAAGTGTATCACCTGAACTAAATCCGGCTGTATTTGTAAACTCATCTGCATTATTTATCCATGCCGCATTGGCTACGGCTTTAAACTTTGTGCCCACTGGAAAACCCAGGTTCAAACCGTATTTACGATCGGTTCGAGTTAAAAAGGTAGGCTTGTTTTCAGGGGTAAAAATGTCTTCTTCTTCAAGAAAATCCCAATGATTGTATATGAGGTCAGCCTCCAAATAAAACTGTCCTAAAGCAGGAAAATTAAGCTTTGACTTAAATTGGGCAGATTTGTAAAATGATCCAGCGTAGAAATTAAAGCTGTTTTTTAGTAAAAAATTGTTAAAATAATAGTGTCGTACACCAAGAAATATTTGACTAATATTTCTTGTGGCTATGGCGCCCCCCATTTCAATATTTAAGTTACTTTCAGGCCTTCCGTTTATTGTAAGCTGGTAGCTTTTTGAGTTTTCATCAAACTGCATACTTGGATATATGGTATTAAAGTATTGCTCAGATACCAATCTGAAGTAACCCTTTTTTATATCATTAAAATAAAGTTTGCTGCCTTCTTTAAACCTGAATATGTGCTTTATGAATTTTTGCTGCTTAGAGTTAAAGCCGTTGAATTTTA
This sequence comes from Fulvivirga sp., assembly GCA_039970995.1. Taxonomy (GTDB): domain Bacteria; phylum Bacteroidota; class Bacteroidia; order Cytophagales; family Cyclobacteriaceae; genus Fulvivirga. The sequence goes on from JBDVKW010000015.1 coordinate 242,366, forward strand.
TATCTGTAAATACAAAGGGTCTGTTTTTAGCATGAAAGACATTTCTTTTGGCGGTAATATCATCACAGCTTAAGCGATTGCTTACCTTCGATTTTATCTCATCCATGCTTCGATTGGCTGTTATATACCCGCTGTCTATAAGTGATTTTACTTTACCAAAATCGAAAGATGTGTAACCATCTAAATTGGGCTCCAGGTAAACACCCGAGTCAGGAATCGATTCGGGATTTGACTTGTCGAGAAGCATAAAAAGCAATGACCTGTTCAACAGTTCATCGTCTTGAAACTTTGGATAGTCGTTAAATATCTTAGAAGAAACATTGACCCCAATGATTACATCTGGATTAAACTCTCGTTGTGCTACATCAACAGGGAAGTTATTGTAAATGCCACCATCGAAGAGGTATTTATCATTGAATTTAATCGGCTTATAAAAAAATGGCACTGACAATGTAGCCCTAACAGCACTCCCCAGTGAACCGCTGTCAATGGCGATTTCATTCTGTGTGAAAATATCTGCTGCCATTATTCTAGTAGGAATAAGAAGACTGTCAAAATTGTAACGCGCATTGGCGGAGGCCTGACCAAACCGCTCGAGTAGTGCAAAGTTTAGTGATAAGTCACTGGCAAGGCTTGAAGCAATTGTTGCATTAAGTGTGGAGTCTAACGAAAGTTGTAAAGACAGAAATGAAGGGTGGTCTGTATCTTTACTGTAATAGTAGTTATACCCTTTTTCCAACTCGCCATTTACCCAACGCTGGAAATCTTCTGAGAGCATCATCATTTCTATCTCGGTGGTAGAATATCCGGCTGCATAACAGCCGGCCACAATTCCTCCCATAGAGGTGCCGACAATATAATCTATAGGGATGTCATTTTCCTCGAGTGCTTTGAGCACGCCTACATGTGCCAGGCCTTTGGCACCTCCTCCACTGAGTACGACAGCCACTTTTTGCCCTGAAGAGAACGAAGGAACGAGTAATAAACCCGCCAAAAAAATGGCTTTTATTAATGACATAGATGCATTTTGGTTTAAAACTAAACAAAAAAAGCAAGACAAAAATTGCCTTGCTCCTTATATTAAACTTTTTTTAATCTGACTATTTGGTGCTTGCCAGTACGGGCTCTTCTACCTGAGGAAACGGTATTTTGTTGAGTCGTTCCATCCAGTATTTAGTGACTTTTTTATAGGCCTCCATGTTTTCTTCAATAATGGGCTCAGAAGGAGGTAATTCCACTTTTAGTGCATCGATTTGGACACCATTTTTCCAGAATCTGTAACATAAGTGGTTGCCAGTAGCCAATCCTGTACTACCTACAAAACCAATGGTTTGTCCTTGACGAACGCGCTGTCCTGGTTTGATACCAGATGCTATCTTAGACATGTGCAGGTACTGTGTAGTATAAGTTGCGTTGTGTCTGATTTTTACATAATTCCCATTATACTTTCCGTAGCGAGCCTCTAATACAATGCCATCGCCTACGGATCTGATTTCCGTACCTCGACTAGCCGCAAAATCGGTACCTCGATGGGCTTTATATCTTTTTTGCACAGGGTGATATCTGCTACCAGAATACCGGCTACTGATTCGGGTAAACTTTAATGGGTATTTTAATAATGCTTTTCTGAGGCTGTTACCTTTTTCATCGAAATAATCAACACCATTACCCTGATCATGTCTGAAAGCATAATATTCATTACCAAAGTGCTCGAAGTAGACGCTTTTTATATCACCAATGCCCACGGTTTGCCCATCGACAAGCTGCTCTTCAAAGATCACTTTAAAACGATCTCCTTTTTGTAGCCTGAAGAAATCTATCTGCCATGCAAAAATATCTACAAAGTCGTTGGTCAGTTGTGGCGAAAAGCCTAACTCACCAATGGTTACTGCAAGGTTTGATTGTATTACGCCTGAAACTTCTCTTTCAGTAACAACAATTTCTTTTTCCTTTTTTTCTACTGTAATAGAGTCAAATAAATTAAAAACTACATACTCTATTGGATTGTGCTCGTAAATCATCGCCTTGGCGGTTTTCAATGAATCTGAGTCACATATGAGTGTATATTTTTTGTTAGCGGCCAGTTTTCGTACATCAAAAACATTTTTGGAAGCATTGGCCAACTTGTAAATAGACTCTGAGGAAATATTATACTTTGAGAGTATTTCTGAAATATTCTGGTTGCGTTTGATTTTATCTTCAATCACCACCATCGAATCAATCACCAACCCGTATAGCTTTTTGGGTTCTGGTGGTACTTCAATAATAGAGCTATCAGCCTTAATCTGTTCTACAGGCTGAACTTCTACATTTGATGTATGAAAATAATTAACGAAAGGTGTAAAAAAATAAACGGACACCGAGATGACTGCTAATACACAGAGACCAATAATTCGCTTTAACATGTTGGTTTTCAACTTTTTAAAAAATTTTGCTTTTGCAAATAAGCGCTAAAAAAACTAATAATAATCAAAAAGTAAGATTTTCGCTAGAAAACAATCAAAAATTGATGAAATACTTTAACTACAATACCTAAGTAACAGGTTATTAGGGCGTTCACTCTAATTGAGTGGCCTCAAACCTTTTCTTACCTTTATCTAAAAATTGTATAAAGTTACTTACACTTTTATCATATGCCACAGGCTCAACTAGCACTTGCTCATCATGGCCCACCAAAACGTAAAATGGCTGTGCGTTATTGTTGAGATTAGTGATTTGTAAATCGGCATTTTGCTTACCGATGGTTTTCTTCACTTTATTGTCGTAGGTTGAAGTGTACCACTCAGATTCTGGAAGTTCTGTTTTGTCATCGACATAAAGCGCAACTATTACATAATCTTCTTTTAACCTACGAAGTACTTCGGGGTCAGACCAAACCACAGCCTCCATTTCTCTACAGTTGGTGCAGCCATGTCCTGTAAAATCAATAAACAAGGGTTTGTTCTGAGCTCTTGCACACTGTAATGCTTGTTCGTAATCGAAGTAACCATTGAGGCCATGTGGAAGATGTAAAAAATCATCATATTTTGGCTCTTCACATACGGTGTAATCGGCCTCATCAGTAGTTCTGTTTAGGCCAACTAAATCAAAGTCATGTGTGTGCATCGGTGGCAGATATCCTGCCAGGGCTTTTAAAGGAGCTCCCCACAAACCCGGGATGAGGTAGATTACAAATGAAAACGTGGCAATGGCCAGCATCAGTCTTGGAACACTAATTATTTCGACTTTACTATCATGAGGCAAGCGTATTTTACCGAGTAGATAAAGACCCATCAAAGTAAATATCACAATCCAGATCGCGATATTTAGGTCACGATCGAGTATGCCCCAATGAAAAGCCTGATCCGCAATGCTGAGGAACTTGAATGCAAGGGCCAACTCTAAAAATCCAAGAACAACTTTTACGGAGTTGAGCCAACCACCTGATTTGGGAAGGTTACTTAACCAACCAGGGAATATTGCGAAAAGAGTGAAAGGTATGGCAAAGGCCAATGAAAAGGCGAACATACCTAATATAGGCTTGGTAAACTCACCACCTGCAGAACCTACGAGTATACTGCCCACAATCGGCCCCGTACATGAAAACGAAACCAGTACAAGTGTAAAGGCCATAAAAAATACGCCTAAAAGCCCTTTGCGATCGGCTTTTTGATCCATTTTATTTACAAAAGAGCTAGGTAGTGTAAGATCAAACAAGCCAAAAAAGGATAGTGCGAAAAATACAAATACCAAGAAGAAAATAATGTTAGGAAGCCACTCGGTAGAAAGGTGATTGGCCGTTTCAGGCCCCATGAGAGGTGCTATGGCTGAGCCAATTATTGTATAAATAATGATGATCGAAAAACCATACATCATAGCTTTAAAAGTGCCACCGCTTTTGCCGGTAAAATAAGTTACCGTCATCGGTATCATAGGGAACACACATGGTGTGAGCAAAGCAGCCAAGCCAGCCACAAAAGCAAAAATCATAAACCACACGAGTGACTTGTCTCTGTCCGTCTTAAGTTGCAATTCATCGCTTAATATTGGGCCAGTTATTTTGTCACCTTTCCCAGCCGATCCTTCATTTATAGTATCAACAAGTGTGGTATCTTCTGAATCAACATTTTCTATTTGCGGCTCTGTTTTCTCAATTACTGCCTCAGGGACAGATTCTTTTTCTGTAGTAGTTTCTTCACCACCGCTTACTTTGATGTCAGTGAATGAGAAATCATATTCAAAAGGAATACACTGGCCGGTTTCTTCCGAACAGACTTGAAAATTGTATGATCCTGAAACATTAAAGTCTGCTGAAAGGACTTTAACAGTCTGCCGAAACTCTCCTGTACCTTTGAATATTTTAACCTCACACTCAAATATTTCATCAAACTTGGTGATGGGATCAATTGCTCTGAGGTCATTAACTAATTCGTAACTATCATTTTCTTCGAAAGTAAATGAAGTGACTATTGGGCCACAATCTGGGTCAAAATCTGATGAGTATAAATACCAGTCTTTGTCTATGGTGGCCGTAAATATGAGATCTATTTCCTCACCTACTTCAACCTCTGTCTTACTGGAAGACTCTTCCCAGCTTGAAGGCTCAAGGATTTGGGCCTGTAAGTGACTTGCAAAAAATAAAAAGGCAAATACTACAAGTAACTGCTTCATAAGTAAATTCTTGATTTTAAACTGCTCAAAAATAAAAGAAATTAAACATCATCAATGTAAGTCAACCCTTTTTAAAGACAATTAGTTTAACGGGTTCCACTTTCCTATCGAGGTTCTTCCAGTACTTAGAGTAAATAAATGTTAATAAAAGAAATAATAGGGTTAAAAAATACCCATAAAGATAATATCATTATATAAAAATGATGAATGAGGGTAAAAAAATACCCTATACACTAAAATATAATATTGCAAAATTAAAAAATAGGGTTAAATTGAAATCTTAATAAATTTTGTGTACAACCTAGAAGCCTTAGCCTATGGAGTTTTTCATTAACCCCATTTTATTAGCAAAGCTAGCATCAGCACCACCGCCAGCAGACGCCAGCAACATGCTTACAGTTAACAACGTTTGGATGATGCTGTGCATTGCACTGGTATTTATTATGCATCTTGGCTTTGCTGGTGTAGAGGCTGGCTTTACCCAAACGAAAAATACCGTCAATATTCTTTTTAAGAATACCCTCACGCCAGCTATAGGTCTTTTGAGTTACTTCATCATTGGTTTTGGGTTGATGTTTCCAGGGTTTGCTGAGGAAGCCACAGGTTGGTTTGGGTTTGCAGGGTTCGGCTTAAGAGATAAGTTAGGAGTAGATTATAATCAAGGCTTCACCTACTGGACTGCCTTTTTGTTTCAGGGAATGTTTGCCGCCACCGCTGCTACAATAGTTTCCGGAGCAGTTGCAGAAAGAATCAAGATATCTGCATACCTGATTTTCACATTATTTTTTGTGGGTATGGTATACCCATTAATAGGCAGCTGGCAATGGGGTGAAGGTAGCTTATATCAAATGGGATTTTACGATTTTGCCGGGTCTACGATGGTACACTCAGTGGGTGGTTGGGGTGCCCTGGCGGGCGTTATCATGATTGGTCCCAGGATTGGGAAATACCTGAATGGAAAAGTAATTGATAAGCCAGGCTCAAGTGTGCCACTGGCTACTGTTGGTGTATTTTTACTTTGGTTTGGCTGGATTGGATTTAATGGGGGCTCTGTGCTTTCAGCCGACCCATCGATCACCTCACTGGTTTTAGTAAATACAAGCTTGGCCGCTTCTGCGGGTGCAATTGGGGGCTTTGCTACAGGCTACCTTATGTTTAAACGTTTAGACTTTGGCATGGTACTCAATGGTATATTGGCAGGCTTGGTGGGTATCACTGCAGGAGCTGATTTGATGTCGCCTATAGAGAGTATTGTCATTGGTCTTATCTGCGGTTCTGTAGTGGTTATATCAGCTGTTAGTTTAGATAAACTCAAACTGGACGATTGTGTAGGAGCCATTTCAGTGCATTTGGTATGTGGTATCATCGGCACTCTTGCTGTTGGTGTGCTTGGAGCCATGGCAAGCTGGGGCCAATTATTTATCCAAATCAAAGGGGTCTTAATATGTGGGGCCGCAGCTTTTTCAGCGGCATTAATCCTTTTCTTTGTTCTAAAAAAGACCATAGGCATACGCGTTTCAGCGCAGCATGAGCAGGAAGGGCTAGATAGCCACGAACATGGCATTAGAGGCTATACAATCGTTTACGATGACTAAGCGACAATTAAAAAATAGCATTTAATTGCAATTGAGCCTATATTTTGGTATTTTCTGAGCTTTTCCGATGAGTTTTTTGGGGCTATTTCCAACAAAGTTTGATCAGCTGCCGAATTATAATCTATAAATAAATAATATGCCGAACACCTCCGATGATTTTACCGGACTATATCGTCCTGAGTTTGAACATGATGCTTGTGGAATAGGATGTATAGCGCACATCGATGGTAGAAGTGACCACCAACTCATACAGCAAGCCCTGGATATGTTGGAACGTATGGAGCACCGCGGTGGTACAGGCAGTGATCCAGAATCAGGAGATGGTGCCGGAATATTGATACAAAAACCGCATGAATTTTTTGTAGAAGAATGTGAGTCTATTGGTATTGAGCTACCTGTAAAAGGCGAGTATGGTGTTGGGGTTTTATTTTGGCCGGTAATTAAAGATGTCAGGGAGGCCTGCCGATCTATCTTCGAGGCACATGCTGAACAGCTGGGCTTTACCGTTTTAGGGTACAGACAGGTGCCTATTGACAGAAATGTTCCAGGTTCTAAAGCTAAAAAAGTAGAGCCTGTAATCGAGCAGGTTTTTCTCACACATAAAAAAGGGCTCAAAGATATTGACCTGGAAAGGCGGCTTTTTGTATTAAGGAATTATACCACACATTATATAGGTCACCATGTAGCAGGTAATAATGGCGATTTTTACATGCCCAGCTTGTCTTGCCGGGTGGTAGTTTATAAAGGCCAGCTAAGGACCAATCAACTCAGACCCTATTTCTATGACCTCCAAAACAAAAATATCAAATCAGCACTTGCCATAGTACACTCAAGGTTTTCTACCAATACATTTCCAAACTGGAAGCTAGCACAACCATTCAGGTATATCGCTCACAATGGAGAGATAAATACCATCAGAGGGAATGTAACCAAAATGCAGTCTAAGGAGGCAATGATGCAATCAGATGTTTTCTCTCAAGAAGAATTAAACATGCTTCTTCCCGTAACTGATCCTACGCATTCAGATTCAGCGAATTTAGATGCACTGGTAGAAATGCTGGTGCTCAGTGGCAGGTCATTGCCGCATGTAATGATGATGCTGGTGCCAGAAGCCTGGCAAGACAATGCCCTGATGGATACTCAGCGAAAGGCTTTTTATAAATACCATGCCTCCTTGATGGAGCCTTGGGATGGACCTGCTGCCCTTATTTTTACCGATGGTAATCAGGTGGGAGCCACTCTTGACCGTAATGGGCTAAGACCAGCGCGGTACTGCATCACTAAACAAAATCAATTGGTGATTGCTTCTGAGGCCGGTGCACTTCCCCTAGATGAAAAATTTATTATCAGTAAAGGCAGGCTACAACCGGGCAAAATGTTGGTCGCTGATCTGGCGAATGGTAAGATATTGTATGATGAGGAACTGAAGTATGACATTTGTCACCGCAAGCCATACGTAGACTGGATCAAGCAGCAAAGAGTTAAACTAAGGCTAGAGCCTGAGGTGGCCAATTTTGATATTGGATTTGAAACTGCTACCCTCAAAAGAAGGCAACAGCTTTTTGGCTACACATCAGAAGAACTAAAAGTAATATTGGCACCGATGGCGCTGAGTGCAAAAGAACCTGTAGGATCTATGGGAGCAGACACTCCAGTGGCACCTTTGTCTGAGTTTAGTCAGCACATTTCTAATTATTTCAAACAGCTTTTTGCGCAGGTAAGCAACCCACCGATTGACCCTATCAGAGAGCGGTTGGTTATGTCACTTTATACCAGACTAGGTGAAAGCCTCAATATTTTAGATGAGACACCTGAGCACACCAAACAAATACATTTATCTCAACCGGTTTTACTCAACTCAGACATAGCTAAGCTCAAAAATATGACTGGTCAGGGCTTTGATCATGCCACAATTGATATGCTTTTTGAGGTAAGTGGCAAGCCCGGGGCATTAGAACAGGCGCTTGATGAGTTATGTAGTAAAGCAGCACTTGCTATTGGGGCGGGCAAGAAGATATTAATTCTTTCTGACCGTAACGCAGATCAACATTATGCCCCAATACCTTCCTTACTGGCTATAGGTGCAGTGCATCATTACCTGGTAAGTAAAAAGATAAGAACCAAAGCGGGTATAGTTGTGGAAGCTGGCGATTTGAGGGAAACCCACCATTTTGCTACAGTTATCGGTTATGGTGCTAGTGGTATCAACCCTTATGTGGCATTAGAAACCATCGTTGATTTGAATCAGCAGGGCTTGATAGAAGCCAAAATGACAGACGAAGAAGCCCTCAAAAACTACCAACAGGCGATTGGATACGGCCTGTTAAAGGTGCTATCAAAAATGGGGATTAGTACATTACAGTCTTATCAGTCGGCCCAAATTTTTGAAATTCTTGGGCTGGGTGCTAAGGTGGTTGAAAAATGCTTTAAGGGAACCACTTCACGCATTGAGGGCCTCGGTTTTGATGAGTTGGCTAGAGAAGTTTTAGTACGGCATACATTAAGCTTTTCCAAAAACAAGTCTAGGCTGGAGGTGGGAGGTAAGTACCAATGGAAACGCAGGGGCGAGCGACATACATTCAACCCTGATACCATTCATTTGTTACAGCAGGCCACACGCACCAATAATCAGCAATTGTACGAGCAGTATACATCTAAGATCAATGACCAGGTAAAGAAGTCGTTGACACTGCGAGGTCTTTTTGAGTTTAAGGAACGAGTGCCTGTTCCTATTGAAGAAGTGGAACCGAAAGAGGAAATTTTTAAGCGATTTGCTACTGGTGCCATGTCATTTGGGTCTATTTCACATGAAGCCCACACCACACTAGCAATAGCGATGAATCGAATAGGTGCCAAAAGTAATAGCGGTGAGGGAGGTGAAGATGAAATGCGCTTTTCAAAAAAGCCAAATGGTGATTGGGAGCGATCTGCTATCAAGCAAGTGGCGTCAGGCAGGTTTGGTGTTACCAGTTATTATTTAACCAATGCAGATGAAATTCAGATAAAAATGGCACAGGGCGCTAAGCCAGGTGAAGGTGGTCAGCTGCCTGGCCATAAAGTAGATGATTGGATAGGTAGGGTGAGGCATTCAACACCCGGAGTGGGGCTCATCTCACCCCCGCCACATCACGATATATATTCTATAGAAGATCTTGCGCAGCTCATTTTTGATTTGAAAAATGCTAATCGACAAGCCAGGATAAATGTAAAACTGGTATCTGAGGCAGGTGTTGGAACGGTAGCGGCTGGAGTTTCCAAGGCCAACGCTGATGTGGTGTTAATTTCTGGTGCCGATGGAGGAACAGGTGCTTCTCCGTTGAGTTCTATTCAACATGCAGGATTGCCCTGGGAGCTGGGGCTGGCAGAAACCCACCAGACGCTGGTAAGAAATAATTTGAGAAGTAGGATCACCGTACAAACAGATGGTCAAATAAGGACAGGAAGAGATTTGGCCATTGCTACTTTGTTGGGTGCTGAAGAGTGGGGTATTTCTACCGCAGCTTTAGTAGTCGAGGGTTGTATAATGATGCGGAAGTGTCATTTAAATACCTGCCCTGTGGGAATCGCTACTCAAAATCCTGAGTTGAGAAAGCTATTTACAGGAGACCCGGACCACGTGGTAAACTTCTTTACATTTCTCGCGGAAGACTTGCGCCAAATCATGGCTTCGCTTGGCTTTAGAACCATCAACGAAATGGTAGGCAGAAGTGAACTGTTAAAAGTTAGAAGCAATTTAAAGCACTGGAAGCTACAGAAAATAGATTTGTCTCCTATTCTGCATAAAGAAAGTGTCGAGTCAAGTGTCGGGCAATATAAGCAAATAGAACAGGATCATGAGATTGATAATGTACTCGACTGGAAACTGATTGAAAAGGCTATGCCTGCTATTGAAAACAAAGAGAAAGTATCAGCCTCATTCAAAATTGAAAATGTGAATAGGACAGTTGGGGCCATGCTTTCTAATGAGATATCTAAGGTACATAATGGAGCGGGCCTTCCTGATGAAACCATACAGTTTCATTTCACCGGCTCGGCAGGACAAAGTTTTGGGGCTTTCCTTGCTGTAGGAGTTACTTTCAATCTTATTGGCGAAGCCAATGATTATTTCGGTAAAGGGCTCTCTGGAGGGAGACTCATTGTGAAACCGCATGTTGAAGCAACTTTTAAAGCCGAACAAAATATCATTATTGGCAATGTAGCTTTCTATGGTGCTACAAAGGGTAAAGCTTTTATCAGAGGGATGGCTGGAGAACGCTTTGCTGTTAGAAACAGTGGTGTGCAGGCAGTAGTCGAAGGAGTAGGAGACCATGCATGTGAGTATATGACAGGAGGTGCCGTAGTGATTTTAGGAGAAACGGGGAGAAACTTTGCAGCAGGAATGAGTGGCGGTGTAGCCTATGTTTACGACCCAATCAGCCGTTTTGAATTCTTATGCAATAAAGAGCTCGTTGCCCTTGATCCGTTGGGTGAAGAAGATCAGCGATTTGTAAAAAGTATGATCCAGGAACATGTCGACCATACAGAAAGTGAGCTGGGGAAAAGGCTTTTATATGCCTGGGAAGATACTGTGGCACAATTTATAAAAGTGATACCGCACGATTACAAAGCAATAATTGAAAACGAAAAACTTAAAAAGGAGATAGCCTAATGGGAAGTAAAGATGGGTTTTTAAAATATGACAGGGAGCTGCCAAAGTCGAGAGATCCGCATGTCAGGATCCATGATTTTAAAGAAATATATGAAGCGTTTCCTGAACAACGAACCAAACAACAAGCGGCAAGATGTATGGATTGTGGCGTTCCTTTTTGTCACAAAGGGTGTCCTTTAGGCAATGTAATTCCAGAGTTTAATGACGCGGTATACCATGAACAATGGGAAGAGGCTATTGCTATACTGTCAGAGACAAACAACTTTCCTGAATTTACCGGTAGGATATGTCCTGCGCCCTGCGAGGCAAGCTGTGTGTTAGGCATTAACAAGCCGCCTGTTGCGATAGAGCATATTGAAAAAACCATTGCTGAAAAAGCCTTTGAGTTAGGTTATATTAAACCAAGTCCACCAGCGCAGCGAACGGGCAAGAAGGTAGCAGTAATCGGCTCCGGTCCGGCAGGCCTATCGGCTGCAGCACAACTCAATCAGGCCGGCCACCTCGTCATAGTTTACGAGCGCGATGATCAAATTGGTGGCCTGCTTCGCTACGGCATTCCCGATTTTAAACTGGAAAAATGGGTGATTGATAGACGCATCGAAATTCTCCAGAAAGAAGGTATAACTTTTAAAACAAATGCGGAGGTTGGGGTGAACATGAGTGCTGATGATTTGGAAGCACAATACGATGCCGTTGTTATTTGTACCGGAGCTACTGTACCTCGAGATCTGCCAATTCCGGGTCGCGAATTGTCGGGTATTCACTTTGCTATGGATTTTCTCACTGACCAAAACCGGAATGTATACAGCCATACGCCAGAGCAAGCATCGATTTCTGCAAAAGATAAAAATGTTGTAGTGATTGGTGGTGGTGATACGGGATCTGACTGTATAGGGACCTCGCATCGACAAGGGGCAAAATCAGTATTGCAAATAGAGCTATTGGAAAAACCATTGGAACAACGCACAGACAAGGATCCATGGCCTAAATGGCCTATGACCTTACGTACTTCATCATCTCATGAGGAGGGCGGTGAGCGCACCTGGTCAGTACTAACAAAAGCGTTTGTCGGTGATGAAGATGGGCAAGTAAGAAAGATCAAATTAGTAGACATAGCATGGGTTGAAAAAGAGGGCAAGCGATCATTTATTGAAGTGTCAGGTACAGCAAGGCAAATTGATTGTGATTTGGTTTTGCTAGCCATAGGATTTACTCAGCCTGAAAGTAAGTTGTTGCAAAAACTAGGTGTAGAAACTTCTGATCAAGGGCTTGTAAAAGCTAAAAAGTACCAAACCAATATATCAAATATATTCACTGCCGGTGATGCACGCAGAGGTCAGTCACTTGTAGTGTGGGCGCAGTCTGAGGGGAGAGAAGTTGCTGTGGCTGTAGACAAATTTTTGATGGGGAATACTTCATTGCCATCAAAGGACGCCTCTTTTTTGGCGCTTACAAAGTAGGAAAGCAAGAAGCCCGGAACTCCGGGCTTCTGCCGTTACTTGTTCAAAAGTGCAAAATGCTTATAAAACAAAGTAATTGTTTCAATTCCCTTAATGTAATTAGTTACACCATAGTGCTCGTTAGGCGAATGAATGGCATCAGAATCGAGTCCAAATCCCATGAGCAACGTGTCTAAACCGAGCTCTTCTTTAAAGAGTGCTACAATTGGAATACTTCCTCCATCTCTGGTTGGAATAGGCCTCTTACCCCAGGCTTCCTGAAATGCTGCACTGGCAGCCTCATAAGCAACCGAGTCTGTAGGTGTAACAGCCGGTTCGCCACCATGGTGAGGTGTTACCTTTACTTTTACACTGTCAGGGGCAATTTTCTTGAAATGCTCAGTAAATAATTTTGTGATCTCTTCAGAAGATTGGTTAGGTACCAACCGCATGGATATTTTAGCATTGGCTTTTGATGGTAATACCGTTTTGGCACCTTCACCAATATATCCTCCCCAAATTCCATTTACATCTAACGATGGTCTTATACCCGTTCTTTCAATGGATGTATAGCCTTTTTCACCGCTTACATCGTCAATATTTAAGTCTTTTTTATAAGCATCAAGGTCAAATGGAGCCTTGTTGATGGCTTTTCTTTCTTCTTCAGTTAGGTTTTGCACCTTATCATAAAAACCAGGAATAGTAATGTGATTGTTCTCATCTTTAAGAGAGGCAATCATTTCTGATAATATGTTAATCGGGTTGGCTACAGCACCACCGTAAACCCCGGAGTGTAGATCTCTATTTGGTCCAACTACTTCAACTTCCAAATAACTCAAACCACGAAGACCAGTGGTGATGGAAGGTGTGTCGAGAGAAATCATGGCAGTATCGGAAATGAGTATCACGTCAGCAGCCAGCTTCTCTTTATTATTTTTAACAAAAATCCCCAGGTTGTCAGAGCCTACTTCTTCCTCACCTTCGATCATGAATTTTACATTACAGCTTTGGCTGTTTGTCTGCATCATTGTTTCAAAGGCTTTCACATGCATGTACATTTGGCCTTTGTCATCACACGCTCCACGTGCGTAGATCTTATCATTTTTAATAACAGGCTCGAAAGGAGGAGAGTCCCACAACTCATAAGGATCTGGCGGTTGCACATCGTAATGCCCATATACCAAAACTGTTGGTAAGGAAGGGTCAATTATTTTTTCTCCATATACAATTGGGTAACCTGCTGTTTCACATACTTCAGCTTTATCAACACCAGCAGCTTCTAAGCTTGACTTTACAAAATCTGCTGCCCTGTGCACGTCATCCTTAAATTTACTATCAGCACTAACTGATGGTATGCGAAGCAAATCGAAAAGTTCGTCAAGGAACTTTTGGCGATTACTATCAATGTATTCTTTTGCGCCCATTATTAATCTTGTTTGTTTGAAAAGCCTTAAAGGTAGCTTGATATGGTGAAATGGACAATTTTTGGTGAAATATTACCGAACAGAAGCAGGTAGAAATATTTCAATTTCAGTACCCACCTGCTCTTTAGAGTTGATTTTGATGGTGCCTTCTAATTTATCAATAGATTGTTTAACGATATACATCCCGAGCCCCGAGCCTTCAGATTTTTCCGTTGCCCGATAGAACATGTCAAAGATTTTAGAAAGGTGCGCTTCGTGAATACCAATACCATTGTCTTTAAATGAGATTTTGAGCCCTTTTTTATTGATAGATACACTAATATTCAGAAAGCACTTTTCCTTTCTATCATCACAGTATTTATAGGCATTTGAAATGATATTGCTGAAAATAATTTTGAGTCGAAGAGGATCAGAACGGAAATAGCTATTATTTCCTTTGATTTGAATATTAGTTTCTAATGTGCCGTAATTATCCAGGTATTCGAGATCCCTGATGCAGCCATTAATTAACTCCCTAAACTCAAGCTTTTCAAGTTTAACATCTACACGGCTCGCCTTGGCGTAGTTAAGCATCGACTTTACAAATTCGTCAAGCTTTAGAATGCTTTGTTCGATCTTATTAAGGTATTGGAATCGTGCTTCTTTATCATCGTCTTTTTTGGCTATGTTGACCAAGCCAAGGATTGATGTAAGTGGTGAACGTATGTCGTGTGATGTTTTATAAACCAGTTGATCTAATTCAAAATTTCGATCAGATAACTCCTTCATTGCGATATTTAAATCCTCTTCTCTTAAAGCCAATGCCTGATTCTGTTTTCTTAACTCTTTATTCAATTTAATGAGTTGATTCTCTACTTGTTTCAGGTCAGAAATATCACGGATTGCACCATCAAAATATTCCTCATTCTTTTCTTTGGTCACATAGCTACTCATCAACCCCCAGAAGTTAGAACCATCTCTTTTTTTAAAAAGCACTTCTTCATTACGAATGGAACCTATTCTGCGGAGATGTCCAATGATTGATTCTCTCTGCTCTGAGTCATTATATAAGTCATAAATCGAGGCATTTATCACGTCTTCTTTGTTTTTATATCCAAACATTTCTACAAATGCGCGATTTACATAGATCAAACCATTTTTGAAAGAACTTCGGTAGAGGCCTTCCTTAATGTTGAGGTTGATGGATGAAAGCAAATGCTCACTTTCCTTAAGTTTTTCTCGGGCTTCTTTTTCGTAAGTAATGTCCCGGATAGCCCCATCAAAATATTCCCTGCCCAGATGATCGCGTACCAAAGTGCTGCTGATCAACCCCCAGAACATCTTGCCATTTTTTTTCTTAAACCGGACTTCTATGTTGTCAATTTTATTCTCTTGGATCAGAAGTTCATGTATTTTTTGACGGACTTTTTTGTCTGCATATAAGTCTGAAGGAGAAATTTTATTAAGTGACTCTAGTGACGAAAATCCAAATAGTTTTAGAAAAGCCTGATTGACATATGCGAATTTTTTACCAGGTACATTGCGGTAAATAGCTTCATTGATATTCTGATTTATCGTTTCAAGCAAAAGTTTACTTTCGAGTAGCTTATCTTCAGCCTCTTTTTGTTTACTAATGTCTCTGAAGTTTGAAATGATGCCTTCAACTTCACTTTCATTGAGGAGGTTAGTTAGTGTTGTTTCGCACCAAATAGACGTTCCATCTATATTGATTAACCGCTGTCTAAATGTCAAAGATTCACTGGGGCGAGAACGTATTTCTTTGAATTTTTCAAGGCATTGCTCATGGTCTTGCTCTGCAATGAAATCTGTTCCGAGTTTACCTAAAAGATCTTGCTCATTATAGCCTATAAAGTTTTTTATTGATGGACTGGCATATACAATAAATCCCTTTTCGTCATATAAAACGATGCCCTCATGGGCTTTTTCGATAAAAGCACGGAATTGCGTGCCGCTAGGCTGAAGTGAAGGAGGAGGGGTATGTTTTTTGGCCGCCATAAGCCTGGTATAAAGTGCTTTTCAGTGTGATACACACTTAATTAATATACAAACTTATTTGTACATTCTGTTCATTAAACGATCATTTAAATCCTGACCCCTAACCCAAACTCGACCATATCTGCAGTTCTGCTATGAGATTTAAGCATTACCTGAAGGAAGGTGTTTTTAAGTGGATAATACTTAAGCCCATACCTTTGATACCATGTGGCATCATAAATTTTCTGAGGTTTGTAGATGTAATACCCTCCTTGTATGAGGACAGACATGCTACCTAGATAAATTTCAGTGCCTGCAGTAAGTGCCACCTGTTTTCCATTAGTGTCTGGTTCGTAACTGTCAGGTACATCAGGGTTGCCATTGGCCCATGATGCATGCGCCCGATACATAGACTCTTTATCGTACAAGAAGCCATCTATGCCTAAAAGTATGGAGTTGAATTTTGAGATTCCCCTACTTGCGTAAATAGAAGTTGAGTAAGCATGATGTTTGTAATCTTCACGCCAAACCTCTCGCCAGGCTTTGGAAAAGGCTACGTTTAAACGAATTTTTTTATCAAATGAGCTGACGCTGTCCTTGTAATATTTTATTTCTTTTGGTTTAGGAATATAGCGTAAGCCAACCCCAACAGCTGGAAAGTTCATTCCGTTATTTGGCATGTTAAGCTTTCCATTACTGTAATGCCTAAAGGCGGCATTTAAATTAAAATAATACTGCTCAGTAAGTTGTATTTCATAATGTATTGTTCCTCTGAGAATATAGCTTATTTTGCTACTAATGGCCTTATTTTCAGGGTTAGTAACTGCATCAAAGACCCTGGTTGAGTAGACTAATCCAGTGCCAATATTCAGGCGTAGTTGATTTTTCCTGGCTGGGTTAGCAGTAAAGTCCAGATAGGTGGCCAGCGAGTACACCTCCCCCAACTCTTCAGGCTCTCCATAGTTGAAATACTCAAAGGAATACGCTACCTGCGGAAAATTAAAACGTGACTGCCAGGTTTTCGTACCCGTGGTTTGCTTAATTGCATAAGCCTCAAAGCCATACAAGTCTGTCATTTTTAGCTTTGGCATCTCTGGTTTATAACGCAATACCCCACCATAATAAAGATTTGAGCCGACCGACCAGACCGGTTTATTTTGACCCATGGAGCTATAGCCAATACAGCAAATAAAAATAATGGTAGTTAAGCGTAGCTGCATTTATGCATTCAAGTTACTGTTGTTGTTAAACATTGTCTGCGAGAGGTTGGTGATATTTTGTATAATAGAATCGTTGGATTCTTTTTTATAAGAGCCATTTTCTAAATAGCTGTGCATTACAGACCAAATCACAAAGGACAAATCACTTACTTTAGTTTGGTCACCTATAAGCGTTGTCACTTTACTTTCAATCATATTTAACTCATTTGAGCGTAACTGATTTTTCAATTCTAAAAACTGAATGTTTCGTGAATTGTTCACCCTGCAAAGTAACTCAAACTCGTTTGAAAACTCTTTAGTAAACTTGACTAATGCCATATTACGCTCAATAAACCAGCTGCCCAGATCATTGTGGTCTCGAGCATCAACAAACTGCTGTATTGCAATAAGCTTTTCATGCGCTTGTAATGTGAGGTAACTAAATAAGTCGAATTTGTTTGAAAAATATTGATAAACGCTGCCTTTTGCGATGTCCAGATTTCTCACAATATTGGATATAGAGGCCTCGTGATACTCCTTCTGTGCAAACTCTTCAAACGCCATTTGGGTAAAAGCGTGCTTTTTGGATGCAGGAAGATTTCTAAAGGTAAGTGACGGCATAAGTGACTATATGGTCACAAATTAAGAAAACGCTGGTTCTAATCCAATTGTGGAAGCTCAAATTCAGCAAACACTTCGCCAGGTAAACTGTCGTAAACTACTAAATCTCTGGGGCCTCTATTATCTGATCGATCAGCCGAGAGCAATACACCCTGATATGCTTCATAATTGTCCCAGGGCCATATGGCACTCACTGAGTCTTGTTGATACGTTCTAAAGTAACTCCACTGTTTAATGAGGTAATCGTTCTTGTCTACAAAAACTTCATACTTATTATCTGGAGTATCACCCACTTCATTGAAAGTTAGGGCCAAGACGTGTGCTTCAGTACCTTTAAGTGTGGTGTCTTCCCTGGCATACTTTAATGTCACACCGGAGTCTTTGAGTTTAAAAGGCATGACGAGCCAATAAGAGTCGTTTATCCAAATGCTTTTTCCTTGAGCAACATATTTTGCTAAAGAATCAGGATGTGTAATTTCTGCACCTTTTCTCCATACCTTTCCCTCATTTTGCACTACATTGATAAGGTATATACTACTGTCGCGAGGGTAATCAATACGCACGTTGCCGGTGTATTTGTCCCAGATGAGGTCACGCGCACCAAAGAAATTCCATTTGAGGTAATGCAGCTTATCGTAGGCTTTCTTGCCCCCCATGGCTACCATTACGCTGTCGGCAATAGTTATGGCCAATGAGTCAGATTCCTCAGCATTAAATCCTTCGGCAGCTGGATAGATCTCAACAACTTTTTCTTCTGGTTGATTGTCTGTACAGGACATCAACAAGAGGGCTATGATAGCTATATTTAATTTTTTCATGTTATTTATTACCCTTTAAAGTTATAAAGTCAAGAATTTGAACATTCTTTTCTTTGAAAACATACTTTCTAATTAAACCTTCTACAGGTAGGATTATTATAGCTACAGTAATTTGAATAATAAAATCGACCACTGGAGAGGACTCTGTTCCAAATTCATTCTCAGCTACTGTTTGAATAAATTCAATAATTATTATCAGAGTTAATAATGCTAGCAATCGGCTAAGCATTCTATACTTATAGCCTAATTTCTTTAACCTCACTGTGAGAAATAATAAAAGTGCCAAACCACTAAACTCAAAGGCTAAAAACCAGGGTCTTTTCCAGTAAGGTGGTATTACCTCAAAAGCAATTGGCTCGGTAGTTTTTATGCCAGAAATGACATTGCGAGAGCGCATATGCATCTTATATTTTCCATCCGGCAAATAAGGTATAGGTATGATATTGTAGCTTGGTGACCATTCAGACCAGCTATCACTCAACCCTTCTAATTTGTATTGATATTCAATATTTAATACGCCAGAATACTCCGGCTGAACAAACTCAAATATGAGTGAACTATTCTCTTGTTTAAACTTGAGTTTTGGTTCAGGTAAAAATATTTTATTAGTAGTCCGTATATTTTTTAAAAATAGGTCGTAGCTGGCAATTGTTCTGCTTGATTCATGCTGTGAGTCAAATCGATAAAGGTTTTTGGAACGGGTTAGTACCCAAAAGTCTTTTTTCTCACTGTCATATGAGATATGATTGATGTCTGTAAATACACTTAAAACATCCAGTTGCTCCGACTCAAAATTAGAGCCCAATGTAGTCCATGCATTATTTCGCAATATCCATATTGTGCCATTGTTGTCCCTTGTATACCGCTTTACCTCGGCACTATCAATGAGCATTAGCCTTTTCGCAGTTTCATTAAGTTTATAAGTGCCAGACTCGTTTACAAAATACAAGCTATCGTTATATGCTATGCCATAGGTGTTATAAAAGAAGGGATTATTAATTTCAAATTCTTCGGTATCAACTATTTCGCTCCCATTTAATTTGATATAGTAAATATCATTGCTACTGCAAAACCATATCCTCGATTCATGGTCTTCGAATATGTAAGATACCCAGTCATGAAAATCGCTGAACAGAGTTAATTTTTGGTAGTCGCCTGATGTTGTCTCAAATACTTCAAACCTGTCATTATATGTATTGACAAATATTTTTTTATTGCTTGTTGATGCATGGAAGGTTCTAACCGGTGATTGGGTAATGGTAGTAGCTGTTGTGTCACTAATGGCAAATAATCCGTCAAGCCCACTGCTGTAAAGCTGCCCACCAATTGATTTTAGAGCAAAAACCTTAGAATTAATACCAACTATTTTTTTGTACTCATATCGTACAGACTGCAGCTCCCTTTCAATACGGGTTACATACCTGGTTGTTCTCTTTGGCGCGGATTCCTCTTCGTTTCTTTTAAGGAAACCAAATAGTCCTTTACGTTCTTTCTCTTGCTTTACTTGCGATACAATTGTCTTAGCTTCAAACACTTTCTTTTCGTCATATTCTTTAACCTGAGATAGGTAATAAACTCCTAATGACGTACCCACATATAATTTGTCATTGTGGTATTGTACAGAAAGCATATCCCCCTCAAGGCCGTCATATCTGTCAAATGCTCTAAATGGAAAGTTAGGCGAGATACGAGTGAGTCCTTCATTGTGTGCCACCCATAAACCTCTGTGCTGATCTAAAGAAATAGCAAAAATTTCATTATCTGGGAGCCCATTTGCATAATTGACCACTTGATTTATTTCTCCTTTATTAGGATTAATAAAAGCAACACCCCCTCTCAAAGTTGCAATGGCAATGAGTGTATCACTGATCCATACACCATCAATAATGATACTGCTTGATAAATAATTATCTTCCAGCTCAATTGGGGTCTCTTCTCCTCCTTTAAGTATACTAATACTGTTATTAGCAAAACCTATCAAATAAGCATTGTCAGGTCCTTCGGCTATGAACTCGACATTTTTCTCCTCAAGGCTACTTATACCGGGGCTTTCAAGAGATGTATCTCCAACCTTTTTAAAGCCACTTATCTCTGTTGTGACAAAGACCTCATTTTTTATGAGTGTAACATTGAGTAGTTCTCCACTATACTCTGACTTAATACGAGATGTCTTTCCTAATGATAAATCAAGGGTAAATACGGTTGATGAGTTAATCCCAACCAATCTGTTATCATGTAGCACCATATCAAAAATATCTGTTATGGTGCTATCACCCACTGCAATGAATTTTTGGTAATTATCTGAATCCTGACCAATTTTCCCAAATCCATTTACACCACCAGTGTATAACTGATTGTTGTTGTCAAAAGCCAAAGTAAAAACGGACGCGGGGGTCTTAATTTTTTCCCAGGAAGTGCCGTCAAAAGCAATGATACCTGAGCGATTTGCCACATAGATAACTCCTCTGGTGTCTTGGGCAATATCAAAATTGATGTTGTTTATTTCCTGCTCTCCCGATGCATAATGAGTTAAAAAGTACCCGCCATCTTGAGCATAGGTATTAAATGACAGAAGAAGTATGGAAATAAATGTATAAAGGGCCTTCAAACTATAGATTTTAGAGAACCTTAAGGTAAGAAAATATTTAAATAAAAAAACCTCGAAACACGCGGCTTCGAGGTTTTAAGCAACAATATCTGTTTTATATCACGCCTTGGGCAATCATAGCATCTGCCACTTTTGTAAAGCCACAAATGTTGGCCCCTATCATGTAATTATCAGCATGTCCGTATTCTCTTGCTGCTGCAAGACAATTGTCATGTATTTCTTTCATGATGTTTTGGAGACGTTGATCTACTTCTTCACTGGTAAAGTAAGAGCCAAGGTAGTTTTGCATCATTTCTATGCCCGAAGTGGCAACACCACCGGCATTAGAGGCTTTTCCTGGTGAGTAGAGCACATTGTTATCAATTACATAATTGACAGCATCTGTTTCTAATGGCATATTGGCACCTTCTCCTACCAACTTCACACCGTTTTTCACTAAATTCTCCGCGTCTTTTATATTCACTTCATTTTGGGTGGCGCATGGAAATGCACAATCTGCTTTGATATCCCAAAGTGGGTTGAACGCTTCGTCTTTTTTGTTTTCTGTATACGTGGCAGCGTTGTACTTTTCTGCGTATTCTTTGATTCTACCTCTTCTATTGTTTTTAAGATCTTTTATAAACTCTAATTTTTCAGTAGTTATTCCATCTTCGTCATAGATATAGCCTGAAGAGTCAGAAGCTGAAACAGGTTTACCACCCATTTGTATAATCTTTTCAATGGCGTGCTGTGCCACATTACCTGACCCCGAAACCAGACATGTTTTGCCTTTTATGGAATCACTTTGATGTTGAAGCATGTTTTCGGCAAAATATATCAGACCATAACCTGTAGCCTCCGTACGCATTAAACTTCCGCCCCAGCCGACTCCTTTACCTGTTAAAACACCAGTGAAAGTATTCGATAGCTTTTTGTGGGTACCAAACATGAACCCAATCTCACGCCCACCAACTCCTATATCTCCAGCAGGCACATCAATTCTGTGTCCCACATGTTTGGTCATCTCAATAAAGAAATTCTGGCAAAATCTCATAATTTCATTTTCTGATCTCCCCTTAGGGTTGAAGTCAGAACCACCTTTACCACCACCCATTGGCAGACCGGTAAGGGCATTTTTGAAAATCTGCTCAAAAGCAAGAAATTTTAAAATACCTGGGTACACCGAGGGGTGAAACCTCAAGCCTCCTTTATATGGCCCAATGGCGCTATTCATTTGCACCCGATAACCTTTGTTTATTTGTATTTCACCATTATCATCCATCCAGGTGACTCGGAAAGAAACCAGGCGCTCGGGTTCTAGCATACGTTCAAGTACTTTGTACTTCCTGTATTTTGGGTGTTTATCTAATACAGGTTTTACGGAATCAATTACTTCCTCTGCGGCCTGGTGAAATTCTGGTTCCCCAGGGTTACGATCAATAACGTGTTCAAGGATATCAGACATGTGATTGTTTTTTAGTTTCCGATAAAGATAATAGTTCTATTGAGAACTAAAACGATTGAAATAGCAAATTTGACTTATAACTTCTCAGCCAGAAACCTTGCTGTATGGTTAGAGTCTTTAAGTTTAATCAACTCTTCAGGGGTTCCTGAAAACGTAACTTCACCACCTTGCTCACCACCTTCAGGTCCCAGGTCAATGATCCAATCAGCAGATTTAATGACCTCCATATTATGCTCAATAATGATCACGGAGTTGCCTTGTTCAACCAAAGCATTGATGGAGTCTAAAAGCTTTGTAATATCATGAAAATGAAGACCGGTAGTAGGTTCATCGAAAATGAACAAAATGTGCTCTCTTTTATCTCTGGTATTTTTCCCTAAATAATAAGCAAGTTTTACACGCTGAGCTTCACCACCAGATAGAGAATTAGATGATTGCCCAAGACCAATGTAGCCCAACCCAACATCGTAAAGAGGTTGCAGTTTATTTACAATGGAAGCTTTACCTTCAAAAAACTCCAGCGCTTCAGTAACTGTTAAGTCTAATACATCAGCTATGTTTTTGTCGTTGTAGGTTACGTCTAAAATTTCTTGCTTAAATCGCTTTCCCTTACAGCTTTCGCATGTAAGAAAGATGTCTGCCATAAACTGCATTTCTATTTTTACTACCCCCTCTCCCTGGCATGTTTCACAGCGGCCACCGTCAACATTAAAAGAGTAATGAGACGGCTTGTAGCCTCTTTGCTTAGAAAGGGGAAGTTCAGCATACAATTGCCTGATAGCATCATAGGCTTTTACATAAGTCACAGGATTTGATCGCGAAGATTTACCAATTGGGTTTTGATCTACAAACTCAATTTGAGTAATGTTTTCATAGTCACCTCCGAGCTTATCAAACTTACCGGTTGCATCAGATACAGTACCTAATATTTTACCTATAGATGGATATATGATTTTTTTAACAAGTGTAGATTTACCTGAACCACTGACGCCAGTGATAGTCGTAAGCACGCCCATGGGTATTTGTACATCAATATTTTTCAGGTTGTTTTCAATGGCCCCTTCAATCTTGATACTGTCTTTCCACTTACGTCTTCGAGAGGGTACCTTCACTTTTTCATTGCCAAGCAAATAAGCGGCAGTATACGAGGCATTGCCATTGAGCTCATTTATTGTGCCCTGGAAAACTAACTCACCACCATGCACACCCGCATCAGGCCCTATATCTATAATCTGATCAGCGGCCTGCATCACTTCTTCTTCATGCTCCACCACAATTACAGTATTGCCCATGTCACGCAATGATTTGAGCACGCCAACCAATCGTTCTGTATCCCTCGGATGCAACCCAATGCTTGGCTCATCCAATATATACATCGATCCTACAAGTGCACTACCAAGAGAAGTAGCTAGTTTAATTCTTTGAAACTCACCACCTGATAATGTAGATGTCATTCTATTAAGGGTAAGATATCCAAGACCTACACGCTCGATGTACGAAAGTCTGTTTTGGATCTCTTTTAGAATTCGTTTAGCTATTTGTTGATCGTGTTCGTTCAGCTCTAATTTTTCAAAGTAGCCAACAACTTTTCCTATAGGCATCAGCACAAGATCCTGAATAGAAATATCATTGATTTTGACATAACCAGCATCTTTTCTCAGGCGTGTGCCTTTACAATCAGGGCATACCGTTCGGCCGCGATAACGTGAGAGCAACACGCGGTATTGAATTTTATGTGTTTTAGATTCCAGATGTTTAAAAAAGGCATCTAGTCCCTTAAAGTATTCGTTACCAGTCCATAATACTTCTTTTTCTTTTTCAGTGAGCTCGTTAAACGGCCTATGTATAGGAAAGTCAAACTTAATTCCATCTTTCAACAAAGGGTCCAGCCATTTCTTCATTGTTGCACTTCTCCAGGGTGCTATGGCCCCTTCATAAATTGAAAAGCTTTTATCAGGCACGACCAAGTCGGGATCAATACCCAATATTTTGCCAAAGCCTTCACAACGCCTGCAAGCGCCATAAGGATTATTGAAGCTAAAAAAATTGGCACTTGGCTCTTCGAATTTTATACCGTCAGCTTCAAACCGATCAGAAAATGATTTAATTCCCTGGCCTACAATATGAATGTTGCAGTCACCAATGCCTTCAAAGTATGCGGTCTGTACTGAGTCAGCTAACCTGAATTGTGTGTCTTCATCATCCGGTTTTACAATGGTCCTGTCGATGAGAATCTCAAAAGAGGCTTCTTTAGCTATTGATTTTTCTTCCAACAGATCTTCAATAAAAGCAACCTCGCCTCCCTTTATTACGCGGGTATACCCTTTGCTTAATAAGACTTTAAGCTCTTCTTTTATTGACCGTTGTTTTGTGATTTTCAACGGGCAGCTTACCATTACTTTAGTGCCCTCTTCATGCGAATTGATGTATTCAACCACATCAGTAACAGAATCCTTGGCTACTTTTTTCCCACTTACGGGTGAATAAGTGGCACCTATTCTGGCAAATAAAAGCTTGAGGTAATCGTATATTTCTGTTGTAGTACCTACCGTTGACCTTGGGTTGCGCGTGTTTACTTTTTGTTCAATCGCAATGGCAGGAGAGACTCCTTTGATATAGTCTACCTCGGGCTTTTCAAGCCTTCCTAAAAATTGTCGGGCATAAGAGCTTAAGCTTTCAACATACATTCTTTGCCCTTCAGCAAAAAGTGTGTCGAAGGCAAGTGAAGACTTGCCTGAACCGGAAAGACCGGTTACTACAACTAGTTTATTTCTTGGGATAGCTACACTCAGGTTTTTTAAGTTGTTTACCCGAGCGCGCTTAATTATTATATACTCTTTGGGGTCGAGTTTATCGAAGTGTTTTTCTGTAATTGGTGTATCCTGCATATTGAATCCGCAAAGATACTATACAATTGATAGATAAGGAATGTTTAGCTAATCATTAGTCATCATCGTAATCGTCATCATAATCATCCGGCCCGATTACGCCATCACCACCAAACTCATTTTCTTCTTCGTCAAGTTCATATTCGCCATCACTGTTTTTGGTTACAGCTACTTTTATTAGGTAAGCAGTGTCATCAGTGTCTAATGGTACACAAAAAAAGGGTTCTTTTTTTGCGTTCATTAACCTTATTAAGTTTCCATCAAAACCATCAGGATACAACTTCTTCAGGCTATTTTTTAAGCCGTCATCAAGCTTCTCTAAACTTTTAATTACTCTTTTTTTGTCCATAACAGCATCTTTTTCTAGCCGCTTGTTCTATTTTAATTTTCAGGAAAAGTAGCAAAAGATTTTACTAAGACTAAAAATTTTCCATTTATTTTTTCGACTGGCTGTGACGTTGCTTCATCGATTCGTTGAAATTTTATTTTAAAAAGTTTTGCATAGTATTTGTTAGTTTCTTTACATTTGAGATACACTCAAAAAATTTTTTAAACTTTCAACCCCCCGGCAACAATATGATATAGACCTCTACGTTAACTTAAATTGAATATCTTAATGGAGAAGTATCAGATTAGTGATAGTAAGTTGGTATCACTTTACAAAGAAGGTAACGAAGAGGCTTTTGAGGAGTTGCTAAATCGCCACAAGTCGCGAATTTTCACAACCATTTACCTTATTGTAAAGGATAGTTATGTAGCAGAGGATCTGTTGCAAGAGGTTTTTATTAAAGCTATAAAAACGATCAAAGAGGGTCGTTATAATGAAGAGGGTAAGTTTTTACCCTGGATTACACGTATAGCTCATAACCTTGCTATCGACAACTTCAGAAAGGAAAAGAGGTACCCCACTGTTATTCTGGAAGATGGTAGCAGGGTGTTCAACACGATGGAATTTTCGGAAGATTCAATTGAATCTCAACAAATAAAGCAGGATACTCACGCTAAGTTAAGAAGTCTTGTACAAGAGCTTCCCGAGACACAGAAGGAAGTTTTGATTATGAGACATTACATGGAGATGAGTTTCCAGGAAATTGCTGAAGCCACCGGAGTAAGTATTAATACTGCCCTGGGGAGAATGCGATATGCCCTTATTAACCTGAGAAAGAAAATGAAACAATATAATATCGCGTATGACCAAAACTTTTACCCAAGATGATGTAGTAAGATACATTTATGAAGAAACATCAGAACAGGAAAACAAGGAATTAGAACAGGCTTTAATCTGTGATGCTAAACTTCAGGAAGTGTATAAGGAGTTAAATGCTGTAAAAAAACAATTAGATCACAGCTTAAAGCAACCTTCTGATAGTACAGTACAAAGCATAATGAATTACTCGAAATCTCTAAATTTGTCTTCCAAGAAATAATGGAATGCAAAGAAAAGAGAGATACGAAAAATTCATAACTCACTTCACTAATCATCAGCCTGATGCTCAGACTGAATTACACTACAGTAATCCTTATGAGCTTTTAGTGGCTGTGATTTTGAGTGCACAATGTACTGATGAAAGAATAAATAAAGTTACTCCGGCCTTATTTAAAAAGTTTCCAACAGCCGAACACCTGTCAACGGCTCATTTTGATGAGGTATTCCCTCTGATAAGGTCTGTATCCTACCCCAACAATAAATCCAAACACCTTATTGGTATGGCCAAACTGCTCGTTGAGGAGTTCGATTCTGTGGTACCAGAAGATATTAAGGATTTACAAAAGCTACCTGGCGTTGGTCGCAAGACTGCCAATGTAATTGCATCTGTGGTCTACGAACAACCAGCCATGGCTGTCGATACCCATGTTTTTAGGGTGTCTAAAAGACTTGGTTTGGTTAATCAAAATGCCAAAACCCCGCTTGAAGTAGAAAAACAATTGGTTAAACACATTCCTGATGAACACATCAGGCTTGCACATCACTGGCTGATTTTGCATGGCAGATATGTTTGTGTGGCTAGAAAGCCAAAATGTGAAACTTGCGAACTCAGCAATTTCTGCAGATACTTTGAGAAGAATTTTGGGTAATGCGTATTCTCATTATTCATCAATACTATAAAACTCCAAAAACAGGTGGTGCCATTAGGTCGTACCATATTGCTAAACACCTAGCCGCTCAGGGTCATGAGGTTGAAGTGATTACAGCCTATAATGACAGCGGCTACTTCAA
This sequence comes from Fulvivirga sp., assembly GCA_039970995.1. GTDB lineage: Bacteria > Bacteroidota > Bacteroidia > Cytophagales > Cyclobacteriaceae > Fulvivirga. Next base: position 269,892 of record JBDVKW010000015.1, read on the forward strand.
AGAGGTACTTGACAATGTAACCATACATCATTTGCCGATTTACTACTCCAATCATCTTACTTTTTGGTCTCGTATCAAAGCGTTTGTTAAGTATGTTTGGTTGAGCTGTAGGTTTCTTAAGTCAATAGAAAAACCTGACTTGAATTATGTAATCTCAACTCCTTTGACTACGGGGATTATTGCATTGTATGCCAAATGGAGATACAAAGTGCCTTATATATTTGAGGTTGGCGACTTATGGCCAGCTGCTCCTATTCAGCTGGGTGTTATCAAAAATGTTTTTTTGAAGAAACTGGCCTACTGGTTAGAAAAAAGGGTTTACAACAATGCTAAATCTATCATAGGTCTGTCTCCTGACATTACCAAATATATTGCGCAAAAGACTAGCACACCGACTACTGTGGTTACAAATTTTTCAGATTCAGCATTCTTTACACCTTCTGATACAAAGTCAATCACAGAAAAATTTGGAATTGGCTATTTCGGAACTGTAGGCCTCGCAAATCGATTGGAATATTTACTTGAAGCGGCAGCGGCTTGTATCAACAATAATCAAATTGAGTTTATTGTTATGGGCGGAGGGGCACAATATGATAGAATTGTTGATGAAGCTGGTCGAAGAAGTCTATCTAACATAATATTTAAGAAGTCTGCAGATAAAGAGGATGTGAAAATAGAGATGGCAAAGGTGGATGCAGTATATGTTTCTTTTGCCAATGCCGATGTTTTAAGTACCGGTAGCCCCAATAAGTTTTTTGACGGACTAGCTGCTGGGAAATTGATCATTTTAAATTTTGGAGGCTGGTTGAAAGATGAAGTGGAGGAGGCCCAGTGTGGGTTTTCGTATGATCCTGAGCGACCAACTGAGTTTTTAGAAAAACTCAATCCATTTATCGAAGACCAGGAAAAACTATTTCAGGCACAGAAAAACGCAGTGCAACTAGCCGATAAATTTTCACTCGGCAGTCAGCTGTCGGCCTTAGATAAAGTCATAAAAAAAGCCGGTTCGTAAACCGGCTCTTAAATTATGTGTCTTTGACTTCAATTTCCTCCGCATGTTTGTTGAGGAACTTAAATTCTGTAATACCCATGCTTGAGTCCTGAATAAGCTTTATCCATTTGAAGTATTTCATAAACCACTTCAATCTTCGTGACATACGACCTTTTGTGAAATAGGCGTACAGATATGGGTGCATCACAACAGTGATGTCTCTATCATTTTGCTTAGTCATGAGGTAATCTATATTACGCTCAATCTGGTCTGACACCAAAATTGACGCGCTAATATTTCCAGTACCATTACAAGTAGGACAAACCTCCTTAGTTGTGATGGTCATCTCTGGACGTACGCGCTGCCTGGTGATTTGCATCAAACCAAACTTTGACAAAGGTAAGATGGTAAATTTAGAGCGATCAGAAGCCATTTCGTCTTTCATGATCTTATAGATGAGCTTCTTATTATCGGTTTTACGCATGTCGATAAAATCGACTACGATAATACCACCCATGTCACGCAATCTTAGCTGGCGCGCAATTTCTTTTGCGGCTTCTCTATTTACCGAAAGAGCAGTTGCCTCCTGATCGTCTTCACGATTAGATTTGTTGCCACTGTTTACATCAATAACATGTAAAGCTTCGGTATGCTCAATTATGAGGTATCCACCACCTTTAACACTTACTGACTGGCCAAAGGCAGATTTAATTTGGCGTTCTATACCAAAATTTTCAAAGATCTTGCTCTTGCCACTATACTTTTTAACGATCTTCTCCTTGTCTGGGGCGATAGTCTTAATGTAGTCTTTCACTTCATCATAGATTTCTTGTTCGTCTATGTGAATGTTATCGAAAGATTCATTTAGTACATCTCTGAGCAGTGCAGAAGCCTTACTCATTTCGCCTATAACTTTTTCTTTTGGCTTAGCCTTCTTTAGGGCATTTGCACCCTTGTGCCAGGTGTCAATTAAGTTTCGCAGGTCGGTATCTAAATCACTTACGCTCTTGCCATCGGCAGCCGTTCTGATTATAACACCATAGTTTTCTGGTTTGATAGAAGATACCAGCCTAACGAGGCGTTTACGCTCGTCACTCGAAGCAATTTTCTTTGATACATTTACCGTGTTTGAAAACGGTACTAACACCAGGTATCTTCCGGCTAATGACAACTCGCAGGACAGTCGCGGACCCTTCGTAGATATGGGTTCTTTTACAACCTGAACTAAAATCTGTTGGTTTTTGGAAAGTACGTTGCTGATCTTTCCATGTTTGTCTATATCTGGCTTAAGCTTAAACTTCTCCAGCTTGCTGGAGGTGTTTTTTCTTGCCAGGGCACTTTTCGTGAAAGTATTGAGAGAACTAAATTGAGGTCCTAAATCGAGGTAATGCAAAAAAGCATCTTTCTCATAACCTATATCAACAAATGCTGCATTTAGCCCTTGTACAACTTTCCTTACTGTGCCTAGATAAATATCTCCTACATTAAATTGATTTCCATCTTGATCGTGATGAAATTCAACAAGATTTTTGTCCTTTAGTAAGGCTATGCGACATCCATTCTGAGTTGAATTGATTATTAATTCGTTACTCAAAACAAATGTATTTTGGATTAAAAAAACTTATTAAAAAAAATAGAAGACATGACCCTGGAGTAGGGTCATGTTTAAATTACTTCTTCTTATGTCTGTTCTTTCTAAGTCTTTTCTTTCTCTTGTGAGTAGCTATCTTGTGTCTTTTTCTTTTTTTACCGCAAGGCATAATTTCTAAATTTTTGATCACGCCAGGGCGTGATGGTTAACAATACTTTTAATTTATTTCTTCTAAATAAGAATCTACTGTTGCTTGTACAGCCGGATCCTCATCTAGTGTTTTCACTAATTCAAATTGCTGTCTGGCCTTGTCTTTTTGACCAGTCTCCAGGTAACTCACGCCCAGAAAAAACTGTGCTTGAGTATGCTCAGGATTAATTTCGACCAGGTTAGAGAAGCGTTCTACGGCTTTTTCATATTGCCCGGATTGCATTGAAAGTACGCCTAAATTAAATATTGCACTTTCATTTTTAGGGTCTTCCTGTAATATCTCCCGTAACATAGCTATACCCTGCATAGGGTTAGATGTGGTAAGATATGTCATGGCCATTTTGTTCTTTACCTCCAGATTATCAGGGTGTTTACTGAGAATCTGTGTATAAAACTTTCTGGCCTTTGCCCCCATTTCTACCTGCTTGGCAGGATCCATCGCGAAGCCATAAGCTTCGTAATAGACATCACCTGCTTTCAAAATATTCCCTTCAGTTGGATTATTTTCAGCAATTATTTCAATGAACTTAGCCGCACTGTCATATTTATCTGCATTCAGATACAGCGTAGCCAAAGAGTCTGCAAAGGTAAGACTTTTTTCTGTATTTTTTGCAAGTCTTAATTTTTCCTTTAAGGAGGTCGCCTTCGTCATGTCTTCTTCCGAAAGCGTGGGTAGGTGCTCTTCGTTTTGAAATGTGGGCTGTGGAATGGAAGTGGAGTCAGACGCCTGATCTAATTGCGGCTGCTCATTATCTACAACTACTTTTGGGAGGTTGAATATAATCAACACCAAAATTGCAGCGCTCACTAATAATAATATCCTTGTCCTAAGCATTTTATCCCATTATTTTAAGGACTGCAAAGTACAAGGATATTATTGTCAATCGGAAATAAGACGATCTAAATATTAGTCTTGTAGCTCTTTTACTCTATCGCTGGTTTTTATTTTTTCAACAAAAACTTTTGATGGTTTAAAACTAGGCACAAAATGTTCGTCTATTACGATCGCTGTGTTCTTTGATATGTTTCTGGCAATCTTCTTCTTGCGTTTCTTATTTATAAAGCTCCCGAAACCTCTCACGTAGATATTGTTTCCGTCAGCCATTGAGTTTTTCACAATGCTAAAAAATGCTTCTACTGTCACTGACACATCCTCTTTAGGAATTCCCGTCTTCTCTGATATCTCTGATATAACTTCTGCTTTAGTCACGAAAAAATAGTTTTAAGTTTATAAATAATCCTTCTTTGCAGTTTAACCTGAATTGATCAGCAAATTTAGACGTGCCATCGAGATTAAAAAATTTAATATTAGAAAAAAACTGACACGCTAAAAACACAGTTATTTGAATTTCTCATAATGACCAATAATTTGAATTTTATAACGGATAAACTGCTAAAATGGTATAAGTCCAACCACAGGCCCTTACCATGGAGAGAGACAAGGGATCCTTATAAAATATGGCTTTCTGAGATCATACTGCAACAAACTAGGGTAAACCAAGGGCTCCCTTATTATGAGAAATTTGTTGAAAACTACCCATCAGTCAAGGACTTGGCACAGGCATCTGAGCAGGAAGTTTTACGTCTTTGGCAGGGGTTAGGATATTACTCAAGAGCCAGAAACTTACATCGCTGTGCCAAATTATTAGTAGAAAAATACAATAGTGAATTTCCAAAAGAATATACTGAGGTAAGAAAATTACCTGGAATTGGTCCTTACACTGCTGCGGCCATAGCCTCTTTTGCATTTAAGGAGGTAGTACCTGCAATAGATGGCAATGTATTTAGAGTGTTGTCAAGGCTTTTTGGTGTTGAAAGTAACATTCTCGCTTCATCATCTAGAAAAGAGTTTGAAATTTTAGGGCAAGAACTCATCTCCAAAACACAGCCTGACAATTTTAACCAGGCAATGATGGAGTTTGGTGCTCTTCAGTGTGTTCCCAAAAACCCTGACTGTAATTCCTGCCCGCTTGCTATAGAGTGTTATGCAAGACAGCAAGGCTTGCAGCACAAATTCCCTGTAAAAGTTAAGAATCTAAAAGTGCGCAAAAGACATTTTAACTACTTGGTATTCAGGGTTGGTGAGCACCTGTGGTTAAGAGAGAGGCCAAAGGGAGATATTTGGCAGGGATTGTTTGATTTCAAATTACTTGAAAACGACAATAACTCGGATTTAAGTGAGAAATTGATTGCTGACGAAGTGTCTTCATTAAGCATACCCACAGAAGTCAGGGCGATTGAAGTGAGCACAACTTATAAGCATGTGCTAACTCACCAGATTATTTATGCAAAATTTTATACAGTTGATTTAGGGTTGAAATCTGATGATCTAAACAATAAAGATGGCTTCTATTCGCTATCAGAAGTAAAAGATTTGCCAAAACCTGTTCTTGTTTCCAGGTATTTGAATGAAGTCATATTTTAGTTAGATTTATAAAAGATTAGTAGTTTTGTAAAAATTTTTAGATTGAACTTATGTCAGGAGTTAATAAAGTAATACTAGTTGGGCGTTTGGGCAAAGACCCGGAAGTTAGACATTTAGAAAATGGGGCCTCTGTTGCCAATTTTCCAATTGCCACTTCTGAGGTGTATAAAGACCGAAATACTGGTGAGCGCAAAGAGCAAACTGAGTGGCACAATATCGTACTTTGGAGAGGACTGGCAGATGTAGCCGAAAAATACCTCAATAAGGGAGATATGGTGTATATAGAGGGTAAACTTCGGACTCGCTCATGGGAGAAGGATGGAGTTACTCGTTATACGACTGAAGTAGTTGGCGACAACATGACCATGCTAAGCCCTAAAGGATCAAACACAGGTGGTGAAGGATACGATAATAACACGCAAGCGTCTTCTTCTAAACCGCAGCAAACGGTAGCCGAGTCTCCAACTGCAGATATTGCAGCTGATGATGACTCAGATGATCTACCATTCTAAATTGTTGGATTAAATCCACTGTATTGGAAACAGCCATAGACGAACCTCCGAGTCAATATTTATTAGGATTAATATTTAGTGAGCAAACACTTTTCTTTGTGATAAGTGGATTGGCATTGCTACTATTATTGGTGACCAGTGCCCTTATTAGTGGTTCTGAAGTGGCCTTCTTTTCCTTAACTCACAAGGACATCACCGCCTGTAAAGACAGTGAAGACGCACGAGATAAAAAGATTGTTTCTCTTATTCACAATCCAAGACTATTACTGGCCACGATACTCATTGTTAACAATTTTGTGAATGTTGCCTTTGTAACACTCTCGACCTTTGTGATGTGGGAAGTAGTTGGTGCTAAAACCACGGAAGGCTTGGCCGTAATTGTGTTAACATTTGTAACAACACTTTTACTAGTGTTTTTTGGTGAGATAACGCCTAAGGTATATGCCAACCCCAATAATTTACAATTCGCTCGATTTACAGCTCCATTATTATCACTGGCAGAAACGATATTTAAGCCATTGTCTTTCATATTAATGACCCTGAGTAATGTAATTGAAAGGCGTTTTCAAAGGAAAGGGTATGATATATCGGTAGAGGAGCTTCATCATGCACTTGAAATAACAACAAGGGAAGACACCACCGAAGAAGAGAAAGATATACTAAAAGGAATTGTTAATTTCGGAACGCTTACAGCGAAACAAGTGATGAAATCGCGCATGGACATCACAGCGTTAGATGTTGAAATGGACTTTCATGAGTTGATGGATAAAGTCAATAAGTCTGGTTTTTCGAGAATACCAGCCTACTCAGAAACTATTGATCGTTTAGAAGGCATTTTGTACATAAAGGATTTACTACCCTACTTAGATAAGGATGATACGTTTGCCTGGCAAGAGCTTTTGAGGCCGGGCTTTTTTGTTCCTGAAACCAAGAAAATTGACGTATTACTCAAAGATTTTCAGGAAAAGCGTGTGCACATGGCCATTGTAGTAGACGAGTACGGAGGCACCTCAGGCCTTATTACTCTTGAAGATATTATTGAGGAAATCGTAGGTGAGATCAATGATGAGTTTGATGAGGAAGATTTGGCTTATGATCAAATTGATGAAAACACATATCTCTTCGAAGGCAAAATTACGCTTAACGACTTCTGTAAAGTTGTAGATGAAAATCAAACGGTTTTTGAAGAAGTAAAAGGCGAAAGTGAATCCCTGGGTGGACTATTACTGGAAATCAATACAAAAATGCCTTCTTCTGGCGAACGTATTTATTATGATAAATTTGTCTTTACTGTTGTTGCAGTAGACAATAAACGGATTAAGAAGGTGAGGGTGTTTGTGAATAATAACAATGTAGAAGATTATGTGGATTAGAGGGTTTTTGATTGTGTGTTTATTAGTGACCCTGGGTGCTTGTGACAACAATTCCTACGTGCCTAAACCCAAAGGGTTTAACAGGTTTGACTTACCAAAGCACGAATACCAATCTTTACCTGATACACTGCCATATCAATTTGAGTTTTCTAAACATGCTGAGCTGCTCAAAGACTCATCATGGATTTCTGACAAATACTGGGTTGAGATCTATTACCCAAGATTTAAAGCAGATGTACATATCACTTACAAAGTGGTAAATAACATGGACTCGCTCAAGGGTTATTTAGATGATGCATATTTTCTTACTGCTAAGCATCAAATAAAGGCCTCTGGAATTGACGAAACGATAACAAAAACCCCTTCTGGCAAAACGGTGGTTTACGCTGAAATCAGTGGTGAGGTACCAAGCCAATTCCAGTTTTTTACAACGGATTCTACAGCTAATTTTTTACGAGGTGCCCTATATTTCAACACAGCCGTGCAGAATGACTCCTTAAAACCGGCCATCGATTTTGTAAAAGTTGACATTGTGCATATGATGAACACCTTGCGATGGAATGAAAACCTTGAGCCGAAGTAAGGATTTTAAAAAATCTTTTTAGTTTGCGCCTATGCAAGGATTCTTCGAAACAAAAATAGAATTCCTCAAAGGTGTGGGGCCTCAAAAAGCCGCATTGCTCAATAAGGAGCTCAATATTTTTACCTATGGAGATCTTTTGCAGCACTACCCTTTCCGATATGAAGATCGCACCAAATTTTATGAGATAAAATCTTTGCACGGCAACATGCCTCATGTGCAAGTGAAGGGTCGTTTGCGAAAGGTGGAGATGGTGGGAGCTGCCAGAAAAAGAAGATTGGTGGCACATCTTGCAGATGATAGTGGTGAGATAGAATTAGTTTGGTTTAAAGGGGCTCAATGGATACTAAAGAAACTTCAGCCAGGAGTCGAGTATATTGTTTTTGGCAAGCCAACCTTATTTGGCAGTAAGATCAACATGGCACATCCGGAGATAGAGATTCTTTCTTCTTTTAATCCCGGGACCTCATTTTTACAGCCTGTATACCCTACCACAGAAACATTGCGTAAGCGTTACCTGGATAGCAAAGGCATTAGCAAAATACAAAATTCGCTTTTGACACTTGCTGAAAAGCGTATTGCTGAAACCTTACCAGAAAACATTATCAACGATTATGGTCTGATTGGGAAAAAAGAGGCTATTGCTAACATTCATTTTCCGCAGGATCATACCTTTTTACAAAAAGCTCAGTTTAGACTAAAATTTGAGGAGCTCTTTTATGTACAGCTAAGATTACTCAAGCTTAAGCTTACACGTATCGATAAGTTTCGTGGCAAAGTACTGGACAATGTTGAACTGCTCACAGAGTTTTATAATGATCATTTGCCTTTTGACCTTACCAATGCACAAAAAAGAGTTATTAAGGAGATCTATCGAGATCTAAAGTCCGGCAAACAAATGAATAGATTGCTTCAGGGTGATGTCGGTAGTGGTAAGACAATAGTTGCCTTTATTTGCATGCTCACAGCCATCGGGTCAGGAGCACAAGCTACGATGATGGCACCTACTGAAATTTTGGCGCAGCAACACTATCAAGGTCTCAAAGAGTTTGCCGATAGCATGGGCGTGACAATTGCTTTGCTCACCGGAAGTACAAAAAAGAGTGAGCGTAAAATCATACACCAATATTTAAAATCAGGCGACCTGGATATTATCGTTGGTACGCATGCTTTACTCGAAGATGTCGTGCAATTTAAAAACCTCGGATTAGCCATTGTAGATGAACAACACAGATTTGGAGTAGCGCAGCGATCAAAGCTTTGGCAAAAGGATAAAGAAATTTATCCACATGTGTTGGTGATGACGGCTACACCGATTCCGAGAACATTGGCAATGACTTTGTATGGCGATCTGGATATTTCAACCATTGATGAATTACCAGCAGGAAGAAAGCCAATTAAAACAGTGCACCGATACGATGCCAATCGATTGAAAGTAAATGGTTTTATAAAAGAGCAAATTGCTGAGGGGCGTCAAGTGTACATTGTGTATCCACTGATTGAAGAGTCAGAAAAACTAGACTTAAAACATTTGATGGATGGGTACGAAAGTGTGTGTCGAGCATTTCCAGATGTGCCTGTAAGTATAGTGCATGGTAAAATGAAGGCTGAAGATAAGGACTTCGAGATGCAGCGGTTTGTCAAAGGAGAAACCAAAATTATGGTGGCAACAACCGTAATAGAAGTGGGTGTAAATGTGCCTAATGCTTCAGTTATGGTCATTGAAAATGCGGAGCGTTTTGGACTAGCACAACTCCATCAGCTGCGAGGCCGTGTAGGGCGTGGTGCGGATCAATCTTTCTGTATTCTTATTACGAGTTATAAGCTGAGCAAAGAAGGCAAGGTGCGTATTGAGACTATGGTAAGGACAAACAATGGTTTTGAAATAGCTGATGTTGATTTAAAGCTACGCGGCCCGGGAGACCTTACAGGTACTCAACAAAGTGGTGTATTAGATTTACTCATAGCTGATTTAGGGAAGGATGGCAACATTTTACAAATGGCCCGACAGGCAGCTTCTGCAGTTTTAAATGACGACCCTTCCTTGGAAAAACCACAAAACCGTAATATCAGTAGTCATATTGCATCATTGAGAAAAACGGTAGTTAACTGGAGTAGGATAAGTTAGTAATCTCCTTCAAGTACCGTCATCAATTCCAGCTCTCTAAATAGCCTCAAAGAGTTTCTAAAAAAATTACTATATTCACTTTCTATTTCACTATACCCCACACCTAAATGCAACTATCCATCAAGAACTTATCAAAGACTTACTCCAATGGAGTACAGGCACTAAAAAATGTTTCACTAACAATTGAGCAAGGTATGTTTGGCTTGCTGGGTCCGAATGGTGCCGGTAAATCTTCTCTCATGCGCACGATTGCTACCCTACAGAATGCCGATACTGGCAGTATTATGCTTGATGATATAAATGCTTTGGAAAATCCACAGGCCATTAGGGAAAAGTTGGGTTATTTGCCACAAGATTTTGGTCTTTATCCAAGAATAAGTGCGGAGGTAATGCTTGATCATATCGCACAAATGAAAGGCGTAGGTAGTCGCAATGAGCGTAAGCAGCTTGTGGCAAATCTTTTAGAAAAGGTAAATCTCTACAAGGATAGAAAAAAGGCTTTGGGTACCTACTCAGGTGGCATGAGACAGCGGTTTGGTATCGCACAGGCACTTGTTGGCAACCCTTCATTAATTATAGTAGATGAGCCTACAGCCGGACTTGACCCTACTGAAAGAAATAGGTTTTACAATTTATTGAGTGAAATCGGTGAAAATACCATTGTGCTTTTGTCTACTCATATCGTAGAAGATGTAAGCACACTTTGCTCCAGAATGGCAATTATTTGTGAGGGTGAGCTATTAATGGAAGGCACCCCGGCAGATGGATTGGCCGTATTAAAAGACAAAATCTATAGCAAAAGTATAGACAAACAAGAGCTTCCCGCCTATAAAGAAAAGTACCAGGTGATATCGACAAAATTAAAGGAAGGACAGCTTAGTTTACGCGTGCAAAGCGATACAAATCCGGGTGATGGTTTTGAACCTGCCACACCGAATCTCGAAGATGTGTACTTCACACACATCTCCACCAAAATAGATCCTGTAACGCTTTAATTGCTTCCGACATGCTAAATATATTCTTATTCGAACTTAAGTATAGGTTTTCACGTCCGGCTACCTACATATATTTCTCGCTGTTGATGGTCGTTGCGCTATTGCTAATTGCTTCCGGTAGCACACCAGCTTCAGAAAAAGTATTTCACAATGCCCCTATTGTAGTGGCAGAGCTGCAACTGCTTATTTCACTGTTCGGTATTATGATCGCTTCTGCTGTGATGGGCGTGCCACTTTATCGGGATATCGAACACAAAACAGGCACCTTTCTTTTCAGTTACCCAATCACTAAAAACGCCTATTTCATGGGCCGGTTTTGGGGTTCGTTTGTTACGTTGCTTTTCATTTCAATGGGAACCATTGTTGGTGTTTATCTGGGTACAATCATCGGTTCCGCCACAGGCTGGACGGATGCGGAAAGGTATGGAGCCAACGATATCTTGAGCTACTTACACCCTTGGGCTACTGTAGTGCTACCCAACTTTTGGTTTTCATCTACGCTGTTTTTTGCAGTTATTGTCTTTACAAGAAACATAAAATCGATCTATACCGGAGGAATTGTTTTTTTTATCTGCTACTTGCTGGCCAACTTTCTGGCACAAGACATAGAAAACCGCGACCTGGTACAAATACTTGATCCCTTCGGGCTCAATTCATTTTCATTTCAAACCAGGTATCTCACACCATACGAGCAAAACTCATTCTTACTTTCAGTCTCTGGCAATTTGCTGATCAACCGCCTGTTGTGGGCCGGTATTGGGCTAGTGTTTTTCCTGGCTGCTTATTTTAGGTTTAGTTTTAAATATTTCTTCCAGTCTACGGCTAAAAAATCTAAAGAAAAAGAAGATAAGGCACCTGTTGTAGTAGACAAAGGGTTTTCAGTAACTACTGATTTTTCTAAAAAGTACCAGATCAGTAGCCTGCTTAACCTGGCTAAAATTGAAGTGAAAAACATTATCAAAGACGGCTATTTTCGGGCCATCATGTTGGGAGGACTGATTTTCCTGGTGCTCGATTTTTGGATTGGAAGCACGATTTACAGTGTGCCCAACCAGCCAAGTACTTCTTTTTTAATGGAGTATAAGGGCTATGATTACCTGATTTTCGTCTTTATTATCCTGGTGTTTTTCACAGGCGAAAGCCTCCATCGCGATAAAGCGTCAGGCTATTCGGCCATTAGTGATACTTTTCCGGTAAAGAATGGAGTGACTATAGGCTCTAAATTTTTGGGCATGGCGTTCGTTTGTTTGTTGCTATCAATTTTTCCAATTGTTGTTGGTGTCATTGTACAAACCTTAAAAGGTTACTTCCAGTATGATTTTGGCGTGTATCTCGTGGATTGTTTACTCATATCTTTTCCTGATTATTTGCAAATGGTCATGCTCGTTTTTGCCATCCACCTCTTGGTGAACAACAAATTTGCAGGGCATGCAGTGAGCATCGGGGTTTGGCTGGTGATGATTGTCTTAAGGTCTTTTGCAGACTACGATTTCAATCTTTTCTTCTTTTCATATAAGCCGGGTTATATCTGGTCAGATATGAATGGCCTGGGCCATTTCGGGCAGCCATTGCTTTGGTATAACCTGTATTGGACAGCCTTTGGTCTGTTTCTTATCCTTTTCTTCTCGGTATTTTATGCCCGTGGAGCTGAAATCAATCTGAAAACCAGGTTAAAGAAATCAAAATCAAGGCTTTTGAGTGCAAGCTCTATTACTGCGTATGTTTTGCTCATTGTTTCTGTGCTCATTGGTAGCTACATCTTTAAAAATGTGGTTTACACAAACACATACCTCACCCAAAAAGAACAGGAAAAGCGAAGCGCTGAATATGAAAAACAATTGAAACATTATGAGTTTATTGCACAGCCGAAAGTAACAGATATCAATCTTAAAGCCGATATTTTCCCAAAAGAAAGAGATGCCTATTTCGATGCGATGGTGCAGATGGTTAATAAAACAGATGAACCTATTGATTCCTTGCATCTGTCAGGTCAGGGCTTTCGTTATTTCCATGCTATCTATAATGGAGACACACTGGGCTATCGGGGACCTTTGAAAGTAGATAAGGCTAAGTTTAAAGTTTTTGGGGCCGAGGATGAGCGGCCTTGGTATAAAATTTATAAACTACCGGCTACGCTCAACCCGGGAGATACTATCGACCTGCAATTAACTGCTGCCTATGTAAATGAGGGGTTTGTCAATAATGGATATAATCGTGAAATTGTTTATAACGGCACTTTCATAGGCGGTGGGTTGCCAAGTATTGGATATTCAGCCAATAATGAATTGTCGAGTGATGAAACTCGAAAGAAATACGACTTGCCACCAAAGGATTATGAATTGCCTCCACATGACGATCCTTATGGGCGTAGAACCTTGCTTTTCAATGATGATGCGGATCTCATCAATTTTCAGGCGACAGTAAGTACAGACAAGGACCAAATTGCTGTAGCTCCTGGCTACTTACAAAGGGAATGGACTGAAGGCGAGCGTAAATATTTTCATTATGTTCAGGACACTCAGATCGGTTTGTTCTTCAATATTGTTTCGGCCGATTATGCAGTTTTTGAAGATAAAGCCAAGTTACCCGATGGTAGTGATGTTAATATTGAAATTTTCCATCATGCAGCACATGATGCTAATCTGGAGCGTTTCTCAGCGGCCTTCAAAGACGGCATCGAATATTTCTCAGCGGCTTATGGCAATTATCAGTTCAGGCAAATGAGACTACTGGAGTTTCCTCGCTATGCGTCTTTTGCACAGTCATTTCCAAACACAGTACCTTATTCAGAAAACTTTGGCTGGGTAGCCAATTTTAGCGACCCCAATGATTTTGACTATGGGTATTTTGTAACGTCTCATGAGCTGGCGCATCAATGGTGGGGCCATCAGGTGGCGCCAAACTACACCCGAGGCTCTAATCTGATTTCGGAGGCATTAGCGGAATATACCGCCCTTGTGCTTACTGAAAAGAAATATGGCAAAGACAACATGCAACGTTTCCTGAAGCAGGAGTTAGACAACTACCTGTCCGGGCGATCTAATGAAAATAAAAAAGAGCATGTGTTTATCAACTGCAACCGCTCCTATCAGTGGTACTATAAAGGCTCGTTGATTTTATATGGCTTGCGTGATTATGTTGGTGATTCTGTGATGAATACGGCTCTGAGAAAGTTTAGGGATAAGTTTGCCCTCAAGGCCGAGCCACCTTATGCCGGCAGCAATGATCTGTACACATTTATAAAAGCAGAAGTGCCCGATAGCATTCACTACTACCTGGAAGACACCTGGCTCAAGCTGACGCTTTATGAAAATAAGGTGGAGGAAGCTAAGGCAAAAAAGATAGCCGATGATGAGTATGAGGTCACATTAGACATTACCTCTCAAAAGCTATATGCCGATAGTTTGGGCATGGAAACAGATGCTCAATATGCCGGAGACTATATAGACATTGGGGTGTTTGCCGCAGAAGATACTGATGAGAATGGGAGGAAAAGAACCAATCCTTTGTATTTGCAAAAGCACAAGCTAGCCCCTGGTGAGCACAGTATTACGGTAAAGGTAAAAGGGGAACCGGTAAAAGCGGGTATAGACCCTTATAACAAACTGATTGATCGTATACCAGATAATAATACGACCGGTGTAGATATTGAAGATTAAAAAATTATGTGTAAAAAAACAGCCCACCGGATGTCATTCTGCATCCGATGGGCATTTGTTTATCTTACTTTCTTCTTTCAACGACATCTCTGTCACTTATGATTTCAGGTAGACCAAGCTCTTTTTCAAGCTCATAGTAATCGCTAAAATCTCTTCTGCCATTCCAAAAATTACCTGGCACTACAACTACCCTTGCTATCCATTCATCTGTATCATTGGCTGTAAGTATATCAAGCGGAAAATCTGCATCCATAAAAAGCCTAACATCATTTTGACTAAAGTCGAAATTGTATTGTAGAAGCCCTTCTTCAACTATAAGCGTTTGTGGGAGTTGTCTCCAAATTTCAACTTCTTCACCATCAATTTCTTCTACGCCCCAGAGCAGGAATACAATGGCCACATCTGACGGTAGTGTCTCAAAATCATCAGGATAGTTTAAAAAAACTTCATAAGCTGGAGCCGTGAAGTTGATGTCAGTGTATTCAAACACAAATCCCGATTCACCGGCTGCACCTTGCGGTCCCTGAGGTCCGGCAGGTCCTTGTGGTCCGGGAGGTCCTATCTGTCCATCATCAGATATAAAACAAGAACTAAGACTAAGTATCGATAGTAGACTTATGATTGTAATTATCGCTTTCATAACATTCAGTGTTTGGTGTTAGTATGTGTAAACCAAACATTGGGCCAAAGTCAAAATTTACCAAAAATCAGTAAATCGAGAAATGCACAAAAACCGTTATCTTTAGCCAAAATTTAGTGTAAACCAGAAAAAAGACTTGATCCTATGCCTCAAAAAATAGTAGCAGGAAATTGGAAAATGAATAACACAATAGATGAAGGCTTGAAGCTTACTTCAGAAATTACCAATATGGTGGCTGATGAAGTTTCATCTGATGTAAAAGTAATCCTTGCGCCTCCTTTCATTCACTTATCTCAGGTAAAGAACTTGATAAAGGGAAATGACAAGCTATTTTTAGCCGCCCAAAATTGTAGTGAGCATGCCTCAGGAGCATACACTGGAGAGGTATCAGCGGCTATGCTTAAATCCATTGGTGCTAGATATGTAATAATCGGCCATAGCGAACGAAGAGAATATTTTAAGGAAACCAATGAACAGCTAGCCCAAAAAGTGGATGCGGCCTTGAGCAATGGTTTAACACCCATATTTTGTTGTGGGGAACCGTTGGAAATCAGAGAAGCTGCCACATACATAGATTATGTTCAACAACAATTAAGAGAAAGCCTTTTTCATTTATCAGCAGAGGCCTTTGAGAAAATTGTAGTAGCCTATGAGCCGATTTGGGCTATAGGTACGGGTAAAACCGCTTCATCGGAGCAAGCGCAAGAAATGCATGCCGCCATAAGGTCATTCTTAGAAGCTAAATATGGAGATAAAGCCAAGGATACGTCTATTCTTTATGGAGGCAGTTGTAAGCCTTCCAATGCGAAAGAGCTTTTTGCGTGTAATGATGTGGATGGAGGTCTTATTGGAGGTGCTTCATTGAAATCTCGTGACTTTACCGATATTGTAAAATCATTTTAATGGCAGTCATCGACTACTTGAGTGTAAATATAACTTGTAAAGAGCCTTTTACTGAAATATTGATAGCCGAGCTTTCTGATCTGGGTTATGACTCAATGATGGAAACAGACAATGGCCTGGAGGCATACATTAAGCCCGTGGCCTTTAATGAAGCCGAGATTAAATCACTGGTAGAAAAATATAAGGAAGGGCAGATAACATATACTGTTGAAGAGGTAGTAGAAAGGAATTGGAATGAGGAGTGGGAAAGTAATTATGATCCGATTCATGTAGAAGATAAAATATTAGTAAGAGCTACATTCCATGAACAAGATGCTAATTTTCCCTATGAAATAGTAATTAACCCTAGAATGTCATTCGGGACGGGGCATCATGATACTACTTACCTGATGCTGAAAAACCAACTTGATATTGATTTCAAAGGTAAGAGCGTATTAGATGCAGGAAGTGGAACAGGGATATTGGCGATTATGGCAGAAAAGCTTGGAGCCAATGAGGTTGTGGCTTATGACAACAACTCCTGGAGTACCGAGAATACACCAGAAAACATTACACTAAATGGCTGTAAACATATCAAGGTGATGGAGGGCACAATTGAAACACTTAAATTTAAGCAGCAGTTTGATGTTATTTTGGCCAATATTAACAAGAATGTATTGATCCATGAGATGCCGTTGTATGTTGAAACTTTGGCTGCTGGAGGTGTTATATTATTCAGTGGATTTTATGAACATGATGGGGAAGACTTAAAAGCAGTAGCGATAAAGAGTGGGCTTACTTATAAATCAAAAAGAGTAAGAAACAACTGGTGTTCTTTAGTCTTCCATAAAAATTAACAGTTCATCAATTTTTTCAGCCTTATTTACGTTACTACATCATCTGTAAAATTGGTTTATTCGTAATATTTTAAGAATTTCAGCATTTATGGGAAGGAGGCACTTATATATTTTGCTAATAATGATCACTTCCTCGTGGTCATATGGGCAAGATGATATCCTACCCACAGATCCGGCTATTTTCGGAGATTCAGTAAAAACGATACTTACTAATACAAGAAATGCTCAGGCCATGGAGGTAGCAGATAATTTCGCTATGGCCTGGAGTACGCTAGGTGCTGACCAGCAAGATAAAATTATTGCTCAATCCAAGCTCTTGATAAGTCGTGGTTTTAGAACAAGGCCTATTCTTATTTCATATTTCCAGGTGATAGCAAATGCCGTAAATATTGAGGGTGCTACAGCTCAAAATATTACAGGCTATTTAAATATGACAGAAGTAGTAGTGAACAATTACGAAAAAGATCGACTGCTCAACTACTTCAAAACGATGTCTGACTTTTTCAAGCATAGGTCACTATTCTATGCTAATTCTAACCAACTCTACTTCTCTGGTGATAATTATTCGTTTGAATATGTTGCCCCGCCTGTGGCAGAAGTAATTGAAGAGGTGCCTCTCGAAGAGACACAAGAAGATACCTGGGAAGAAGATGAGTGGAGCGAAGAAGATGAATGGGGTGATGAAGATTGGGATGATGAGGACTGGGAAGAAGATGATTGGGAAGAGGACACATGGGAAGAGGAGGAAGATGAAGGTTGGGATACTGAATGGGATGAAGATGAGTGGTCTGATGACTCGGCTGATGATGATATGATAGCGGCTGTTACTGGGGGTAATGTTTTGCCTGTAATCACAGGACCGGTAATTCTTATCAAAGAGACCTCCCTTAATTTCGTTACTGCTTACGATTCCGTATTTATTAAGAAAACCGAAGGTGATTTTCTGATCGACTCCAAAGATTTTGTGGGTGTTGGAGGTTCTTTCGATTGGTCCATGGCGGCCTTAAGCCCAGATTCAGTCTTTGTTAGATTTACCGATTATAGTTTTAAAGTAGACAAGCCTTACCTCAAAGCCGAATCTGCTAAGCTGACATATAAAGGAAAAGTGGCAGACCCAGTTGAAGGCGTTTTTCAATACAAAAGTGTAAGACACGATACCACAACAAAAAGTACTTACCCAAGGTTTGAGTCTTACTATGCAAACATAAGGCTACAGGATTTAGGCAAAGATTTGATTTACAACGGAGGACTTGCTCTAAGAGGGTCTAAAATATATAGCTCGTCCATTCTCGGTGGTTTATCAAGAATTGAAGTACAACAAGGCCCCACAAGACTCTTTAAAGCCAAAGCCAATGTCTTTGAGTTTGCCGACTCAACAATTTCTACAAATAGAGCAGCCGTTGTTATCTATCAAGGCAATGATTCTATCTATCATCCGGCTGTAAGACTTAAATATGATTATGGTAAGCGGCACCTGGTATTGCAAAAAGATAAAGGTAGATTTAAAGACACACCATTTACGTCTACATTTTTTAATGTCGACTTCACTGCGGATATCGTTAGGTGGGATTTAAATTCAGATAGTCTTGATGCCTCAATCTTGGAGGCACGTAGAATAGTGCCTTCTGTAATTGAGTCTTCGGAGCATTACAACTATGAAGATTACCGGGCCTTAGGTGATAAAATATACACCTTTAACCCATTATCAATGGTGGTATATTATGCCAACCTACAAGGGACGGATGAGTTCTATACCATAGACCTGGCTAAGCATTATAAGAAAGATGAAAAGCTAATCAGGGGAGCCATGTTATTTCTCGCTCAAAAAGGAATAATTGGTTTTGACTCGAAAAACTCTTTAATAAAAGTAAAGGAAAAGGCACACCATTTATACAATGCCAAAGCGGGTAAAACTGACTATGACGACATAATTCTAGCCTCTGTAACGCATGAAAAACCAAACCTAACTATCAATTTTAAAGATAGAAGTCTACAGGTACGAGGTGTAGAGCAGTTTAAGGTAAGTGACTCACTCAATGTAATTATAGAGCCAGATAGCAGCGAAATCACCTTTTTACAGGACCGTGACTTTTCATTTAATGGAAAAGTTCGGGCAGGTAATTTTGAATATATCGGTAGGGATTTCACATTTAAATATGATAGCTTTTTGATTTATCTGAATGAAATTGACTCGATTCAGTTTTATGTAAATACGGAAAACAGCCGTGGTGATGTAGGTAGCCAAAAGGTTGACAACTCCCTGGTTTCGGCAGATTCTATAAGTGATGCCGATGTAGGCAACAATTTACAAAGCAGTTCTGGTACACTTTATATTAACAAACCAGGTAATAAATCAGGTAAAGACAAAAACACCAATTTCCCAAAATTTGATTCCAAAAAAGGTGCTGTTGTATATTTTGATAGGTCCAACATACTTGGCGGAGCTTATGATCGATCTATGTTTTTCATGGTACCACCATTTGATCTCGACAGTTTGGGAGACTCAGACCCTTCTACTATTGGATTTGAAGGATCCTTTATCTCAAGTGGGATGTTCCCTGTTTTTGAAGAAAAGTTGTCAATTATGCCAGATAACTCATTAGGCTTTAAGCATAAGGTACCTCCTGAAGGTTATCAATTATATGAAGGAGAAGGTAGGTTTTATGATAACTTGTCGATGACTAAATCAGGTTTGGTGGGAAGTGGAACGATCGATTTCCTTACCTCCACCATGTTTTCTGAAGAGTTTATTTTTTACCCCGACTCTGTGGTTGCTACGGGCAAGAACTTTACCATGAGGGAGGAAGACTATGGCGGTCACATTTACCCTCAAGGCCACCTTGATGATTTTAAAATGAAATGGCTGCCTAAGAAGGATAGTATGTACATTTCAAATCTGGAAGAGCCTATGCAGTTTTATGACGAAACGGCTTCATTGGATGGTACGGCTATTATTTCAAATTCTGGGGTCTATGGTAAAGGCCGTTTGCTTACCAAAGGATCTGTTTCTGAGTCAAATGAAATCACATTTGAGCATAATAAATTTTCTGCCCGACATGCTGCTTTTGAGCTGCAGTCTGAGAACCCCGAGAAGCCAGCTCTGTCAGGAGATGATGTGAGGCTGCGTTTCAATCTGGAAGAAAACTTTGCCATCATCAGCCCTGAGGTTGAAGGAGAAGCGGCCATTGAGTTTCCATACGCTCAGTTTAAGACATCAATTACACAGGCGCGATGGGATTTGATCGATGAAAAAATTACCATGTCGAAACCAGACGACATTCCACTTGAAAGCTCCTATTTCTACACCACCCGAGAAGATTTGGATTCATTGAGGTTTAATGCAACTGAGGCTGTTTATGATATCAATACCTCCGAATTGAAAGTAAGTGGTATACCACATATTGTAGTAGCCGATGCTATGATCACACCAGAAAATAATGAGGTTTTGATATTAGAAAACTCACGAATCGGTACGCTAACAAACACAACCATCATTCTTGATACATTAAATGGCTACCACAGGCTAACTGAAGGTGTAATAGATATAAAATCAAGAAATGAATTTAGCGGGTATGCAACCTACCAGTTTGTAAATGCACTAAACGACACTTTACCTATAAAAGTTGAAAATTTTCACCTTGAAAGTTTACCTGTAGTCGGTGGTAAGAAAGATGAAACAAAACAACATACCGTAGCTAATGGCTCTATCAGTGAGATACAGAACATTTTAATATCACCCGGCATGTTTTATAAAGGCGACATGACACTGTATGCACATAAGCCAGCAATGCAACTAGACGGCTTTGTTAAACTAGATTTAAACAGGGCGGGATACAACACCTGGATTGAGCACTCCAGCAGTGGGGATCAGAAAGATGTAGTGATTAACTACGACAACTCGTTGACTGAAGAGGGTAGAAGGCTAGAGGCGGGCCTGCATTTTTCTGCGGGTGACAATAGCCTTTATGCTACATTTATTGAAGAAAAATATACTCCGGATGATGAAGATTTCTTTACCCCTTCAGGAGTTTTGTTTTTTGACCAGGAAAATAATCAATATGTAATTGAAGACTCTCTGAAAGCAGCCGGCAAAGAGTTGGCTGGTAAAATATTCAGATACAATGATGATACCGGAGATGTACAGTTTGAAGGGAAAGTAAGCTTTATGCGGCCTACAGCAGATGTCATTGTAAGGGCGGCAGCCCTGGGGTCTGGTAATGATGAAAGGAATGAATATCAGCTCAATACTTTAATTACAATTGATTTTGCACCCGTGCCATCGCAGGCATTTGCCATCATGGCCACAGATATGATCGATGTGATTAACAACCTGGGCGCCCCTGAAGGTTTGGGTGATCAAACGCAACTCATTTATAAGTTGGCAGATCTGGCTGGTGAGCGTGTGGCAAGAGAGTACGAAGAGAGATCCATGATTGATTACGTTCCATTAGGAGATATGTCTAAAGAGACATCGGTTTCGCTTTCATTTGCCAATGTAGATTTTCAGTATTCACCAGACTATCAGGCATTTTATAGTGAGGGAAAACTGGGTATGTCAAATATTGAGAGGTATGATTTAAATGCAGCCTTTGACGGGTTTTTCGAGATTAAGAAAAATGAAGCTGGTGGCCCGATAATGAATATTTTCATTAAAGCTTCTGCAGAATCATGGTTTTTCTTCAATTACGAAGACAACCGATTATTGATGTATTCATCAAATAACAATTTTAACAACATGATCAGCAAAAAGAGCAACGGTTCGAAAGCGAAGCTCGGTGATCTGATTTTTGCGCCAGCTGGTAGAGCAGAGGTGCTCAACTTCATAAACCGCTATAGGTTAGAGTATTATGGAATTGATGAGGCCTATGAGCTTGACTCCAGGGTGGAAGATGAGGAAGTGTTACCAACGGATGATGGGTTTGGTGAAGAGGAAGATGATGACGGGTTTGAAGACGATGATGATGGCTTCTAAATTTCATAAATAGACTTAAAAAGCGTATTTTTGATTTACAATAGATAGAAGCGGGTAAAGCACTTGCTTCTTTTTTTTCGCACTTATAGAAACTATATGGATATACTGACAGTCGGCATAGCAGCTTGTTTAGCATATTTTTTAGGATCAATTCCAACAGCAGTTTGGTTTGGAAAGGCATTTTACAATACCGATGTAAGAGAGCACGGCAGTGGAAATCCCGGAGCAACCAATACGTTCCGTGTACTTGGAAAACGTGCCGGAACGATCGTAATGCTTGCCGATATTGCGAAAGGTATGCTTGCAACGTCTATTGCTATCCCAATGCTCAACATGGGGTATATTGAGGAATCTTCATTAGTTACCTTAAAACTGATTTTAGGTATTGTGGCTGTGACTGGTCATATATTTTCAATATTTATAAATTTTAAAGGAGGCAAAGGTGTAGCCACACTTCTAGGTATGATGGTAGCGATCCATTATGAAGTGGCTTTAGTGTGTATTGTTGTTTTTCTTGTCACCTTACTTCTTTCTAAATATGTGTCATTGGCATCAATCATAGGGACTTTGGCGTTTCCGGGGCTTTTAGTGTTTGTTCCACGTTTTAAATCCAGCGAGCCATTGCTCATTATATTTGGTTTCTTTTTATTCATTGTTATTGTGTGGACACATCACAAAAACATTAGAAGAATTATAGAGGGAGAGGAGAACAAGACCTATCTTCTGAAATCTTCGAAGAAGGATAGTTAACATACATCCCCCAATTTGCACTGATATTTTCTTGAAATCCACCATTTATCATCTGTTTGGTGAGTATTGTGTAAATGCGCGAACGTCTGTTTTGAGCACATCGTAAAAGAGGTGTATCAGCAGAACTTACCGTTTTTATTTCTAACGCAAACTTACCTATCATGAAAATTTTGAAATCAACCATGACAATGGCACTGACTTGTGCAGGCTTGTTGTTATGCGGAGCAACCTTTGGGCAGGGTGTTACATTACCCAGGTCCAGTGCAAATGCTGAAGTGAAACAAACTGTTGGGATATCTACTGTAACAGTTAATTATTCCAGACCCAGTGTAATCAGCCCTCAAGGGCAAGATAGAACAGGAAACATTTGGGGTGGAGTTGTACCATATGGTTATAATAACCTGGGGTTTGGAACGGCTACTGAAGCTCCTTGGAGGGCTGGTGCCAATGAAAACACAAAATTTACAATTTCTCACGATGCGCAGGTAGAAGGGAAACCATTACCTGCCGGAACTTATGGGTTTCATGTGGCAGTGCTGGAAGATGGCAATGCAACAGTCATTTTTTCCAAAAAAACGGATGCCTGGGGCAGCTTCTTTTATGACAAGTCTGATGATGCGCTCAGGGTAGATGTTGCTACCGAAGAAATACCAAAAAGCAATTTATTGACTTACAGTTTTATTGATGTTGATAATAACAATGCTACGTTGGCCTTGGATTGGGAGCAAAAACGTATTCCAGTAAAGCTCACATTTGACACCCCAGAAATTGTCTATCAAAACTTAAAAGCCGAACTCGAATCAAGCCCGGGATTTAACCTTACTTCATGGACTGCAGCGGCTGGTTATTTAGTTCAAAACAATATTCACCTGGAAGATGCGCTTACCTGGGCAAATGCTGCAGTAGAAGGGCAATTCTTTAGTCAGAAAAACTTCCAAACCTTGCAAACAAAAGCTAGCGTATTGGCAGCCATGGGCAAGTCAGATGAGGCGAGCACTGTAATGAATGAAGCTTTGGAAGATCCTGCTGCGACCATTGGTAACTATTACAATTACGGTCGACAGCTTATTGCGCAAGACAAGGATGTTGATGCATTAGAAATATTCAAAAAGGCAAATAAGAAATGGCCTGAGCATTGGTTGGCTCCACATGGTTTAGCTAGAGGGTATGCCGCCAATGGAGAGATTGCCAAAGCCTTAAAGCATGAAAAAACCGCTTATGAAAAGGCGCCAGATAATAGTAAACCATTTCTGGAAGGCTATTTAAAAACACTGGAAGAAGGTAAAGATTTTAATTAAGATTTATCTAACATTTCCAGGATGTCATCAATGTGCTCCCGATTGTTAGATAGTCGGGGCACTTTGTTTTGCCCACCTAGTTTATTGCGCTTTTTCATCCAATTGTAGAAAGTGCCCTCAGCAACATGGTGAACAATGGGTGGTTGCAACGCCATGTCTTTATATCGTTTAGCGTCATAGTCTGAGTTGATTTCTCGCAATGCACTGTCGAGTACCTCATTAAACTTAGCCTCATCATTAGGGCGCTGTTTAAACTCAACGATCCATTCGTGCCCACCTCTATTACCTTCATCGAAATACACGGGAGCAGCTGTAAAATTGTCAATGATTGCATCGGTGGCATTACAAGCTTCAGTAATTGCAGATTCAGCATTTTCGATGATCACTTCCTCACCAAAAGCATTGATAAAGTGTTTTGTGCGACCCGATATTTTAATCCTGTAAGGGTCAAGAGAGGTGAATTTAATAGTATCACCAATGTTATATCTCCACAAACCTGCGTTGGTAGAAATTAGCATAGCATAGTTTTTTCCTAGCTCTACCTCATCCAGGCCAATGGTTTTTGGATTATCCTTGTCGATTTCTGCTGAAGGCACAAACTCATAATAAATACCATAATCAAGCATGAGTAATAGCTCAGTAGAATTTGTTTGGTCCTGAATCCCAAAAAAGCCTTCAGAGGCATTATAGGTTTCAACATAATTCATTTTTTCACTTGGAATGAGCTTCTTAAAAAGCTCTCGATACGGCCCGAAAGCTACTGCACCATGAAAGAACACCTCAAGGTTAGGCCACACATCGAGGATGTTGTCCTTACCTGTAATCTCCATTACTTTTTGAATCAGGAGGATTGTCCAGGTAGGTACACCCGCAAAGTTGGTCACATTCTCTTCTGAAGTGACTTTTGCCATTTTATCAATCTTCTCCTCCCACTTATCCATCAACGCTACGTCTAGTTTTGGAGTTCTTATGAGTTGTGCCCATAAGGGCAAATTCTGCATAATTACAGCCGAAACATCACCATAATAAGAATTCTCGTTGGGGTCATACTCATTGATCTGGTGGCTACCACCAATGGTTAAACCTTTACCGGTAAACATTTTAGTTTCCGGGTAATTGTTTACATAGATGGAAATGAGGTCTTTACCACCTTTAAAGTGACAGTCATCCAATGCTTCTTGAGTTACCGGAATAAATTTGCTGCGGGCATTCGTAGTGCCTGATGATTTGGCAAACCAGGTTACTTCTGATGGCCATAAAATATTCTGCTCACCTCGCATAAGTCGCTCGATGTACGGAAAGAGCTGCTCGTAACTATGAATGGGCACTCGTTCGCGATACTGCTGGTAAGTTTCAATATCGCTAAAGCCATATTTTTTACCGAATTCGGTGTTTTTGGCTTCAGAAATTAACTTTTTAAACAGTTCTTCCTGAACGTCATGCGGGTATTTCATAAAAAGCTCCATCTGATGGATGCGCTTTCTCATTACCCAGGTCATTATGGAATTTAGAATATCCAAGCCGTGAATTTACCTTTTTCTAGGCTACTAATTTAATAGATTGCTTGCGATTTTTTACTTAGGTAATTTGATTATGAAGGTGGTACCTTTTCCCGGACTACTTTCGCATGTTACATCTGCTCCAATTTCATCTGCGTATCTTTTTACAATCGCCAATCCTAACCCGGATGAGCTTTCTCCGGCTGTTGGCTTTGCAGAAGCTCTTTGATATTTTTCAAATATTATGGCTTGCTCTTTTTCACTTAT
The DNA here is from genome assembly GCA_039970995.1 of Fulvivirga sp. GTDB lineage: Bacteria > Bacteroidota > Bacteroidia > Cytophagales > Cyclobacteriaceae > Fulvivirga. Next base: position 295,521 of record JBDVKW010000015.1, read on the forward strand.
TCCAGGGCCATGGTCTGAGACAAACACTTCTGTAGCTCCGTTTTGAAGCAAAATACCCATAGAAACCTTACTTGATGGATTTGAAAATTTAATAGCATTGGAAAGTAAATTTTCAATGATTTCTTTAAGCAGGCGCTTATCGCTATTGATTAGTTGAGAGGTATTATTTTCAAAGGCTATTTCTATATTCTTTTTATTGGCGATTACCTTAAACTCAGATTTGACTTCTTCAATGAGTTTAGATATGTCAAACTCACTTTTGTCAATCTTTAGATCTCGGTTTTCTATGGCATCTATATTTAGTATCTGATCAATCATTGCCACGGATCTTTCTGCTGCAGTACTCATTTTAGAAAGATAATCTTCAGCATTACTTGGGTCTATATTTTTTGCCAGATCAACCAAACCACGTATTTGATTGATGGGTGCCTTGAGGTCGTGAGCAACAATCCCAATAATGGTGTTTTTTTCTTCATTTAGAGTCTTCAGATGTTCATTACTCTTTTCAACTAACTTATTTTTTTCTTCAATATACTCTTGTTGCTGCAGTATTTCTTCATTTTGAGAGGACACTTCTTCGTTGATTAACGCTAGCTCATTATGTGCTTTTTTCTTATTGAAATAAAGACGTGCAATAACCACTGCCAAAACAATAACGACTACTAAAAATATCGTTGTGAGCCATTGAATTAAGCTTTGTTGCTCAATCTTTTCGTTTAGTTTTAATTCATTAAGCTGATTGTTAAATAATATGTCTTGCCGTTCTTTTTCAAATTCATATTCGGCTTCTAGTCGACTCAGTTCACGTGTGTTTTTCTCATTGAATATTTCCTGATCAATATCGGTGCTTATTTCATAGTACTTCAGTGCCTCTGCAAATCGCCCGCTGGCTTTGTATGATGAATATAACTTTGCAGCTGATTGTGCGATGGCTGGTTTGAGTTCAATTTCGTTGGCCATATCATAGGCTTTACCGTAGTATTCTTGCGCTTGATTAAGCTTGCCTAAACCCATATAATAATCTCCCATATCCTGGTATACATTTACTAAGGAGGAGTTATTGTCACACTCAGAGGCTACATTGATGGCCAGATTGAGATAGTATCGAGCAGAGTCTAAATTGCCTATATCGTTATAAAGATTACCCAGGTTGGCATATGTATTGTCTAATCGGCAATTCGCCCCCGCCTGCTTATATAGGTTTATTGCAGTAGTATAATTGAGTATCGCAGATGTTGTATCTCCTAAACTTTGACGTGTGCCTGCAATGGAGGTGAGTGTGGTCGCATAGCCTGTAAGATCACCAGAGGCCTTGTCTAATTCTGCTACGGTGTTGTACAGCTCGAGCGCTTTTTCATACTCGTTTTGATCGTTATAAATATTGGCCATGCTAAATAAAACCATGGCCTTACCGCCAAGATGATTTTCTTGTTCGAAAATGGGGAGTGCCTTTTGAAAGTTCGCTAGCGCCTCAGCATATTTTCCTTGATTCTCGAGAATAACGCCCATATTGCCCAGGTTTCCCGCCATGTCAATATTTCGACCTAGTGAGTCAAAAATGGGGATAGCTTTGGAGTAAGCATCTACAGATCTGGCAAGCTCACCTTTGTAGTAGTATATATTACCAAGTGTATTGTATGCATCGGCAACTTCTGCTATGCGATTGGTCTGGGTAGCTAATTCAATAGCTTTTTTACAAAGCACAATCGCTGTGTCATAAGCACCAGCTTTGTAGTAAGCCATCCCAATATTGCGGGTGGCTAAAACCTGACCTTTTGCATAATTTAGATCATCTGCTAAAGCTAAAGCCTCTTGCGCGGAGCTTAACGACTTATCAGCGTCAATATTTCTATATTGATAGGCAAGTTGTAATAGAATTTCAACTTTAACAGTGTCTTCTGCTGAAGTTTTAAGCACATTGTTTAAGCTGTCTAAGATTTGATTTTGTCCTAGCGAGACGAGACTTAAAAATGTGATTATTAAAGTGAATAATACCTTCATGAGGGTTTGTAATAACACCTGAAGGCAATAATCATATTTTTCTTTTTAATTCAAAGCTCTGACCTAGATAAACTCTTCGTACCTGTTCATCCGCTGCTAAATCCTCGGCAGAACCGGCCTTTAAAAGCTTTCCTTCAAACATAAGATACGCACGATCTGTGATAGACAATGTCTCGTTTACATTATGGTCGGTGATGAGTATGCCAATATTTTTTTCTTTGAGTTTGGCCACAATGGTCTGAATCTCTTCGACAGCAATTGGGTCAACACCAGCGAATGGCTCATCTAACAGCACGAAGTTGGGGTCAACGGCAAGTGCTCTGGCAATTTCAGTACGTCTTCGCTCACCTCCAGAAAGCACAACACCTAAGTTTTTTCGAACGTGCGTTAAACTAAACTCTTCGAGCAGGGCTTCCATTTTTTCCTTTTGCTCTTTTTTAGGCATGTTTCTCATCTCGAGCACCGCCATGATATTCTCTTCAACCGTGAGCTTTCTGAAAACAGAGGCCTCTTGCGCCAAATAACCAATGCCCAATTTAGCTCTACGATACATGGGTAGATCTGTGATGTTTTCACCGTCAAGAAAAATCTCACCCTGGTTAGGTTTAATCAATCCAACGATCATATAAAATGTAGTAGTTTTACCGGCTCCGTTAGGTCCAAGAAGACCAACGATCTCACCCTGCTCTACTTTGACGGATACGTCATTTACTACCGTACGCTTCTTATATTTCTTAACTAAGTTCTCTGACCTTAAAATCATAATGGTTGCAAAAATAACTAATCAAACTTGATATCTTTTATATTTAGCTGAATAGACTGCATGCCTCTATAGTTGTTCTCTTCAATCGTATAGGCCATCCTAAATAGTACTCCTTCAGCTATCTTTTCTGCAAGTGAAGCAAGATTGAAGCCAATTGCTTCGAAGCGCATGTTTGTACCATCCTGAGCCGCAGTAAATTTTAAATGTTTGTCTTTGATAAGCTTGGGTTGCCCAAATACAAAAACATCATTTGAGACAAAAACAGGCTTTGGGTTGGCGGGTCCGAATGGCTCCATTTGACTTAAGACATTGAAAAACTTACCTGTTATCTGTTCGAAAGTTAAAGTAGTATCTATGTCCAGCTGAGGGGTTAATAATTCTTCAGGGATGCTTTCGGAAACGACTTCTTCAAATTTTTGCTGAAAAGCAGGTACTTTTTCTACGTCCATGGTAAGGCCGGCTGCATACATATGTCCACCAAACTGCTCTAACAAATCACTGCATTGTGAAATAGCATTGTATACATCAAAACCCGGTACTGACCGTGCCGAACCAGTGGCTTTGTTGTTTGATTCTGTAAGAATAATAGTAGGCCTGTGAAATCGCTCAATACATCTGGAGGCTACAATGCCAATCACACCCTTATGCCAGTCATTTTTAAAAAGTACTGTGCTTTTTGCAGATACGAGTGTTTCATTCTCTTCTATCATGGAGAGGGCTTCTTCAGTTATGCTCGAGTCAAAATCTCTACGCTGTTTGTTTCTCAAGCTTAATTTATCTCCATAATGATAGGCCTCTTCCTCTGTCTCAGAAAGCAACATATGCACTGAAGTCTTGGCATGATCTATTCTACCAGCAGCATTTATTCTTGGAGCAAGTCCGAAGACAATACCCGTGATAGTTACTTTTTTCGGTACAGCTGCTATTTTCATCAAAACTTTCAATCCTGGCCTTGGCGAGTCCATCAGCTTTTTAATACCGTAGTAAGCTAGTACGCGATTTTCGCCTTCAATGGGTACAATATCAGAGGCGATACTTACGGCCACCAGGTCAATAAAGTCTAATGGGTCAATCTTATAATCAGGATACCTCTTGGTAAGTGCTTGTAGTAACTTAAATCCAATACCACAGCCCGGAAGCTCTTTGTAGGGGTATTCACAATCATTTCTTTTTGGGTCAAGCACAGCCACTGCATTTGGCAAAGTTTCCCCTGGTCGGTGGTGATCGCAAATAATGAAATCAACGCCTAGCGATTTGGCATAATCAATCAACTCAACGGACTTTATACCACAGTCTAGTGCAACGATTAATGAAAAACCATTTTCCGCAGCCCACTCGATGCCTTGCTTTGAAATACCGTACCCCTCCTTGTAGCGATCCGGAATGTAGAAATCCGAGGCATGATAAAACTTATTAATTGCCCCATAGAAAAGCGCCACTGAGGTTGTGCCATCTACATCGTAGTCTCCATAAACAAGTATCTTTTCTTGGTTTGAAATGGCTTCGTGAATTCTTTCCACAGCGACATCCATGTCTTTCATAAGAAATGGGTCGTGTAGCATCGAAAGTTTAGGTCTGAAAAAGGCTTTGGCAGATGCGAAGTCGACCATGCCACGTTGTACTAAGATGGTTGCGATAGGCTGGCTTACATTGATAGCTTTTTGAAGATGATCGATTACATCTGCTTTGGGTTGATCTTTAAGAAGCCATCTTTTTTCAAGCATAAATTGTCAGGTGATGATATTTTACAAAAAAACTAATTAGGTCTTAGATGTAATAGCAATTACTTCCTAATTGTTGGGTAAAAGAAAGAAACCGCTCTTTTGGAGCGGTTTCAATTAAATTTCTGTTTGACTGGATATCAAGAACCAGAAGCTGAATCATCAGACACTACGCCTTCTAATACATCTTTAAGTTCAACTCTGTTGCCGTCTTTATAAGACACAATCCATGCATCTTTCACACCCATTTCTCTAAGGTATTTTTTGAAAGTATCAGCTTCCCAGTAATCTCTGAATTGGCCTAAAGTGATTTTCTGCATCTCATCTGCAGATTCGCCACCAAAATTAGGGTTGTTGTCAAAGTATTTAGAAAGGTCTTTATTTCTGAAAGCACCAATCTGAACTTTAAACACAACACCGTCAACCATATCGCCACCTGTGGTAGGCGTTGCAGGTTCCGCTTTGGCCTTTCGGGCTTCAGCTTTAGCTGCTGATAGATCGCTGCGTAATTTTGTTATGTCATCCTGCAGCTCACTGATTTTAGCATCTTTATCACTAAGTCGCGATTGCATGGCATTTGTTTCACTTTTCAGGCTATTCACCTGTCCCTGTAAGCTTTGGTGCTCTTCTACGAGGTTCTTCAATGCTTCAGGATCTTTCTTATACTCCTTGGCTTTATTTTTCCATTCTTTTTTCTCGTCTTTAGAAAGCTGAGCGAAAGAAGTAGAAACAAAAGCCCCAACTAAGACTAATGTGAGTATTGCAGATAATTTTTTCATTTGGTTTCTTTTTGTCTAAAACTTGTGAAAATATAGTCAATATATTTAAATAAATAAAAATAATTAGCTTTTGAGGCTGCCTACCATGTCTTCTGGTTTTACCCATTTGGCGAATTCTTCCTCAGAAAGAAAGCCAGATTTGACTGCTTCCTCCTTGAGTGTAGTGCCATTTTCATGAGCAGCTTTGGCAATTTTGGCTGCCTTTTCATATCCAATATGTGGATTAAGTGCTGTCACCAGCATCAAACTGTTATTTAAATGCTGTTCGATATTCTTTTTGTTTGGCTCTATACCTACTGCACAATTGTCATTAAAAGACACACAAGCATCTCCAATAAGTCTTGCAGATTGTAAGAAGTTAGCCGCCATCATGGGTTTAAAAACATTCAGCTCATAATGACCTTGCGTACCACCAATGGTAATGGCCACATCGTTACCCATTACCTGTGCACATACCATGGTGAGTGCTTCACATTGGGTAGGGTTTACTTTTCCAGGCATGATGGAACTGCCCGGCTCATTGGCTGGGATGTTGATTTCACCGATACCTGCTCTGGGACCAGAGGCTAGTAATCTGATATCGTTGGCAATTTTATTTAGTGAAACAGCCAATAGCTTAAGTGCTCCATGACTTTCCACAATCGCATCGTGTGCTGCCAAAGCTTCAAACTTATTTTCTGCAGTTTTAAAAGGAAGTTTAGCAAAATCTGCAATAAACTCAGCTACCGTTTCTGCATAGCCTTCAGGGGTATTTATCCCTGTACCAACAGCGGTACCCCCTAAAGCTAACTCGCTCAGGTGATCAAGTGTGTTTTCTAATGCTTTGATACCATGATCCAGCTGAGAAACGTATCCTGAAAACTCTTGCCCTAATGTTAATGGCGTAGCATCCATTAAATGGGTACGGCCGATTTTAACCACATCCATGTATTGCTGAGATTTTTTATGCAAAGTATCTCTCAGCTTTTTCACACCCGGAATGGTAGTTTCCACAACCATTTTATAACAAGCGATGTGCATGCCAGTTGGGAAAGTGTCATTCGATGATTGCGATTTGTTTACATCATCATTAGGATGGATGGTTCTGTCGCCCTCACCTAGCTTATTGCCAGCCAGTACATGCGCACGATTGGCAATGACTTCGTTAGTATTCATGTTAGACTGCGTACCACTACCTGTTTGCCAGATGACGAGTGGAAACTGATCGTCATGCTTTCCTTCCAAAATCTCATCACATGCTTTTCCAATCAGATCTCTTTTTTCCTGAGCCAGCACACCCAGTTTGTGATTGGTATAAGCGGCTGCTTTCTTTAAATAAGCAAAGCCGTAAACGACTTCCAGCGGCATAGTTGCAGCCGGCCCTATTTTAAAGTTGTTTCTAGATCGCTCTGTCTGCGCACCCCAGTATTTATCGGCAGGTACTTTTACCTCACCCATGGTATCTTTTTCTATGCGGTATTCCATATTATAATTTGATATAATTCTTCATTTGCTAATACAGGTAACAAATTTAGAAAATAACCGAAAAGAAATGCATTAAATGCCGGCTTACTGAAATTTAGATGAATCTTTACTAGATTGTTTTCGGCACTTACCGATATACAGCCGGCACTCACCGATTAACGCAAACTTAAGCGGGCGAAATAGGGTAAAATTGAATAAACATTTAAACAATTAAAGTCATGAGCGAGCAACAAACAACGGATAGAAGAGTATGGTTCGGGATCATTATGGTAGCCATCGGTGGGTTTTGGTTATTAGATAACCTGGACATCATCCCTTATTACATTCCACATTATTTAATTAGCTGGAAGACATTTTTAATCGTACTGGGTGCGTATTTCATCTTTGGAAAAAACAAACCGGAGCCGGGCATTATTATGGTGGCCATCGGTGGGGTATTTCTCCTACAAGATCTAGATTTCTTTAGAGTAAGAGACATATGGCATATATTCTGGCCTGTAGCCATTATCGCAATAGGTATATCTCTAATAGCGAGACGTGGAGGCGCTTTCAAATCAAAAAACCCAAATGACCCAAAGTCTCCTAGCCTCGATTACCTTGATGATACGGCTATTTTTGGTGGAGGAGAGCGTAAAATCGACTCTCAAAACTTCCAGGGAGGTAAAATAACAGCAATTTTCGGTGGTTCTGATATCGATTTCAGAAGTGCAAATCTGGCAGAAGGCACCAATACGTTAGACATCTTCGTGATGTTTGGCGGTACAGACATCAAAGTACCGGCCGATTGGACCGTAGAAGTAGATGTCTTCTCAATATTTGGAGGGTTTAGCGACAACCGATCGTCTGCACTTAAAGTGGTGCCAGACAAAACAAAAGTATTACGTGTAAAAGGTTTTGTAATGTTTGGTGGGGGTGATATAAAACTTTAAGCATGAAACACCCCTTCAGAGGCAAAGGATTAGTTTATTATTTATTGGCATGGGCAATTATCATTCTTGCTCATGCCTCTGTTTTGAGCATTGGCTACAACCTTTCTACAATCATAGCATTTGCAGATGCCATTGTGTGCAATGGGCTTTTGGCTGGCGTAGGCTTTAGTTTGTGGTGGGCCATTCAATACTTTAAGCCTTCAACCCAGGGGACATTTGCCACTATCATCACCTTTGTGGTTATTATTATTTTGGGTGCTTCTGTAGTACACTTTATTTGTGATGCTGTTTTAGGTTATACTTTTTATAACAACACAGACTACCTCAGTTTAGCAGCTAGTGCCAGTCCTTGGCGAATGGTGACAGGAGCTCTTTACTTGAGCGTTATTATTTTGGTTTACTATTTACTGAAGAATAATTACAGCCTAAGCGAAAAAGAAAAGCAAGAAGCACAACTCCAAACTTTGCTAAAGCACAGTGAATTGGAGATGCTCAAGTTTCAAATCAATCCACATTTCATTTTCAATAGCTTAAATTCTATAAGCTCATTAACACTAAGTGACCCTGATAGTGCCAGGGAAATGGTAATCAAACTCTCTTCTTTTTTAAGAGGATCTTTGGGCCAGGAAAAGTCAGAAGTGCACACTTTGCAAAATGAACTTGAACAAATGAACCTATATTTGGATATAGAAAAAGTACGCTTTGGCGAGCGGTTAAATGTAAATCTCCTGGTGGCCGATGACTTGCTTGATTGCAAGGTGCCCAATATGATTTTACAGCCGTTATATGAAAACGCCATTAAATACGGAGTGTATGAGCAATTGGAACAAGTAACCATCGATACGATTTGTAAGCTTGAAGGAGATAGGCTCGTTATAAAAGTTAAAAATAATTATGACTCCAATGCGGCTGTACAAAAAGGCAAAGGTATTGGGCTTAAAAATGTAAGAAGCAGGCTTGAGCTGATATATGGTGTCCCTGACCTGGTTACTATTGAGAAAGGAAAAGATAAATTTTGTATCAAATTAGAAATACCACAAAACATTGAAGCATGATAAAAACCGTCATTATTGATGATGAAAAATTGGCCAGAGATGTGGTTAAGGCCTTTTTAAACAAAGAAGAAAACTTCGAGATCGTAGCTGAATGTGCCAATGGGTTTGAGGGGCTCAAGGCCATACAAGAACATCAACCTGATTTGGTATTTCTGGATGTACAAATGCCCAAGCTAACAGGGTTTGAGATGTTAGAAATTATCGATGAAAAGCCGGTAATCATTTTCAGTACAGCTTATGACCAATATGCGATCAAGGCATTTGAGTTAAATGCTGCAGATTATCTTTTAAAGCCTTATTCGGAGCAACGGTTTAAGGAAGCCTTAACAAAGGCAAAAGCTAAAATTGACAAGAGTGAATCTGTGCCAGAACCTGCAAAAATTGTTGAAGACCACAAAGAGCAGCAAGAGACACTTGATCGCGTAGTTATACGCTCGGGTACAAAAATCTTGATCATTTCTACAGATAAGATTGACTACTTCCAGGCACAGGATGACTATGTAGAAATTCATACAGAGGGTAAGAAATATTTAAAACAGCTTACCATGAAGTGGCTTGAAAAGGTGTTGCCAAAGAGCGAGTTTGTAAGGGTACATCGCTCCTATATTGTGAGTGTGAAAATGATTGACAAGCTAGAAGCTTATTCCAAAGACTCCTACATTGCTATGTTAAAAAATGGAGACAAAATTTCTGTGAGTAGGTCAGGGTACCAGTCACTCCGTGAAGTTTTAAACTTCTAAAACAGGGCTACAACTGCGTCAGACAGGTTGGCTTGGATTTTCTGAAATTTTTTAAGAAATTATTAATTCAATTGCGCTGCATGCATACTAAATGAGTGCTTTTGAATTATTTTCAACCTAAACCAACCTCAATGACAAATTTTAGAATGTGTCTGTTGCTGCTTGCTTTTATTGCATTCAGCTGTACAGACGAAACGTCCATTGCTCCGCAACAGGAGCAAATTGAAGTCTTATCAAGAGCAGCAATCGATGAGATTATTATTAACTCTCTAAAACAAAATGATGAATTCAACTGGTCAGATGCATCCGATCAGGTGATTTGGAGTGCGCTTATTCATAGCGACTCGATCATTACTATTGGTTACAAGCCTGATGGTGCAGGAGATATCAACTCAAGAATTTCTGAAATTGATATCAAATCATCTGACTGGCAGCGAGCATCTGAAGAAGTGATCAGTACTACAGTAAATCAACTTCAGGTAGAAGAGCCGTCATTCAAAAGAGAGGAGCTTATCATGAAATCGCATGATGTACTTCCGCTTATGGAAATGAAACTCGTAGACTTTGGTGCAGTAAAAAAGCTCAGAGCGCTACCCACAGTACGCTATGTTGAGCCACTTGGCTATGAAGTAGACTTTTCTTTAGCCGCTGATGGCAGAGTAGAAAGTAGCAAAGGCTGTAGCAACGATCCTGATTGGGGGCTGCCAAGCTCAGATTATACGACCATTGCTCCGGGTGCCAAAGCCAGTTGGCATTTATCAGCAAATAATATTTCCAATGCATGGAGTTCAAGCACTGGGCAGGGCATAACTGTCGGTGTGATTGATACAGGACTTTCTCCTGATCAGGCTAAACTTAACAACCAATTCAACTCGGGCTACTCATCTGGCCGCTATGTTAACAAATATGGTTTTTATGTGAGCTCATGGTGGTGGTGGGCGAGCCCTGATGGCCCGGATGATGAGTGTGGTCACGGAACGGCTATGGCCGGTGTTATCGCGGCACCAAGAAGTAGTAGTGGCTCATCTGTGGGCGTTGCCTATAATTCAAACCTGGTGGCCGTACGGGGCACTGGTGATGTTGTAATCAATGGAGGTAGCGAAAAGACGGGTGTAGCTGATGCCTTAGTTTATTTAGGCAACCGAAGTGATGTGAAAATCATCAGTATGTCGATAGGCGATGTTTTTTCTAACTCAAAAGTGGCCGATGCGGTAAGATATGCTTATGGCCGTGGTAAGTTAATATTCTCCGCTGCCGGCACCTCAACTTCATGGACGAATTGGTATGGCGTGATCTTCCCTGCATCGATGAATGAAACAGTAGCCGTTACAGGAATCAAAGAAAGTGGCTATCAACGATGCGATGTGTGTCATTCAGGTAGCAAAGTAGATTTTACTGTCGTGATGGAACGCTCAGGTACGAATCGTCATCCACTTACACTAGCAATGAGTGGCAACCAACCTGCCACTGTGGGAGGTTCGTCTGTTGCGACCGCGACTGCAGCCGGAATAGCTGCATTGGTATGGGCAAAAAACCCAGGGATGTCTCGTGATCAGGTATTAGCCAAAATGAGAAATACGGCAGATTTATATCCTAACCGTAGTTCAGATTTCGGCTGGGGTACATTGAATGCCGCAGCAGCAGTTAATAACTAAAAGGAATAAAGATTAACTTGTTTGGAAGTCGTCTGGCCAATTGGTGGCTGGGCGACTTTTTTTAATTATTATTTTACAAAGAATTCACCGGTGACTCAGAGTCAAGTGATTAATTATCTGTTGCGGAATTATTAAAGTACATTTTAAGATTTGCAATGACTGGAGTCCACTGCGCAATTTTCAATTTTAATTACTTGTTGAGAATTTATCCACGGTTTTCATTTTCTTTTGCGTGCCCAAAAGAAAACGAAACAAAAGAAAAAGGCAAAACGAGCTAAGCCCATTTTCCGCTAAACGCTCTTGGCCAACCCATTAAAGCCACATGCACACTGGCCTCAAATGGGCCGCGCTGCTCGTGGACAAACCACCCACCAAGACGCTGAACCAATTTCAAGCAGGCCCTAAATACCCTTTATAAACTCTGTGACTCCTTTGTGTTACTCTGTGGTTAGTTTACCCCAGCGTCTTATAAAAATCCCAAACTACGATGCCTAGGCTCACAGATATATTCAATGAATGCTTGGTGCCGTGTTGAGGTATTTCAAGACATATGTCACTGGCCGTTACTATTTCTTCATGTACACCGAAAACCTCATTTCCAAAAACCAAACAATATTTTTTATTTGGATCAGGCGTGAAATCATCCAACATCACACTTTTATCTACCTGCTCAATTGAAACTATGGTGTAGCCCTCAGCTTTCAACTGCTTGACCAATTCCAACGGGCTTTCTACATGCTCCCAGGCTACCGATTCGGTGGCGCCCAGGGCAGTTTTCTGAATGTCGCGATGGGGAGGGGTGCCCGTGATACCACCCAGATAAATCTTTTCTATCAAAAAAGCATCTGAGGTACGAAATGCTGAGCCTACATTATTCAAACTCCGGATATTGTCAAGCAAAATGCAGACGGGTAATTTGTCGGCTGATTTAAACTCATCAACCGTCTTTCTGTCAAGCTCTTCGTTGGCTAATTTTCTCATATTTCAAAGTTAACGACAGATGTTGCTAAAGGCCTTAAAAAAATTAATATTTGTGGACTAATCCCACCAAGAATGGCCAAAACCAAGACAGCGAAAGAAACTCCCCTCATGAAGCAATACAACGTCATCAAGACGAAGTATCCCGGGGCACTTTTGCTTTTCAGAGTGGGTGATTTTTATGAAACATTTGGCGAAGATGCCGTTACGGCCAGTAAGGTACTGGATATAGTGCTCACCAAAAGAGCCAACGGTGCTGCTTCACACATTGAACTGGCCGGATTTCCGCACCACGCACTAGATACTTATTTGCCTAAACTGGTAAGAGCAGGAAATCGTGTAGCCATATGCGACCAACTCGAGGATCCTAAATCAGTAAAAGGGATCGTTAAGAGGGGCGTAACAGAATTGGTAACACCGGGTCTTTCTTTTAATGACAATGTACTCGACAAAAGACACAACAACTTCCTGGCGTCCGTCCATTTCAATGGAGAGAAAGTAGGCGTATCATTTTTAGATGTATCTACCGGTGAGTTTATGACAGCTCAGGGATCCAGACAATATATTGCCAAGTTATTTCAAGGGTTTGCTCCTTCCGAGGTGATCTACAGCAAAGGAGACAAGGAAGCCTTTAGAGGCCTTTTTCAAGACGATTACAACACATTTACGCTTGACGAGTGGATTTATAATATTGATTTTGGGTACGAAAAACTCATCAACCATTTTAAAACCTCTTCACTCAAGGGCTTCGGCATTGAAAATCTACAAGAGGCGATCATTGCTTCAGGTGCCGTGCTACATTACCTGGAAGAAACAGAGCACAAAGACATCAAGCATATAGCTGCAGTTTCTCGAATTGATGAAGAGAAATATGTTTGGCTCGATAAGTTCACTATACGAAACCTGGAGCTGATCTATCCGCAACAAGATGGTGGAGTACCACTCATAGATATTTTAGATAAAACCGTGACTCCGATGGGCTCTCGCCTACTCAAAAAATGGGTGGTGTTGCCTTTGAAAGAAACAGCCGTGATCACGGAGCGACATGAGATTGTAGATACTTTTCACAGCAACTCTGAGTTGTTGGAGGAAGTGCAAACCAACCTCAAACAGATTGGTGATGTAGAGCGGTTGATCTCTAAAGTAGCGGTGGGTAGAATCAACCCAAGAGAGGTGATTCATCTTAAAAAAGCCTTAAAAAACACGCTCCCAATCAAAGAGGCATTGGCCAATAGCGGAGCACCACATTTGGTGAAGCTGGCAGATCAGATTAATCCTTGTGAGTTTCTTTTAGAAAAGATTGAAAAGGAATTAAAAGAGGATGTACCGATCGTCTCGAATCAGGGGAATCTTATGAAAGATGGATTGGATGAGGAGCTGGATGAGTTAAGAAAAATAGCTTTTTCCGGAAAGGACTACCTGGTACAAATTCAACAACGTGAAATAGAGCGTACAGGCATTCCATCTCTTAAGATTGCTTACAATAAGGTGTTTGGTTATTACCTGGAGGTGAGTAATGCACATAAAGATAAAGTACCTCAAGAGTGGATCAGAAAACAGACTTTGGTAAATGCTGAGCGGTATATTACTGAGGAGCTAAAGGTCTATGAAGAAAAGATATTAGGCGCTGAAGATAAACTAGTGGTCATCGAACAGCGGCTTTTCAACGAGTTGGTGATTGCGGCCACTGATTTTGTGGAGCCTATCCAAAAAAATGCTAAAGTACTGGCGATGATTGATTGCCTGAGTTCTTTTGCCATTATTGCCAAAGAAAATAAATATACCAAGCCTGAGGTAAACGATACGACCGAAATTGACATTAAGGCAGGAAGACACCCGGTGATCGAAAAGCAACTACCATTAGGTGAATCATATGTGCCAAATGACGTACTCATCAACAATGATCAGCAGCAAATATTGATCATAACCGGGCCTAATATGGCAGGTAAATCGGCATTGCTCCGACAAACAGCTTTGATTGTGCTACTTGCTCAAATGGGCTCTTACGTACCTGCCAAAAGTGCTACGATTGGTATTGTTGACAAAGTGTTTACGCGTGTAGGAGCTTCGGATAATTTGTCGAAAGGGGAGTCTACTTTCATGGTAGAAATGACAGAGACGGCCAGTATACTCAATAACCTGAGTGACCGCAGCTTAGTGTTGATGGATGAAATCGGTCGCGGTACCAGTACGTACGATGGTGTGTCTATAGCCTGGTCGATCGTGGAGCACCTGCATAACCATCCCGACTATCGTGTGAAGACCTTGTTTGCCACCCATTACCATGAGTTGAACCAATTGGCTGAAGACTTCCCTAGAATCAGGAATTTTAATGTTTCTGTAAAAGAGGTGGGTGATAAAATTATCTTCATGCGCAAGCTCAAAGAAGGAGGCAGCGAGCACAGTTTTGGTATCCATGTAGCGCAGTTGGCAGGTATGCCCAACAAGGTGGTGATCCGCGCCAATGAGATCATGCATTTCCTGGAAAAGGATAAGCACAAAAATGATACGGGCAAGAAGCTAGAAGAAGTGCCAAAGGCCACCTATCAGATGAGTTTGTTTGAGGCTGACCCCAGATATAAGCAGGTGCAGGAGATGCTTGATGCATTAGATATTAATACTATTTCTCCGGTGGAGGCGTTATTAAAACTCAATGAAATCAAGAAAACGCTCGACAAAAAGTAAAAGAGAAATTTTTTGATGAACTTATGTCACAATAGCTATGTTTTACTGTCCTGTTTAAATAAACAGGAACATTAATTTTTATTATTCCAAATGGCGGAAACTGTTCAAATAGAAAAAAGAAGTAAACCGATACTCAAGCAGGAGATTGCTTTTGCTATTGTACATTTATTACCCTTAGGTGCACTTTTCACAGGAGCAACCTTATTCGACTGGATTGTATGTGGCTTATTGTATGTAGGTCGTATGTTTTGGGTAACAGGCGGATATCACAGATATTTTGCCCACAAAACTTATAAAACCTCGCGTTGGTTTCAGTTTGTTATTGCATTTATGGCGCAGACTTCTGCTCAAAAAGGTGCGCTTTGGTGGGCAGCACACCATAGACATCACCACAGACATAGCGATACGCCAAAGGATCCTCATTCAATGAAAATTTACGGTTTTTGGTACTCCCACGTGGGTTGGATCATCGGACCTGATTATAAAGAGACAGACTTTAAAACCATTGGCGATTATGCCAAATACCCTGAGCTAGTATGGTTAAATAAGCATTACCTGGTACCCCCGGTTTTTTTGGCTTTGGTAGTGACTGCAGTTGGAGCATGGGTAAATGGCGGTAGTCCGTTGTTGATGTTTACACACCACGGACTTTCAACATTATTTATCGGCTTCTTCTTGAGTACGGTTATTTTATACCATGGTACTTTTTCTATCAACTCAATCATGCATAAGTTTGGTAATCAACGTTACGAGTCAGGCGATGAGTCTAAAAACAGCTTGTGGTTAGCATTACTTACATTAGGTGAAGGCTGGCATAACAACCACCACTACTATGAAGTAGCGGCACGACAAGGGTTTTTCTGGTGGGAGATCGACCTGACTTACTATGGGCTAAAATTTTTGAGCTGGTTTGGTTTAGTGCACGACTTGCGCGGTGTGCCCAAACATATCAAGTATTCTAAGAATAAGGCACACGCCAAAGAGTTAGCGGCTTCGCTCAAACAAGGTAAAATTACGCTTACTGAATTGAAGAAAACTGCTTAAACATTGCTATATTGTTGCTGGTTAGTAGGTTACCTAAAGGGGTTTAGGCTTATTACTTAGTATCCGGCTTTAATTATTTTGATAAGAAAATTTAGACTACATATCACCCTGTCACTCATTGCGATCACATCAGTGATGGCGTCAGGACAGGTTAAGAAAAATCTAAAATTTCAAAATAAAAAGTTTCCTACAGCACTTCAGGCAGAAGTAAAAGAAGCGCTCTCCTATTTCCCGGAATTATGGCAAACCAAAATTGATTTTGTCTTCAAAGACAAAATAAAGAATGCTGTAATGCAAGCTCAGCCTCGTGTTCGTACCCTTTTTAAGGGAAAGAAAACACGCACATATAAGATAAAAATTAGCAGAGAGCTGCAACTTGGTGATATTACTAAACCAATTGAAGAGGTGCCTCACGAAATTTTAGTGGGTTGGATAGCGCATGAACTAGGACACATCATGGATTACCTTGATCGCAGCTCTTTTCAAATGATTGGCTTTGGTATTAATTACATTACTTCAAAAAGCTTTTTGATGAATGCCGAATATGAAGCAGACAAACATGCCATTTTACACGGATGTGCAGATCTCATCATTGAAACAAAGAATTACATCCTCAATCATGAGCACCTGTCAGAAGATTACAAAGCCCGTATCGACAGATTGTACATTTCACCTGAAGAGGTAAGAAGCATAGAAGCCGAACTGGATTCAGAGGGCTGATTTTAAAATAATACGTGCGGATTCTTTCACAAATTTTAGTTTGAACGCAACTAACTAGTAATTTTTGGCGTTTATTAATTATATTGTACCATATTGGTACACAAATAATTAATTATGTTAGTAATAAGCAGCAGAGAATTCAGACAAAATCAAAAGAAGTATTTTGAAAGAGTAGACAAAGGAGAGCATGTGATTGTTCAGAGGGGAAAAGATAAAGCATATGCGTTAACTCCTGTCAGTGAAGATGATATGTACTTCAATGCAAAGATGGTTGATAAGATAAAGCAGAGTATAAGAGAAGCTCAGAATAGTGAAGTAAAAAAAGTTTCTACACCTAAAGAAGTGAGTGATTTATTGGGTTTATGAAATATACTTTGACCTTTTCAAAAACTGCCTTAAAAGACATTGAAAAGCATAAGAAATCAGGAGATAGATCGACACTTAAGAAAATAGAAAAACTGCTAAACGAACTAATGGACCATCCTTATACTAGAACAGGCCAGCCGGAAATGTTAAAACATGAATTAGCAGGTTTGTACTCAAGAAGAATCAATAAAAAGCATAGATTAGTTTATTCAGTCAATGAGCAAGTGGTTACGGTCTACATATTAGCTGCTTGGTCACATTATGGCGATAAGTAACCGACTGTTTAGTCTATCTAAAATAAAATCATGTGCTACGATGTAAGCTACCTCAGGCAAAAAATAGAAAAATACAAACGCACCCACGACCTCAAGAATATTGAAGAGGTTGTGAAGAAAATACCCAAAGCGTATCACATGTCAGGCTTTGATCATCCCGATTTGCCTGTCGTTACAAAAGAGGACAAACACACGTTGCAATCTATGGAATGGGGGCTCATTCCCTTTTTTGTAAAAGATGTAGCTCAAGCGACAAGCATTGCGAATAAAACGTTAAACGCCCGAGGGGAAACCATCTTCGAAAAGCCTTCCTTTAAAAATTCAGCCAAAAATATGCGCTGCGCAGTATTGCTGGACAATTTTTACGAGCACAAACACCTCAATGATAAAACCACAGTGCCACATCTGATTGGTCTGAAGGAAGAAAAACCCTTTTGGGTCGGAGGTCTCTATTCGGTGTGGAAATTAGGCGATATTAAAAAAGTCACCGTTTCTTTAATCACCACCGAGGCCAACCCCATGATGAAAGTCATCCATAATGGTGGGCCCAATGCAGGTCGTATGCCTTTTATTGTGCCTGATGAAATGTTGGAAGACTGGCTAAAAATTGAAGCCGATGATAAGCCAGCGAAAGATCACATCCTTGAAATGATCAAACCTTACGATCAGGATGAAATGCAAGCCTATACCGTAGGTAGATTAAGAGGCAAGTCAGCCGTTGGCAATCATGAAGACGTATTGAAGGAGGTGAAATATCAGCAGCCACCGCCTACTTTGTTTTAAAACTAAAAAATTAGTTATAATAATTTGCATCTATGGAATGCTCATCTTATTATTGAACTAAACATTTAGTTATATGAAAAAATCTCTATTAGTACTCGCGGTGGTATTGTTTCAACTACCTAATTTATTAGCTCAGAATAATGATGTGAAGGTGTATAATTTTCATGACGCTGAGCTGCTCAGTGAGTTTGAAAAACTCGATTTAGATCAGTCCCACCAAAACTTACTCAACCCTCAAGTTTCGAAAGACTCCATAAACGAAGTGATTAAAAGTTGGTCTGCATTACATCAAGCTATAGGGTCACATTTAAAATCGGCTGATTTTCACTGGAATGTTGAGACCGAAAGCATCTCCATTGTGCATAAAATATACTTTCACAATGACGGGAAAATAAAAGCACACTTTTTTAGGGTATTAACCCCTGAATTACCAGAAGAAGTGATTCAGGCATTTTCAGATCAGCTTGAGGTTTTTGGTAAAACTTACCAGCTAAACATTACACGAGAAGATGATTTCGCGCAATGTGGTAAAGCACGCTATACGATAAGTGATTAAGAACCGCAGCCGATACACTCAAACTCAGAATCATCAGGCCTTTCCTTAGTTGGAGCCTCAAATTCATTCAATTGTCTCTTCAGGGCATATATCTGCTCTTGCGTGTCCATGTCCTGAAACATGTCGCCAGTAAGCGTACCTTCCAGGTTAGTAATCTCTGTTTTTAGTTCTTCTTGTGTCATGACTTGAAAGTAAAAAAATATATCTGGGAATGAAATAAAACTAGTAAAAAACGCCATTCAGATAACTGCTTTTTCAAAAGGACGATCCGAATACCTATTGAATCAGGAGCGCAGATGAATGGAAATTCTTTAATCTCCTTCTCTGGGAGAAGGTTGGGATGAGGACTTTAAAAACTATTTCCATTCATCTATCATCGGAACCTTTCTTCAAGCTGGCCGCGCAGCCTTACTTCAAGCTACTAGCCGTATGCGGATTGCTCAGTAACTCCTTAAAAATTTCCCATCGTTTTTCAGGGTGATCCGCTGTGCCACCTCGAGATTCTACATAGTTGGCCACTAAATCTTTGCCCAGGTTGTAGTTGATGACATAACTGCGGTATTGGTCAAAAAATCGGGTGCGCTGCAATGCCCTGTCTGGGGCATACAAAAGGTATTTTTCCAACCATTGAGCCACTTCTTCCCTACTAATTTCTCCATTGAGATATTTTCTGGCGGCCTCATTACCCGCGTAGTTGAGATCTCCCATCAATCCTAAGATTTTGTAGTACTTGTCTGCCTGTGTAGCATCAAGACCTGCAATTGGGAATAGCACTTCCTTTTCAAACCTTACTCTTTCAGCACCAGGGAAGGCCACATCGATACCATAGTTGGCACTGCCCTCTGCAATGAGTGACTGTGGGGAGAAAAGCGGGTAAACTGAAAACTCTTTCCACCCTTTCTCATTCACAAGATTTTGCTCTAGTAACGCATTGAATACATGGTGCCCGGGATAACCTTCATGACAAGCCAGATCTATTGCCCGTTGGATGAAAATTGGGAAATCGGTATTAATCTGAATTAAGCTTTCACTATTACCCTGGTAGTAATTGTAGCCCGACCAGCTTTTGTCATTTACATATTCCAACACAAAATTTTCGTTTTCCGGCAGGTCGTAATGGGCATTGGTTCTTTGACGGGCCTCAGTGATAGCCACACGGAAGACGGTGTCCAGTTTGTCTTTGGGGATGATAAACTGGTTGGCAAACTCATTATAACGCACAGATAAGTCACCCTCACCCGGGAGTTCATTGGCTAGTTGACTCAATAGACTATCGAAATGAGCTTGTGAGTGATGTGGAGGCTCGGCATCGTACAACAACCTGGCTTCTTCATCAAAGCTATAGGTGGTGCCCGACATCATTTCAAGCTTGGTTTTCACGGCTAGCAATTGCTTGCCTAGCATGGTGTGACGTGCCTTCTCCAGTTCACTAAAACTACCAGTCTCCACCTGAGCCAGTTGATTAATTAATTCTTCAGCGCGTGTGAGTAAGCTGGCAGGGAGACTGTCCTGTTTTTCAGTTGTAGGTTTCCAGTCTTCAGGACCGTAGTATGCATCGACAAAATCACTGTCATACTGCCCGATTTCCAGCACAAGTTTAACATACTTTTCTGCTAACCCATCCATGGTAGGTTTTTCCTGGGGGGCGGTGCAGGCGAAAATGATTGATAAAAATAAAAAAGCTGTTGAGGTTCTCATTTTAGTAAATTGTAATGTCTCAGACCAAGTTAATAAAAAGAGTAGGTTTAAAATACTACCAAGAATATGTTATGGATTAACTAAGGTCAAGAGGTTTCTTTTCTAGAAAAGGCACTATTTCTAGTATATGACTCACGACTAAATGAGTGATTTCATAATATGGTTGATAGGTATATTAGAGAGTATTTGAGGAAAAGAACTTGGTTTTGTATTGTGCAAAATGAAAGTTAGAATGTAATTCTTACTTCCATCTCATCCATGAACTTAAGGGGTTTATTTTTAATTAAGACATCGTATAGCTTTTTATCATCTAAAGACTTGCATACTACACCATAAAAATAACAATTTTTGTCAGGCACTAAACCAGATACATCCATAATTATAGCACCTTTTATGGGTGTATCTACTAAAAAGTTTTCACCTAATTCATGAATACTAATTGATCTATCTTTTAGCCCATATGGTCCAAAAAGCGTGATCTGATTTCGCCCAATATCTTGCTCTATTTTTTGAACCTTGGCCTTTACTTCGCATTTAAGGGACAAACTAAGAATTTTAGCTCTTAAGCTTAGGGTATAAGTCTTATGTAACGGCCATAAACTTATTTCCTCATGTGCCTCATTAATCAAGGACTGAACCATCTCTTTTACTATTATTTGATTATTAACTATTTCAGAAGGAATATGTGATCTATTTGGACCCTTCTGTGGGAAAAACATATCAAGACTTTCAAATTTTATCCATTGAGAAGCCATACTAGGGAGAAGCACTGATGACAGAATATCGCTGTCCGTCACCTCGTTTAAATCAAATAGTTGAATCCCTTCATGTTTAGCCACTTTCGCAGCGCTTTTTGTGAAACCTGACGCTGATATGCCCACTATAGCATTAGCCTTTAAAATATCTTTTTTCCCTTTTAAAGAATCAATCCAGCCTATATCTTGCCTGCATTTTCTTAATCTACACTCAATAAGAATAGTTTTATTGTTCAATGTAATTACCGAATCTATTTGCCTATTATTACCAATTCCATCTGGGTGGGGCATCGACACATCAAATTCTACTGTGGCACCAGTAACTTTAATCAATTCAAAAATTCTATGTACCAAAATTTCAAAATCTTTATCTGTCATACAGAATTATTTCACTGGTGCCAAGTAGAGGCAAAAGTTTCGCTGTAAAACATTTATATTAAAGTTACAAACCAGATAACTATGATTAAACTATTCAAAGAAAATAATATAAAGAGAACGTGACATTGCTTGGAGTAATGCCATTGAAAAAGTACAACGTGTCCCGATAAACAGCCTAACCGATGAACAAATAGAGGCTACAGTTGATGATTTATGAAAGAAGCTAAAAATCGAACCGTTGAGTGTTATCCTAGGGCAAAGTAACTTGGACATTATCCCTGAAACAAGGCGATATTGAATATTTAGGTGCTAACCAAACAGGTAAGACTTTTCAAAAAAATGTGGATGTAAAAATTATTCATTCGAAAACGTTCTCAATTTTTTATCAAACAAGTTATTCTCGAACGGACTTATCTAAAGAGCACTAAAATGCGGCTACCTCTACATTTAAAAGTATTGCTGAATCAATTCCACCTATAGTAGATGCCATTAACTTGGACATTCAAGAATACAGCAACTCAATAAAACCCAGAATAAATAACCTACTTAATATAAGAAAAAAAGAGCTTGAAAAAGATATTGCTGACTTCTAAACAAAAAAGCCCTGACGAGATAAATCTGTCAGGGCTTTTAAGTACCCGGGGCGGGACTTGAACCCGCACGAGCGCAATGCTCACAGGATTTTAAGTCCTGCGTGTCTACCAATTCCACCACCCGGGCATTCGACTATTAGCTAGTCTAATGCTTTTCAACTCCAGGTGTTACCAATTCTCATGACGATCACACAAAGTGTGATGTCATGACCCTGACCGCAAAGCGCGTCAGTGGCACCACCCGGGCGAATACTACAACGTAGTTTAAAAATAAAGATGCCACGCGTTACGTGGCATTTTATTGAGCGAAAGACGGGGTTCGAACCCGCGACCTCAACCTTGGCAAGGTTGCGCTCTACCAGCTGAGCTACTTTCGCTTATACAGCGTAAGGACTTCCTAATGAAAGGTATAAAGCATTTGAAACAATATTGTTTCTGGCGCTCTACTCCCATCCCGATAGCTATCGGGACCGGGAAGCTACTTTCGCTTTTCAATTTAACTCAAGGGCGTTTCCCTTAAGTGGACTGCAAATTTAAGTAAGGGATTTTAATTTGCAATAATGTCCTATAAAAATTTTGCTTTATTTATTACTCCTTCCCAAATACCAATTTGTCAGAGAGCCTTTTGAGTATACGTTGTGCGGCTGCTGTTTTGCTGAAAAGTATAATAAAAACGGCCAATACCACATAAAAACCACTCACCCATAGATAGCCATAATAACTATGATCTAACTTATGATTGATCAACAAAGCTATTCCAGCACTTGCTATAACCAGTGCAAGAAATATAAAAATCAAAATAGGGAGTAATATCAATAGCTTGGCCAACACGGCTGAAACCTCATTCTGAACCTCAGCTTTAGCCATAGCAATCTTGTCCTCTAATACACTCAGAGGTTTCTTAAGTAATGATGATAGGATAGACATTAGCTTTTAGCTTCTTTGGCTTGCTTTATCTTTTCTTCACTGTACTCTCTTAGGTCTTTGGTGGCATCTTTCACCGCACCTTCGAGTTTCTTATAAGTATTGCTGCCTTTATCTGGTGCAATTAAAACACCAATAGCCGCACCGATACCAATCCCAGTGAGTAATCCTACTAAAAATTTACCGCTGTCACTCATAATCTTATTTTTCGTCTATGTTATACGCTACTGCTGATTCCCAGTTTTCAAATTCTTCCAGCTCGTTACTTATTCCATTATACACCCATACAATCACGGCTATATCGTCTGCCAGGCCTAAAATCGGGATAAAGTCCGGAATAAAATCCAGAATCCATACAAAATAAATTAAACCACCGATAATTTTCAATAATGCTGAAGCAGGTACTTTTTTATACAATCCGTTGTAATAGGCCTTAAGCAATCGGGCGAATACAGAAATTTGTCGCTGAAACTCTTCTTTTAATCGGCTACGCGCACTTTCTGCCTTCAGTTTTTCAAACGCATGTTGCAAAACCCTAAAGACTTTTTTCTTACTCGAAGCATATCTTTCGGCTACATCCATAGCCGTGCTAAACACCCGAGATTCAAAAACGCTGGAAGCATCGTCTGTCTGGTTAGTATTTTCTTCGTTGCTACTTTTTGTCTGACTCATATCTATATAATAGAAAAATTACACTAGTTGTTCACATTATTTTAAGTAAATCTTGTTGTTGGTGCCTGTATTTAACGTTCTTACAAGAACTTTTCTTATCAATCTGTAATTTAGAGAAAGTGTATGCCATTGTAGATATAGAAACCACGGGAGGCTTTGCCGGTAGAAATAAAATTACCGAAGTGGCCATTTACATTCACGATGGTGAAAAAGTGGTAGATAGCTACGAAACGCTCATCAACCCCGAGCAGAATATACCCTCATATATTACTGGCCTTACAGGCATCAATCAGGCGATGGTAGATAAAGCACCAGCTTTTAGTGAGGTGGCAGCAAAAATTTATGAATTACTTCAGGATAAAGTTTTCGTGGCGCACAATGTGCATTTCGATTATTCATTTCTCAAAAGAGAGTTGGAGAAAAATGATCTAAAATTCAGTCCGAAAAAAGTGTGTACCGTGAGGTTGAGTAGGGAAATTGTGCCAGGGCTAAGATCGTATGGACTGGGTAAATTGTGTGAGCAGCTTAACATACCCATCGACAACAGGCACCGTGCAGGTGGTGATGCCAAAGCCACAGCCCAGCTATTTGGCTTACTCATGCAAAGAAACCCTGAGTTTGTGGCTTATGCTATCAAAAGAAATTCGGGAGAAACCAAATTGCCCCCTAACCTACCCAAAGAAGAGTACGAAGAGCTGCCAGAGCTGCCGGGAGTCTATTATTTTGTGGATGCCCATGGTGAGATCATCTATGTAGGCAAAGCTAAAAACATAAAGAAAAGAATCACCAGCCATTTTTCAGGGACCTCAAAGAATAGGCGAAACCAGTATATACGCAATGAAATACATCATATCGATTACGAGCTGACGGGCAATGAATTGGTAGCGTTGCTGTTGGAATCTTCAGAGATCAAACGACTTTGGCCTAAATACAATAGAGCACAAAAGTTTAAAGCCAACCAATGGGGTATTTACCAATACGAAGATCGGGATGGTTATACGCGATTAAACATCAGCAAGATCACCAAAGGGATGCTACCGATGATAAACTTTTACTCACATGCCGATGCGTGGCAATTTCTTATCGAGAAAGTGAAAGACTTTGACTTGTGCCCAAAATTATGCGGCATACAAAAATCTAAAGGGGCATGCTTTGATTACCAATACGGTCAGTGTTTAGGCGCTTGCGACCATAAGGAAACGCCAGAGGTTTACAACGAGCGCATCAGGTTGGCGGCAGATAGTTTCATTCCTGCTGAAAAATCATATGCCATATTAGGCGCAGGCCGTCATGAAGAAGAGCAATCTGTGATTTTAATTGAAAAAGGAGAATATCATGGTTTCGGGTTTTACGAAAACGATATTTCTGTCAGCAACATTGATGACATAAAAAACATTGTTACCCCTTACAAAACGACTGCCGAAATTGAGCAGTATATTCAGAGTCATATTAACAGCCCTTTCTCGGAGGTTTTAGACCTATAAACTTACTGTTTCATGCGACCGGTATTTGGAGGGTAGAGTGTGGTCACTTTATCGCTGCAAAAGATTTCTTCCGTGTCAATATTCATCATTGAAAGCGTACCGTCCCAACCCGCTCCCGTGTCCATAAGCCATACGCCACAGCTTTTTATGGGTTCAAAGTACCCAAAATTGTGGATGGGAGTGTGCCCTACATAAGTTGTCTTGAAATCTTCCAAAAGGTGAACTTCATCACCACTATAATGTCGATCCATTACCTCTTTGACCATAGATCGATCCCATAGAAACTCTTCTTGCGTTTGCATATCGATTGGTTTATCGGGTTTAATCCCTGCATGAACGAACAAACGATCTTCTAAAATGTAGTAATCATGCGCACCTTCCAGTAGACTGACATGCGTTTCTGTCATCGACTCACCATGATAACTGGTAATCGTATTTCGGCCGCCCTGGTTGAGCCAAATGTGTGACATGGTACCATTTTTTGCCCATTTGAGTCCCCAAAAATCATGGTTACCCATCACGAAGACAAGGTTTTTTATTTTTAGCAGTTCGTCAAACGATTCCTTTGTTTGCGGCCATCCGTCACAAACATCTCCCAGGCAAATCAACTGATCGTGCGCATAGTCAAATCCACTTCTTTCAAGACATTGCTTCAACGCCCTGTAGGCTCCATGTATATCTCCGATCACAAATTTACGCATACAGATAATGTAACGAATTAATTAGTATCCTGTTAAGGAGTATATCGATTTATTCTAAGTTGTATATCGACCGATGGCGGAAGAAGCGTAACCCTTGACAAAATTTTTCGATTAAATACATATTATTGCAATACATTTACAGTTTATTAGAAGAATCTAAAAAACAGTTTATCTGAAAATGGAAGAATCTACAGTATCAATAGACAAGAAAAAAGAACACCAGGAAAAGATCAAAAAGGTGTTTAGTGAAGTAGGAAAAGTAGTAGTGGGCCAGCAGTCGATGGTAAACAGGCTATTGATTGGCCTTTTCACGCAAAGCCACATTTTATTAGAAGGTGTACCCGGTATTGCCAAAACACTTACTGTAAGTACGCTGGCTAAGGTATTACATTTAGATTTTCAGAGGATACAATTTACCCCAGACCTGCTACCTGCCGATTTGATCGGTACGATGATTTACAATCAGAAACTAGCCAAATTTGAGGTAAAGAAAGGACCTATTTTCGCCAATATGATTTTGGCCGATGAGATCAATAGATCCCCAGCTAAGGTGCAGTCGGCATTATTGGAATCTATGCAAGAGAAACAAGTGACCATTGGAGAGACTACATTCACTCTTGACCGACCGTTCTTGGTACTTGCGACTCAAAACCCGGTTGATCAGGAAGGTACGTACCCGCTACCTGAGGCACAGGTTGATAGATTTATGATGAAAGTACATGTCGACTACCCTACCAAAGAGCAGGAGCTTGAAGTGATGCGTAGAATTTCAAATATGCAGTTTGACTACTCGGTGGGTACTGTGCTTACTAAAGAAGATGTATTTGAGATCAGAAATGAGATCAACCAGACAAGCATTTCGGAGTCGCTTGAGAAATATATTATTGAGTTAGTGTATGCTACCAGAGATCCTAAAGCCTATAATTTAACAGAGGCCGCTGAGTATATCCAGTTTGGCGTTTCGCCAAGGGCCTCTATCAACTTAAATTTGGCGGCAAAGGCTGTAGCATATTTTGAGGGTAGGGATTATGTGCTGCCTGAGGATATCAAAGAGGTTGCTACTGATGTGCTGAATCACAGAATTATTCTCAACTATGAAGCTGAAGCGGACAACATTGATACAAAAGATATCATTGCCACAATTTTGGACAAAGTGCCAATTAACAATTAGTTAATACCTAAAAATCATTTAAACAGATAAAATTAAGGCCTTTTTTAAGGCCTTTTTTTATTTCAACTACATCGCAAGTCTTAACATTAGATTAATGCAGATTTTGCATAGTTCATAAACAGATAATACCATCCTCGAATCCAGTTAACACTAATAGCACACATTTGTGGCACAATTAGAAAATGAATTACAATTCAATTAAAATTTAAGTTAATCAAGTGATGAAAAAATTACTCTCTTTAATGGCAGCAGTTGCAATGGTATCTTTCCTGACTGCATGTGGCGATGATGACTCCCCAGCACCAGTTGGTGGTAATGACAGCAACAATGTTGTTGTAACTGAAAATGTAACTGAAAATACTACCTGGACAGCTGATAATATATATGAGTTAGCTGGAAGAATTGCTGTTGAATCTGGAGCTACTCTTACAATAGAGGCTGGAACAGTAATTAAAGGTCAAGCTGGTACAGGCTCTAATGCTACTGCACTATTAGTTGCAAGAGGAGCTAAATTAAATGCTGAAGGAACCGCTTCAGCTCCAATTATCTTTACTTCGGTAGCAGATGAAATTGAGTCTGGTATGATTGCAAGCCCTAACTTAGACCCTGACTTAAATGGTCTTTGGGGAGGTGTAATTATCTTGGGTAATGCTCCTATTTCAGCGGATGCTGCTTCAGTACAAATAGAAGGTATTCCTCCATCAGATGCTAATGGTCTTTACGGAGGTTCAGATGCTGCTGATAATTCTGGTTCTATCAGATATATATCAATCAGACATGGTGGTGCTAATATAGGCGAAGGAAATGAAATTAACGGACTTACACTAGGTGGTGTTGGCACAGGAACAACCATCGAGTATGTTGAGGTTGTAGGAAACCAAGACGATGGAATCGAGTGCTTCGGTGGAACTGTAGATATCAGCAATGCATTAGTTTGGAACCAGGGTGATGATGCATACGATATGGATCAGGACTACACTGGTACTATTGATAACTTCATTTTTATCGGAGGTGTTGATTCAGACCACGCTATGGAATTAGACGGACCTGAAGGCGCTCAAGACAACGGTGGTTTTACTTTAAGAAATGGATCTTTAAAAGGTTATAATGATGATGAGGTTGCTGGTGGTGAATACATCGACTTTAGATCAGGTGTGAAAGCTACAATCCAAAACTGCTACTTCTTCAACTTCTCTCAAGATTCAGATGTTGAGCTTGATAATGATGGAGTTGCTGCTAACTGGTTAGATGAGTCATTAAATGTATCTGGTTTAGAATTTAACGTAAGCCATTTATCTGCAGGAAACCTTACAATAGCTGACATTTTTGCTGACAAAGGTGACGATGCTAATGATGCATTTGCTACACGAGCTCCAGGAGCTTCTGTAGTAACAACTGCTACAGTAGGGGCAGATAAGTCAAGATTTTCAGGATGGACTTGGGCTGATGCTAACGGTGAGTTAGCAAGCTTCTAAGAGATAGGTTAATTCAATGTTAAGGGAGGCCGGTAGGCCTCCCTTTTTTGGTAACATAGAAATAACCAACTCATAACACCATTGTAAATACCTAACAGACAGATACACCCTATCTTTGCAGAAATTTTAAGGAAAAGATATGAACATTTTCAAACTATTTTCAGTGGCGTTTTTACTTTTTATAAGCGCCTCAGTTTTTGCCCAAAAAGGTACGATAAGAGGTTCTGTGATAGATAATGCAACAGGAGAGCCACTTTTTGGAGTTACCACTGTAATCGCAGGAACTACAACGGGTGCGGCTACTGATTTTGATGGCAAATTCGAAATCAAAGCAGAACCAGGTACTTATAATCTTCAGGTTTCTTTCGTTTCATATAAGAAGCTGACCATAGAGGATGTTGTTGTTGAAGCTGGTGAAGTAACATTATTAGATAACATCAGACTTTCGGAAGATGTAGAGGAGCTTGCTGAAGTAATTGTAACTGCAGAAGCTATTAGAACCACAGAAGAAGCGATCTTAACTGTAAAGCGTAAGTCTGCCAATGTACTTGATGGTGTTTCTTCAGCAAACTTTAGAAAAATTGGTGATTCAGATGCAGCTTCAGCTGTAAAACGAGTTCCTGGTGTTTCTATCCAGGGAGGTAAATATGTTTATGTACGTGGTTTAGGTGATCGATACACTAAGTCTATATTAAATGGTGTAGATATTCCTGGCTTGGATCCAGACAGAAATACATTGCAGATGGATATTTTCCCAACCAATGTAATTGATAACATCATTGTATTGAAATCTTTTACAAGTGATCTTCCAGCTGACTTTGTAGGTGGACTGGTCAATATAGACCTTAAGGATTTTCCTGAAGAAAAGACTTTTAAGGTTTCAGCGAGTTTAGGTTACAATCCTGATATGCATTTTAATAATGACTATCTCACTTATGACGGTGGAAGCACAGATTTCTTAGGTTTTGATGATGGCACTCGCGACATCCCTACCGAGGGAATTGCTGATATACCTCAGTTTGCAGAAATCGTTGGAAGCAATGGCGCTCGCAGACAGCAATACCTTGATATTTTAAATACTTTCAACCCGACATTAGATGCCATGAGAGAGAAAAGTTTCATGGATTTCGGGTTGGGATTATCTATGGGTAATCAAGTTGCTTCTGGAAACTCAACTATAGGTTATAACTTCTCGTTGACCTATAAAAATGACACAGAATACTACGAAGATGCTATTTATGGCAGATATGGTCAAAACCAATTAGATGATTCTGAAACAGAGTTAGAAAGAAGAGAATATCAGACTGGAGACTTCGGAGTGAATAATGTCCTTATCGGAGGTCTTGCTGGTATTGCGCTTAAAAATGACTTGGCAAAATATAGATTGAACATTTTGCATTTGCAAAACGGTGAGTCCAAAGCTGGAAAGTTCGAATATGCCAACTCTGATCAAGGAGCTAATTTTGAAGCAGTTCAATCTAACCTCGAGTATAGCCAGAGATCATTAACAAATGTTCTCTTAAATGGTACGCATATTAACAATTCAGGGGATTGGGAAATTGATTGGAAACTATCTCCAACAAGATCTAGTATCAATGATCCTGATATAAGATTTACAAGAATTAGAACAGATAATACCAACCCTTCAATTGGAACAGAATCTGGACTTCCTGAAAGAATCTGGAGATCGCTTGAAGAGTATAATATGGTCGGAAAAGTAGACCTGACAAAGAACTACGAATTATTCGGAGAGGATGCCAAATTAAAATTTGGAACCAGTTACACATATAAAAACAGAGACTATAATATTCAGTCGTTTCAGATAATCCCTTTCAATGTAGACGTTACTTTGAATCCTAATGACATGTTTAACGAGGACAATTTATATGGAAATTTAGGGGGTAACAATGGTACCAGATATGAACCTACATTCATCCCTATTAATCCCAACGACTATAACTCAAACATTTCTAATGGAGGTCTATACGTATCGAATGAAATGTCTTTGACAGAAAAACTAAAGACAGTAATTGGGGTAAGAGTTGAGAGTTATCAACAATTTTATACAGGTCAAAACCAGACAGGAGCGATTGTTTTGGATAATGAAAAAGTTTTGGATGACATAGATTTCTTCCCAACGGCAAGTGTAATATATGGATTAACCGAAAATCAAAATTTAAGATTTTCATTTTCTCGTACCATTGCAAGACCGTCATTTAAGGAAGCTTCATATGCAGAGATTTTAGATCCAATTACTGGAAGAACCTTTATTGGTGGCTTCTTTAAAGATGAAGATCAGGCTAACAATATTGTTTATTGGGACGGAGATTTGCAGTCTTCTTCCATAAACAACTTTGATTTAAGATGGGAGTTGTTCCAGAAACGTGGGCAAACCATTGCCTTCAGTGCGTTCTACAAGTCATTTGAAACTCCAATAGAGATGGTACAGTTTGCTTCAGCAACAGGTAGTTTTCAGCCAAGAAATGTTGGAGATGGCAAGGTTATCGGAGGAGAAGTTGAATTGAGACAATCTCTGGGTTTTATTAGTCCTTCTTTAGAGGAGTTTTCTATCAATGGTAATGTAACAGTTACTGATTCAAGGATAAAAATGAGTTCAACTGAATTTTTGTCGAGACAAGCCAATGCAAGAGAAGGACAGACGATTGAAAATACCAGAGATATGGCAGGACAAGCACCATACATAGTAAATGCTGGTATATCTTACAATAGTTTTGAGACTGGATTTCAAGCAGGGTTGTTTTATAACGTACAAGGAAGAACTTTACAATTTGTGAGTATCGTGGACAGACCGGATATCTATTCTGTACCTTTCCATAGTTTAAACTTCAATGCAAATAAGACGTTTGGCTCGGATGAAAATGTTTCACTTGGTTTTAAAGTAAATAATATCTTAGGCGATAAGCGTGAAGAAGTATACGATGCTTTTGGTGCAAGTGAGCAATTTTTTACAAGCCTTGACCCAGGCAGATCATTTAGCCTAAGCTTTGGCTATAAGTTCTAGCATTTAATTCCTGTATATATATAAAACCCTGGCTTCAATATAGAAGTCGGGGTTTTTTCTTTTAAACCATTCCTGGTATTGGCCGTTTGTCATTTATAACTAAATTGAACTATGCCAAAAACGATTTTAATCACAGGAGGAACAGGGCTTTTAGGTACCGAGATTACCAAACAACTTCTAGATAAAGGACATACCGTAAGATATCTATCTCGAAACCCAGGAAAAACGGATCAAATAGAAGCCTTCAAATGGGATATAAAAAATAATGAGATCGATGAGGCGGCATTTCAAGGTGTTGATACGCTGGTTCATTTAGCAGGGGCCGGCATAGCCGATAAAAAATGGACCAAAGAGCGTAAAAAAGTAATCCTGGAAAGCAGAACTAAGTCAACCGCATTGTTAAGCCAAAAACTAAAGTCGATCGATCACAAGGTGACATCATTTATTGGTGCTTCAGCTATAGGATACTATGGTTATGATACCGGGGGTGTGCTCAAAACAGAAGACAGTAGGTTTGGAGATGACTTCCTGGCAACAGTTACTAAAGAATGGGAAGCATCTGTGGAATCGTTATCAAAGGATAATCCTGGCTTAAGAGTTGCTAAACTCAGAATAGGCATCGTTTTAAGTGAAAAAGGAGGCGCACTGGCTGAGTTAGCCAAACCCATAAAATATTGGGTAGGAGCACCACTCGGAGACGGACAGCAATATATGAGTTGGATTCATATTGAAGACCTTGCGGGTATGTTTATTCATGCTATCGAAAATGATAGCATGTCAGGCGTTTATAATGCAGTTGCCCCTAACCCCGCAACTAATAAGGAAGTAACTAAAGCATCTGCTAAAGCAATGGGTAAACCTTTAGTTTTACCAAACGTTCCGGGCTTTGTATTAAAAATCATGCTGGGAGAAATGGCCTCAATGGTATTGGGTGGTTCAAAAGTATCATCAGAAAAAATACAATCTGCAGGGTATCAGTATAAATTTGAACAATTGCAGCCAGCAATTAACGATCTCTTAAAAAGATCATAACTAATAATATTTTTTAGATAAAAGTTTAATTTCCTAAGTTTGTCGGCTGCCTTTTATTGTAGTGAGCTATCTTGCTTCAAGATAAGGGCAATTTGACTATAATTTAATTTGAAAGAGATGGGAGAGAAGAAAACTAAACTCGATAATATAAAGAAAATAGATGATCTTACTGAAGAAGAACAGAAGATCGTTCAGGCGTTTGAAGAACGTGATTGGAATGAAATAAAAAGCTACGACTCTTGGGTGATCTTTAAGGTCATGTCTGAGTTTGTAGAAGGCTTTGAAAAACTGGCTAAAATTGGCCCTTGTGTGACAATATTTGGGTCAGCAAGGACAAAACCAGATCACGAATATTACAAAATGGCGGAAGAAATGGCTGCCAAACTGGTAAGACATGGCTATGGAGTAATTTCAGGTGGTGGCCCAGGTATTATGGAAGCCGCGAACAAAGGAGCCAAATCAGAAAATGGAAAATCAGTTGGTCTTAACATCATCCTGCCATTTGAGCAGCAAGGTAATGCCTATATCGATCCTGATAAACTGATTACTTTCGATTATTTCTTTGTGAGAAAAGTGATGTTTGTAAAGTATTCGCAGGGTTTTATTGTAATGCCAGGCGGGTTTGGTACGCTGGATGAGCTTTTTGAAGCCCTTACCCTCATTCAAACAAAAAAGATAGGTAAGTTCCCTATTGTATTGGTAGGTAAAGCCTATTGGGGCGGTCTGATGGATTGGATCAGAGGTACTATGCTTACAGCAGAAAATAATATCAGCGAGAAAGATTTAGACCTTTTTAATATAGTTGAAACACCAACAGAGGCTGTGAAAGTAATTGATGACTTTTATTCTAAATACTTATTGTCACCAAACTTTTAAAATACATCGAACTTATTCTGTACAAAACAGATTCTATAAGCACCAGCAATTAATGTTGGTGCTTTATTTTTTTAGCCTAATTTTAACACTACTTCAAAAATAGAGGTACCATTTTTTCAAAATTTAAATATTGGCCTGTTATGAAATACCTTCCACTTGGCATATCGCTTATCGCTTTACTGGTTGTTCTGGGTTATATCAGAAATCAGGAGACTAAGACTCAAAATGCACCTGCTTCTCATAATCCACAGCTGGCATTTTATGATATTGATAACCCTCCGGGAGGTGAGTACGCGGGGTATTTAAATGCTGTATCATTTGAATTACCTGAAGAATTGTATTTCGCAGGCGAAAGGGTGCCTTTAGAAATACCTGATGTAAGAGAAAGGCTAGACCGTGAATTACACATCAATACCTACTGGCATAGTAGTACGATATTTCTGATCAAACAAGCGCATCGTTGGTTGCCACAAATGGAGGAAATCCTTCAAAAAAATGGAGTCCCTGATGATTTTAAGTACCTGACGGCTATCGAAGGCGGCTTTGCCAACCAAATATCACCATCCAATGCCGTAGGATTTTGGCAAATAAAATCTGATGCAGGAAAGGAAAATGGACTTGAGATTACTCGTGAAGTAGATGAACGATATGACCCCCTGAAATCAACGGAAGCTGCTTGCAGTTATTTGAATAAGGCATTTAGAAAATTTGGTAATTGGACTAACGCAGCGGCCTCATATAATCGCGGAATGGCAGGCCTACAGAGAGCACTGGATGATCAAAAAGTGGATTCTTACTATGACCTGTTACTCAATGAAGAGACATCTCGCTATGTTTTTAGAATTTTAGCCATCAAAGAAATCATTGAGCACCCTTCAAAATACGGATTCAACATTGATGATGAGCACTTGTACGATCAGGAAGACCTCAGATATGTTGAAGTAAATGAAGACATTAATGATCTAGTGAAATTTGCTAAAGATCAGGGCATCAATTACAAATTGCTAAAGCGCCATAACCCATGGTTGCGAAAAGATAAACTTGATGTAAATCGAAAGACTTATAGAATTGCTATCCCGGTAAATCCATAAATCAGCTTAATTTCGTAAATCTATTGTCTCTCGGTTGACATAGATAGCATTACTTGTTTGTTATCTTTAACATAACGGTTCGATTACCGTTATTCAACATATTTCTAGCGCATAAAACTATTTTATGGAAAAGACTTACTACGATCCTGCAGACCTCAAAAAATTTGGAGATGTAGCTGAATTTGGACCAGAACTGGCCAAAAAATTCTTCGATTATTATGGAGATGTATTCAAAGAAGGGGAGTTATCAGCTCGAGAGAAATCATTAATTGCATTAGCCGTAGCACATACGGTTCAATGCCCATATTGCATCGATGCTTATACTTCAGATTCTTTGGAAAAAGGAACGACCAAAGGGCAAATGATGGAGGCAGTGCATGTGGCAACAGCTATTAGAGGAGGTGCATCGCTCGTACATGGCGTACAAATGATGAACAAAGTGAAGAAATTGGAAATGTAGAGAAAGGAATTTTATTTTTTATGATTAAGTCATTACAAGCAAGACACCACGATTTATCAGATACCCAAGTGCAGCTTAAATTGCTTTCAAACGGCATATTTGGTGAAGGTAAGTTGCCTACGTTTAAGGATAAGATCACTCCACTTGGAGATTTCCCGCTAAAGCCAACAAGCATAGAAATACTCCAGGTAAATGTCGGATACATGTGCAATCAGGTGTGTAAACACTGTCATGTAGATGCCGGACCTGACCGAAAGGAGATCATGACACGGGAGACGATGCAGCAATGTATTGACATCATAAAAAAAACTAAAATTCACACATTGGATTTAACCGGTGGTGCACCAGAAATGAACCCTGATTTTAGGTGGTTTGTCGAAGAAGCCAACAAAGCTGGTGTTGAAGAAATCATAGTCAGATCAAACCTTACGATCATACTGGCAAATCCTAAATACAATGACCTGCCAGAATTTTTTAAAAAGAACAAAGTTCGGGTAATATCCTCACTACCTTTTTACCAACCAGAAAAAACAGACCGTCAGCGAGGGGAAGGTGTATTTGATAAATCGATCAAAGCGCTGCAGATGCTAAATGCTGTTGGTTATGGCATAGAAGGTTCAGGTTTAGGCCTGGATTTAGTCTATAACCCAAGTGGAGCATTTCTACCTGGCGACCAGTCAGCGCTGGAAGCTGATTTTAAGAAAGAGCTAAAGGCAAATTATGACATCACTTTCGACAACTTATTTACAATCACAAACCTACCGATAGCACGATTTTTAGAGTTTCTCGTTCGCACCGAAAATTATGAAGAGTACATGGAAAAGCTTATTCATGCTTTCAACCCTGCCGCTGTAAAAGGTGTGATGTGTAGAAATACAATATCCATCGATTATGATGGGCATATGTACGACTGTGATTTTAATCAAATGCTAGACCTTAAGGTTGACAAGAAAGCTGGTCAGCATATCAAAGACTTCGATTTACAAAAGCTCGAGGAAAGAAACATAATCATTAATC
Organism: Fulvivirga sp.; assembly: GCA_039970995.1. Classification (GTDB taxonomy): domain Bacteria; phylum Bacteroidota; class Bacteroidia; order Cytophagales; family Cyclobacteriaceae; genus Fulvivirga. Next base: position 331,384 of record JBDVKW010000015.1, read on the forward strand.
AACATTGCTATGGTTGTACTGCTGGCGCTGGATCAAGTTGTCAGGGTACGGTAGCATAATTTCTCTTAAAAAAATACATGTTAGATAAGATAAAGGAAACCACGGATTTTTTAAATGACAATGGGTTTTCAAAACCTGATATTGGAGTTGTACTGGGTACAGGGCTGGGAGGCCGGTTTGTGTCAAAAATTCAGGTAGAGAAAGAAATAGACTATACCGAAATACCCAATTTCCCAATTGCCACTGTTGAGTTTCATAGTGGTAAGTTAATTTATGGCACCGTTGGTGATAAAAAAGTGATAGCCATGCAAGGGCGCTTCCATTATTATGAAGGTTATGACATGCAACAGATCACTTTTCCCATCAAAGTGCTTAAAATGTTGGGCATAAGTCATTTACTTATTTCTAATGCATCCGGAAACATGAACCTCTCCTGGCAAAAAGGAGAACTTATGGTTATCGATGACCACATCAACCTACAGCCCGATAATCCGTTGAGAGGACCCAATTTGGATAAGTTAGGCCCGCGTTTTCCGGACATGAGTGCGCCTTATGACAAAGGCATGAACGATCTGCTTGAAAAAATTGCAATGGATAAGGGCATAACGCTGAGAAAAGGTGTTTATGTCTCGGTGATAGGCCCAAACCTTGAAACCCGTGCAGAGTATAGATACTTAAGAAATATTGGAGCAGATGCAGTGGGTATGTCTACTGTTCCTGAAGTGATTGTCGCTAATCATATGAGCCTGCCATGCTGCGCCATTTCAGTACTTACAGATGATTGTGACCCTGATAATTTGCAGGCCGTAAATATTGAAGAGATTATAAAAATTGCCGGTGAAGCAGAAGTTGAATTGACTGATTTATACATAGAATTAATAAACCAATTATAACTTGGAAACTTATTTAGAAACAACCAAAGACGTATATCGTAAAGCTGCAGAAAACCCAGATGTGGGCTTATGCTGTACCACCACACCTATTTGGCAACTGCCAAACCTGGATATTCCTAAAAAGATGCTGGATATGAATTATGGTTGTGGCAGTACGGTAAACCCACGGGATCTGGTAAACAACCCAAACATACTATATGTCGGTGTTGGTGGAGGTATGGAGTTGTTACAGTTTTCATACTTCAGTAGAAAACCGAAAGGTGTAATTGGCTTGGATGTGGTAGATGAAATGCTGACTGCGAGTAGAGAAAACTTTAAAGCAGCAGAAAAACTAAATCCATGGTTTAAATCTGAGTTTGTCGATTTACGAAAAGGTGATGCGTTAGACCTACCCGTAGAAGACGAATCGATTGATGTAGCAGCTCAAAATTGTTTGTTCAATATTTTCGATACAGAAGACTTGAAGAAAGCACTGAAAGAAATGTACCGTGTGCTTAAGCCTCACGGGAGACTGGTGCTTTCTGACCCAATCTGTAATCAGGCGATGCCCGAAAACCTGAAACAGGACGAAAGGCTCAGAGCACTCTGTTTAAGTGGAGCTTTGCCGCTTGACGAATACATCAAAATGATCACAGAAGTAGGCTTTGGCACCGTTGAGATAAGAGCGAGAAGGCCTTACCGCATGCTTGATCCTAAACATTACGACACGAATGAAAACATATTTATAGAGAGTGTGGAGGTATGCGCTATAAAAGATCCGATTCCAGATGATGGCCCTTGCGTGTTTACTGGCAAAACAGCGATCTATTACGGTCAGGAAGAGTACTTTGACGACCATAAAGGCCATGTGTTGATGCCAAATCAGCCGTTGTCTGTTTGTGATAAAACAGCCGGTGCGCTATCAACTCTCAATAGAGCTGACATTTATGTTTCCGATTCAACATTCCACTATGATGGTGGTGGCTGTTGTTAGTATGTGTTAATACCATCAGGTGGCTACAGCCCGATGAATTTGAATACCCGTGGTCTGTGTCTCACAGACCACTTTTTAATATTAAACCACCCAGTCCTTTCAGGGTTTTAAACCGGCCATTTTGAATTATAACTTACCTTCTTTCAGGCCGTTACTTTATTTGGCAATATTTCCAATTGAGTTGTAATTAAACATTCTATACCTCAATTTTGTAGATTCTTAAAAATCAATGTAGTAGACCCTTATATGATCACAGAAAAGGAAGCCAACACAGAAGAATTTGACATCACCGGACACGACTGCATTGAAATAATCGGAGCCAGAGAGCATAACCTTAAAAATATCAACATCTCTTTCCCACGTAATAAGCTTGTTGTTATTACTGGCATAAGCGGAAGTGGAAAGTCATCATTAGCTTTTGATACTATATATGCTGAAGGGCAGAGACGATATATGGAAAGTTTTTCTGCCTATGCTAGGTCCTTCATGGGAAATTTGGAACGACCCGATGTTGACAAGATCAATGGTCTGAGCCCGGTAATTTCTATCGAGCAAAAAACAACTTCTCGAAATCCACGATCTACTGTAGGTACAGTCACGGAGATTTATGACTTTATGAGGCTCTTATTTGCCAGAGCAGGTGATGCTGTGTCATACAAAACAGGTGAAAAAATGATTCGGCAGTCTGAAGACCAGATTTTGGATCATATTCTCGCTGCTTTTGATAAACAGAAGCTCACCATATTGGCACCGATAGTTAAAGGTAGAAAAGGTCATTACAGAGAGCTTTTCCAACAGGTTAGAAAGTCAGGCTACGCACGTGTACGAGTAGATGGTGAGTTGCAGGAATTGGTGCCTAAAATGCAGGTTGATAGATACAAGACACACGATATCGAAGTGGTGATCGACCGTGTAGTTGTAAGTAAAGATGATCGGTACCGAATCAGTCAGTCTTTAGCTACTGCATTAAAAGAAGGCAAAGGAGTATTGATGTTACTCGACCAGGAGGGTATCATTCATCATTTTTCAAAATTTTTAATGGATCCTACTTCGGGTCTTTCTTACGATGAGCCTGCTCCAAACTCTTTCTCGTTTAATTCTCCATATGGTGCGTGCCCTACTTGTAACGGACTAGGCGTTACCGAAGAAATCACGGAAGAATCTGTTATACCCGATGGTTCATTGAGCATCAGTCGAGGAGGGATATTACCGCTTGGCGAATTTCGTGATATCTGGATTTTTAAAAAGATCGAAGCCATACTAAAAAGGTTTAAGGTTAATCTTACCACTCCTATCAATAAACTTCCCAGGGAAGTAGTTGACGTTCTATTGTATGGTGATGACGTCCCAGTCGCTGTTAAGTCAGTTAAATACCCAGGTACCGATTGGAATACTATGTTTGAGGGGATCATCAAGTTTTTGGAGAAGCAAAAGGATGGAGGGTCTGAGAAAATTCAGAAATGGATAAATGATTTTACGGTAGTACAGCAATGTACAGAGTGTAACGGTCTAAGGCTTAAAAAGGAATCGCTACACTTCTTTATTGCAGATAAAAATATTGGACAGCTTGCCGAAATGGATATTAAGACCTTAGGAGAATGGTTTACAGGTCTTGAAGAGAGACTTTCCGAAAAGCAAAATGTAATCGCTGCCGAGGTTCTGAAAGAAATTAGAAAAAGAATAGGATTCCTACTTGATGTGGGCCTCGACTACTTACATCTAAATAGGCCGTTAAGAACACTTTCTGGTGGTGAGGCACAACGCATACGACTTGCCACACAGATAGGCACGCAACTCGTAGGTGTGTTATACATTCTTGATGAGCCAAGTATTGGCCTGCACCAGCGTGACAACGTCAAACTTATTAAGGCCTTAAAAGATTTACGTGATTTAGGCAATTCAGTCATTGTGGTAGAGCATGATAAAGACATGATGATGGAGTCTGACCATATCATTGATATTGGTCCGGGAGCTGGACGACACGGGGGAAGTATAGTTGCGCATGGCTCTCCCGAAGATTTTCTTGCTCAAAACAGTGCGACTGCCGATTACCTTAAAGGCAAGAGAAATATAGAGGTGCCCAAAGAAAGACGTAAAGGCAGTGGAAACACACTTAAATTGCTTGGCGCAACGGGACACAACTTAAAAAATGTTGACCTTAAATTACCTTTAGGCACCCTTACGCTTGTCACAGGAGTTTCAGGCAGTGGAAAGTCAACATTGATTCATGAAACCTTATTTCCACTTTTAAACCAAACTTTTTACAGATCAAGGAAAGAACCTTTGGCTTATAAAAAGGTAGATGGAATTAAAAATCTCGATAAAGTAATTGAAGTAGACCAATCGCCTATTGGACGTACACCAAGATCTAACCCTGCCACCTATACGGGAGTGTTTACCGAAATTCGAGCGTTGTTTTCTGAGCTACCTGAGTCAAAAATCAGAGGCTACAAGCCGGGGCGTTTTTCTTTTAATGTAAAAGGTGGTCGTTGTGAAACATGTGAAGGAGCCGGCCTTAGATTAATCGAGATGGATTTCTTGCCTGACGTACATGTGCCTTGCGAAACATGTAAGGGTAAGCGATACAACAGAGAAACACTGGAAGTCAGATTTAAGGGGAAATCGATTTCAGATGTATTGGAAATGACTGTGGAGGAGGCAGTGAAATTCTTTGAACATCAGCCAAAAATTTTAAGAAAAATAAAAACCTTACATGATGTAGGCCTCGATTATATATCCCTCGGACAACATGCAACTACGTTATCAGGGGGCGAGGCCCAGCGTGTAAAACTTTCTACCGAACTTTCTAAAAAAGACACTGGTAAAACAATGTATATTCTGGATGAGCCTACCACAGGACTACACTTTCAGGATATACAACACCTACTAGATGTGCTCAACAGGCTTGTAGACAAAGGAAATACCGTACTTATCATTGAGCACAACATGGATGTGATCAAGGTAGCAGACTATATTATTGACCTTGGCCCTGAAGGCGGTGCCGGAGGAGGTGAAATAGTTGCCCAAGGCACACCTGAGGAACTTATTAATATCAAAGGAAGCTACACAGCTCAGTTTTTAAAGCAGGAAATTGGTTAAAAACTGCCGTTTTTATTACATCAAAAAGGTTTAAATAAAATATTACACTAGTTTGTAGGCCTAAAACCTAAGAAACTATAGTCATGCAGTATTTAAAATCATTTTTAACCCTTGTGCTGATTGCTACGATCAGCTTTTCACATGCGCAGCAGCTCATGGGAACTACCTACTCTTCAGCTAGTAAAAGTGGTAACGCCACATGGATTACCACCTATTCAGAAGCCCCGGGCTTTGCTTCAGCCAATAAATCTGGTATCACCTTCGATATCATGAAAGCTTTTGAAGAATGGGTGGAAAACAGCAAAAAAATTAATGTGACGGTTAAGTATGTCAATAAGGACGCCAATAACTTCACCACATTTCTCGAAACTGTCAAAAATGCTCAAGGTGGTGTATTTGGCCTGAGTAACACGACCATTACTGAAGCAAGAAAACAGGTGTACAACTTTAGCCCGCCTTACATTACCAACATTGGTATGATTATCACAAACAGTTCCGTTGCTACACTCAACGACTTAACCAAAATGGGGACAGTCTTTGCCGGAATGACTGCCGTAACGGTTAAAAACTCTACCAATGAGAAGAGGTTATTAGACTTAAAAGCTAGTCATTTTCCAGAGATGAAAATAGAATATGTGCCTTCATTTCAGCAGGCAGTAAATAAGGTGATTAGCGATCCTAAGAAATTTACTAATGTAGATTTTACGTATTACCTCGATGCAGTGCAGAACAGAAAACCAATTAAGAGACATCCGGCCGGAGATGACCAAACCGAACAGTTTGGTATAATTATGCCAGCGTCTAATGACTGGGCACCACTTTTGGCGGAATTTATGAAAGGCTATTTGCCAACTTCAGGTTACAAGAAGATAATTATGAATAACCTGGGACCAAGTGCAATGAAATTCATTGATTCATTACAATAGCATTATTAATATCAATTAAAGAAAACAAAAAATGCCGCTCATTGAGCGGCATTTTTATTCAACCAAAACCTTGAAAATTATCAACTACGAAAATTGCTTATTAATAAAAGCTGTTTCATGATAAAAGAGTTCCCACCCCCTACAAAAAACTTCTAAAACATACTGGCATACGATCTCGTTACGAGGTAAAGAATGTAGATTGCAAAAGTAAAATCAAGACTATGCAAAAAGTGCCATTACCGTCATCAGAAAACCCACGGATCGTAATCATTGGAGGTGGCTTTGCCGGAATTAAACTGATAAAAAAGCTTAAAAATCAACCGGTTCAAATAGTCCTTTTTGATAGAAATAATTATCATACTTTTCAACCATTACTCTACCAGGTGGCAACCGCAGGTTTAGAACCAGATTCTATAGCCGACCCATTACGAAAGCAACTCGAGCCTGTTAAGAATTTCTTTTTTAGAATGGGAGAAGTTTATAGCATAAATCCTGATAGTAAAACAATTTCAACTGAAATCGGTGAAGTTGACTACGATTACTTAGTGCTTGCCACAGGTTCTCAAACAAACTACTTTGGTAATGAGTCAATCATGCAAAATGGTTTTCCACTCAAGCAGATTCCTCAGGCATTAGACTTAAGAAGTCATATTTTACAAAACTTCGAAGCGGCAAATATCACCACCGATGCTGATGAGCTGGCATCAAGGATGAATGTCGTAATTGTTGGAGGCGGACCAACGGGAGTTGAAGTGGCCGGTGCCATGGGTGAGCTTAAAAAAAATATTCTTCCCGGTGATTACCCCGAGCTCGATTTCGATCAAATGAAGATCACTTTACTTGAGGGGGACAAACGCCTTTTGCAAGGCATGTCAACTGAATCTGGTGACAGAGCCCTCCGTTATTTAAGCAAATTTCATGTGGATGTCAGGCTCAATACTATGGTAAAGTCATATGATGGTAAAGTGGCTCATTTAGGTGATGACACAACGATCAACACACATACTTTGATTTGGGCGGCAGGGGTAAAAGGAAATTTTCCAAAAGGAATAAACGAAGAAGCAATTGAGCATGGGCGAATTAAAGTCAATGCGTACAATATGGTAGAAGGTCTAGAAAATGTTTTTGCCATCGGTGACATCGCCTCCATGAAGACGGACGAATTTCCGAAAGGATACCCTATGTTGGCTCCGGTGGCCATACAACAAGGACAGCATTTGGCAGAAAACTTTAAGCTACTTTTAAAAGAAAAACCGCTGAAGCCCTTTAAGTACAAAGACAATGGAGCTATGGCTACTATTGGCCGAAATAAAGCAGTGGCTGATATTGGCAAGATGAAAGTGGGCGGATTTGCTGCATGGCTAATCTGGATGTTCGTACACTTGGTTTCTATTATAGGCTTCAGAAATAAAATCATAGTCTTCAGCAACTGGGTGTGGAATTATTTCACCTACGACAAGGGCACCAGACTCATTATACGTAAGTTTATCCCTAAAAATAAAATTAGAGAAGACATAAACGTATGAAAGGGGCAACATTACAATACCTGGTCGGAGCGCTCATGGGGGCTTTTAGCCTATATCAGGTCTACATAAAAGAATACTGGGAGTTTGCACTCTATGCGTGTGCTGGTGCTGCTTTTCTACTTGTTGGTCTCATCAAAGAAGAGCGGTACATAGTAGATAAAAAGTTTAGCAGCATACTGTCGTGGGTACTTATTTTTGCAACAGCATTTATATTTTTCTTCCTGGTACGTACAGATGGCTGATTCCTTTCAAAGTATTTTTAAACCCACTGGTAAAATTTAGAAATAAGGTTAGCGTCAATTCAGCTAGATTTGCTCTGAGCAATGAATAAGTTAAAACTATATTGGTCTTTGCAGCTGGGAGGGTGGTTTACATTTGCGTTAGTTCAAATTGTAGGGTTTCTGGTATTTTTAGGTCAATCTTTAAGTTCTAGCCAAATCATATTCTGGTTTGCAGAAGCTGCACTTTTCTTGCTATTCACACATTTATTTAGAACTGTTATTGTAAACAAAGGCTGGTTGGCTTTAAATATGGTAAGGCTGATTCCTAGAATACTAATTGCCATTTTGGTAATAGGTCTGGCCATTTATTTTGCCCGGATGTTGGCTTCTATTCCATTAGGTATTTTTAATCCTAAAGCGGCTTTTAACTTAGTCAATATATTAGGGCTGTCTTTTGTTTATAGTGTGATCTTATTTGTATGGTCGGTATTATACTTCATATATCATTATTTTGAGCAGTATAATATATCATTAAAGCATGAGGCGGCTATTCATGAAATAGAACTTAACAACCTTAAGTCACAGCTCAACCCACATTTTATTTTTAATGCACTAAATAGCATTAGAGCATTGGTAGATGAAAACCCTATTAAATCTAAAAATTCCATTACACAACTTTCCTCTATCTTGAGGAGCTCTTTAGCTTCGGATAAGAAGAGGCTGACCAGGTTTGAAACTGAACTTAAAACAGTTAAAGATTACCTGGGTCTTGAGCACATAAGATTTGAAGAAAGGCTTAAGACCCAGTTTGACATTGACCCTAAAAGCTACGAATTTTATGTACCACCTTTGATGCTACAGACTTTAGTAGAAAATGGTGTTAAACATGGGATTTCCAAACTTAAAGAAGGTGGTTGGGTAAAACTCGCCACCACGATTGAGCAAGATAAACTGAAAATATTAATTAAAAATAGCGGACATTTGACCATATTAAACGGCAGTAAAATTGAAAAAGGTGGCCTTGGTTTAAAAAACACAAGAAAAAGATTAAATCTATTGTATGGTGGGCAGGCCTCTTTTAAGATGTATAATACAGATCAAAATATGGTTGTTACTGAATTGATTATCCCAAAAAATCAACACGCATGAGAGCACTAATTATAGACGATGAGAGACTAGCACGTAAAGAACTCAACAACTTGCTGGAAGAGTATAAAAACATTGAAATTGTTGGAGAAGCCGCAAATGCCGATGATGCATATGAGCTGATACAAAAAACAAACCCGGATTTGTTGTTTCTTGACATACAAATGCCTGGAAAAACAGGCTTTGAGTTGTTAGAGATGCTTGATAATGTGCCGAAAGTAATTTTCACTACAGCATATGATGAGTTCGCTTTAAAAGCATTTGAGGTAAATGCTTTGGATTATGTGCTCAAGCCTATTCAACCAGAAAGGCTTAAGGAAAGCATAAGCAAACTGCCTGAGGAGAAGTCTAAAAAATCTTCTGATGACAAAAACCTTACATTAGACGATCAGGTGTTTGTGAAAGATGGTGACAAGTGCTGGTTTGTGAGCCTAGCCAATATCAGACTATTTGAGTCTGATGGTAACTACATCAAAGTCTATTTTGATGGCAACAGACCAATGATACATAAATCATTAAACGCCCTGGACGAAAAATTAGACACAAGGAGCTTTTTCAGAGCTAGCAGAAAGCACATTGTTAACCTTAGCTGGGTTGAGAGTATTGAGCCCTGGTTCAACGGTGGGCTGATGGTTAAACTTAAAGGAGGTGATAAAGTAGAGGTAAGCAGACGGCAGGCAGCCAAGTTCAAAGAAATGATGAGTCTTTAGGTCAAGATTGTCCTTATGAGTTGGCTTGATTTTTTACAAGCTCGATAAGCTCACTCTCAACTTTCCAGTCTTTAGCTAGCTTGAACATAGCAGTTGCTTCCAGTTCCGTAACATAGCCCTTTAGATTATTCGCTTGCCATACCATTTCGATATGAGCCACACGCTTTTCTTTAGAGTAGTCACCGATTACATCATTGAGATAATCCCGAGCACGATCAAATGAGTTGAAATAATCTTCTGCAATAAATTCATTGGCCCATTTTAGTTCCTCAGCACCATCCAACTCTTCCGCAGTCTCTCTGAGGTTTTGTTTTTCATCTTCATCAAGCCCGTGATAATGGAAGATGACAGATTTTAAAAGTAAGTAAGCCTTTTTTTCCTCAGAATTCATGTAGATAATTTATTAAACAAAAAAAGGGCTTTTTTATTTAAAAACCACTGATTTTGTAGAGAACTGGTCTGCTGGGTGAGGCATCGGCCTCTATATTAAGCGTTTGTAGATTTAATAGATAAATACCATCCCAAACCTTATTGTCAATAAAGGCAAGTTCTGTGATGGTCGCCTCTTGTCTGATGTTTTGTGGTACGCCCCAAAAAGATTTGTGAGCAGCGAGCTTTCCGCCATCTACTTCCTTATCCACAGAAGGTAAGTCCACGATGAGATGGTCAACCCCTTTATTGTTTAAAAACTGTGTGATTTTAGCATCTAAATAGGGCGGGTTTGTGCCCGAGTATTTACGAGTTTTTTTTGAGGAGTTGTTAGGGAGTGACCTTATTACCACTGCCTGGGCTTGAATATTATCATTCCAATGCCTTTCAAACGACTCAAAGCTTATAATTAAATCATCATCCTTTTTTATGGGCTCAATGGATAGGAGTTGACAAACAAAATGTGATGTGCTCAATTGGTGATGAATTGTGGCTTTTGCATCTGCTGTTATATGACCAACACATTCAGTATGCGTGCCATTGCCATGTGGGGTAATTACCAGCTTTTCATAGTTGACAGGGCCTCCCTTGGCAACATTACCAACAAAATCACCCATGGTAATAGTATTAAAAGCCACCCCTTCTGCCCAATAGCAATTCGGATTGTCCTCGCGACCTATTGGAATAGAAATATCTATAGGTGCAGAAAGGTCTGCATTGAGCAAATGGCCGTTGTATTTAAATGAAATTTTCACGATACTATAAACAAATCTGATGAAATTTTATCAGCTAAAAGTAACCCATCTTTTGTTAAAACCAGATGATCATTAGGCAATGATGCTAATCCATTGTGCAATAGATTATCAATGTAGCTTCTGTTCTCAACTAATAAGTTATAATCAAAATCCGATTTGAGTCGTTTGATATCTGCTCCCCATTTAGTTCTGAGAGTAGTTAGCAAATAATCGTTGATCATGTCTTCACGTGTCAATTTGTCAAGTGTAAAAGGCACCTTACCAATGGTTATGCTGTCTATGTATTTTTTATTGTGGCTAATATTAAACTGCCGGTTTTCCAAATTATAAGAATGCGCACTAGGGCCCACCCCCAAATATATCTGCTGCTTCCAGTAAGAAGAGTTATGCTTAGACTCAAACCCTGACTGGCAAAAGTTTGAAACTTCGTACTGTTCAAATCCTCCAATTTCTAATTCATTTAGCAAAATTTCAAACTGTCGTGCTTCTACTTCGTCATCCATGGGCTTCAGTAATCCCTTATTGGCGCGATGACCAAACACCGTTTGCGGTTCAATAGTGAGGCAGTAACTGGAAATGTGCTTGGGCCTTAAGCTGAGTGCATGTTCAATATCTTTTTGCCAAAGAGCGTCATTTCTGTTAGGGATAGCATAAATCAAATCTATACTAATGTTTTCAATCCCTATTTTTTGAGCCTCCAGAATAGATCGTTTGGCTTCCCCTGCATTGTGTGCTCTATTTAAGAATTTCAATACTTCATCATCAAATGACTGCACACCGATGCTGAGTCGGTTGATACCAGATGACTTTAAATCGTGGAGTTTCTGAGCACTAAGATCATCCGGGTTGGCTTCCAGGGTTATCTCAGGTTTGTCAGTTAGAAGGTAATTACGTGCAATTGTGTTTAAAATATTTTCTATCTGCTTTTGGGTGAGCAACGAAGGTGTGCCTCCACCAAAGTAAATTGTATTAATTGTTTCTCCTGCTACATAATTTTTTTGCAACTCAAGCTCAGCACAGATTGCATTTACCAGTTCATCCTGGAGTGCTTGGTTTGTGCTAAAGTGAAAGTCACAATAAAAGCAAGCCTGTTTGCAAAAAGGTATGTGAATGTATATGCCAGCCAAATCGTTATCTGTAAATTACATTGCAAAAATATGTGATTTGAGCAAGGGGCTTGTATATATTGTAATTCTTTGTTGTGCTACTCAACTGGCTTTAGGTCAGAAAAAAGCACAAATCAGATATTTAGATGCTGAGCAGCCTCAAAGAGCAGTTAACTTTTCTTTTTCCGACACAACGCAATTTGCCTTAAAAGTAGAAAAAGCCATCAATGAACTTAGGTCAGATGGGTATTTGTTAGCTATGTCTGGAAGGCAGACGTATGATTCGTCAGGCGTAAGAATCATAGACGTACATATTGGAAACCAATATACCTGGCTTGATTTAGCTCCCGGTAATTTGCCTGAAGTACTTTATTCAAAATCAGGATATAATCAGAAGCATTTTAAAGATAAGCCATTCGAGCCCAAGAGATTTGGTAAGTTGGTAGAAGGCATCTTAAAATTAAGTCAAAATACCGGCTTTCCTTTTGCTTCGCTACAGTTAGATTCGATCAAAATAAATGATTCCGAAGTAAAGGCGAGTATTAATTATAACCCAGGTCCATTTATCACATTCGATTCTTTAAGTCTCAGTGGCAATGGAGCAGTAAAAAAAGAATGGCTTCAAGCATATTTAGGAATTACACCTCAACAACCATTCAATCAGGAGGCTGTAGACCGTATTGAGTCAAAGATTAAAAACCTACAGTTTATCAAATTAAAAGAAAGGCCCACCATAACTTTTCAAAATGAGGTAGCTACTGTTCATTTGAACCTCGAAAAAATCAAGAGCAATCAGATTGATGGCATCATAGGTTTTCTACCCAACGAAAAGTCAGATGGTAGTACACTTATCACCGGCCAGTTTGATATGGTGTTAAATAATATTTTTAATTCTGGAAAAAGAATTGATGTGCATTGGCAAAGCTTAAAGCCAAAATCACAGTTGCTCGACATGGGTTACAGACACCCAAACCTTTTTCACTCACCGTTGCATTTTGAATCCTCATTCTACTTATTAAAAGAGGATAGCACGTTTGTAAATCGAAAAGGAAGGTTTGAGTTTCAATATACACCATCAAATCATTGGCTGTCTTTTTTTACACGACTTGAGTCTTCGAGATTATTATTAAATGATACTGACAGGCAAAACTCAGAGGACTCCCGAGTTGATGAAATCACAGATTTTAATATCACTTATTATGGATTAAGTCATCAATACCGAAATGTTTCTGCTACCAGAGTTCCGAATGGGCTTCTGACATACTTTGAAGCAGCCATAGGCAACAAGACATTGAGAAATTTAGATGAGATACAGACGGTGAATTTAAATGAGAAATCAACCCAGTACTTGTTTCATTCAAAACTTGAATGGTACCGATCGTTATCAAAATCTTTGGGAATTGCCTTAAAATTTAATGGGGGCAAACTTATTAACGACCAATTGTTTTTAAACGACTTGTTTCGTTTAGGAGGCATCGAGTCGGTCCGAGGGTTTAACGAAAGCTTTTACTTCGCATCAGAATATGCCGTTGGTACAGCAGAGTTGCGATACCATTATGATCAGGCATCTTACTTTTTTCTTTTTGCCGACCAGTCATATATGTACTATAATTTGAAACAAAATCGATTTGAAGATTACCCGCTGGGAGTTGGGGCTGGTCTTAGTTTGCAAACAAAAAGAGGAAGATTAAACTTGGTATACGCCTTAGGCAAATCTGATGAGCAGCCCTTAAGTTTCAGCCTTTCCAAGTTTCATTTCGGTTATGTGGCTAATTTCTGATAAATTGCGACAAATTTCATGCTTGGGTAAGTCAGCTAAATATATCGTCCTTTTCATATTATCATTGTATGGTCATTGCTTATCGGCACAGACTGATGCTGATACGCTGATGGTTCAAAATCTGATGTCGGAAGCATACTTTTTTGATGAAGCTTCTGAGGCATACCTGCCACTCATAGATTCCAGGCAATTTAAGGGCTCTGCTATTCATTTTGAGTTAGATAGGGATCAGCAAAACGGATTACTTTTAATTATTAGCACTGAAAAGAAGTTCTCTTTATTCATTGATAAAAAATTGGTTCAGAGAGTAGATCCGACCACTGACTTAATTTGGAATACCGAAGAAATATTTAATAAATATGGAAAGGAGATTGAGGTAACTTTTTATAGTCCAACACTGGATGCTGAAAACATCAATGCAAGCCTCTTTTCTATTGTTGAAGCTACGGAAGGTCAGCTCAGTGAAAGCGAGGTAATTATTTTACAGCAGAGAGGAGACGTCAGCTCATTTCAAAACTTCTTAATTATCGGACTCCTTACTTTAGGACTCTTCGGTGCAACATTGTATAACTATTATCCCAGGGTGGCTGCTGATTTTTTTCGCTTCGAAAGAGCCGTGGCTATTCGTGAGATAGATGAGAACCTTTTAAAGAGTAGGCCATTCAATAGAATCAATGTGCTCTTCTATCTGTTATTTAGTTTAACTACGGGACTTTTATTGGTTACAATATTTTATCTGGCCAGGTTTAGCATTTCTATCAAAATAGATACTACTGTTTCACTCATTTGGCTTTGGTTACAAGCCACTGCCATCATTTTCTTATGGTTGATTTTAAAATATCTGGTGGTGATAAACTTCACTAACCTCTTCAATATTAAGGCATTTTTACCATCGCATTATTTCAACTACATAAGGCTCGGTTTCTTTAGTTTTCTTGCAATACTATGCATAGTTGTGGTTTCTTATTTGGGATTCGAAATCACCATTTCTGGGTACTATACCACCTTATTCACCATACTCCTTATCCTGGTTGCTTTGAGGTCACTACTTATAATGTTTAAATTAATGAACTCAGCATCGTATAAATTTTTACATTTATTTTCATACCTTTGCGGCACAGAAATTATACCACTAGGTATAATATTATTTTTAGGATTTAATCAACCTTTCTGATTGCTTTTAAAGAAGTAAATGTTGAGTGAAGCTATGACCGATCAAGTGAAAGATAGAATGCGCGAAGTGAAAAGCATTCTCGTTTCTCAGCCCAAACCAAAAGACGAAAATTCTCCCTATTTCAAATTGGCGGAAAAGTACAATCTAACCATTGACTTTCGTCCATTTATTCAGGTAGATCCAGTTTCTATAAAAGAATTTCGTCAGCAAAAGATTGATATACTAAACCATACGGCTATAATTTTTACTAGTCGTAATGCAGTAGATCACTTCTTTGATATTTGCGAAAAGCTGAAAATTGAGATGCCAGCAGACATGAAATACTTTTGTATTTCAGAGCAAACTGCTAATTATTTACAGAAATATATTGTCATAAGGAAACGAAAGATATTCACTGGCCACCGTACGGCTGCTGAGCTTATAGAAATTCTTAAAAAACATAAGAATGAAAAGTATCTGTTTCCTTGCTCAGATATTAGGAAAGATGATATCCCGGAGTTTTTAGATAAAAACGGGTTTAATTTCAGCGAGGCTATTATTTATAGAACCGTTGCTAGTGATCTTTCTGATTTAACGAATGTGTATTATGACATTCTTGCGTTTTATAGCCCATCAGGAATAAATTCTCTATTAGTGAATTTCCCTGACTTTGAGCAGAATAAGACAAGAATTGCTGTATTTGGTCCTACTACTGCGAGAGCCGTAAAGGATAATGATATGATCATTGATATTGAGGCTCCTTTGCCTAATGCTCCGTCTATGACGGGGGCCTTGGAGTTGTATATCAAGAAAGCTAATGGTATCAAATAGTTTAACTATTTGTTAAATATTCGATTAGCTGACCATTTTTGCAGGCAGAAGCTTGAATGTATTGTCAAAAAAACATTATATTTAAGACTGCTTTTAACTTAAGCTTATGCGAAAGTTCATTTTTTATATATGGTTAGGGGCATTATTTTTTAGTCTTAACACGGCAAACGCCCAACAAGATGCCCAGTTCTCATATTACATGAAGAACCAGTTGTATTATAATCCTGCCTTTGCGGGTGTTGAGGGGATAACTCAGATTTCTCTGGTACACCGTTCACAATGGCTTGGTTATCAGCCAACGTTTGATGATGGGTCTGCCCCAACTACTCAGGTTTTGAGTATGACTACTCCTATATATAAGTTCAATAGTGGTTTTGGAGCACATATCGTCAATGATAATTTAGGTCCTGTTAACAACCTTCAGGTACAAGGCTCATTCGCCTATCACTTAGGTATTAAAAACTCAAAACTGAGCTTTGGTCTAAGGCTAGGCTTACTCGCTCAGTCAATAGATAAAGGACAATACAGGGCTATTGATAATCCAGATCCTGTTATTATCAATAGTAGCGAATCTCAAATACGCCCTGACATGGCAATGGGTGTTTACTTTAGATCTGAAAAATATTATGTAGGTGCCAGCTTTGCTCACTTACTTAAATCAGAATTCAACTTTGGTGTTGATGCCGTTAAAAACGCGTTAGAAAATCATGCCTACCTAACTTTAGGGTATATTCATGAAGTAAATTTTGATGTTACCCTCGAACCTTCTTTATTAGTACAAACAGATTTTAATCAATACAATGTAATGCTCGGTGCTATGGGGTATTATAAAGATCAAATTTGGGTTGGATTGTCATTTAGACAGTCTGAAGATATTAATGCATTACTTGGATACAATTTTCTGAAAGATAAGTCGTTAAGCTTTGGCTATTCCTTCGGATATGTAATTAAAGATCAGGATGCGAAGCAGCCAACGTCTCATGAGATATTGGTGAGTTATCAATTACCTGTAAATCCAGGCAGTGGCAAGAAGGTAGTTCGTACCCCAAGATTTAGACATTAAGGATAAAAAATATTTTGCTTTTAATAAGAAATTATACAATTTGTAAAATATATAATGTAGAAATATCAGTCGAAATACTGAGATTGAAGATTTTAAATAATTTTTTTTATATATATTTCCACCTCAAAAACTTAGTTGGCTTTAACTTAGATGATTAAGTTAAAGAGTTTAAAGAAAAGTGTTATGCATAAAGTTACTAGAAGATTCTTCTACTCATTGTTGTTGTTGGCATCAACAATTTTAGGAGGTTGTGGACTCTTAGGCCTTGGTGGCGGAGGAGGAGGCGATCAGGGTGAGCTTGTAGGAGTTCCAGGCCGTGAAGGATGGGTGATGACCCTGCCTTATGGTATGGTACCTATTCCTGCAGGAACCTTCCACATGGGTCAGGCCGATGAAGATCCTGCTTCTACACAAATAAACTTCAACAAACAGATTACAATCGGTTCATTCTACATGGATGATACTGAGATAACAAACAATGAGTATCGTCAATTCATCAATCATTTACTTGAGGATTCAGTAAGTGTATTAGGTGAAGAGAAGATTATGAGTGACTATTACCCAGACACCACAGTGTGGGTTAAAGATTTTGCGCATCATATGGGTGATCCTATTATGGACTATTATTACTGGCACCCGGGTTATGATGACTACCCAGTGGTAGGTGTAGACTGGGATGCTGCTGTTTATTTCTCTGAATGGAGAACAGCCTACTGGAATGACTACAGAAGAAGTGTTGGTCAGGTACCAATGCCATCATTTAGACTGCCAAACGAGGCTGAGTGGGAATATGCAGCCAGAGGAGGAAGAGATATGGCGAAATATCCATGGGGTAACCCTTACATTCGTAACTCTAAAGGTTGTATGTTGGCTAACTTTAAACCAGGAAGAGGTAACTTCTATGACGATGGCTTTGCATATACGGCAACTGTTGCATCATACTTTGCCAATGATTATGGCTTGTATGATATGTCAGGTAACGTATCGGAGTGGTGTCTTGATGACTTCAGCGCAATTTCTGTACCAACAGTATGGGATTTGAACCCACAATACATTGATAAAAGAACTGATCCAAGTAGTAATAAATATGATCCGGATGTGATTCCTAAAAAAGTAATTAGAGGAGGTTCATGGAAGGACGTGGCTTATTACCTTGAGACAGGAACAAGAACTTACGAATTCAAAGACTCTACTAGAGCTTATATTGGCTTTAGAAATGCAATGACTCACTTGGGTCGTTCTTCAGGAGCTGAATTTTAATTTGAATTGAAAAAAAGAACCATTAAATTAACCATCATTTAACTAAAACCTTAAGACAATGAGTAGAAAAAAAGGCGGATTTGCGGAACTGATGTTTAAAACCATAATGCCTAAGATTTATGGTATCGGAGCTGCAGTTGTAATTATAGGTGCCATGTTTAAGATTTTGCACTTGGAAGGTGCTAATGCTATGCTTATGATTGGTCTTACTACAGAGGCTATCATTTTCTTCCTAAGTGCATTCGAACCACCACACGCAGAACCAGATTGGTCTAAAGTTTACCCAGAGTTAGCTGAAGACTATGATGGAGGCACTGCTGCACCTAGAATTTCTAATAAATCAGGAGGAGCTTCTCCATCTCAGGAACTTGATAAAATGATGGAAAAAGCAAAAATAGGTCCTGAATTGGTAGAAAGCTTAGGCAAAGGAATGAGAAATATGGCTGATTCAGCATCTAAGATGTCAAACCTTGCTGATGCAGCTGTTGCTACAAATGATTACGCTAACAATGTGAAGACCGCCTCTAAATCATTGTCGGAAATGAATAAATCTTACGCCACCACAGCACAAGCAATGGGAGAAATGGCGAACGCTACTAAAGATTCTAAAGAGTATCACGCTCAGATTCAGAACGTGACTAAGAATCTTAGTGCACTGAATGCTGTTTATGAAATGGAGTTGAAAGATGCCGACAGCCATGTGAAAGCTATGAACAAGTTTTACACTAATATGGCTGGTGCATTAGAGGGAATGACAAAGGCTGGTGAGAAAACTAAATCGTTTGCTAACGAATTAGATAAGCTCACTGGAAACCTGACTTCTTTGAACAGGGTATACGGAAGTATGCTTACTGCGATGAGAGGCGGTGGCGGAAACAACCCTGGCCAGCAAGGTCAAGGTTAATTCAAAACACGTATATGATTTATTCATTAATAAAATTATTCTAATATGGCTGGTGGAAAAGAAACCCCAAGACAGAAGATGATTGGTATGATGTACCTCGTTCTTACTGCACTGTTAGCATTGCAGGTAAGTAACGCTGTACTCGAAAAATTCGTCTTCATCGATGAGGCCTTAAGAAGATCTGGAGAGGAGGCACGAGAAAGAAATGTGAAAACATTGGGTGCTATCACTGCAGAAGTTGAAAAAAAGGGTAACAGACCCGATGATAAAAAGGCCCTGGATAAAGCAAAACAGGTAAGAGAAATTACCGGTGAGCTACTCGCTTATATGGACCAAACTCGAAAGACTATGGCTGATATAACGGGTGGTTATGATGAAAATGGTCAATTAATTGGAGCCAAAGATTATGATATCGTTGGCAACCACATGATCCAAAAAGGAAATGGAGCGGAGTTAAAAAAGAGACTGAACAGCTATGCCAATAAGTTAAAGGAACTTACTGGTGATAGTGAATTTGCACCTTTGGCAAAAGACGCTAAGGATATTCCAATTGCAGCAAATGATCCAAATCAAAATATGAAGAGCTTCTCTGAGTATTATTTTGGAAATACACCAACTGCAGCTGGTATGGCAACAATAAGCCACCTTGAGTCTGAAGTATTGGCCTATGAGCAAAAAGCTATGGAAGATTTAGCCGAGCAAGTGGGTGCAAAGGATGTTGAATTTGATATTCTGGTTCCTCTTGTACGACCTGCTTCTAACACGGTAGCTGCAGGTGCAGACTTTGAAGCTGACCTGTTTATTACGGCCGCTTCTTCTGGTACTAACCCAACCTTTATGATGAATGGGAAGGAACTCGAGGCAAGTGCAACTGAGGCTGGTGTAAAATTTGGTAAAATTAAGTTTCCTGCTACTGCTGGAAATTACGATCCAAAAACATTAACTGCTGAGAAGTCGTTTGAAGCTGAAATTGAATTAAATGATTCTACTTATAAAATTAATCACAAGTATTTTGTGGTTAAGCCGGTAATTCAGGTAAGATCAGCTGCATTGTCAGCCCTTTATATGAATTGTGGTAATGAGTTAGACATTCAGGTGCCTGCGCTAGGAACTTCTTACAATCCGTCATTTGCATCTAACGAAGCAACGGTTGTAAAAGGTAACAGAACAGGTATTGTAACTGTAATTCCTAAAGGTAGAAGCAAAGTAAAGCTTACAGTTAGGAACTCAGGCAATGTTTTAGGTACTGAAACGTTTGATGTAAAGAAGGTGCCACCTCCATCGATTGAGATTAGCTCTAGAGGCCGTCCGGTTGATTTTGAAAAAGGTGTACCTGCGGCATCGCTTACTACTTTAAAAGTTGGCGCTGAGCCTGATGAAAACTTTGCAAGAGAAGTACCTAAGGATGCGAGATACAGAGTAACTAGAATAGAAGTAAAATTGGCTAGAGCAGGCAGACAAGTTAAAGCTCAAACCTTTACTTCTGAGAACTTAGATTTAAGAGCTTGGAGAAGCTTGTTCAGAAAAGGTGATAACCTGGTGGTGAAAGTTGAAAATGTTGTTAGAAGAACATACCAGGGTGAAAATGAAAGAGTAAAACCTTTAACTGAAATTTATAGTATTCCAATAGATTAATAAAGGTATAATGAGATTGATGAAATTTATAGCGGTTGTCTTAGTAGGTATTATCACTATACCGGTATATGGTCAGTTGAGTGAGGTTGAGCAATACAATCCTAACTCTATAGAGCCTATTCCGAGATATGAACATTTATTTAAGAGAACTGTATGGAGAACAGTTGACCTGAAAGAGAAACAAAATAAAGGTTTCTTTGCTCGTGGTGGAGAAATAACTGCATTTTTGTTAGATGCGGTAAAATCTGGTGAATTGGCTGATATATATGTCAACGATTCCCTGACTACTAAAATGAGCAAGGATCAATTCCTTGAGAAACTCGTTTTTCAGGAAGGTATTCAAATAGACCCTTGGGATCCTAACTTTGAGTATTATGAGGGAGATCAGGTAAAATACGATGGAAAAGTATATACCGCGATATTTGATGAAATAAACTCTGTGCCTTCTGAGTCTCCGGACGACTGGGAAGAAACTCCTGGTGTTGGTGACGATATAGAGTTTTTACCAAGACAAATTAGTTTACTAAGAATAAGAGAGGATGTTATCTTTGACAAACGTAGATCTCGTTTATACCATAAAATTCAATCAGTCGAATTGCTGATACCTGCTTCTGAAACGCTTGATGGTGTACAATTACCATTGGCAGTATTCAAGTACAAAGATTTACATAAGTTATTTTTAGCACACCCTGAAAGGGCAATCTGGATTAACAGATACAATAGCGCTGAAAATAAAAACTTTGCAGATGCTTTTACTTTAAGACTTTTCAGAGCATCACTATTTAAGTTTGAAAATCCTGATAACGATCCGATAGTGGATATGTATCCTGGTAATAGAATGGAGGCTGTAATGGCTTCAGAATGGTGGGAGATGCAATTGATGGAAAAGGAACATAACCTTTGGGAATATTAAAACCAACGGAATGAATAATATTAAGGGGCTTTTAGCCCCTTTTTTTATGGTAAAAATTATAGATTAAACCTGCCTTGCTGGCTCCTATTATGCTAGTCAAATCCTCTTTGGAAGCTGTTTTGATTTTGGCTACCGATTTGAATTTTTGTAATAATAGGTCTGTAGTTGATTTGCCAATACCGGGTATTGTCTCCAATTCAGTCGAAAAGCTGGCGTTACTGCGTTTCAATCGATGAAATGTAATGGCAAAACGATGTGCTTCGTCTCTCAAATGTTGCAATAACCTAAGGGACAACGATTTTTTATTAATATGAAGAGGAATAGAGTCTTCCGGGAAGTATATTTCTTCTAACCGCTTAGCAATACCAATGATTGGGATCTTACCATAGAGATCTAATTCTTTTAAAGCTGCGCATGCGCTGCTGAGTTGTCCTTTGCCACCATCTATTACTACCAATTGAGGTAATGGTGTGTTTTCCTCATTAAGTCTCTTATAACGCCTGAAAACAACTTCTTTCATTGACGCAAAATCATCAGGCCCTTCTACGGTTTTAATATTAAAATGCCTGTAGTCTTTTTTAGAAGGCTTGCCTTTTTTAAAACACACCATAGAAGCTACAGGATTAGTGCCTTGTAGGTTACTATTATCAAAACATTCAATATGGTTTGGAGGCTCTGTTAATTTGAGATCATTTTGAAGTTGTGAAACAGCTTCATTCACCTTTTCTTTAGGTGAGGCCTTAGCTTTTTTGTGCTTGAATTCTAAGGCATTTCTCAGTGAGAAATCAATCAATTTTTTCTTGTCACCGATGGAGGGTACGATAACTTCGACATCATCTTCTAATTGGAAAGTTTTATTTGATAACACCATCTTGTGACCACTTCCTATGTTGTCTCTCAGCTGTAATGCCGCAAACTTAATAGCTTCTTCATCAGATTCATCAAGTTTTTTCTTAAGCTCCACCGTCTGGCTAGAAATAATCGCACCATTTTTAATGACCAAATAGTTTACAAAAGCTTTACTTTTATCACCTACAATTGTAAAGACATCAAGGTCAGATATTTTAGGATTTACTACTGTTGACTTAACCTGAAATTTGTCTAATAAATCTAACTTTTCTTTAAATCGCTGGGCTAATTCATACGCAAGATCACCGGCATGCTTATGCATTTGATCTTTAAAGTAATTTTTGACCAGTGACAGATTGCCTTTAAGTATATGTTTTACCTGCTCGATTTCTGCATTGTATTCTTCTTCACTTTGTAGTCCTTCACAAGGTCCTTTACAATTGCCGATGTGATATTCGAGACATACTTTAAACTTATTACCGGCAATATTTTTTTCACTTAAGTTTAATTTACAAGTGCGGATACTATAAAGCTTCCTTAGAAGCTCAAGCACATTTTTCATGGCCACTACACTGGAGTACGGCCCAAAATAGGCTCCTTTTGTTGGCTCAAATTTTCTAGTGGATATTACACGAGGAAACCGTTCATTGAGAATGCAGATGTAAGGAAAAGTTTTGTCATCCTTTAGTAAGATATTGTACTTGGGCTGGTTTTCTTTTATGAGATTATTCTCAAGTAGTAACGCATCAAATTCAGAGTTTGCAATGACACATTCTATATACTTGATTTCTGAAATCAGCCGTTTTGTTTTTCTATTGAGGTTGTGAGACTTATTAAAATAACTACTTACCCTCTTTTTGATATTTTTAGCCTTTCCTACATAGATAAGGGTGTCTTCAGCATTAAAAAACTTGTAGACTCCAGCTTCAGAAGGGAGTTGGTTTCTTTGCTCAATGGTATATTTTGGGGTTTGCATTAAAGCTTATTGCTGCATGTCATCGAGATTCCACGGCTCCTCTTCTACAGCTGTTGAGTCAGATTCCTGTGGCTTTCCGTAACGGTCGCAATCCAATGAAACATCTACACCACCGGGAGGTCTTCTAAATGGCCCTTTTTCATACTCTAATTCTTCGTCATTG
This sequence comes from Fulvivirga sp., assembly GCA_039970995.1. GTDB lineage: Bacteria > Bacteroidota > Bacteroidia > Cytophagales > Cyclobacteriaceae > Fulvivirga. Next base: position 354,695 of record JBDVKW010000015.1, read on the forward strand.
TAAACTTTCAGCATATATTTTTCCCAAATGGGACGTGCGGTAAAAGCACCCTGACCTAATATCCAACTTCTAAAATGTATGCTTCTTTCGTCACCTCCAACCCAAATGCCGGTCACTAAATCTTTGGTAACTCCCATATACCAGCCGTCAGATGCGTTATTGGTTGTGCCCGTTTTACCTCCTATTTCGTTGTCCAGCTTAAGTTCCATACTAAGCCCTCTGGAAGTACCGCCTTCTTCTTCAACACCTCCTTTTAACATATGCAGCATTTTATATGCAGTTTCCTGGCTAATTGCTTGCCTGGTTTCTGGCACAAAGTTTTCAATGATATTACCATTTTTGTCTTCTATCCTTGAAATATAGTTGGGTCGTGTGTAAATGCCAGAGTTGGCAAATGTACTGTATGCCCCTACAAGCTCATAAACAGAAACGTCATTAACGCCTAAGGATAAAGCAGGAACGGGATCTAACGGACTCTCAATGCCCACTCTTTTCGCAAATTCAACTACATTTTCTGGCTTAACTTCCTGCATCAAATAGGCAGTAATGGTATTTACAGATCGTGCCATGCCCTGACGAATAGTCATTTTATCCCCGGAACCATACTGACCATCAGAGTTCGGGGGAGTCCATGTACCACCGGGAACTTGAAAAGTCACAGCCACATCTGGAACTTCGTAGCAGGGAGCATAACCCTGCTCAATAGCAGTGCCGTAAACAAAAGGCTTAAAAGTTGAGCCAGGCTGTCTTTTTCCCTGTCTCACATGGTCATATTTAAATGCACGATGGTTTATCCCTCCAACCCAGGCTTTTACCTGACCTGTATGTGGGTCCATAGACATCATACCGGTATGCAAAAAGTGCTTATAATACCTTACCGAATCCAATGGGCTAAATAATGTGTCTTTATCTCCTTGCCAGGTAAACACCGTCATTTTACGTGGCTTGTTCATCATGATTTTGAGAGAGTCGGAGTCCTTTCCGTATTGCTCCACAAGCTTTTTGTAATGCTCTGTTTGCCTAAATCTTCTCTCAACAAAATTAGGGATCACTTTACCGGTTTCAGGGTCAATCCAAGGGTCTCTTCCCTCCCAGTGCTCAAAGAATTTTTCTTGTAGCTCGGCCATATGCTCACTTACCGCTTCTTCCGCATAACGTTGCATACGACTATCTATCGTGGTATAAATTTTTAACCCATCTTCATACAAATCATAATCGTTTTCTTTACACCATCTTAGCAAATCCCAAAGTATCACTGATCTAAAGTAAGTAGCTAAACCTTTGTTTTGGTTTGCCACATCATAAGATGAAAGATCTATTTCAAGAGCTTTGATGGAATCTAACTGTGCTTGATTAAGGTGTCCTCGTCTGTATATTTTATCAAGTACTTGATTTCGCTTCACCAGTGAGCGATCATAGTTCTGCACCGGGCTAAAAGCTGTTGTACCCTGTAATAGTCCAATTAAAACAGCAGATTCCTGATAATTAAGGCTGTCTGTTGATTTACCAAAAAACGTTTCAGCAGCTGTTTTTATACCAAAAGCATTACTACCAAAAGAAACCGTATTAAGGTACATCGCCATGATTTCCTTTTTTGTGAAGTTTCTTTCGAGCTGCGCGGCAATAATCCACTCTTTGGTTTTAATAATTAGCTGTCTTAGACCAGGGACTTTATACAGATGGCCTTCATTTTCAGACATGGTTTTGAAGAGATTCTCGGCTAGCTGCATAGTAATTGTACTGCCACCACCTGCATACTTAAAAGTGATAACTCCAGTAACTGCTCTCAATAGACCTCTTAAATCTATGCCTGAGTGTTCATTAAAGCGATGGTCTTCTGAAGATAATAAGGTGTTTACCAGTTCAGGAGATAGATCTTTATATGTAACCTGACTACGATTGTGCCTGTAATATCTACCAAGTGAATAACCATCTGAAGCTATCAACTCAGAGGAAAGGTCGTTTTCCGGATTTTCAAGTGCTTTTATACTTGGCATACCTCCGTATAAACCAAATGCATCTATACTTACTGTATAGAAATATAAAGGCAGAATAATTACAATGCTTATTCCTAAGGCCCAAATCAAACGGGTGGCTATTTTGTAGCCACGCTTGGGTTTACTAAAAATTGATTTAAATTCCATTAGCATAGTGTTTGTCAAAGAAGCTCAAGTATGCTTCCCAATCTTTGCTTTGGTAGAGTATATTGAAGTTGTCTTTGGTAATTACAAATTTATGCAATTTTGAGTTCTGAGTATTCTCGGAAACAACATCTTCTCGTACAAATCCCCTATAATATTTTTGTGCAAGAAACTTAGTTTCAAGCCCTGATACCATAATCATAGCCTGCTTTTCATTCAATATGAGGTTACTGGTCTTAAGTTCGGTGGTGTCATATTTTTGATCATTATAGGCTTCAATTTTACTCGTAAACTCATCACCGTTTTGTGAAACAATATTGTAAACTAGAACGAAATAGTGTTCTTGCTCGAAGTATTTAACAAATTCGGTGCCGAGGAGACGTTTTTGTTTCTCTAGAAAATTCCTGGATGCTTCAAGTAAGTCTTCGGCATATGGAGTGATATCACTATCAGGATTTCTTGCGATAAACTCATTTAACTGATATTGGTATAAATTGATATCTTCTGTTTTACCGGTTATTAACACCTTTAGCAATTTAAGTCTTGGTGTAAAAACCGTTTCCTGATAAGTATTAAGGGCCTGATCAACAATATAATTAGCTGTGTCGTAGTTAGCACTTTTAAAATACTCATAAGCAATTTTATAAGTTTTCTTTTGCTGCTCATTAGCCTCAGTGCTCTCCTCCGTGTAATTCGGATTTGTTATTAATTTGGCATAGGTCGTGTTAGGATACTTCGCGAGCAAACGATCTTTATAAGTTTCAAATATATCGTTACCAAGGTTTTTATTTATAAGGTATAGCTGGTAGAGCACTTCTGCTTCATACTCAGTTGAAGGAAACCTCTCCAAAAGGCTTTCAAAAGTACCAATGGCATTTTCTTCCTCATTAAGCTTGAAATTGTAGATGTTACCAAGTTTATAAAGAGCGATCTCAATTTTATCTTTTGCAGCTTCTTTCTCAGCCTCTGAGGAAGGCACTTGTGCCATGAGAGCATCTGCAGTGCTAGTTACTGTTGCTTCTCCGGAATTTATTTCACCTGCGTCACTGGTGTTTTCGGTAGTAACTGTAGGGTCTTCAAGGTTATTATCAAAGTCTTGAAACCCTTCTTTACTCGACCTACGCCAATTGTCTTCAAGCGGCCGGTCTCCCCAAATCCTTTTAAACTCACTCTGCCCAAGAGCCACCGCTGATGGGTTACCAAAATACCAACTGGTACTTTCATTTATACCTCCTGCATCATTGATTTGATTCTGCCGTGCTCTAGAAGCTTTACGCTCAGCTTTCTCTTCTTCTGCTTTTCTTCTGGCTTCTTCGTCTGCAATAATTCCTTCTATTTTTGAGCGTAGTTGAGCCGTGTCTAAATTGGCCAAAGCCAATAAGCTGTCCTGGAGATAAATGGTGTTTATTTGAGTTACAAAATCGGCAAGTATTTCCTGTCTTTCTTTAATGCTTTCATACTCGTCATAGTCTTTGGGGAGTGCAGAAGTTGCGCTGTCATAATAAGCTTTAGCTGTTTCATATTGCCGTAGACTGTCAAAATATACTATTCCTAGTTTGTGGTATGACTGACCTTTTTGACGATTGTTATTGAGGCTGGATTCAATGGAGGATTCATAGTATTCAACAGCCACTTCGAGATTATTTCTTTTGAGCTCAAACTCGGCCATTTCATAATAGATCTTATCCTTAAACTCCTTGTTCTTTTTGTCCTTCAGTAGTTTTTGAAAAAGCCTTCGTGCAGCTTTTACATCACTTGATCTACCCAGTTCGGTTACTTGTGCCATATACAACCTGGCATAAAAATCAAGTTCATAGGCCGGGTTGCTAGAGATACATTTCTTGTAGTAATTAAATGCTTCGGCATCGAAACCCAACATTTGATATGTCTGACCAATAATAAAGTATAGTCGACCCTTGCCATCTTTCTTCTTAAGCACAGGAGCAGCTTTCACAAGGTTTTGGACCATATTGTTATAATCCTCTCGTACCTGATAGTAGTATGCGCGATTGATGTAGAGTAATTTTTGATTGTCCTTATTTAATTTCTCTTTCTTTAGATAATCAGAAACAGCCACTGCATTGTTATATTCCTGGGCGTCAGTAAAAGTGCGCATGAGATGAACGAGCGCGCGGTGTCTTGCGTCATCATCTTCACTCTCTGTATTTACAAATTTGTAAGTCTTGATAGCGTTGACATAATCGACATCATAAAATCGGGCCCTGCCTATTAATATGTAGCTGTCATCAACCCATTTACTGTTTTTATGTCTTTGTATTGCCAGAGAAGCTTTTTGGATACAATCCTCAATTTGCGTCTGATAAGTAGAGGCCAACACGGAGTCTATGTTGGGGTAGATGTTGAGCACATCATTATAGTCATTGTCGTAATTATTTTCGACAATCCCTTCTATTTCTTCTATCCTTTCTTTAGCATAAAAATAGGCATTGTAGCGAGCGGTTGTATTGTGATAGGTCTTGCTTAGTATATTCTTACGATCAGCGGAACATGAGGCTAAAAAATTTAGCCCTAATCCCACCAGGATTACAAAAACACATGTTCTTATTTGTAACAAAAGCTGCCTATTTCGTTATGTCCGTAATGAAACGTAAAAATTATTATAATTAATACAATAATAGTTTATTATATCTATTTTTGTTGCCCAAAAAATGAACGGAGAGCACATTGAAGGCTAAAAAAACATTATCAAGCTGGTTAGTAAACCGCTATCTTCTTATAATAAGAAATGAAGAGAACTTTGCCGAGAAATCAACGTTCAGCTTTACCTATGCGAAGGTAATACTTTTGGCGGTAACTGTTTTTATCGTACTGATGCTTTTGTCTTTACTTTTGGTAAAAACATTACTGGCTCAGTGGTTCGATCCGAGGCATGCTCAGATTGAAGCTAATAAGAAACTTTATGAGTTGACAATAAAGGTGGATTCTTTAGCTGATGAAGTCGAACAAAAGGATCGATTTATCTTGAATTTTCAGCGCGTACTTGCTGGCGATACTACAGAGGCCTTTCAGGATTATGAAAGTGAAAATTTAGGACAGGCAGGCTTAACAAACGAGAATATAGATGTGGCAGCATTGTCACCAGTGGATTCACAGTTTAGACAAGAGTTTGAAAAGACCGACTTGAGTCTTGTGAACTTCGCTTCGGAAAAATTTAATGAGCTGCAAGAGATATTCTTTTTCTCACCCATTTCAGGTTTTGTATCGGCTCCTTATAAAGTGAAATCTGGCCATTTTGGAGTAGATATAGTGGCCAAAAAGAATGAGCCTGTAAAATCTATTGCAGATGGTACAGTTATTATGGCTTCATGGACACAGGATAGTGGTTATGTAATTGCTGTTCAGCACAGAGGCAACCTTATATCTGTATATAAGCACAATGCTGATTTGTTAAAAAAAGTTGGTAATTTTGTGAATGCTGGTGAAATAATCTCTATAATTGGCAATACAGGAGACTTAACGGATGGCCCACACCTGCATTTTGAACTTTGGTATAATGGTAATTCGTTAAACCCTGAGGAGTTTGTAACTTTTTAAAGCACTATAGTCATGTTTACCTCAAAAGAAGATCATAAAGTAGCCGAAGAAATAAGTAACTCTAGTAATATCATAGGCAAGGGCACAAAGCTCGAGGGAGATATTGAAACTTTTGGCAATATAAGGATAGAAGGTAAGATTATTGGCAATGTTAAAACCAAGTCGAAAATAGCCTTAGGACAGTCTTCACATGTTGAAGGTAATATTTTAGCTCAAAACGCTGAAGTAGCTGGTGAGGTAAGAGGAAGACTTGAAGTAACAGATGTGTTGATATTAAAACCTACCGCTGTAATAAACGGAGATATTGTAACCAACAAACTTATCGTAGAAACAGGCGCCACCTTCAATGGAGGTTGTAAAATGGGTTCTATGGCCAAAGACATTAAAATCGGAGAGAATGGGCAATCAGAAAAAGCCCTCAAACCAGAAGGAGCAAAAGCAGTATAATACTTTCCTGAAATACACAAGCCTGGGCCTTCAGATGGTCATTACCATTGCGGTGGCCGGAGCACTTGGTTTTTGGATTGATACATCTCTCAACTTTCGATTTCCCGTATTTTTATTATTGTTTATAATCTTATCCTTAACAGGAACTATAATTCTTCTTATCAAAAAGCTTCAATAAATAAGTGTCAATAAAAAAACGTTTTTTTGAATTCGCCCTGTGGCTTACTATTGTAGCGCTCTTTTTACTAGCCGTATATCAGGTGGTTTATATTATATGGCCTAATACACCAGTGGCAAATTATGTGGCTTATATATTCTTAGTGCCATATTTACTAAACCTACTCATCTATTTTTTGATGCTTAAAGGCCTGACTTTGGACCCTCATTATTTCGTTCAAATAATCATTCTTTCTATTGTAGTAAAGCTAATATTGTTTGGTGCTTTTAACTTTATCATGATCTATTATTCACCTGAAACAGCTATGGCCAATGTCATTACTTTTTTTGCGATATACCTTGCTACAACCATATTAGAACTAGGGATGTTTGTGCCTTTGGTGAGCAAGAATGATGATAACCAAAGTAGTGCTTAAACCCATTTAAATTAATTTATAAATTATTTTTTTTTGGGGGTTTCTTACCTACCTTTGCAGTCGAATTTTGAGAACCCAGGATTTAGACACGTAAATGGCTGCAAATCAATCGAAAAACACATTTTTTAGAGCAACATTAGCTGCTTTCCTTTTGTTGATGATGTCTTTTACATCATTTGAAACAAAAGCATCATCAGGTGAAGGTGAAGAGTTTCAACCTAAAGATTTGATCATGCATCACGTGGTGGATGATCATATTTGGCACTTTTTCGATGGCCACTACGGTACATTGTATTTACCGGTGATTGTATACTCTGAAGAAAAAGGCTTAGATGTATTTTCTTCATCAAATTTTTATAATGAAGACCATGAGTTGGTTGAGTATAATGGCTATAAGTTAGATCACGGACATATCTCTATAGTAGGCTCAGATGCCTATGTGCTGGATGTCTCTATCACAAAAAATGTATTGATGTTGCTTATTACGGCAACGCTTATGCTTTTCGTATTTATATCTGTAGCCAATGGCTACAAGAAAAATGCAGGGAAAGCTCCTAAAGGGATTCAGTCATTTTTCGAGCCCATTATTATATTTATTAAAGATGAAGTGGTGAAGCCCAATATTGGTAAGGGCTATGAGAAATATGTGCCATACCTACTGACGCTTTTCTTTTTCATCCTCTTTGGTAATATCTTGGGTCTATTGCCAGGTGCGGCTAACTTAACAGGTAACATTGCAGTTACGGCTGTGTTGGCCATATTCACTTTTATTATTACTAATGTAAATGGTAATAAGCACTACTGGGGTCATATATTCAATACACCAGGGGTGCCAATGGCTTTAAAGCCAATAATTGTACCTGTAGAGATCATTGGTATTTTTACCAAGCCTATCTCATTAATGATTCGACTTTTTGTTGCGATTACTGCTGGGCATATTGTAATTCTCAGCTTAATCAGCTTAACATTTATATTTCACAGCTACTTTGTAGGATTTGGTAGTACGATAATCGTATTGTTTATCAACCTTATAGAATTATTGGTAGCTGCAATTCAGGCTTACGTATTTACAATGTTCTCAGCACTGTATATTGGTCTTGCTACAGAAGACCACCATCATGATGAGGATGAGGTAGACGAAGCCTTAGCTTAATTTTTGAACATTTGTTTAATTAATAAATATACAACTATGTTTTTACAAATTTTATTAGAAGGCTTAGCAATCATGGGAGCTGGTATCGGTTCTGGTTTAGTTGCGATAGGCGCTGGATTAGGTATCGGTAAAATCGGAGGTTCTGCCATGGAAGCTATGGCTAGACAGCCTGAGGCTGCTGGTAAAGTTCAGACAGCTATGCTGATCATCGCTGCCCTTATTGAGGTAATTGCGCTTTTCGGTGTTGTTGTTTGTCTACTAATCTCATTAGGTTAAACAACCAAAAGCTATACCGCAGCGTTAGGCTGCGGTAGGCTTTTGTATTTAGTAAGAATTAAACAATTATAGCATTTATATAAAATGGAATTATTAACTCCCGGCACCGGACTCATTATCTGGCAAGCGATAATCTTTCTCTTGCTATTTTTCCTTTTAGCTAAACTAGCATGGAAGCCAATTGTACAGTCTCTTAGAATTAGAGAAGAGTCTATACAAGAAGCTTTAGACTCTGCGGAGAAAGCTAAAAATGAAATGGCTCAACTAAAAGCTGATAATGAAAAGCTTTTAGATGAAGCAAGACAAGAGCGTGAGCAGATACTTAAGGATGCAAGAGATGTGGCTGCTTCTATTAAAGCTGATGCTGAAGCTGATGCCAGCAAGCAGACCAGTAAGATGATTGAAGATGCACGTCATGCAATCAATACAGAAAAAGCCGCTGCCCTTACTGAAGTAAAAACTCAGGTTGCTGAGTTATCTCTTCAAATCACTGAGAAATTATTAAGAAGAAAACTGGAAGACGAAAAAGCTCAAAAAGAGCTTATCCAGGAGTTTGTTAAAGACATTAACTTAAACTAGTATGTCAGAATACAGAGTTGCTTCCAGGTATGCCAAATCTCTGCTAGAGCTTGCGCAAGAAAAAGGAGTGCTAAATGAAGTGCTCGAAGACATGCAACGCTTTACAAAAGTTTGTAAAGAAAACAGAGAGTTTGTGTTGATGCTTAAAAATCCAATTGTTAAGCATGACAAAAAGAATGTCATTTTAAAGAAGATTTTTGAAAAATCTTCTCACCAGATGACATTGGCAATTTTCGACATTATAACAAGAAAGAATCGTGAAGCTGTTTTGCCAAACATCGCTAAAGAGTTTCAGGTACAATACAATATTTTAAGCGGAGTTGAGGAAGCTAAAGTAACCACAGCTGTAGCGCTTACCGATGACTTAAGAAACGACATTGAGTCTATTGTGAAGAAAATATCTTCTAAAGACAAAGTAGAGTTGACCGAAGTGATAGACGATAGTTTGATCGGTGGGTATGTATTGAAAGTCGGAGATAGACAAATCGATGATTCGTTGAAAAGCAAGATAAAGGCGTTGGAGTTAAAATTTAGCCAAAACCCTTACATAAAAGAATTTTAAAAAACATAAGCAATAAATAAAATGGCAGACGTAAGACCAGACGAAGTTTCAGCAATATTAAGAGAGCAGCTCTCAGGTGCTAAAACGGAAGCCGAACTTGAAGAAGTAGGTACTGTTTTAGAAGTGGGAGATGGTGTTGCTCGTATTTATGGATTATCAAAAGCACAGTCAGGTGAGCTTCTTGAGTTCGAGGGAGGTCTGAAAGGACTAGTACTTAACCTTGAGGAAGACAACGTTGGAGCTGTACTTCTTGGTGAATCTAAAGGTATTAAAGAAGGTGACACAGTAAAGAGAACTAAGACAATTGCTTCTATTCAAGCTGGTCACGGACTTTTGGGTAGAGTAGTTGATACTTTGGGTAACCCAATTGATGGAAAAGGTCCTATCGAAGGTGAGTTGTTTGAAATGCCTCTTGAAAGAAAAGCTCCTGGTGTAATTTACAGGGAGCCAGTGGCAGAGCCGCTTCAAACAGGTATCAAGGCGATTGACTCTATGATTCCTATTGGTAGAGGTCAGCGTGAGTTAATTATCGGTGATAGACAAACTGGTAAAACTGCTGTTGCTATTGATACTATCATCAACCAAAAAGAATTTTACGAACGAGGTGAGCCTGTATTCTGTATCTATGTAGCTGTTGGCCAAAAAGCATCTACTGTTGCAGGTATCGTAGCTGCTTTAGAAAAAGCAGGAGCTATGGACTATACAGTGATCGTTTCAGCTTCAGCAGCAGACCCTGCTCCTATGCAGTTCTTTGCTCCTTTTACAGGTGCTGCTATTGGTGAGTTCTTTAGAGATACTGGTGAGCCAGCTTTAGTGGTTTATGATGACCTTTCTAAGCAAGCCGTTGCTTACCGTGAAGTTTCTCTACTTCTTAGAAGACCTCCGGGACGTGAAGCTTACCCTGGTGACGTTTTCTACCTTCACTCAAGACTTTTGGAGCGTGCAGCGAAACTTATCGATAACGATGACATTGCAAAAGACATGAATGACCTTCCACCTTCACTTAAAGGTAAAGTAAAAGGTGGGGGTTCGCTTACTGCACTTCCTATTATTGAAACTCAGGCTAGTGACGTTTCTGCATACATCCCGACTAACGTAATTTCAATTACTGATGGTCAGATTTTCTTAGAAACTAACTTGTTTAACGCAGGTATCAGACCAGCCATTAACGTAGGTATTTCAGTATCTCGTGTGGGTGGTAATGCGCAGATAAAATCAATGAAAAAAGTGGCTGGTACGCTTAAGTTAGACCAGGCACAGTTTAGAGAACTTGAAGCTTTTGCTAAGTTTGGTTCTGACCTTGATGCGGCTACTAAACTTACAATCGAAAGAGGTAAGAGAAACCTTGAGATGCTTAAGCAGGCTCAGTATTCTCCAGTGCCGGTTGCAGAGCAGGTAGCAATGATATTTGTTTCTACCAAAGGTTTTATCGACAATGTGCCGATCGACAAGGTGAAAGAATTCGAAAGAAATTTCCTTGATATATTAAGATCTAAGCACGCTGATGCGCTAAAAACTTTAGCTGCTGGTAAACTTGAAGAAAGTGCTACAAATACATTGGCTTCAGTAGCAGAAGACTTAGCTAAAGAATACGCTTAAAATTATAAACCCATTCTTTTTGAGAATGGGTTAAACATACTATTCGACAAAAATAATGGCGAATTTAAAAGAAGTAAAAGGTAGAATACAGTCAGTAACATCGACTCAACAGATCACCAAAGCCATGAAAATGGTGGCGGCAGCTAAGTTGAGACGAGCACAAGACAACATCACACAGATGCGACCTTATGCTCAGAAATTAACTGGGATGTTGCAAAATTTATCTGCACAGCAGGATGATAATGCTGAAGGTGGAGACTTTAGTGAGGTACGTAACGTAAATCGTGTATTGCTTCTTGTAGTCACCTCAGATAAAGGGTTGTGTGGTGCTTTTAATAGTAATATATTCAAAGCAACAAATCGTCACATCAATAAAACCTACAAAAGGCAATTTGATAATGGCAGTGTAGATATTCTACCAATAGGTAAAAAGGCATTGGACTATTTCACTAAGCGTGACTACAATGTTATTGCTGACTATTGGGACATGTTCTCTCCAGTTGATTTCGACAAGAGTACAGCTATCTCTGAGTTTGCCATGGAGAAATTCCTGGCCGGAGAATATGATAAGGTTGAAATCGTATATAATGAGTTCAAAAATGTAGCCACACAAGTGCTACAAGTAGAACAGTATTTGCCTGTATTGCCTCCTGAGGAGACAGAAAATGGCAAATTTGAAGTAGACTATATTTTCCAGCCATCCAGACAGGAGATTGTTGAAGACTTGATACCTAAATCGTTGAAAGTACAAGTATTTAAAGCCATTTTAGAATCAAATGCTGCTGAGCATGGTGCAAGAATGACAGCTATGGATCAGGCTACTGACAATGCTGGGGAACTGTTGAAAGAACTTAAATTAACTTATAACAGAACAAGACAAGCAGCCATTACTACAGAAATCCTTGAGATTGTAGCTGGTGCTGAAGCATTAGGCTCGTAATAGTTGTAAACTAAAATATACAGGCCAACTCAATTTTTTGGGTTGGCCTTTTTTATTTTTGTGAATAGATGTTCCTTCTTAGAGCGATAAATAACTATAGTATTGATGTGGCTTTGGGTGCCATGGTATCAACCTGGTATTTTGGGTATGTGCTAAATGCGCAACTATCTCTATGGACAGTGCTCACCCTAGGCCTTACTGTATGGGGCATCTATACGTTTGATCACTTGATTGATGCAAGAAACCTGGTGCCTGATAAGGTTTCGAAAAGGCATTTATTACATAGAAAATACAAGTATAGACTCTCGGTAATATTAATAGTTGTACTTGTGAGTTTATCATTGCTCATCTTTCTAATACCGGCAAAAACTGTGGTGTGGGGAGTGTCACTCCTTGGTGGTGTTTTGGTTTATTTTGTAGCTATGTCTTTGTTGAAATTAAAGTTTGGCTACTATAAAGAAGTATTGATTGCTGTCATTTACACCTTAGGAGTCCTCGTAGGACCAGCCAGCCTGGCAATTGAGATCACTGGTATTCACGTACTGATTATAATGTCATTCGCGCTCCTGGCTTTTTTAAATCTGATAATATTTTCCTGGTATGATCGGCACATTGATCAAACGCAGCAATTTGCCTCAATGGTGAATTCAATAGGAGAGTCAAAATCTTTGCTTTTACTAAAAGCTGGATTTTTAATGGTTTTCTTTCTGTGTGGTTTAATTTTTTTTTCAGGATATACGGAGCATGCTATTGTACTTGCGTTGATGGCCACTCTACTTGGGTTGACTTTAGTAAAAAGAGCAAAGTTTCAAGAAAACCAGGTCTATAGAATAATAGGTGACAGTATATTTCTACTGCCTGCTATGCTGTTACTATGACTAATAATTTCAATTTCATAGCACCAGTGTATGATTCAATAGCCAAACTCGTGTTTGGAAAAAGTATCAGAGCATCACAACTAACTTTCATCTCCGAAATTAAAGAGGGAGAAAAGATATTAATATTTGGTGGCGGAACGGGTTGGATCCTTAAAGAGTTAGACCATTTAGGTTTGTCAATAAAGGTAGAATATGTAGAATCCTCTTCCAGGATGATTGAATTGGCAAAATCTAAAGGGCCATATGGTAATATTGAGGTGAACTATGTACTAAACGACTCTTACTGTTTTAAGAGAAAATTTGATGGTGTAATTACGGCTTTTTTCCTTGATGTATTCAATCAAAAGTCCCTTGATCAATGGATGATCAATATAGGGCAAATGCTCAAATCTGACGGAATATGGTTGCAAACAGACTTTGTTAAAGGCCGCCACTTTTGGCAACGACTTTTGCTAAATGTTATGTACAGCTTTTTTAAGCTTACATGTGGCATACAAGGTTCAAAATTGCCAGACTTTGATAAGTACTTTCAACAGCTGGGTTTCTTTAAGCAACAATCGAAATATTATTATGGCAAAATGATTGAAGCGTCATTATATAGGCGACTATAAGTATTTAGATGCTTCTCTTACGCTCAATTTTGAGAGGGAGTGTGATGAAATAAATTGTTTCACCCAATCCGGATTGTATTTAGAATATTGCCTAAGCGCCCAACCAATCGCCTTTTGATGAAAAAACTCTTTGGAATTAAGGTGAGGATTTATCGCAGATTCAAGGAGGTCTGTATTTGTTTCATTTTTATGTTTCAGTTGAAACAATATGGCAGTTCTGTTGAGCCACATATCGTCAGCATTCACCCAGGCCGGAAAGTACCCATCTCTAATTTCTGGTAGTTTAGAAAATATATTGCCAACAAGATTGCTTGCAATAAAATCGACAGTATCCCACCACTGCTTATACTCAAGCATATAAGTAATTAGAAGTATGTCATCTGGCAATGGTTTGGTAAGCGCCCTTTGGGCAATTTCCATTGCACAATATTGATACTCGCGTTGTGGCAAACTCCATAAACCAATTATGACATCTGAAAGATTCTTTCGCTCCGGCTTGCCATGAGCTGCTATGAAATCTTTAAGTAATTCTTTTCTCAAAGGAGCCTTAATACCGAGGTATCGGAATTTATTCTTCATATACGCTGCCATGGCCACACTCTGTTCTTCATCAGCATATGGTTCAAAGTGTTTTTGTATTTCTACCAGGTAATTCACTTGGCAAAAGGGTTTTTGATGCCTTTAGATAATCGAGTTTTTGTTTCCTGGACTCTTTTTTCTTTGGTTTCTGGTCGTTTTGCTGTACCAATCCAATGGGCATATTCTTTACGGTTGGTATATGATAGTGAGTCGTAAAATTCAGCTAGCCTCTTATTTTCACCCAACAGATTTTGCAACTCTGATGGCATTTCAAAGGATCGCTTATCGGTATCTTTTTTAATTTCTACTTTAACGTTATCACCAGGTTGTTTTCCAATGGCTTCTCTAATGTCTTTTCTTACGATTAGAATATGGCTACCAGTGCCCATATTGGCGATAGAGCCCCGGTATTCATGTCCATCAAAATGAGCCTTAACTTTAACCTGACCAGAAGTGCCGAACACCTCCTTTACATCAAATGGAATATTGACCCAAGCTCCGTTGTTGCTTTCATTGGTTTGTATGGTTGCCTCAAAGGTTTGCGTTTGAGCGTTAGTAGCAGATTGTACACTTTTGGTTGGCTTTATACGTATAGCTGACCAATTTTCATTTAAACTAATTTGCAATACTTTTCTATAGCCAATTTCATCTAATATTTCCCAGCCACTGTCACGGGTAATATTCGTTTCAAGGTTCCCACTATTTTTGGGGCAAGCTACCCAAAAAGTGCATACCTCATGGGCTACTTTTTCAAATGTGGGCAAGTGTATAGCCAGATCAGAGATGTTGCTAGCAAAGAATAAAATAAACTGATAATTGTCATGACCAATGGTAGAGTCAAAGCGAACCCCGTTGAAATGGATCTCCCTGGGACGATTAACAATCAGTTTTGTGTATTCCTCTTTGAACTTTAGCTTATTAATTAGATTTTGAGACATTGTATGCTCAATTATTTGATTTAATCTTAAACTTAATCAATTTAGAATATAGTAGACATTCAGACATTATGAAAATACACATACTGATATTAGCTGTTATTTTAATGGCTTGTAGTCAAGAGAAAAGCAGAGATTCTGGTATTACCACCGAACCTATACAGCCAGATCGTGTGCTGAATGTAGGCTTTTTGATCGTTGATGGAGTTTATAACTCAGAGTTGGTGGCTCCAATGGATATTCTACACCATACCGTTTTTCACACAAAAAAAGGAATGCGAGTATTTACGGTGGCACCAAGTACAGGTTTGGTTACATCATTTGAAGGCTTAAAAATAAAGCCTGATTATTCTTATATGAGTGACTCGTTACCCACTATTGATGTGTTGGTAGTACCAAGTGCTGAGTATAGTATGGATTCTGATTTAGAAAATACGGAGATGATTGAATTTGTAAAAAGCACTGCTAAGAATGCCAGGTATGTGATGTCTTTATGTGATGGAGCATTTGTGCTTGCCCAGGCAGGGTTAGTTGATGGAAAAGAGTCAACTACATTTCCGTCAGACATTCAACGTTATAAAGAGACTTTTCCTCACCTGAAAGTACATGAAGGGGTGAGTTTTGTGCATGATGGTAAACTCATTACATCCGTAGGAGGCGCAAAGTCTTATGATCCGGCATTATATTTATCAGAGTTGCTTTATGGTCGTAAAGTCGCTGAAGGTCTAGGCAGAGGCTTAGTTATTGATTGGGACCTCAGTCAAATAGAATATATAAAGGTTAACTAAGAAGATTTCAGCTTGGATTCTATAGTAATGTCACTGTGCAAAGTTTTATGTACCGGGCATTTGTCTGCAATTTCGAGCAATCTGTTTTTTTGTTCGTCTGTTAAATCTCCAAACAGCTCTATTTCTCTGGCAATTACATCAATTTTAGCTCCCTTTTCTTCGCAGTTGCCACAGTCCTGACTGTGCTCTTTACTATGTTGTAAATGTACTTTTACTTCTTCTAACGGCCACTTTTTTCGATCAGCATACATTCTCAATGTCATACTAGTACATGCGCCTAATCCCGCTACCAACAGGTCGTATGGAGTTGGCCCCAGGTTTTTGCCACCAACTGATTCAGGCTCATCAGCAAGAAAAAAGTGATCTCCGGCTTTAATTTCTGTAGTATAGCCATCATCACCTGTTCGAGCAACAACTTGCTTGTCGGTGCTTAGATCTGAGGTTTCTGTAAACTTAAGATAGCGTTGAGCCCAGGCGGCAATGACCTTACCCACATATACTGAGTCGTCTTTATTGCTTAACAAATGATCTGCACCGTCTAATGAGATAAAACTCTTAGGATGCATGGCCGATTCGTATATTTTTCGGGCATTGGCCACCTCAACAATTGCATCCTGAGGTGAGTGCATGACCAATATGGCTTTATTCAATTCTTTGAGAGTATCTTTTACGTTACTCTTTTTCAAATCATCAATTAATTGTTTTTTGACTTTAAATGGTCTGCCGCCAATGGATACCTGGGCCTCCCCCTTTTCTTCAATTTCATCTAAATCCTTATCGAAAAGATGCTTTACATGCACTGGGTCTGCAGGAGCTCCAATTGTAGCTACAGCCTGTATATTCTTTAGCTTTTGTGAAGCGGCTAAAACAGCTGCTCCACCTAAAGAATGCCCAATGATGAGAGCTGGGGCATTATATTCATCTTTTAAAAACTCATTGGCTTTAATCAGATCATCTACATTTGAAGAGAAGTTGGTATCTGAGAAATCGCCCTTACTTTGACCTAAGCCTGTAAAATCAAATCGCAAAACACCTATACCTTCCATAGTGAGTGCACGACTTATATTTACAACAGCGGATAGATTTTTGGAGCACGTAAAACAATGCGCAAATATGGCATATGCTTTAGGCTTATTATCTGCCGGGAGCTCTAACTTAGCCGAAAGTTTTTCGCCTGATTGGTTATCAAAGTGAACATTAATAGAATTCATGGTTAGTAGAATTTATTAAAAGGGTAGAATCAGTGGTAATGATTGTAAGTATTTAGTAATCAATTTTTTATGTCTACATGATACTAAAAATATCTCAGATTACTTGAATCTAAGCCTTAATCAGTTATCTTCGAGGGTTTGAGTAGATTATTTTTGATCAATTATGGATGATTTGGGCATGGATCGCTTTGTCATAAATGACTTTATTGCCAATAGTGCAGAAGCTATCTGTGTAATTGATGAAGCTGGTAAAATTGAAATATGGAACAGTCAATTAACACATTTGACCCATATTGAAGCGGCTTCTGCTATTGGTGAAGATTACCATGTTATATTTCCCTCACTAAGATCAAAGTCTTCTCAAGAAGCACTACAAAAAGCATTTGGAGGGAAGCCCGCTAAATGCAGAAAGCCGTTTAAGTTAAAATCGATACTCTTGAATGCAAGTTTCTCTCCAATCCGAAATAACGAAAACGACCCAGCTGTTTTAATGACTTTACAGCAACTTGCAATTGAACCTGTTAATAAGAAAAGCAGATTTAAACCGTTAATTGAAGAGTCACCAATTGCAACAGCCATTTATAATCCATGTGGTTCTCCAAAGTATTTTAACAAAGCCTACGGAGCTATATGGGGTGCAGAAAGAGGAAGCTCCAGAGAAGTAATTGAAAAGTATAACATATTCAATGATGATCAGCTGGTAGAGTTAGGTGTGATGCCTTTCATCCAAAAAGCTTTTGATGGACATACGGCTGAGATTCCACCTATTCCATATACACCGGCAAAAACGCACTCTATAAAACACCTGGGCCTGACCGATCAGAAGTTTGTGAAGGGTCACATTTTTCCAATAAAAGATGAAGATGGTAAGTTGGAAGAAGTGGTTATTGTTTTATCTGATATTACCTACCAAAAAAAGGCAGAACAAATACTCACCGACACACATATAAAATTCCAAATGCTTACCCTTGGTCTTCCGGGAGTGATCTATGAGTATCTGGTTAAACCTAATGGCAAGGCAAAGTTTAAGTATATCAGTGAAGGGTGTGAGGAAATGTTTGGTGTACTTCCAGAGGAAGCATTAAAAAATGAAAGCCTACTATCAGATTGTATTCATCCTGATGACCTGGAAAGTTTTAGGAC
Source organism: Fulvivirga sp. (assembly GCA_039970995.1). GTDB lineage: Bacteria > Bacteroidota > Bacteroidia > Cytophagales > Cyclobacteriaceae > Fulvivirga. The sequence goes on from JBDVKW010000015.1 coordinate 372,685, forward strand.
TTCATCTCAAGAGAGTGATGATGCAGTAAAAGGCTGGCATTGGGAAGGTCGTATAATTGTGGGTGGTACAATCAAGTGGATTGAGGGAAAATCAAACCCAGCAAAGTCCAAAAATGGTAATATTATCCGTTATGGGATGTTGTTGGATATTACTGAGAAAAAAATAACAGAAGAACGATTTAAACTCACAGAAGAACGGTTACAACTAGCACTTCAGGGAGCAGAAATAGGCCTATGGGAATGGGATACTAAAAAGCGAAAAACAATATTTAATGAATCCTGGTCTAAGAAGTTAGGCTATAAACCAAGTGAGCTAGAAAGGCAATTTGAAGAGTGGGCAGAGCTGATCCACCCAGAGGACTTACCCAAAGTAGCCACTAAACTAAGCCAGCACCTAAGTGGAAAAACCGACTCTTTTGAGGCAGAGTATCGATTAAAAACTAAGAAGGGCAATTATAGGTGGATACTTGATAAAGGTAAGGCCATTGCACGAGATGCTAAAGGTAAAGTTACAAAAGCCTCTGGTACCTATCTTGATATAAATGACAAGAAGAATTCAGAGCTTCTGATAAAAAGAAATGAGCAGCTTTTCACACAATTATTTGACAACTCTCCATTAGGAATTGTGATGCTGGATGAAAAGCATGAAGTGCTGCAAATGAACAAGGGCTTTGAGAATATTTTTGGCTACAGCAAAGAAGAAATTATTGGCAATAGGCTAAATAACATTATAGTACCAAAGGAGCTTGATGTCGAGGCAATGAATATCAATACGCTTACTACAAGCGGTAAGGTAGGAAAATTAGAGTCATATCGATTAAATAAAAAAGGAAAGAAAATACCAGTTCTAATATATGGGGTGCCGGTGAGTCTCGATAATGAAACCATCGGTATTTACGGCATATATGTAGATATGACGGAACGAAAAAAGGCCGAACAGGAGCTAAAAATCAGGAACAGTGAACTCGATAATTTTGTTTATAAAGTATCTCATGACTTACGCGCACCGTTATCTTCGATTTTGGGGCTGGTACATCTTGCCAATCATGAGGAGAATGAAGATGACATCAGAGACTATATAGGGTTTATTGAGGAACGTGTACAGCAGCTAGACAGTTTTATTAATGATGTTTTAAGTCATTCTAAAAACTTGAAATTGGCGGTGTCAGTTGATGAGATTGACCTTGAACAAGTCATTGAAAAATGCTTTAGCGACCTGAGTTATTTACCAAAGGCCTCTACAATAAAAAAAGAGGTTAAGGTTTCCGGGGAAAAGTTTTATAGCGACAAGTGGCGCATAAATGAAATATTTAGAAATCTAATCTCTAACGCCATTAAATACCATAATCCGGAGGAGTCTCACCCATTTGTAAAAATTGATATTACTACGGATAAGGAGCAAACTACTATTGTATTGAAAGACAATGGTATTGGCATGGAAAAAGACACTATTCCTAAAGTCTTTGAAATGTTTTACCGTGCTACGGAATATTCGCAAGGTTCTGGTATTGGGCTATATATTGTTAAAAATGCACTTGAAAAGCTAGGTGGAGATGTTTCGTTGAAAAGTACTCCTGAAAAAGGCACCACTTTTAAAATAACTATTCCGAATAGCAAAGAAGCATAAGTCAAATTTATCGAATAATAGCTTGAATCGCTTATTATTGCAGGATGATGACTATTGTTGAAGTAAGCACACCCGCACATAAAAGGGCATTTATTAAGGTTGCTATAGATATCCACAAAGGATTTGAAAACTGGATCAGGCCGTTGGATAAGGATATTGAAGCAGTTTTTGATACAACAAAGAATAAGACATTCCGACATGGAGAGTGCAATAGGTGGTTATTGCTTAATAGTGATAATAAGCCTATTGGTAGAGTGGCGGCATTTATAAATAAGAAGACAGTAGACAAGGACAACGACCAACCTACAGGTGGATTAGGCTTTTTTGAATGTATAGATGATACTGAGGCAGCTCATATGCTCTTCGATACATGTAAGCAGTGGTTGACCGATCGTGGCATCGAAGCCATGGACGGGCCAATTAATTTTGGTGAGAGAGATAAGTGGTGGGGCTTATTGGTAGATGGTTTTCACATAGAACCAAACTACTGCTGTAATTACAACCCTCCATACTATCAGCAACTATTCGAGTCATATGGTTTTCAAGTGTATTTTAAGCAGTTTACCTATGGTCGTAAGGTCAGAGATTCTTTCGCTCCAAAGCTTGAGCAAAAAGCGGAGAAGATATTTCAAAATCCTGACTATACATTTAGGCATTTGGAAATGAAAAAGCTTGATAAATATACTGAAGACTTCAGAACCATATATAATAAAGCTTGGGCCAGACATAAAGGTGTAGCGCAAATGTCGAGTTTACAGGCAAAGAATATTATGAAGCAGCTAAAGCCAATTATTGATGAACAAATCATATGGTATGGCTACTTCAAAGATGAGCCCATTGCTTTCTACATTAATTTGCCTGAAGTAAATCAAATTTTCAAGCACGTAAACGGTAAACTCAATTGGTGGGGTAAGCTTCTTTTTATTTATCACAAATGGAGAAAAACCTGTAAGAAAATGTTAGGGTTAGTTTTTGGTATTGTTCCTGAGCATCAAGGAAAAGGTGTTGAAGGTGCTCTGGTAATGTCAACCGCCAAAAAAGTACAGGATGAGTATCATCGATATCCTGATTTAGAAATGAACTGGATAGGTGATTTTAATCCAAAAATGCTACGTGTTGTAGAGCAAGTGGGTGGAGAAATAGTAAAAACACACCATACCTACAGAAAATTATTTAATGAGTCTAAACCTTTTAAAAGAGCTCCAATTCAATAAAAAGCTATGGCATTGTTTGGCTACAGATCAAGGTTTCTACTAAAGAATCTTTTTAAAGGTTTCGGAGTACTTGTTTTGATTGTTGTAGCGTATATTGTTTTGCAAAGACATGCCGGCTTTGATGACTTTATGGACCATATTGGTCAATGGCCAATTTTAGTTTACTCAATATTTATTCTTTCAGAAGTAGTTTTTGGGATCATTCCTCCTGAGTTATTTATGATTTGGTCTGTTAAAAATGGCCTTTTTGATAGTTATTATCTCAACATTGCGCTCTTAGCCTCTATTTCATTTGGGGCAGGTGTACTAGGTTACTTCCTCGGCTCCATTCTAAAAAGAAGGCTTCCTCAATTCTTTTCAAAGTATATTTTAAAATACAAAAACACGCTCAACCGATATGGTGGCTTGCTTATTTTAGTTGGTGCTATTACACCCATTCCTTTTTCAGCTATTTGTATGCTAGTTGGCTCTACGAACTATAATTTTCCTCGCTTTTTACTAATAGCCTCTGCCAGATTTTTGAGGTTTGGTCTGTATTCTTTTACGATTTACCAGTTTAATTTATAAAGTGAGTTTTACCAAAACCTTTAACTTTGTGTCCTGTTTAAACAAGTGATGAAAGCAAAAAAAACCGGAGTACTCCTAATTAATCTGGGCACACCAGACGACCCATCTGTAGGTAAGGTAAGGTCATACCTTTCTCAATTTCTTAATGACCCACGGGTAATCGACATCCCCTGGTTGCTAAGAAAAATATTGGTCAATCTAATTATTGTGCCTTTCAGAGCGCCAAAATCGGCCAAAATATATAAAGAGTTATGGACTGACAAAGGCTCTCCACTTATATTTCACAGTGAAAATGCAGCCAATTTACTCCAGAAAGAGCTGGGGGAGAATTATCATGTGCACTTGGCGATGAGATATAAAAACCCTGGGATTCCAAAAGTTTTGGAGGAAATGAGACTTAAAAATTACGACAAGATCGTAGTTGTTACCATGTTTCCACAATATGCTTCAGCCTCAACTGGCTCTGCACTTGATCTTGTAATGAAGGAGATTAGTAAATGGTGGGTGATTCCAGAGCTTAAAATAATAAGCCAGTACTACGATCATCCAGACTACATCGAGGGCTTTGTAGAAAGAGGAAAGCAATATAATTTGGACGAGTACGACCATATTTTGTTTTCTTACCATGGCCTGCCTACAAGACAAGTCGATAAGGTGTATGACGAAAGCCTATGTGAAGATCATGATTGTGAGAAAGAAATAACAGAACAAAACAAGTATTGCTATAAAGCCACAAGCTATGCTACTACCAGATTGCTTGCAGAAAAGCTAGGTATAGATGAAAAGGATTATACCGTATGCTTTCAGTCAAGGTTGGATAAAAACTGGTTGGAACCCTTTTCAGACAAAGTAGTTGAGCAGAAAGCAAAAGAAGGGGCAAAGAAATTACTTGTGTTTTCACCAGCATTTACTGCCGATTGCCTGGAAACAATCATCGAGATCGGAGATGAATACCAAGAAATATTTGAAGCGCATGGGGGTGAAAAAGTACAGCTCGTTGAAAGCTTAAACGACCACCCAAAATGGATAAGCTGCCTGAAAGACCTGGTGCTTAACTAAACTTCAACTTCTTTATAAAACTCAGCTACTTTCTCAGCTGCAAAATCTATTTCTTCAGGTTTGTTAAACTTGCTGAATGAAAACCTTACAGCTCCTCTTTTAGGGTTAGCTTTAATGCCTTCTAAGACGTGGGATCCTTTAGTAGCTCCACTTGAACATGCCGATCCGCCAGAAGCTGAAATACCATTGATATCCAGGTTAAAAAGTAACATGTCGTTGTCATCAGATTCGGGCAAGCATACATTCAAGACGGTATATAAACTTTTTTCGGCATTAGCACAGTCACCATTAAAGCTTACTCCACTAATACTTTCTTTTAGTCGGCCAATCATACGATCCTTGAGGCCTTGAATATATTGCTGATGGTCTGCCATATCACGATAGGCAATTTCTAATGCTTTGGCCGTACCAATGATTCCTGTTACATTTTCGGTGCCCCCACGCATGCTTCTTTCTTGAGCCCCACCATGAATAAATGGGGCGATTTTATTTTTTTTATTGATGTACATAAACCCAGCTCCCTTTGGTCCATGAAATTTATGACCTGCGCCAGTGATGCAATCAATTTTTAATTTAGAAAGGTCGTGTGCATAGTGCCCCATGGTCTGAACCGTGTCCGAATGAAACACTGCATCGTATGTTCTGCATAAGCTGCCCACAGCATCGATATCAGTAATATTACCAATCTCATTATTAGCATGCATGAGCGATACAAAAGAGCGCTCATTTGTTTTTAGCAATTCTTCCAAATGAGTCATATCTACATGGCCACATTCATCCAGGTTTACATAGCTTAGCTTGATGAATCCTCGTTGCTCAAGATTTTGCAATGTATGCAACACCGCATGATGCTCGATTTCTGATGTAATAGCATGTTTGATTTTATATGTCTCAATACCACTACAGATCAAGGTATTATCGGCCTCAGTACCACCTGAAGTAAAGAATATTTCTCCTGGTGTTGTATGTAGCAATTCAGCAACCTTTTTTCTTGCATACTCTATGGCCGACCTTACCTCACGACCATGCGCATGCGTTGAAGAAGGGTTTCCATAATTATCTTTTAAGAATGGCATCATTGCATCCAGAACTTCAGGATCAATGGCCGTGGTTGCTGCGTTATCAAGATATACCTTCATGATGTTATGCTTTTGTAGAGATTATTTCTTTAATATCCTCAATCAGTTTCTTTGCCAGATGATCTGCAGTAGCTTCTGATGCTGATTCGGAATAAATTCTAATAATAGGCTCAGTATTAGACTTTCTTAAATGTACCCATTCATTATCAAACTCTATTTTTACACCGTCAATCGTGTTAATAGGCCGTGATGCATATTGCGCTTTTATCTGCTCAAGCACATTGTCGACATCTATTTGAGGAGTAAGCTCAATTTTATTTTTAGAAATGTGATAACTAGGGTATGTAGCTCTTAGTCTTGAAGTCGATTTGCCAAACTTGGCGAGGTGCGTTAGAAACAGAGCAATTCCTACTAGTGCATCTCTGCCATAGTGCAACTCAGGTAAAATAATGCCCCCATTACCTTCTCCACCAATAATGGCGTTGGTTTCTTTCATTGCTTCAACGACATTTACCTCTCCCACGGCAGATGCTTTATAGGTGCCACCATGCTTTTCAGTAACCACACGCAATGCCATGGAAGATGACAAGTTCGAGACGGTGTTTCCTTTTTGTTGAGATAAAATGTAGTCTGCTACGGCTACCAACGTATATTCTTCACCAAAAGGAGTACCGTCCTCATTGATCAGTGCTAACCTATCAACGTCCGGGTCTACTACAATGCCCAGATCATATTGCCCTTTTTCAATTTCAGAGCAAATATGATTGAGGTTTTCAGGTAGTGGTTCGGGATTATGCGGAAAATAGCCGGTAGGTTCACAATAAAGCTCCTTGATTTCGCTTACACCGAGTGCTTTTAATAATTGTGGTATGGCAATGCCACCTGTTGAATTCACACAATCAATCGCCACCTTAAAATTTCTTGATTTGATGGCATCAACATCAACGAGGTCAAGATTACAGATTTGCTCAATGTGTTTTGTAATGTAAGAAGAGTCTTCTTTGACAGTTCCTAGTTTTTGCACGTCCGCAAAATTAAAATCAGAGTTTTCTGCCAATTCCAATACTTCTGCCCCATCAGCACCTGAGATAAACTCACCTTTTTCATTCAATAATTTTAGCGCATTCCATTGAATAGGGTTGTGACTGGCTGTTAGAATAATTCCCCCAGCCGCCTTTTCTGCAGGCACGGCCAGTTCAACTGTCGGTGTGGTTGACAAACCGAGGTCGACTACATCAATACCAAGGCCGACAAGCGTATTGCTCACTAGTTGGCTCACCATTTCACCAGATATTCTGGCGTCTCGTCCAATTACGATTTTATTGATGCCAGACTTGTTTTTGGCCCATGTGCCATATGCAGCAGCAAATTTCACTATATCAACTGGTGTTAATCCTTCTCCAGTTCTGCCACCTATTGTACCTCGTATCCCAGAAATTGATTTTATTAGAGTCACTTGCTTGTTTTCTATTAATTAAAAATGGTTTGCAAATTTAGGTTTTTTTAGTCCCCAATTCAAGACAATAACAATACAGTAAGCTAATTTAAACTTGTTTAGTTATGACAGATAATTTGTATATTCGAAAAATTGCTTAAAAATTAAAATGGACTATTTCCTTTTTGCTATTGGCTTTATATTACTGATTAAAGGGGCTGATCTATTAGTTTCTGGAGCATCATCTATAGCCATGAAATTTAATATTTCAGAAATGATTATTGGTCTCACGATTGTTTCTTTTGGCACATCGTTACCTGAATTATTAGTAAATGTTACTGCTAGTCTCAATGGAAACCCTGGAATAGCTATTGGAAATATATTTGGTAGTAACATTGCTAACATTTTATTGATACTCGGTATCAGTGCTATCATCAAACCGCTTCCAATTCAAAAGAATATTTACTTCAGTGAGATTCCTTTCTCATTAATTGCAACGCTACTTGTAGGTTTCTTAGCAAATGCAGCACTCTTTTCGGATGTCAAGTCCTTAACCTTAAGTGGCATTGATGGAGTGATACTTTTGGTTTTCTTCGCTTTGTTTATGGGTTACATTTATGTGGTGCATAAAAGTAGCAGTAGTCAACAAGATACCCTGGAAGACATACACCAGGATATTTCTATGAGAAAGTCTGTAGGTATGATTGTGATCGGGTTAGTGGGGCTGTATTTTGGCGGAGAATGGGTGGTTAATGGGGCTGTAAAAATTGCTCATATTTTTGGCTTAAGTGAAACCTTTATAGGCCTTACTATAATCGCGATTGGTACTTCACTACCAGAATTGGTTACTTCAGCCATGGCCACTTTTAGAGGAAACACCGATATGGCAGTGGGTAACGTAGTGGGTTCAAATATTTTTAATTTGTTGTGGATTCTGGGGATTAGTGCAGTTATTAGGCCACTACCGTTTGATGTGGCCAGCAACTCAGATATAATGATGATTATTGCCTCGAGTGCGTTATTACTGTTTGCCGTGTCTGTCGGTAAGGGGGCAAAAATTGTAAGGTGGGAAGGAATACTTTTTCTTGTAGTGTATGCCCTTTACATCTACTTCTTAATACTCAGAGGTTAATTATACTTATCCATGACCTTGTTCACTTCAGAGTCAGGATTGCCGCATGCATCACCCTGCCCAACGGCTTTACCACAGTAGCCGCATGTTGTGCCCTCCTTGTTCAGGTAAGGGTTTTGTGAAGCACAAGTGCCTTTAAATTCTCCATTTTTCAAAAAAATGAGTCTCACAGACATTAGTGCGAAAAATAGTGCGATAAAACCGATTCCTAATAAATAAGTAGCCATGTTTTGTAAAAATTTGAACAAATTTACTAATCATCTGTGAAACAGTATGCCCTAAGCTAAAGTTTCAATCATATTGAATAAAACATTTCTTAATGAAGCGACCTGAAACAAAACCAGATCATAATAGAAAAGCCAAGCTCGAAGCTTTTGACCGTCTGTTAACAATAATGGATGAGTTAAGAGAAAACTGCCCATGGGATAAAAAGCAAACGCTAGAATCATTGAGGCATCTTACCATTGAAGAAACTTATGAGTTGAGCGATGCGATAATAGAAAATGATCTTGAGGAGGTAAAAAAGGAGTTAGGCGACTTGATGCTCCACAATGTGTTTTACGCTAGAATTGGTAATGAAAGAAAGGCGTTTGATATAGCTGATGTGCTCAATGGAGTATGTGACAAACTGGTTGAAAGGCATCCCCATATTTACGGAGACGTAGAGGTTGCTGATGAGCAAGCAGTAAAAGAAAACTGGGAAAAGATAAAGCTCAAGGAGAAAGGGAATAAGAATAAAACAGTGCTAGGTGGAGTGCCAAAATCATTACCTGCACTTGTTAAGGCTATGCGCATACAAGAGAAAGCCAGAGGCGTTGGTTTTGACTGGGAAAAACCCTCACAAGTTTGGGAAAAGGTGGAAGAAGAGATGAAGGAGTTTAAAACCGAATTTAACGTAGATGATGGCAGGCCTCTTAATCATATAAAAGCTCAAAGTGAATTTGGTGATCTGCTATTCTCCCTTATAAACTATGCAAGATTTGCCGATATTAACCCAGAAGAAGCGCTTGAGCGTACCAATAAAAAATTTATAAAAAGGTTTGCATACCTTGAGGCACAAGCTAAAAAGGAGGGTAAAAATATTGCTGATATGAGTTTGTCAGAAATGGATCGCTACTGGGAAAAAGCAAAAAAGCTAAAGTAGTTGATTGATTTAATACCACTTACCGAGTCAATCATTCAATCCAACGAATTATTTTGAGCATTTAAAAGAAAGGGCATTACTTAGGCCACAACTAACGCCTATAGTATATGAGTTTTTTCAAGAAGTACGTAATAAGCAATGTAGATGACCTACCAATCAGTGTTTATAAAAGACTAATTCTCACGGGTCAGTTGAGCATTCTTGCCGGAGTGGTAAGTCTAATATACTTATTTGTCGAGGGAATTTATGGAGAAGCGAGCTATGTAGCTTACTACGGTATAGTAACCGTAGGTTCAGTTGTTTCACTACTTTTACTGAGATTAAATAAACGCAATGCAGCCAAATTTACGTTATTATTTTCAGCACTTATTGTAGTTGCACTTTTCTCATCCATAGAGCCTTATCGTACAGGTGTTTACATGATATATATTGTGGTCTCAATAGGAGCTTTCACACTATTTGGGTATGAAGATATAAAGTGGAGTTTTGTACTTGTGACTCTTACCATAGGTACATTTATCTTTAATTATTATATCAGCGATTTTAATTTCCTGGGTTTTGTAGAGTATAATGAGCAATACTTTCAATATAGTTTTGTTGTAAACTTTTTTGTAGCGATTCTTTCAACTGGCCTCATGTTCTATTACACTTTGGTCATTAATTATACCTCTGAACGAGAATTAAAAGAGGGTCAAGTGGCCTTATTGGAACTGACAGAAAAATTGAAATTAAGCAAAGCTCGATTTGACCTGGCTATTAAAGGGTCTAGTGCTGGCATTTGGGATTGGAATTTTGTCGATTCACGAATCTATTTTTCTCCTATGTTACAAACCCTTTTAGGCTATGAGGAAGGTGAGTTGGATTTTATAAAGTACAAAGATTTTTTAAGTATTATTCATCCGAGTGATGTTGAAAAGCTACGTGATGCATTAAAAGAGCATGTGCATAATAATACGCCTTTTTGGGTAGAAGCCCGATTTAAGAAAAAAGATGGTTCTTATGTGTGGGTGCTGGATACAGGTCAGGCAGAATGGAATGAAAAGGGTGATTTTGTAAGAATGGCGGGTGCTGTTATTAACATTGCTGATAGAAAAAAAGCTGAGAAACAGCTTAACGATCAAAACCTAAAACTGCAAAGAACAAATGAGGAATTAGACAGATTTGTTTATAGTGCATCGCACGATCTCAAAGCTCCATTATGCTCAATACTTGGTATTGTGAACCTTGCCGAGATGAGTGAGCCAAAAGGTGATCAATTATATTTTCTTGAATTAATAAAGAACCGTGTAGAAAAACTCAATGGGTTTATTGAAGATATCATTGACTACTCTAGAAATTCGAGGTTGGAGGTTACTAAGAGTGTGGTTGATCTAAATGGCATGATAGAGAGTATCATTTCAGACCTGGAATATTTTGAGCAGAGAGATAAGATTACGATTTATAAAGATTTTGATCCTGAATTGGAATTGGTTGTCGATAAAGGCCGCTTAGAAACTGTTTTGAAAAACTTATTGGTCAATGCAGTGAAGTATCACAACCTGACGCAAGATGATCCATATATCAGAATATCAGTAGCGCAGCATGGTTCAGATGCTGAAATATTTGTTGAAGATAATGGAACTGGCATATTGGAAGAGCATAAAGCCAATATATTCGATATGTTCTACAGGGCAACTGATAATGCCGAGGGCTCGGGACTTGGGCTATACATTGCAAGAGAAATGGTTGATAAAATGGGTGGAGAAATTGAAGTGATATCGGAATTTAATAATGGCAGCAGGTTTTCGGTAATGATACCTAATTGTTTTGAAATGGTTTTGGCAGTGTAAAGATTGGCTTTACACTTGCCATTTAGCACATTTCACTATCTTTGCGGCCATATGGCAAATCAAGACGACAATCTTTTCAAAAAAATAATATCCCATGCCAAGGAGTATGGTTTCGTTTTTCCTTCAAGTGAAATTTACGATGGCCTGGCAGCCGCTTACGACTATGGTCAAAATGGCGCTGAGCTAAAAAATAATATTAAAGAATATTGGTGGAAAGCCATGGTGCAAATGAATGAAGAAATCGTTGGTATCGATGCTTCAATATTTATGCACCCAACAACCTGGAAAGCCTCAGGTCATGTCGATGCATTCAACGATCCAATGATCGACAACAAAGACTCAAAGAAAAGGTACCGAGCTGATGTGCTTATCGAAGATTATATTGCTAAAATCGAAGCTAAAATTGATAAAGAAGTAACCAAAGCAGCTAAACGATTTGGAGACGATTTTGATAAGGAGCAGTTTGTGGCTACCAATCCAAGGGTGTTAAGGTATGTTGAGCAAATCGGTGATATCAACGCCCGTATGAAGGCCGCGATGGATGGTGGTGACCTCAATCAATTGAAAGCCCTAATTGAAGAGCTGGGAATTGCAGATCCTGTATCAGGTTCAAAAAACTGGACGGATGTAAGGCAGTTTAACCTTATGTTTTCTACCGAACTAGGGTCATTAGCCGAAGGAGCCAACAAGATTTACCTAAGACCTGAGACTGCTCAAGGGATTTTTGTAAACTTCTTAAATGTGCAAAAAACGGGTCGTATGAAGATTCCTTTTGGTATTGCACAAATTGGTAAGGCTTTTAGAAATGAGATCATAGCACGTCAGTTTATCTTCCGAATGCGCGAGTTCGAGCAAATGGAGATGCAGTTTTTCGTGAAGCCAGGTGAGGAGATGAAGTGGTATGAGCACTGGAAGCAAAAAAGGATTAACTGGCATAAAGCGCTGGGTATCCCGGAAGAAAATTACCGTTTCCATGACCATTTAAATTTGGCACATTATGCCAACGCTGCCTGTGATATTGAGTTTAATTTCCCAATAGGTTTTAAGGAGTTGGAAGGCGTTCATAGCCGTACAGATTTTGATTTAAAAGCTCATGAAGAGCATTCTGGCAAAAAGCTTCAGTTTTTCGACCCACATGAGAATAAAAGCTACGTGCCATATGTAATAGAAACCTCAATCGGACTTGATCGTATGTTCCTGGCCGTATTGTCCTCTTCTTACGTTGAAGAAACTTTGCCAGATGGTAGTGAGCGTACCGTGCTGAAACTACCAGCACAGTTGGCCCCGGTAAAAGTTGGCGTTTTACCATTATTAAAGAAAGATGGTCTACCTGAGAAGGCACGTGAAATTATAGATGAGTTGAAGTTTGATTTTGCTTGTCAGTATGATGAGAAAGATGCCATTGGTAAGCGTTATAGAAGACATGATGCCATTGGTACACCATATTGTGTTACAGTAGATCATCAGACACTGGAAGACAATACTGTAACCATTCGCGACAGAGATACTGCCGAACAGGAGAGGATAAACATCAATGATCTTCATGGGCGAGTAGCTGAGCTTGTTTCCTTAAATAAGCTTTTGAGAAAAATATAGTTTCATTGGATCCTGTTGCGTTTTTCTTATTTGCCGGGCTTTTTCTGGGCATACTGCTTATCATTTACTCAATTTCTAAAGATGTAGCGGGCTTTTTTATACCTGAAATAAAGTATCTGATAAAAAAGCATCAGCCACTGGCTGTAAGGCACAGGCGCATTTTAGAAAAGTATTCAGCTTATTATAAGATGTTGCCTGCAAAACATAAAAAGCGGTTTGAGCAACGCGTACAAAGGTTTATGTATGCCAAGCGATATATTGGTAGAGGGATTCAAGTTTCAGATGAAATGCGAGTTTTGATTTCAGCATCTGCCTCTCAGCTTACTTTTGGCCTTACAGAAATTTACTTTGCCAATTTTGATAAAATTCTGATTTACCCAAACTCCTACTACTCTCACATTACAAAAAAGTATCATTTGGGAGAAGTCAACCCAAGGGCAGGAATAATCATTCTTTCCTGGCAAAACTTTGTGGAGGGTTATGCAGACCTATCCGATAGCTTAAATGTTGGCATTCATGAAATGGCACATGCCATTCATTTTGAAAATAGAATCAAAAATGCCGAGTATGACTTTCTGGATTATGAACTGTTGCAACAACTAAATTGGATTACCGAAAGAGAAATACCAAAAATAAGATACAGCGAAAAGCACTTTTTAAGGTCCTATGCAGGTACCAACCACTATGAATTCTTTGCTGTTTCTTTAGAGCATTTTTTTGAACAGCCAGTTGAATTCAAAAAGGCAATTCCTGATTTATACGAGCTTCTGGTACGTTTGCTTAATCAAGATCCGATAAGATTATATAAATTAGCGTGATGGAGTGGATTAAACTTTTATCAAATCAACGTAAAGGGCAGAAAACCAAAGCTCATAGCAAAGCCAGAAGTGCTTTTGAGCAAGATTTTGATAGAATTATCTTTTCTTATCCATTCAGAAGACTTCAGGATAAAACCCAGGTGCACCCGCTACCTGAGCATGATTTTGTTCACACAAGACTTACACATAGTCTTGAAGTGAGCAGCGTGGGTAGATCATTAGGCAAATTGGCGGGTGAAGCGATCCTTTCTAGAAACCAAAGTCTATCCTCACAGTATTCTTCACACGACTTTGGGGCCATTGTAGCCGCGGCATCGCTTACACATGATATTGGAAACCCTCCGTTTGGACATTCCGGGGAAGACGCCATTTCTGAATTTTTTGCTCATGGTGAAGGAGCCAAATACAAAAACCATGTTAGTAAAGATGAGTGGGAAGACCTGACCCATTTTGAAGGAAATGCCCAGGGGTTTAGAATATTAAATAAAGACCGGTATCAAGGGCTAAGACTAACCTATGCTACCTTAGCTGCTTTTACAAAATATCCTAGACAGTCTAAAATCGACAATAAGGATGCTGCCAGAAAGAGTCAGAAAAAATTTGGCTTCTTCCAGTCAGAAAAATCTTTTTTCGAAACACTGGCAAACGAAACTGGTCTTGTCTCGCTGGGTGATGCTACATGGAGTAGACACCCACTGGCCTTTTTAGTAGAAGCCGCAGATGATATCTGTTATAACCTTATTGACCTGGAAGATGGCTGTAGGCTTGGATTAGTGTCTTATGAAGACACCGTAGAGTTGTTTTCATTGATATTAAAAGACAGGTTTGATGAGCAAAAGCTAAACCTTATTGATAGTGTAGATGAGCGTATTGGCACACTAAGAGCTCTGGCTGTTGGTAAGTTGATTGAAGAGTGTAATGTACTATTTTTAGATAATGAGCAGAACCTACTTGACGGAAAATTTGATCAGGCACTGACTGATGCTATTCCATCTGCTGATGTTTTGTCTAAAGTAGTCGATTTATCAATTCGCAAGATTTATCGCTCACGATTAGTGATGGAGACAGAGGCAGCAGGTTTTGAAGTGCTTCCGGGTTTGTTAGAATTATTTACAGATGCAGTATTAGCTGAAGAAAAGCACAAAAAACACGTATCAGTAATCAGATTGTTTCCAGCGGAAATACAAGATGAAGTGAATGACTCAACAGCAGATGTTTACACCAAACTAATGAGCTGTATCGATTTCGTCTCAGGGCTTACAGATACCCACGCGATTTCACTTTACAGAAAGATCAAAGGCATCTCTCACCCGAATATCTGACACCCCCTACTAAAACCCGCTGAAATTATACTTTAAGGGTAAAATGATTACCTTTGTAGCCTTATTCTGACATGTGGACTAAGCTATCTCATATAATCATTAAGTACCGACTTGTCCTGGTGGGCATTTTAGTCGTCATAACTGCGTTTATGGGCTATAAAGCCAAAGACGTGGAGATGAGTTTTGACTTTGCCAAAACCGTTCCTAGTGACGATCCCGACATGGTTGCTTTTCAAGAGTTCAAAGACCTCTTTGGCGAAGACGGAAACCTGGTGGCATTGGGCATTAAAGATAGTGCTGTTTACACAGTAGAAAACTTTAAAAAACTCAGGACATTAAGCAAAGAGCTGGCTGATTTAACAGGGGTAAATGATGTGATGTCATTGCCATTGATTCAGCGACTTGAGAAAGATACGGCCGAAACACGATTTGTGCTCAATCCAATATTTGGTGAATTTCCACAAAATGAGCAGGACTTTGATAGCCTACTAGCTGTAACCTACGAGCAGAAATTTTATAGTGGCCGCGTTATTAACGAAGAAAATGGAGCCACACTTGTGCTCATCTCTATTAATAAAGATTTTCTAAACTCTGCCAAACGCCTTGATCTCACGCAAGAAATAATTGATGCAGGTACAAAATTTGAAGAAGGCACTAACATAAAACTTCACTATGCAGGATTACCATTTGTAAGATCAGTGGTAGCTGGTAAAGTGAGAAAAGAGATGCAGATATTCCTTTTCTTATCTGTAGCAGTTACAGGGCTTATACTATTTTTATTCTTCAGAACCTGGGACGCAGTGGTATTCCCAATGACAATTATTGGTGTAGTCGTGATTTGGGTATTAGGTTCGTTGGTTTTATTCGGCTATAAGATTACCCTACTCACCGGATTGATCCCACCAGTCATAGTCGTCATAGGTATACCCAATAGTGTCTATTTGTTGAATAAGTATCACCAGGAGTTTGAGCGTCATGGTAATAAAATCATGGCTATCAGCCGTGTGGTACGAAAAATAGGCCTTGTTACACTGATCACAAACTTTACAACGGCCGTTGGTTTCTTAGTACTTGCCACTACGGATATAGTGATTTTAAAGGAATTTGGTTTGGTAGCCGGTCTGAATATCATGGCTACTTTTGTCGTAAGTATCATACTTATACCAGCTGTATTTTTCTGGCTGCCAGCCCCAGGTATGAAGCAGATGAAGCATTTAAAATTCAAAATGCTTGATTTTGCGCTTACCAAAATGGACTTACTGGTTCATCGACATCGAGCTTATATCTATACTGTCACAGCGATATTGGTGGGCACCGCACTGTATGGAGCTTCGAAAATCAATGCCATTTCTTATATGGTTGATGATATACCAGCCGATAGTGAGATAAGAAAAGACCTTGCATTCTTTGAAGAAAACTTTAGCGGTATTATGCCGCTAGAAATTGTATTAGATACTAAAGAAAGGCGGGGTGTAATTGATACCCGAACACTAAGACAGGTTGATCGCTTTGAATCGTTCCTTGAGTCGAACAAAGATATCTCTAAACCGGTATCAATCGTAAGTTTTGTAAAGGCCTCAAGACAAGCTTTTTATAATAACAACCCAGACAGGTATAGCCTGCCTAGCAACAGAGAAAAGAATTTTATACTGCGCTATATGCGCAACCAGTCTGACAGTACAGGCTTATTCAATTCATTTGTTGACTCTACATTGCAACGCATGCGTATTTCTATGCAGGTAGCAGATGTCGGTTCCGATAAAATGGACTCACTAATCACTCAGGTAATTCAACCTGAAATTGATTCAATTTTTGGCGAATCGGAAATGGAATTAGCCATAACAGGTACCACACCACTTTTTATTAAAGGCAATAAATTTCTCATCGAGAACTTACGATTTAGCTTGATTTTGGCTTTTGTCATTATATCAATCATAATGGCCATATTATTTGTCAATATCAGAATGATCATCATATCCCTGATCCCCAATATTGTTCCTCTGGTAATTACAGCGGGGATAATGGGTTTTGCAGGAATACCTTTAAAACCTAGTACGGCACTGATTTTTAGTATTGTATTCGGTATTTCTGTCGATGACTCCATTCACTTTTTGGCCAAATACAGGCAGGAGTTGTTCGCCAATAAGTTTTTTGTGCCGCTCGCTGTGAGTAAAAGTTTAAGAGAAACTGGTGCCAGCATGATGTACACCTCCATAATTCTATTTGCAGGGTTTGTCATATTTGCGGGCTCTGATTTTGGAGGCACGGTTGCTTTAGGCATTTTAACATCAATCACGCTACTCTTTGCGATGGTCACAAACCTGGTACTGTTGCCAGCCCTGCTCATGACGTTTGACGATGGTAAGCGAAGGAAAGATGCACATCCGCTTATTGAGCAATATGATGATGGTTTTTACCAGGAAGACGAGGATGAGGAAATTGATCTTGGCCAGATAAAAGTGTTAGGAGAGAACGGGGAGAACAAAGAAGGTGTTTCTAATAATATTAATTCATAATTCATTTAAGGAGTTACAGTTCCAATGCAGTACAAAGAATACAAAGGACTGAATTATGCTGAAGTAGCAGATGAGGTATTAGAGTTCTGGAAAGCAAATAATGTTTTCCAAAAGTCTATTGAGACGAGAGAGGGCAAACCTACATTCACATTTTATGAAGGGCCTCCTTCAGCAAACGGCACACCGGGTATTCACCATGTAATGGCTCGTACGGTCAAAGATATTTTCTGTAGATATAAAACACTTCAGGGGTTTCAAGTAAAGAGAAAGGGAGGCTGGGATACACACGGTCTGCCGGTAGAGCTGCAAGTTGAAAAAGAACTTGGCATTACCAAGGAAGATATTGGTAAAAAGATATCTGTAGAAGAGTACAACCAGCGCTGTCGAGAGACTGTAATGAAGTTTAAAAGTGAATGGGACGACCTGACTCAGAAAATGGGTTATTGGGTTGACCTGGATGATCCTTATGTGACTTTCGACAGAAAGTACATGGAGACCCTTTGGCATCTTTTAAAGAAATTTTTCGATAAAGGACTTCTATATAAAGGCTATACGATACAGCCCTATTCACCAGCAGCAGGTACGGGATTGAGTTCGCATGAGCTAAACCAACCGGGTACTTATAGAGATGTAAAAGACACTTCGGTAACGGCTCAGTTTAGAAAAGAAGGAACCGTAAATGAGTTCTTTCTTGCATGGACAACCACACCATGGACTTTGGCAGCGAATAGTGCACTAGCCATAGGCGAAAAAATTGACTATGTGAAAGTAAAATGTGCGAATCCATATACAGGCAAAGAGATTTATGTAATACTGGCTTCTGATAGACTAAGTGCATATTTTAATACCAGTATGATAGAAGGGGTTTCGGAGTTAGAGGGAACCAATAATTGGCGTGAAATCGGTAGTAAGTCTAATATTCCAGATAAGGGGTCTTTAATTGGAACTTGGGAAATTGTTGATAAGTTTAAAGGGAAAGATATAGTAGGTCAGAAATACGAGCAATTACTACCTTATGTAAAGCCAGGTGGCCCTGCATTTGAAGTAATTCCTGGTGACTTTGTAACTACAGAAGATGGCACAGGCATAGTGCACGTATCGGCTACTTTCGGTGCTGATGACCAAAGGGTTTGTCAACAGGCTGGGATGTCTCCAATTCTTGTAAAAGATGAGGAAGGCAACGATGCGCCAATTGTAGATAAACAAGGTCGCTATGTGAAGGAGATCACAGATTTTGCTGGCATGTTTGTCAAAAATGAGTACTACACTGAGGGAGAGGCTCCCGATAAATCACTGGACGTACAAATTGCTATTAAACTCAAGGAAGAAAACAGAGCCTTTAAGGTTGAAAAATACGAACACTCCTACCCGCATTGTTGGAGAACTGATAAGCCAATCTTGTATTACCCACTAGATTCGTGGTTTATAAAAACTACAGCACTCAAAGACAGGTTGGTTGAGCTAAATAACACCATTAACTGGAAGCCCAAGTCTACAGGTGTGGGCCGATTTGGCAACTGGTTAGAAAATCTTGTCGATTGGAACCTATCCCGTTCAAGGTATTGGGGAACTCCTTTGCCAATTTGGGTTACTGAAGACCGTGCTGAGTTGAAATGTATCGGCTCAATCGCTGAACTGAAAGAAGAGGTAGCTAAGTCTGTTGAGGCAGGCTTTATGAGTGAGCAGATAGGCGATGACTTTGACCTTCACAGGCCTTATGTCGATGATGTTGTACTTGTCAGTGAAAATGGCAAAAAGATGCTTAGAGAACCAGACCTGATTGATGTTTGGTTTGACTCTGGAGCAATGCCTTATGCACAGTGGCACTATCCGTTTGAAAACAACGATATATTTGACAAAAACTACCCTGCAGACTTTATTGCTGAGGGTGTGGATCAGACAAGAGGATGGTTCTTTACACTGCACGCCATTGCAGGTTTGCTATTTGATAAAGTAGCGTTCAAAAATGTAATAGCCAATGGCCTTGTGCTTGACAAAAACGGTAACAAGATGTCTAAACGGTTGGGCAATGCAGTTAATCCGTTTGAAACACTGGCTAAATATGGTCCTGATGCTACACGATGGTACATGATAGCTAACGCCAACCCATGGGACAACCTCAAATTTAATATTGAAGGTGTAGTTGAGGTCCAAAGAAGGTTTTTGGGCACATTACAAAACACATATTCATTCTTTGCGCTATATGCAAACCTTGACTCTTTCAATTATAAAGAAGGAGAAATACCAGTTGAGAAAAGAACAGAAAGTGATCGTTGGATTCTTTCTAAACTCAACAGTTTAATCAAGGCAGTTGATGCGGCTTATGAAGATTATGAGCCAACTAAAGCAGCGCGTTTGATTCAGGATTTTACGATTGATGATCTCAGCAACTGGTATGTAAGATTGAACAGAAAACGTTTCTGGAGAGGAGAATATAATGACGACAAGCGTGCTGCTTATCAGACTTTATATAAATGTCTCGAGACAATAGCGAAATTGAGTTCGCCAATAGCACCATTCTATATGGACAGACTATACCAGGATCTCAATGCTGTATCTGGATTAGACAACGCTATTTCGGTGCATTTGACAGATTTCCCTAAGGCCGATGAAACAGTGATTAATGTTGATTTAGAAGAACGTATGTCTTTGGCACAGACGGTGTCTTCTTTAGTGCATAGCTTGAGAAAGAAAGATACGATAAAAGTACGTCAGCCACTCTCTAAAATTTTAGTACCGGTGCTTAATGACAAGTTTAAGCGACAGGTGGAATCTGTGGAGGACTTGATACTTTCTGAAGTGAATATCAAAAAGATTGAGTTTATAGATGATGAGTCTGGGGTACTGGTGAAAAATGTGAAGCCTAACTTCAGGAAGCTTGGGCAGGAGTACGGACCAAAGATGAAGGAGATTGCTGGCAAAATCAATCAGTTTAGACCTGAAGATTTGTCTGAACTTGAAGATAAAAATGCATTAATCATTGAATTATCCGATGGGCCTATCACCCTTAGTTTGGAAGATGTAGAGATAAGTTATCAGGATATTCCTGGCTGGTCAGTGGCGACAGAGGGAAAAGTGACTGTTGCGCTTGATATTACACTTACAGATGATCTTAAGAAGGAAGGGATCGCAAGAGATCTTGTAAATCGTGTGCAAAACCTTAGAAAAGATATGGGGCTGGAAGTGCAGGATAAGATTAAAATTAACATCGAAAAAAACACGGAGCTTGTAAATGCCGCATTAGAGGCCAACAAGGAATATATTTGTCAGGAGACACAAGCGTTGTCACTTGACATAACAGAAAGTCTGGTGGATGGCAATTTACTCGAGATGGACGAACATAAACTAAAAGTAAAAATAGAGGCATAAATGAAGATTTACCGGTATTTCTTGTTGGCTTTAGGGGTTATTATTTTAGATCAAACAGTAAAACTCCTTGTCCATTATAATATGGAACTAAATACGGAAATTGATGTGTTTGGCGATTGGTTTAAACTTCACTATTTGCTCAACCCCGGTATGGCCTTTGGCCTGAAATCGAGCCATGAATATGGCAAATTGTTGCTTACATTATTCAGGGTTGTAGCCATGTTTGGTATAGGATATTACATTTATTACCTCTACCAAAACAAAGCTAAACCAGGGCTTCTCTGGTGCATGGGCCTTATTTTAGGCGGAGCCATTGGCAATGTGATAGACAGTACTTTTTATGGTGTTTTTCTTGACAATGCACCAATAGGTAGCCCTACTCCATGGTTTCACGGCCAGGTAATTGATATGCTTTTCTTCCCGCTCTTTGATGGCTACTACCCTGATTGGGTGCCGTTTATGGGCGGTCGATATTTCTTATTCTTTAGTCCGGTGTTTAATGTGGCCGACAGCTCAATATTCATCGGTGTAGTCACCATTCTTATTTTTCAAAAGCGATTTTTCAAGAATAAGGAAGAGACTGAAACTATTGTTGAAAGCGAAAACCAAGAGTTAGAAAAGTCTGAGGAGTTAGTTTAGTAAGTTTTTTAACGGAACATCCCATCAACTGCCTCCACAGCCTTCTTCATTCTTTGATAGTGATCGCCTGATATTTTAACAAAAGGCACTCCTGTAGCTTCTATTTCTTGCTCAAAAATATCCATGAAGTAGTCTCTCAAATGAGGGTTCTCACGCTGGGGGTCTTCTTGCCATGGAAGATCAACGTCAGTGAGCAGATATAGGTCATAAGGCCTTGACTTTATTTGTTCTAATATCTGTGAGGCACAATCACCATATTTATGCTCAGACCAAATTTTTATTACAATCAGGTCTGTATCACATATAAGTAACTTATTGGCCTCTTTCACTTTTTCATCTTCCCATTGCAGTTGGCCTTCGGCAATCTTTGATAGGTCGCTTTTTTCATAGGGCCTGTCTAGCCGCTCGATGTAGTGACGCGCATACTCAGGCACCCATGCAGTATTGTAGTAAGTAGCTAAAGCCGCAGACAGCGTACTTTTACCTGTAGACTCCGGACCTATTACTACTACCTTTTTTATATGGTCTGAGACCTCATTGTTTTCATCCATGCTAAATAACCAACTATTGCCAAGCCTATATAAATAAGGTATAAGATAGCATAAAAGTAAATGCCTTTATAGAAATAAATGCCTGTTGCCAGAATATCAACAACAAACCAAAAATGCCAGTTTTCAATTTTTTTTCTGGCTGTCAACCACATACCTGTAAGGCTAAGTACTGTTGTGGTGCTATCCCAATAGGGAACTGATGCATCAGTATAAAGCGTGAGTAATGTGCCCATTACACTAATGCCAAGTATTGATACAAAAGCCAATAAAAACAAGCGAGAGACTGGTGTAGTCGTGATGGGTACCTCTTCCTTTTCATTAGTCTTTCCACCTCGCAACCAATACCACCAACCATAGACATTAAGCACTAAAAAGAAAATGTGTAGTGCAAAGTCTGCGTATAATTTTTGCTGCCAGAAAATAACAAATGAAACCAGCACATAAGCAATACCTGCTGGCCAGGTAAGTATGTTTTCTTTAATTAGAAAGTAGACGGCCAATAAGCCAAATACAAGACCGGAGAACTCCAAAACATCAATTTGGCTTCCGTATTTAATTATATCCTCAAGCAATGATTCCATGCGGAGGCAAATATATATTTATTGTTTTTGGATTTTGTCCCTTTTGATTCGTAAAATGATAAATCAAATTTTGAGTATGAATAAATTATTATCACTGGTATGGATTGCTATTTGCCTTACAATGGTGGGTTGCGGGCCTTTAGCAGAAAAAAAAGAAAAAAGAAGCAAGAAAAAAGATGGCTTGGTCGAACAATATCGGGAAGATGGAAAGCTAAAAACTTCAATAAACCTTAAAAATGGCAAACGGCATGGGTTGGCAAAGAGTTATTATAAAAGTGGCAGTCTACGGCAACAGATCGATTACGTAAATAATGTAAAACATGGCCTTGCCATCACCTATTATGAAAATGGTAAAAAACATCAGGAAACACCCTACTACAATGGTGAGATACATGGAATTCAAAAAAAGTACAGGTTAAATGGTGATATAATGGCAGAGGTACCATACAACAACGGGCAGCCTTGTGCTGGCTTGGTTGAGTACTTGCTTAATGGCGAAAAGAAGAAACAATACCCTGCCATTAACATAAGATCCGTGGATAAACTTATCACTTCAAATGAATATTCTTTGGTACTTAGTTTATCTAATGGAAGTAAGCATGTTGAGTTTTACTCAGGCCAGTTAACTGATGAAGGATGTTTGCCACACTATGCTATTACTTTAGGAGAAACCGCCCCTGGTGAAATTGAAGTTAGATATGAGTTGCCTGAGCAACATTTCGTGATGGAAGAACTTCATTTTATTGCAAAGGTAAAAACAAGACTGGGTAACCCTTACATAATTGAAACCAGTCATTACCTAGCCATTGAAAACAAGTAACTATCTGATCATTCGTTTTCTGGTGAGTAACTCATAATTTCCAGGAGAATATTCTAACCCCTGCCCGAGAAGTTCTCTGGCTTTGTTTTTTTGACCTTTTTTAAAAAAATGAACAGCAGCTAAAGAGTAAGCTCGACCAAGATTACTATGATTGATATTTAGATCATTCGTATATATTTTTTCGAAAAGCTTCCTGTATTTCTCTGCCTGCTCTACTTCTCCAAAGTCATAGGATTGGCCGAATTCGATGAGGTATGCATCAGCTAACATACTTTTAAATATCACATTATTGGCAAGATTGGGATAGCCGGTTTCATATTTTAAAAGTTGCATTACTACTTTTTTGTTACTGCTTTCAGAAGTCAACTGACTAGAAATCATTCCAATTAAAGCACGGTTCACCTCTAGGTTGTTGGGCTTTATCTGATAAGCCTTTCCTGTGTGCGTTATTGCAGTTTCATGCTCGCCCAATGTATAATGTGCAAGACCTTTCCTGATATTATACAAATAACTGATTTCCTTATTAAGCTCTTTGTTTGTGCTTTTGGCAAGAAATTCTTCATAATATTTTCTATACGTCAAAGTGTCCACTTTCTCGGTAAGTATGAGGCGAGTCATATGATCAAACTCAGCCAGAATATTTTCAGTTGTTACCCCACTTCCTTCTAGTCTCGACAATTGAACCAGGTAATCCATTGCATCCTTGTTGCTGTACTTGAGCTCATTTAGCAGTTGTACATTAAGAAAGACCAGCATGGAAGCAATGTTCTCCTTTGGATATAGAAAATATGATTTCATTAGCTGCTGATAGGCCTCCTTAGTTTTACTTTCCTCCAGCTTATATAAGGCATCATTTAAATACTGAATGCCTGCTAGCTCTTTTAAATCAATGTTTTCGTCAGAATAGTAAAATGCATTGAATATTTCATCCACAGTTTTGCTCTGGTATTCATCCTCACTAATAAGCTTAGCATCTTTTAGTTGGCCCACCACGGCAGTCTTAAACCGATCATTGTAATTGAAGAAGTTACCTGAAGGATCTGTCGATTCCACGAGTAATTGGTCCGTTTCGGGAAAAGCCAAGAGGTATACATGCGTGGGCTTCTCCTTGATATTGTATGGAATAGAAAGCTCATCGAATATGAGTGCATATAATGCGGTTGCTGAGACACAATTATAATTTCCATCTAAGAATATACTGCTAAACCTGTTTTGTAATTCGTACTTGTCCAGTAATGCCTCATGCACGTCTTTATAGAGGGCTTTTACTTTTTTATCATTCGACTTATTTAGATACTTTTTGGTCGAGATTTCTGATAAGATTGATTCGTACTTTTCACGATACTCACGAGCAATAGCAACAGTCATTTGAGGATCTGGGGCAAGTAATAATTCAAATAATGGGTTTTCATTTTGATTGACAAGATGGAACTGCTTTTGCTCAAATTCAGAGTTAAATTGAAGGTCTTCAAATAGTACTGAGGGACTTTGCGCAATTAATTGGAATGGAAAAACCAGTAAATAGACAAGAATAAATTTGAGCATGAGCTTAATCATATATGGAAATTAATAAACCAAAACCTTCAAACAAAGATTTCAGTAGCACTTAGTCATCTTTTTTTAAACTCTCTATTTTTTATATCAGCCAATCTGAGTAGCTTTGCTCGGCAAATAACATAACCGCTTATTTGCTATGTCAAAAGACCATTCTAAATTCGTTCTGGAAGCACTTACTTATGATGATGTGCTCCTGCAACCTGGCTACTCAGAAGTACTTCCAAGAGATACGGACACTTCTTCTCAGCTTACAAAAAACATCAAACTTAATATTCCATTAGTTTCTGCCGCAATGGACACTGTATCAGAGGCTGATTTAGCTATTGCCATGGCGTTGGAAGGCGGTTTGGGCTTTATTCATAAAAACATGACTAAAGAAAATCAGGCTAGTCAGGTGAGAAAGGTGAAGAGGTCACAAAGCGGGATGATTATTGATCCTATCACTTTGAATATCAATTCTACTGCTCAGGATGCCGAAAACATCATGAGAGACTATAAAATCGGTGGAATTCCAGTGGTTGATGAAGGTGAGAAGTTAATTGGTATTATCACTAATCGTGATTTACGTTTTCTCAAAAACTTCGGCACACCAATTGTCGACATCATGACAAAAGATGGCTTAATCACTGCTGAAGAACATAAAATAAATCTTGAAACAGCTGAGGGTATTCTACAAGAGTATAAAATTGAAAAGCTACCTATTGTAAATGAGAAAGGCATTCTTACAGGTCTCATTACTTATAAAGACATTCTTAAGAAAAAGAATAAGCCCAATGCCTGTAAAGATGAGCTTGGAAGGTTGAGAGTAGGAGCGGCAGTGGGAGTCACACCAGACATCATGGAGCGCATTGAGCTTTTGAAGAAAGCTGGTGTGGATGTAGTAAGTATAGATACGGCTCATGGGCATTCGAAAGGCGTTGTAGACACCTTTAAAAAGGTAAAAGCCACATATCCAGACCTTGAAATAATTGTCGGTAATGTGGCCACTGCTGAGGCAGCAAAAATGTTGGCAGAAGCAGGAGCTGACGCTATCAAAGTAGGCGTTGGCCCTGGTAGTATTTGTACAACTAGAATAATTGCTGGTGTTGGTGTGCCCCAGCTATCCGCAGTATATGAGGCTGCCAAAGCCGTTGAAGGAATGGGTGTACCAATCATTGCAGATGGAGGGATTCGTTTCTCAGGAGATATTGTTAAGGCATTAGCAGGTGGCGCGAGTAGCGTGATGATAGGATCCTTGTTAGCAGGTACAGAAGAGGCACCTGGTGAGGTGATTATTTATGAAGGCAGAAAATTCAAATCTTACAGAGGTATGGGTTCTTTAGAAGCAATGGAAGATGGTTCTAAAGACAGATATTTCCAGGATGCAGAAGATGACATTAAAAAATTGGTGCCCGAAGGAATTGTAGGTAGAGTGCCTTATAAAGGCTTAGTTTCAGAGGTCTTGTACCAACTTACTGGAGGCTTAAAAGCTGGAATGGGGTATTGTGGTGCAGGTACTATTGAGCAACTCCAGAATGCTAAGTTTGTAAAAATTACGGCTGCAGGAGTGAGTGAAAGCCATCCACATGATATTTTTATCACTCGAGAAGCCCCTAATTATAGTAGATAAAGAGACTTTTTAGGTAGCGAATTTCATAAAGCGGCAGATTCTTCGAGTCTGCCGCTTTATGTTTAGCTTATTTATATAAATTGTCACTTTTGTAGAAATTTAATTTTATACAATGAACCTGACTCCCCAGATTTTCAAATCAAAGCTTTCTCTTGCCATTCTCTCAGGTCTTCTTTTGGTGCTAGCCTGGCCTCCGATATCTCTTACTCCATTATTATTTGTGGCATTTGTACCTCTATTGTACGTCCTGAATGAATTAAAATCTTCAAAAAAAGTATTTCTCTACTCGTATCTTGCCTTTTTTATTTGGACATTGGGTACCATGTATTGGATTGGCAATGCCCGCGTTGGTGGTAGGGGTTATTTGGTAATGTCCATGGCATGGTTACTAATACCACTATTTCAGTGCTTTCCGATTATGGTTTTTTACTGGGTGAGAAAATATTGGAAAAGTGCCAACTGGATGGTATTACCCCTGATATGGGTGGCCTATGAGTATTTGCACAGCCAATGGGATTTGGCCTTTACGTGGCTTCATCTTGGTTTTGGTCTTACACCCAGCCCGTTCTTCATCCAGTTTTATAAGATCACAGGGTATCTTGGAGGGTCATTGATTCTGATGTATATCAATGTTTTTGTTGTGCTAATGTTGATTAATTATAAAAAGGCTTCTGTTAAGAAGTATGTGATCTCCACGGCCATGCTAATTGCTCTTTTATTAATTGGTAACTTTTTAATTAAACCGAGTAAAATAGCATCTTCTCGCAATGCGAAAATTGCCATTGTTCAATTAAGTCAGGATCCGTATACAGTATTGGAAAAGAAAACTGTCTGGAAAGCCGTTACGCAGGCTGAAGAGGCCTTAAAGGACTTACCAGAAGATGTTGATTTAGTTGTGTTTCCGGAGGGATTTGTAAAGAGTTCTCCTGCAGCCCCTATTGTTTTCAATAATCCTGACAGTGATTCTGTAATCTTGGCACTGAAAAGGATTTCAAGAAAGATAAAGGCACCTATACTCACGGGGTTTATTGGGTTTAAATTATTTAGGCCAGATCAGGCGCCTTCAAATGCCTTGCCCACGGGAGATGGAGCCTATTTCAGTGGATATAATGGAGCCATGCTGATCTCGCATGATCAACCAACTCAGATCCAAACAAAGAGACACCTGGTTCCCTTCATGGAAAGAGTCCCGTTTTTAGAATATTTTTCCTATTTTGAGAATTTTAGACTCGGATTAAATCAAATGATGGGCAGCTATGGAAAATCTTCATCCTCTAAAATATTAAAATATAAACAGCTAAGAATCGCTCCCTTTATTTGCCTCGATGGCCTTTTTCCAGCCGATGGTGGTACTTTTGTAGATCAAAGAGCAAATTTAGTGGCGGTTATAACCAATGATGGTTGGGCAGGAAATACTTCTGGATACAGACAAAATTCAAGCTACGCAACAAGTTTGGCAGTTTCTTTGAACAGATCAGTAGTCAGGGCAGCGGCCACTGGCATTTCAAGGTTTATTGATATCAGTGGCAAGTCACATGGAGAGGTGCAGTGAGCGGATATTGATATGAATACTGCATTGGATGCATCAGCCAATGGAAATACCTTTAACTATAATAGAGCCGGAGCACAAAATGTAATTGGTACTACATATGATGATATTAACATTAACGTATCGGGTACGAAAACATCTATTGGAAGTCTTGACATTAATGGTCATTTAACAATAACAGGCACAGCGCAACTTAATGTCGAGTCTGGAAATGATAATATAAATCTTGCTGGCAACTGGACCGCTACAAGTAGTAATGCTGATCCTTTTGTAGAGGGTACAGATAACGAAATAGTAACCTTTGACGGAGGGTCAAATCAAGTAATTACCAATCTATTGGGTGCAGAAAGCTTTAACAATTTAACAGTGTCAAAGTCGGCTGGTTTACTATCTCCTTCAAACACGAATATTGATATAGAAGGAATTCTAAGTTTGATTTCAGGAAATATTCGTTTGGGTACTGACAATATGATTATAGGAAATGCGGGGTCTATAACAAATGGATCTTCGGCAAGCTATATAATTACAAACAACACCGGTTCTTTAACCCAAACAAATGTAGGTGGTGCTGGCCGAACTGGAGACATTATATTCCCGGTAGGGAAATCAGGTGAATATACGCCCATTACAATAAATAATGACGCAGGTACAGCTGACAATTTTATTGTTCGTGTTTGTCAGGATGTCTATGAAGAAGCAACTTGCGAATCGGGTACAGTCGTAAATTCAGATGTGGTTGATCGCACTTGGTTTATTTCAGAGAGTATTGCCGGAGGTTCTGATGCAACAGTTACTTTCCAATGGAATACTGCAAATGAAACCAGTGGTTTTGATCGAACAAACCTCTTATTTAAACACCACAATGGCTCAATATGGGAAACAATAGGAGCAGGCTCTGCAGTGGCAGTAGGTGGAGGAACTTATGAGGCCAGCGTTGCGAATGTCAACGATTTTTCTCCGTTTGCCGTGGAGGATGGAGACTCACCACTACCAGTTGAACTTGTTTCTTTTGATGCAAGAAATATCAACAATGAAGTTGAAGTGGAATGGGTAACAGCTTCAGAAATTAACAATGATTATTTTATCCTTGAAAGATCGGTTGATTCTAAATCATTTGAAGAGCTAGCAATTATAACTGGAAATGGTACAACCAACGAAACCATAACATACAACTTTACTGATGCAAGGCCATATGGAGGTATATCATATTACAGAATTACTCAGGTGGACTATGATGGTACCTCTAAAACTTATGCACCTGTTAAAGTTAACATATCATTGAGTGGAGAAGTAGTATCATATGTTCATCCAGTACCTTCAAATGGTGATTTTATAAATATTCAACTTTCAGGTTTTGACAAAAGCCTGGGTGCCCAGATCAAAATCGTGAGTGTAAAAGGTGAAACTGTTTATGCTGAAGATATCTTCTTAGATGAGAACAACGGGTTTAATCAAAAGATTGAATTCTCTAAAAGATTACCTGCAGGAATTTACATATTGAATATTTCAACCCCAGAACCTATAATTAAACGTATCATGGTTAAATAAAAGCATACGTTAGGTGAAAACGAAAACATAAAGGTAAGCTATAAGCTTACCTTTATTTATTTTAGTATCTTCAAAGCGATTTTTTCACCAATGTTAAGCACCAAGGCCATAATAAGATTGAGTACGCTGGCAGCAATTATATGCTGGGTAGCAATGGTCTTTACAGATATCTTTATTGTATTTAGTGATATAAGCAATGTTGATGCCGGCATCAGTAGAGAGCTCCCGCCTATTTTATTAAGTCTTTTTATACTTTCCGTATTTATTTTTTATAAGTATAGGATTGAAAAGGCAGAGAGTATCAATTTCGTAGACTTATTATGGAATGTATTTGTCACAGGTTTGGTCACAACAATTGTTTCTCTTTTCTTCAGATTTTTTCTGAACATACTTGGAAGTACCAAGTTGGCAGAAAACATCATTCTGCTTGATTTTATTTATCTGGTAAACCTCGGCTTAGTTTGTGGCTTTTTAATATCAACTTTTGTTGTTTGGAAAAGGCTAATACTCTATCAAAAATCTAAATTACTCATGAAGGCCTGGTTGGTCTTTGAGTATTCTTTATTGGCGAGTCTTATATTATATGTTTTGCCATTCCCATTCTTGTTTATAATACAAGATGCACTCACCATTGCGCTAATACTTCTAGGTGTTGTGCTATCCGCAAATATGAAATGGGTTGCTTACCTCAATTTTAAGCAGAAATGGAAAAGCATTTTACTTATAGCCTTAGCCATGTTTTATCTGGGCTATTTTTCCTTTACACTTTACACTTTGTCAATTGACATTGGTCAGAAATCAACTGGTTTTTTAGATTTTACTGGCAATATATTCATTATGTCATTAATGGCATTCATTTTTATATATGCTCTATTCTCACTTTTAGTTATACTTTTTAACCTACCAACTTCCTCAGTTTTTGAACAGAAATTGGAAGAAGTGGTGAACTTTCAACGCTTGAGTCAGTCGATACAGACAGAACAGAACGAAGAGCGTGTATATGACATATTACTGGAGAGCTCTGTAAGCACCGTGTTTGCAGATGCCGCCTGGCTGGAAATTGGCAATGGGCAGTCTGGTGAAAAGTACTATACGCATGGAATTGAGCCATCGGAGATAATATCTATAAAGGATCATATTAAAGCTAATAATGTCAAAGGCGTACTTGATCAAAGTAGTGATAAAACGAAGAACCTCAATAAATACCTTTCTACGCTCAAAGGGCTACGATTCAGGTCAATAATGGCATTCCCTGTATTTGTTAAGAATCAGCAAATTGGCACCCTCGCACTATTAAAAGAAGTGAGCGATGGTTTTAATAAAGAAATGACCAAAATCATTGGAACCTTTGCTAACCAGGCCGGTATTTCAATTGAAAACTTTAGACTACTTTCAGAAGCCTTAGAGAACGAGCGCTACAAGGAAGAATTAAAAATTGCAAAAAGAGTACAAAGCAGTCTATTGCCCGATAAGCTTGACAAAAATGACGATTTTGATATTGTGGCATTTTCTGTGGCAGCAGATGAGGTAGGAGGAGATTATTATGATACTTATAGAATTAATCAGGATAAAATAGCTGTGATTATAAGTGATGTTTCGGGGAAAGGTACCTCAGCGGCATTCCATATGTCACAGATGAAAGGAGTGTTTCATAGTCTTTCTCAAATCGATCAATCACCTAAAGATTTTCTTGTGTCAGCAAACAGAGCACTCAGCCTTTGCTTAGATCGTACTTCATTTATTACAACATCTTATTTCATTATTAGCAAGAAGAACAAAGAAGTTGAGTACGCCAGAGCAGGGCACTGCCCTACACTGTATTATAGCAGCAGCTCTGATGAAACGAGCTTCTTTCAAAATAAAGGCCTTGGTTTAGGGATTCTTAGAACAGACGGGTTTGAAAACTATATTCAAACCAACAGTTTTAAATACGGTAGCAATGACATTATGGTACTCTATACTGATGGCATCAC
Source organism: Fulvivirga sp. (assembly GCA_039970995.1). Classification (GTDB taxonomy): domain Bacteria; phylum Bacteroidota; class Bacteroidia; order Cytophagales; family Cyclobacteriaceae; genus Fulvivirga. Next base: position 404,219 of record JBDVKW010000015.1, read on the forward strand.
AGAAGCAAAGAACAGCAAAGGGGAAGAGTTTGGGTACAATAGATTAAAAGAATTAGTAAGAAAAAACAGTGATAAAACAGCAGAGCAGTTACAAGAATTATTAATCAATGCGTTGTATGATTTTTCCGGTACATCGGTCATTGATGATGATTATACAACGCTGATAATCAAGTTTAAATAGAATTAACTTATGGAGAACTTATACGTATTAGAATTATGGTTGATATAAAAAGAATTAGCGAAGAAGGGTATGATATAATTACGATAGTAGGTGAGGTAGATGCGAGCTCTTCTATCGAGCTGGACAATGCCATTTCTGAAGCTGTTAATAGCTCTCAGAGTAAATTTTTGGTTGACTGTACTTCGCTTGATTATATTTCATCAGCTGGCTTGGGAGTATTTATGTCCCATATTGAAGACTTCAAAAGGAAAGGCATTACCCTCGTTCTTTTTGGTTTAAACGAAAAGGTCGAAAATGTGTTTGAAATACTGGGCCTTGATCAACTATTGGAAATGAGAAAGACAAAGGAAGAGGCGAAAAATAGTTTGTAATGAAGTACTGTTATAAGGTTCCATGTAAGAAGGAAAAGCTGCGCGAGATTCGGGGCTTTGTAAAAGAGGTGTTGGATAAGCATGGCCTTTCGGAAATAGATGTGAGTACATTGGTGTTAGCCATTGATGAAGTGTGCGCTAACCTTATCATCCATTCTCATGACTGTAACCCTAAAGACTCCATTGAACTCGAAATCAAGTTTGACAATAATCAAACGCTTACTTTTAGTATTATTGATAGCTCAGAAATTTTCAACATCAACGAGTATGAAGAGCCTTCCTTGGAGGATATTATAAAAAAACAACGCAAAGGAGGTATCGGTTTGATATTAGTAAAACGCATTATGGATGACATTCAAATTATGTCAAAAAACAAAAAATATATCTGCAAACTCACCAAGAAGATAGACCTGCCTTAAGAGTCGCTTCCTTACTGCTGCTTTCTAGCTTAAAATGATTAAAATTGCATGATTTTAAAACCAATCAACAGCATGAGAGTAATTACATTACTATCTATTTATACTTTGATTTTAACGAGCTGTAGTTCAGAAGTTGGTGTCAAAAGCACATCTGTAAATTATGAAAATCAGCCATTGTTCACTGTCAATGATGAACCAGTTTCAACAGAGGAATTTATTTACGTCTATAAGAAAAATAACTCAAATAGCGACAGTGCTTTTACTAAAGAAGATATTGACGAGTACCTTGAGCTTTACAAAAAATTTAAACTGAAAATTGCCGAGGCAAAAGCCCAGGGGGTTGATACTACCAAAGCCTTTATTAAAGAATTTAATACGTATAAAGAACAGCTTAAAAAACCATACCTAACAGAAAATAAAGTTACTGAAGAGCTCATACAAGAGGCTTATAAAAGGTACCAGATAGAATTAAACGCTTCTCATATACTCATTAATGTGGATGAAAATGCCTCTCCTGTGGATACCTTACAAGCATATAATAAGGCACTAGATATTAGAGCGAAAGCGATCGATGGTGAGAAATTTACTTCACTAGCGAAGCAATATTCTGATGATCCCAGTGCCTCCAGAAATGGAGGTAACTTAGGTTATTTTACAGCTTTTCAAATGGTATACCCATTTGAGAGTGCTGCCTATTCTACAAAAGAAGGTGCAATATCAATGCCTGTTAGGACTCGGTTTGGCTATCATCTTATCAAAGTTCTGGATAAGCGAGGAGCCCAGGGTAGCGTTTCCGTATCACACCTAATGCTTAGAATAAAGCCTGAAAAGCAAGATTCGCTAGAAAAGAGGAATAAAATTTTTGAATTATATGACCAAGCGGTTGGGGGAGCAAACTGGGAACAGTTGGTAGAACAGTTTTCGGAAGATATAAATAGTAAAAGAAAAGGTGGGGCCTTACCTCCATTTAAGGTAGGTCAAATGCCTTTTGCTTTTCAGGAAGCTGCATTTTCAATTCAAAACCCTGGAGAATTTGCAGACCCAGTAATGACTCCTTATGGATGGCACATAATAAGGCTTGAAAAAAGAACCCCTATTGAAAGCTTTAAGGAAATGGAAAATAGCCTTAGAGCAAGGGTAAAAAGAGATGCAAGGGGTGAAAAAAACAAACTAGCCTTGATACAAAGACTGAAAAAAGAAAATAATTACGTTTTACACAGTGAGTTGCTTTCTGAATTATATGACTTGGCGGATAGTAGTTTAATAAAAGGCGAGTGGAATTACGAGGAGTTAGCTCTGGATGTAAGTGATATGCTTATTTCTTTTGAAAAAGAATCAATTCCTGTAAGCCAATTCTTAGATTACATAGTACAGAATCAAAGGCCAAATAAAGCTGACCCTAAAACATACATGCAATCACTGTTTAATGAGTTTGAAGAAAAGGCAGTAATAGCATATGAAGAAAACCACTTAGAAGATAAGTACTACGACTACAAGATGTTGGTAAAGGAATATAGAGAAGGGATTATGCTTTTTCAGCTCATGGAGGATGAGGTATGGCAAAAAGCTGTAGATGACAGTGTTGGGTTAAAGGAATTTTATAGTAAGAACCAGAATAAGTATAAGTGGGACAAAAGGCTGAAAGTATTCATTTATAGTGCAGATGATGAGAAAATAATAAGCGAGATTCAGTCGTTAATAGATAATGGTGATAGTCTGGCGTTCTCAAAAAAAGAATTAGAAGCTAAGTATAATCAACTAACAGCCTTAACTTTGCAAGTTGAATCAGGTGTATATGAGCCAACAGAAAAAAGCGTACTTGAAAAAATTCAACATACGTCTGGTACACATAAGGTTGAGCTAGAAGATAGGTTTGTTTTAGTTTTGGTTCAAGAGGTTTTACCACCTTCCACCAAACCTTTTGATCAGGTAAGAGGGCTGGTCATTTCAGATTATCAAAATCAACTGGAAAAGGAATGGGTGGAAGAACTAAGAGGCAAATTTCCAATAGCTGTAAATAATGGACAATTAAAACATGCATATAAATCACTTATTAAATAAGTCTTTTGTCTTCCTGATTGGAATAGTTTTCATGACATCTTGTGATTTAATCAAGATGAAAGATGAAGAATTGGCAGAAGTATCAACTTCAGAGCCAATAGCACGAGTACATGATCAATACTTATATGCTGAGGATGTTGAAGGTATGATAACTCCAGGAATGAATGAATCTGATAGTGCACAACGGGTAGAAAGATTTATTAATAACTGGATTAAAAAGCAACTGTTAATTGAGGAAGCATCAACCAAAATAGAGTTTGATGAGGCTGAAATTGAACGCAAGATTCTTGATTATAAATACAGTTTGATGGGGTATGAGTACCAGTCGTATTATATCAATAATAATCTAGATACAGAAGTGTCGGAAGATGAGATTAAGGCCTACTACGATGAAAATATAGATAACTTTATTCTGAAGCAAAATATCATCAGAGGTAAATACGTAAAGTTGCCAAAGGGAGCGCCAAAGATCAATAAAGTAAAAAGGCTTATTAATTCTAATAAGGATGAAGATATTGAGGAGCTTAATTCATACTGCTTGAGTTTTGCAACAACATATCAACTCAATGATTCGGTTTGGATGGTATTTGATGATGTGTTCAAAAATTCACCTATGGCTGAAATTCCAAATAAGGTGCAATTTTTAAGAGGTAATAGATATGTTGAGACTTCTGATGATCTGTTTCAATACTTTCTAAAAATTGAAGAGTATAGAATACATGACAACGTATCGCCACTTGAATTCGTCAAAGAAGACATTAAAAACATTATTGTAAATAAGAGAAAAGTAGAGCTGGCTAAAAAGCTGGAAGAGGATGTATATGAAAGAGCAACACAGAATAATGAATTTGAAATTTATAATTAGTGCCATATTTTTATTGGCAAGTGCAGCGATATCTACAGGTCAGGAAAAGGATGGTGTAGTTATTGACAAAATAATAGCCAAGGTTGACAACTATATTGTGCTTAAGTCTGACCTTGAAACTGCTTATCTGAGTTATTTAGCAAGTGGAAATACTGCGACCCCTGATGCCAAATGCCGTATTCTAGGACAATTAATTAGCCAGAAGTTGATGGTGGCTAAAGCTGAGATCGACTCAGTTATTGTAACAGATATGGAAGTATCAGCAAATTTGGATAATCGAATGCAAATGATACTATCTCAATATGGAGGTTCTCCCGAACAATTAGAAGAGTACTATGGTAAGTCGATTGATCAAATTAAGGAAGATATTAGAGATGATATCAAACAACAATTGACAGTACAAAGGATGCAGTCAACGATTACTGAAGGTATCAGAGTTACGCCTCAGGATGTCAGAAAGTTTTTTAATCAAATACCTCGGGATAGTCTGCCTTATTTCTCAAAAGAAGTGGAGGTTGCTCAAATTGTAAGGATTCCTAGCGTGAGTAAAGATCAAAAAGCAGAAATGAGGAAAAAGCTCAATGATATAAGAGCAAGGATTATTGCTGGTGAGAGTTTTGAAGAGATGGCAAAAGAGTACTCACAAGGCCCAAGTGCTAAATATGGAGGTAACTTAGGTTTTGCTCAAAGAGGAGTTATGGCACCAGAGTATGAAGCCGCTTCACTTAAACTAAAACCAGGAGAAATATCGAGTCCTTTTGAAACACAGTTTGGTTTACATATTGTACAATTGATTGAAAGACGTGGTAATGAATACAATTCACGTCATATACTTCTACAGCCAAAACCTTCTCAGGAAGACATCGATAGAACATCCAACTACCTTGACAGTTTGAAGCAACAAATAGAGTCTGATAGCATAACTTTTGAAAAAGCGGCTAAGGAATATTCTGAAGATCAAGCTACGTCTGGTAGAGGAGGATTTTTTAGCGATAACTCAGGCGGCACCCGAGTGTCAGTTGAAGACCTTGACCCTGTAGTATTTTTTACTATTGACAGCATGCAAATAGGGTCCATCAGCAAGCCTGTTACATTCAGGACTGATGATGGTAAGGAAGCTGTCAGAATACTATATTATAAATCTAAAATCCAACCACATCAGGCCAACCTAAAAGATGATTGGCAAAAAATTCAGGCAGCCACTTTAAACGAAAAGAAATCCCGCGTACTGGATAAGTGGTTTAACAAAGCACGTGGAGATGTGTTTATTAGTATTGATTCAGAATACGATTACTGTGGAATAATGAATTAGCCAACCAATCATTTGTAATTCCGTAATAATCAAACAATATTCGATTTAAAGTTACCAATAGAAATATATGAAAGAGTTTAGTACGGAAGTAGAAGCAGCAGATGAATTACATAAAGCCTTTACCACATTAAAAGATGAGATTTCTAAAGTGGTCATTGGACAGGATGAGGTCGTAAGGCTTCTGCTTACATCTATATTCTGCCAGGGTCATTGCCTGTTGGTTGGCGTACCTGGTTTGGCTAAAACACTTTTAATACAAACCATTGCCTCTGCGTTAGATTTGAAATTCAACAGGATTCAATTTACACCTGACCTCATGCCTTCAGATATATTGGGTGCAGAGACTTTAGATAAAGACAGAAATTTTAAATTTATTCAAGGACCGATATTTTCAAATATCATATTGGCAGATGAAATTAACCGTACTCCTCCTAAAACCCAAGCGGCCCTGCTAGAGTCTATGCAGGAGTATGCAGTAACTATCGCTGGTAAAAAGTATAATTTAGAAAAACCATTCTTTGTATTGGCCACTCAAAACCCGATAGAACAAGAAGGTACCTACCCACTACCTGAAGCTCAACTTGATAGGTTCATGTTTAATGTATTGCTTGATTATCCTGCCTATGACAAGGAAGTTGAGATTGTAAAAAATACAACCAGTGACTTGAAAGTTGACATAAAACCTGTGCTCACTGGAGCTGAAATCGACTACTTTCAGCACTTGGTGAGAAAGGTACCCGTTGCCGACAATGTGGTTGAATATGCTGTGGAACTCGTGCATAAAACAAGGCCAAATACGCCCAAGGCCGATAATATAGCTAATGATTATTTAGAATGGGGTGCTGGCCCACGAGCTTCTCAATATTTGGTAGTCGGAGCTAAATGCAATGCCTTACTAAATGGTAAATATTCACCAGATATCGAAGATGTGATTGCCGTGGCTAAGCCAACTTTAAGGCATAGGATTGTGCGTAACTTTAAAGCAGAGGCGGAAGGAATAACTGTAGATAATATTATCGAGCAGTTAATTGCCTAATTAGAATATTGGCTCGTCAGTAATCGTGATATTCCGGCCACTTCGTTCAATGCGATAACGCCTAAGAGAAACTCTTGCTGGCCCACCGGTGGGAGTACCATCTTGTAAACTGAAACTTGAACCACAGCATGGGTCATCTAAGAATAAACCCGAACTATGCACTTCTACTGTTGCGCAGGCTGCGTTTGGTTCATACGAGCAGTTTCTTTCAAATGCATTGTACTGAGAACCATTAACACGATATAATATAATACCCCTAACACCTTGATTGAGCAAAATGTGGCCACCATCAATAGTGAGGTCTGTATACTGTGGTAAGTCTAGGTTAATGAAAATGTCGTCAAAAGTGGCTGGTGGTATTTCCCCATCCACAAACTCATTGCTACAACCTAAATGAGATAAAAAAGCTATCAATAACCCAGCAGATAATATATACCTAACGGTAGTCATAAAATCCTTTACCTGCCTTCCTTCCATGATGCCCAGCATCAACCTTCTGTTGCTGTATTCTACTCGGTCGAAATTTTGAGTCCTGATGAAAAGAGTTAAACATTGATGTGGTTACAGAAAAGTTAGTATCGACTCCTATCAAATCCATTAATTTGAAAGGACCCATTTTAAAGCCTGAAGATTCAATAAGCTTATCAATAGTTGCTACATCAGCCACACCTTCTTCAAGCACCTTTAAACTCTCTACGTAAAAGTGTCGAGCTACGCGATTTACAATAAAGCCCGGAGAGTCGTTAGCCATTACCGCCACTTTGCCTAGCTTTTCTGCCAATTGTTTTGTGACTTCAGCCACTTGATTGTCAGTGGAGGCACCGGAAATTACTTCAACCAGTTTCATTATATGAGCGGGGTTAAAGAAATGCATACCTACAAATCGTTCAGGTAGGCTTAACCCAGCGCCAATTTGAGTTATTGGAATGGAAGAGGTGTTTGAAGATAGTATTGTACGATCATCATTAATCTCTTCCAGTTGTTTAAAAACAGATTGTTTAATATCAAGTTTCTCTACAATGGCCTCAATGATAAAATCACAGGTAAGCTGCTTAATGTCTGTGGTTAAAGTCAGGTTTTCTAACGCAGCTGTTTTGGTTTCTTCTGTGACTTTGCCTTTTTCTATTCCTTTATCCAGGTTTTTTTCGATCGTCTGAAGGGCTCTATCTAATACACTTTGATCAAGATCGTATAAAATGGTTTTGTAACTTGCCATGGCCGAAATCTGTGCAATTCCCAGACCCATAGTACCTGCGCCTACAATACCGATTGTTCTGATTTGATCAAGTGAGTATTCCATTAGAGAAGTGTTCTAAACTGTTTTAAGAATCTAACGTCATTTTCAGTATATAAACGTAAATCGTTAACTCTAAATTTCAATTGAGCGATTCTTTCTATTCCCATTCCAAAAGCAAAACCGGTGTACTTTTCTGGGTCAATGTCACAATTTTCTAACACATTAGGGTCAACCATACCTGATCCGGCAATTTCAACCCAACCTGTATATTTGCAAAGTTGACAGCCATCACCTTTACAAATCTGACATGATATGTCAATTTCAGCACTAGGTTCAGTAAAAGGGAAATAAGAAGGTCTATACCTCACCTCCGTGTCAGGGCCAAACATCTCTTTGGCAAAATGATAAAGCGTCTGTTTTAGATCAACGAAACTTACGTTTTTGTCTACATATAAGCCTTCAACCTGATGAAAAACACAGTGTGCTCTTGCTGAAATAGCCTCATTTCTATATACCCTACCTGGCATAATAGACCTGAATGGGGGCTTATTGTTTTTCATAAGCCTTGTTTGCACATTAGACGTATGTGTTCTAAGTAGTATGTCAGGATTTTTCTCTATAAAGAAAGTATCCTGCATTTCTCTTGCCGGATGATTTTCCGGGAAATTTAGTGCTGTAAAATTGTGCCAATCATCTTCAATTTCAGGACCATCAGATACATTAAAACCAATCCTTTCAAAGATTTTAATAATTTCATTTCTCACAGCAGTTAAAGGATGCATACTTCCTAACTCTCGTCCCGAGGGAGGCAGTGTGAGGTCTATATGCTGACCGCCTGTCGCTTCTTTATTTGATTCAAGTTCATTAATTAGTTGCTTAAATTTCGCTTGTGCAGCCTCTTTAAGCTTATTAATTTCCATTCCAAATGCCTTTTTTTCTTCATTTGGAATATTACGCATTTCAGCAAATAAGTCACCAATAATGCTTTTTTTACTAATAAATTTGATCCTGTATGCCTCAAGCTCATCCTGAGTGGCTGCTTTAAAGGACTCTATTTCATTAAGTATGCTATCTACTTTTTCTTTCATATAATCATTCCGGCACCCACTGTTTCGTGGGTAGATTCGTCAATTAATATTACACTACCAGTGTCGCGGTTTCTAGTATACTTGTCATAAAGAAGGGGCTTAGTAGTCCTAAGCGTAACTCTGGCTATATCATTCATGCCGATATTCTTATCATCTTCAAGCCTGTGCAATGTGTTAATATCAACTTTGTATTGAATGTTTTTTATCAGGCATCTGGCTTCATTAGTCGTATGCCTGATGCCGTATTTACCGTTTGGAGTTAAAGCCTTTTGATTTAACCAGCACAACATGATGTCGACATCCTGACCTACATTTGGTCTATTTTGGTCTCTGACGATCATGTCCCCTCTGCTGATGTCAATATCATCCTCAAGTTGCATGGTTACCGACATAGGCGCAAAGGCTTCATCCAACTCACCATTAAATGAATCTATACTTTTTATCTTAGAAGAAAATCCAGAAGGCAGTACAAGAACATCATCTCCAGGCTTAAAAACACCTCCGGAAATTCTACCAGCATAACCTCTATAGTCATGGTATTTGTCTGAGTGAGGCCTTATTACATGTTGTACAGGAAACCTACAGTCGATGTGATTGTGGTCACTTCCAATATGAATATTTTCTAGTACATATAAAAGAGTCCCACCTTTAAACCAAGACATATTTTTAGATTGGTTGACCACGTTGTCACCTTTCAGAGCGCTTATTGGAATAAATCGGATGTCTTTCACATCAAGCTTTGATGAGAATGCCTCAACTTCTTCTTTTATTTTTTGATATACCTTTTCATCGTAATCAACAAGGTCCATTTTGTTGATACAAAATACGATATGAGGAATACCTAATAAAGAAGCAATAAATGTGTGTCGGTATGTTTGTTCGACAACTCCTTTTCTAGCATCAACTAATATGATTGCCAAGTTAGCTGTGGATGCTCCGGTAACCATATTTCTTGTGTATTGAATATGGCCAGGTGTATCCGCTATAATAAATTTTCTTCTTGGTGTGGCAAAGTATCTATAAGCCACATCAATAGTTATACCTTGTTCTCTTTCGTCTCTAAGCCCATCTGTAAGCAATGCAAGGTTCACATTTTCATCACCTTTACGCTTACTAGACTCCTCAATTGCCTCATACTGATCTTCAAAAATTGATTTTGAATCATAAAGTAATCGGCCAATCAAAGTACTCTTACCATCATCTACGCTACCAGCAGTGGAGAAGCGTAAAAGCTCCATATCTAAATATCCTTTTGAATCTGTATTATTATCACCCATGGGTTGATTAATTATCGTTTATTAAAAATAACCTTGTTTTTTTCTGTCTTCCATAGCAGCTTCAGAGCGTTTATCGTCAGCTCTTGTACCCCTTTCAGTAAGTCTTGAGGCTGCTACTTCTTCTATAATGTCTTCAAGTGTAGAGGCACTAGATTCTACAGCTCCTGTGCAAGTCATATCACCAATTGTTCTAAAACGCACTGTTTTATTTATGGTATCCTCAGAATCCTTTTGCTCAATAAAATCACATTTTGCCATGATTGTGCCATCACGCTCAAAGACCTCCCTTTTATGTGCAAAATACAAGCTTGGAAGTTCGATGCCCTCCATTAAAATGTATTGCCAAACATCCATTTCAGTCCAGTTGCTTATTGGAAATACCCTAAAGTTTTCTCCAAAATTCTTTTTGCCGTTGAAGAGGTTCCATAGTTCTGGCCTCTGATTTTTGGGATCCCATTGGCCAAACTCATCTCTATGTGAAAAAAATCGCTCCTTAGCACGAGCTTTTTCTTCATCTCTTCTTGCTCCACCCAAACAGGCATCAAATTTATATTTTTCGATAGTATCCAAAAGAGTGACGGTTTGAAGTCCATTTCGACTTGCGTTATATCCTTTTTCTTCAGCTACTTTGCCTTCATCAATTGACTCCTGCACCGATCCTACAAGCAGTTTGGCTCCCATTTCACCAATAAATTTATCTCTAAATTCAATGGTTTCAGGAAAATTATGCCCGGTATCTATATGTACCAATGGAAAAGGGACTTTTGCGGGATAGAATGCTTTTCTAGCCAAATGAGCAACTGTTATTGAATCCTTCCCTCCAGAAAATAATATTGCAGGGTTTTCAAACTGTGCTGCCACTTCTCTTATAATGAATATGGCTTCGGCCTCCAGTTCTTTTAAATGTGTTAGGTTATAAGACTTCATGTATTATTTATCTTCTTATTTTCTTAGATATTTTATTTATCAATTCTTTTAAACTTGATTCCAAATCTTGATTGGCTGTATCTATATTGATGTCTGCGTCAGTAGGCTTTTCAAATGGTGATGATATTCCCGTAAATTCTGGGATCTCACCTTTCCTTGCCTTTGCATATAAACCTTTTACATCTCGGCTCTCGCATACTTCAAGAGGACAATCAATAAATACTTCACAATATTTCTCTCCAATGATTGACCTTGCCATTGCCCTAATTTGTTTTGTAGGACTAATTAGAGAGCATATAGTTATCACCCCATTCATCGCGAAAAGTTTAGATGCCTCTGCAGCCCTCCTGATATTCTCAATTCTATCTTCATTACTAAAAGAGAGGTTATTGTTAATGCCAGATCTTAAGTTGTCACCATCCAACAAAGCTGTCAAAAAACCCTGTTGATAGAGTTCGTTTTCAAGTGCACGTGCCAATGTGCTTTTGCCGGATCCTGATAGTCCAACCATCCAGATCACTATGGATGTCTGCTCCAAAAGCTCTTCTTTCTTTTCAGTACTCAGAATTGTGTCAAAAATGGGGTGTATATTCTCAGCCATATTGCTATTTTGAAGTGCAAAAATACAATTTATAACTTGAATTTATAAATGGATAAGGCATTTGTGTAGTTTTGAACCTAAAAGAGAAAAAATAATATGAATATAGATAAAGATAAACTTGTTGAGATCACTAGGTTGGCTGGGAACGAAATAATGAAAGTGTACAAAAAAGCTGATTTTAAAGATGTTGTATCATATAAAGCAGATGACTCACCCCTTACTATTGCAGATGAAGCTTCGAACGAAGTAATAATGCGTGAACTAAAATTATCGTACCCAGAAATACCTATTATTTCTGAAGAAGGTAAAGATATACCGTACGATCAAAGAAAAGATTATGAGACATTTTGGTTAGTTGACCCTTTAGATGGTACAAAGGAGTTTATTAATAAGAACGGACAGTTTACGGTAAACATTGCTTTGATTAAGGGTAAAAAACCCATAGCCGGTTTTATATTTGCTCCTGACCTGGAAACATATTATTATGGTATCAATGGAAGTGGAGCATACAAAATCGTAAAAGGGGTCACAACAGGAATAAAAGTTAATAATAGAGACTCAAATCGAATTGCAGTGAGAAGCAAATCTCATGCTTCACCTGAAGAAGAATCGATCTTATCAAAGTACAATGTTGTAGACAGTATATCTGTTGGAAGCTCATTGAAGTTTTGCATGGTAGCTGAAGGTAAAGCAGATGTTTATTATAGACATGGGCCAACTATGGAATGGGATACAGCGGCAGGTCAGGCAATTCTTGAAGCAGCTGGTGGTAAAGTATTAAAAAATACCGGACCTGATGATTTCAGCTACAATAAAGAAAATCTTTTGAACTCAAGTTTTTTGGGCCTTGGTTTTTGAGGCTTTGAAAACAACTCCAATAAATAGTAAGGACAGAGTAAGTGCAGTAATTAAAAGTATCAGGTCTCCATGTTCTTTTAAAAGAATAGCCAACGCAATGAATACTACGTTGATGCCAATTAATATTAACACGGATTGGCTATGACTAAGCCCTGCTTTTATTAAAAGATGATGAATATGGTTGTTATCAGCTTCAAATGGTGACTTTGCATTAATAATTCTAATTATAAAGACCCGTAGTGTATCCATTAGTGGTACAATCATAATGCAGATAGCAGTGCCGATTGATGACATGAATTTGAAATCAGAGCCAGGGGGAAGGCTGAAATTCTTGTTTATAAACAAGATAATAAGGCATGCCTGAAAAAATCCAATGAGTAGAGCTCCTGTATCACCCATAAATATTTTTGAAGGCTGCCAGTTGAAATATAAAAATGCTGCAATACCTCCTAAAAAGGCAAATGTGATATAGCTAAAATAAGTATCTCCAACGAAGTAAAACCAGGTAGCAATTGATCCAAGGACAATGAAGCTTATTGACCCAGCGAGTCCATCAAGGCCATCTATTAGATTTATTGAATTGGTAATAACAATAATCACAAAAACAGTAATTATCCATGCTATTACTTCCGGGAACTGCCAATTAAATAGCTCATAAAAAGAATCCAGCTTAATATCAGAAAGGTAGATGACCATAAGTGCTGGTATTAATTGACTCAACAACTTGAATAATGGTCTTAGAGGGATTAGGTCATCTCGAAGCCCGATAACAAATACGATACTTAGTGCCCCAAATAAGTATTTATGTTCAAAGGAAGCTTCGTAAGGAAGCCAAATCAATAATGAAAAAGCTGCACCTAAAAATAAGGGAATACCCCCCATAGATGGGGTATGTTTCAAGTGAATTTTTCTTTGACCAGGTGCGTCTAAAATCTTTCTTCTTTCCAGCAGCTTAATAAATACTGGGAATGAAAAATAAGAAAATACAGCAGCAGAAAAGAAGTATTTAATTAAGTCGTAAATAGCTAATAGGCATTTTCATCTCCCTTAACGAGAGATAGAATTGTTAATAATATTATCTTAATATCAAGATAAATAGACCAATTCTCAATATAGAACCTATCAAATTTAACTCTATTTTTCATAAAGATAACGTTTCTAGTTTCGCCTCTATATCCTTTTGCCTGAGCAAGCCCTGTTATGCCTGGTTTGACAAAGTGACGAGCCATAAATCGCTCAATTTTTTTAGAGTATTCTTTAGTATGAGATAACATGTGAGGTCTAGGACCCACTACTGACATATTTCCCAGCAGTACATTGAAAAACTGAGGTAATTCGTCAATACTCGTTTTTCTTAAAATCGAACCAAGTCTCGTAATTCTTTCATCGCCAGGGCACGCCTGAACGGAGTCAGCCTTTGAGTTGACCTCCATAGTACGAAATTTCCAGCACCAGAAGTTGTTGTTACTTTTCCCTGTTCTCTTTTGTTTAAAGAAAACAGGACCTCTAGAGTCAAGTTTAATTAGTAATGCAACAAGAGGGAATAGCCAACTAAAAATTCCTAATATAACAATTAGTGAGAAGAAGATATCAAAAGCCCTTTTGACAAATCTATTCTTTCTAACATCTAAAGGAAAAGAGGTTACATTGAGTACAGGAATGCTGTCATAACTTTCAATTTCAAGTCCTTTATTTTGAAAACCTCTGAAATCAGCGATTAACTTAACTTTAATGAAATTTTTCTCTCCAAAGTTTATGAGCTTTTGAATTTTGCTGTAACGCACATATGGTAAGCAGCAGTAGATCTCATCTACTCGATTGGTAGAAGAGTAATCTTCAATTTCACTAATTCTACCAGCAATTAACTGATCAAACTCTTCCTTTTGGTCATCAAAAAAACCTAAAAATCTAAAGCCAAACTCAGGATGTAGTCTAAAGAACTTTTTAAGTTCCTCAGCAATCTCACCATGGCCAACAATAATGACATTCCGATAGTTATAGCCGAATTTTCTATAAATTCTAATTGAATAAATAAATATTGTTCTCCAGATTAGTATGAGAACAGGGAATACAAGGTATGTCGCAATTAACTGTTCTCTGGAATAATCAAGTTGATTAATTAGGACTAAAACTGCAGAAATAGCAAAAAGTTGAACGATAATAAATCTGACGATTTTCCTGAATATTTGAGAAAGATTTGAAATCCTTGAGATCTCATGTGGTTTACCTAACAGGGTGAGAATAACCCAGGATGCATTTGTAAAAAATAATATCTGAGAATATGGGTGAATGGTTAACCCCTCGTAGGTTCCAAAAGTGAAGTAATAAGCCAGACTAAAGGAGACATTCAGTAATAGAATATCTATTACTAACACAAGTGAATTCAGATATTTGGAGTATCTATGCTGCATTAATTTTGTAACGAATCAGATGCAAATATAGTGCTATAGTCTATAATAAGAAAAAATTAATTTAAAAATGTATTATTCTAAAATGCAATCGTTTGAATCGATTGCAATACTGTTATTATAAATTATATGGAGACTTACCAAGTTGCTATACTTATTCCGCATTATAATAACCCAAAGGGCTTAATAATGTCTGTCGATAGCATAGAGGCTAATGTTCCAACATTAATCATGGTAATTGATGATGGGAGTGATATTTATTGTAAACCTAATAGTGAAGAATTGCATGATCGAGTTACTAACAAAGTTAATCTGACCTTAAAATATATTGAACTGGAAGAAAATATTGGAATTGAAAATGTTCTTAATATTGGGCTACAGAATCTGATTAATAACTATTCAACGACCTTTATTGCTCGTTTAGATTGTGGGGATATTTGCCATAAAAATAGACTTAATCTTCAATTGGATTTCTTAGCCAGACATTCCGATATTTCTCTTGTAGGAACCTGGGCAGAAGTGATTGATGAGCATGGAAACCATCTTTATAATTTAAAGACGCCTACCTCTCAAGATGCTATTAATAAGAAAATGAATATAGCTATAGCCTTCGTGCACCCAACAATAATGTTTAGAACAAAAGCTTTGGAAGCCGTTGGGTTTTACCCTCAAGGTTTTACAACTGCTGAAGATTATGCTTTTCTATTTAATTTCGTGAATAAGTTGAAAACGGCAAATCTGCCAAAAATATTGCTCTTTAAAGAAAGGTCCGTTGAAAGTATATCTACTAAAAAAAGAAGAAAACAAATTTTGACAAGGTTTAGAGTAATATATAAATACGGTCAGCCTGGAATTTATTATTTCTATGGCCTGGTGAGAACAATGTTATTATTGTTTGTGCCTTACAAGTTGATGGAATACCTTAAGGAAAGATTTTTGTCATGAGAATATTGCATTTAGTAGAGCCTTTTTCTTCAGGCATTATTACATTTATTATTTATCTGACCAAAGAACTCCCACAGCACGAGCACATAGTTATTCATGGTACACGAGTGACACAAGATCGTGTTTCTGCTGTTAGAAAAAGATTTCCTTCGTATGTAAAATTCGAAGTCTGGCCTGATGCTGTCAGAGAAATTGCTCCGTTAAAAGACTTCTTAGCACTGATTCAATTACTCAGGTTTTATAAAAGGCTAAAACCTGATGTAATCCATCTGCACTCATCTAAGGCAGGCTTTTTAGGTAGGGTTGCAGGCTTTTTCTTTAACTATAAAATTATATATACGCCAAACGGAGCGCCATTCTTGAGAACAGATATCAGTAGATTTAAACGTAGAATGTACATTTTTCTCGAACGGTTTGCTAACCTTCTCTCAGGTAGGGTAATATGTTGCTCTCTCTCTGAGTCAGAAGCGTATAATAAAATAGGCTTAACAACTGGTTATATTAATAACGGGGTTTCTGTTCATCAGACAGAAAAAATTTCTACAAGAAAATTTACAATAGGAAATTTTGCTCTTATTACTGAGCAAAAAAACCCAGATCTCTTTAATGAAATTGCGTATCATTTTATAAACAATGATCAAGTGAGGTTTTTATGGGTTGGTGACGGTGATAGAAGCCAGTTGAGTTCACCGAATATTGAGATCACGGGATGGCTTGAGCCAAAAGAAGTGGAAGAAAAATACGGTGAGGTAGATGTCTACTTGTCCACTTCAATATGGGAAGGCTTACCTTTTTCTGTGCTTGAAGCTATGAATGCTGAAATATGCCTGGTATTGAGTAAATGTGTGGGTAACATCGATCTGGTGCAAAATGAAGTTAATGGCTATTTATTTGAGAACTGCTCAGAAGCGATAGCTATATTAAACTATTTAGAGCGTAACCCATCACAAGTTAAAGCGCTGGGGAAGGCGTCAAAAAAAATGCTGATGAACGACTTCAATGCGAGCATCAATATGAAAAAATATGAGGATAATTATCTAAGCAAGAATGGGAATAAGTAAATTTCCATATTGGTTGTTGATAGGGCTTATCGCTACCTACGTGTTCGGGATAATGCTGGTAGCCAACATATTGTTGGGATTGTTTTTCATATCTACCATTTTGATTTTTGCTGATAAGAGCTCTTTTAAATCAGCCTTGGCTGAAGTTAAGGTATGGTGTCTGATTGTTCCATTTCTCTTAACGGCTATTGGCCTACTTTACTCTGAAAATCTCAGCAGTGGCCTCAACTACCTCGAGATGAGGGCGGCTATTTTCTTACTACCGTGGCCCTTATATTTTTTACGATTGTCAAAAAAAGAATTTGACACGGTGCTTTTTGCATTTATAGTCTGTTGCCTTATTGCTGCAATTATTGGTCTTACAAATGCCTACATAAATTATTTAGAGAGTTCTGATACTGGTTTCTTTTATAATAATTGGTTAGTCTATCCTGTTAATAATCAGGCCGTTTATTTTTCTGTTTATATAAATCTCGCTATTGTTTTTATAGTCCAGCAAATGCAAACCGGACTACTTCAGTCAAAGAAAAGGCTTATTCTGGGTATAATAGCAATTCTGTTTCTTCTGGCATTTAATTTTATGCTAGCTAGTCGCCTTTCGTTGGTGATAATTTTCCTAATGGGCTTTGTTTACCTACTTTATTGGATTATAACGGAAAGAAGATACAAAGTGGGATTGGGGCTCTTAGGGAGTGTATTGATTTTAATTTTTATTATGGCGATCGCCATGCCTAAAACAGTAAAAAGATTTAAAAGTATTGCAAATACCAGCTATAGCTTTGAAAATATGCGGGCCGAAAATCATTTTAATAAGGAAATATCACCTGAAAACTGGAACGGGCTAACTCTCAGGCTAGCTATTTGGACGTGTGCTCTTGAAGTGGTAGAAAAACACCCTATAGTAGGAGTTGGTACGGGCGATTATTCGAAAGAACTTGAGGGGGCATATGAAAGCAAAGGATTTCAATATGCTATTGAAAAAGATTATGGAATTCATAATCAATACCTGTACTTCCTCTTTATTACAGGAATAGTAGGCCTCATTATTTTTCTTGCATCTATAATGGTTCCTATCTACTGGGCTTTTGCAGAAAAAAACTGGTTATATATTCTTTTTATTCTACTTATAGCCTGTGCTTTTTTAACTGAAAATATCTTGAACAAATACACTGGGATAGTATTTTTTAGTTTGATGAGTGGGTTGTTGCTGTTTCGAGAGAAAAAGAGTTAGGAGTTATCTTCATTATACATTTTTATTGCTCTCTTCGGATCTCCAAGAAATTCTATTTTTCCATTTTTCAGGTAAAGAACTCTGTCGCAATATTTTTTTAGATTACCCATATTGTGACTAACCATAACAACTGTTCTGCCATCTAGCCAACTCTTTTCTAAAACTTCAATTGCTTTGCGCTTAAATTTCTTATCTCCAACCGCAAAAACCTCATCAAGAAACATAATATCTGCTCCCGCATTTACTGCAACTGAAAAAGCAAGCCTAGCCGCCATACCATTTGAAAAAAACCGTGTTTTGGTGTTGACAAATTCCTCTAGTTCGGCAAATTGAATGATTTCGTCAAATCGATTATCAATTTCTTTTACCCTAAGACCTAAAGCGGAGCCATTTACATAGATATTTTCCCTAGCAGTTAATTCATGATTCATGCCTACTTTCAAACTCATCAACATAGATGATCCATTCCTTACTACCTTTCCTCCTTTGTCAGGTAGATAGGCTCCACTCATAATTTTTATCAATGTCGATTTTCCACTGCCGTTTCTTCCAATAACACCTAACTTTTCACCTTTATCTATTTTTAATGAAATATTTTTCAGCACCTTCAGTTTTGATTTGTCTGTGCTAAGTCGAAAAATGTTTTTCATCCACCCTTTGAGTGTATCGCTTCGCTCATTGTAAATTGTAAACGACTTATTAATGTTCTTCAGCTCAAGAGCCACTTTTTGATCTATCATACTAATTCTGAAGATTTGGGAGCAATTACTTTTAACATATATATACCAATGAACACCAACACAAGAGCGTATGCATAATTATAGCCTAACATACCCCAGTCCAATACTTGTTGTTCCATGAGAATAGCTCGAGTATTATTAATAATACCAGCAAGTGGATTTAAATATATTATAATAGGCAGTTTTTCAGCTACAAGCTCCCCTCGAAATAGAATTGGTGATAGGAAGAATAAAACCGTAGTCGCGATGTTCCATAATTGGGAAACATCCTTAAAAAGTAAAAAAAGATTAGATAAGATCATGGCAATGCCTAAGCTCAGAAGAGTTAGATTTATATAAATAAGGATAAAATATATATAATGCCATGTTGGGAACAACCCACTTATCATGGACAAAACAATGTATATTGATAAATTGAAAATAAGGCCTATGGTGCAGCTGACAATAAGTGAAATATAGATTTCCACTTTATCCATGTTTGTATTTTCATATAGGCTTTGTTTGGCTTTTAAAATAATTATGGAACGATTGGTGACATCCGTAAAGAAAATCCAGATAACAAAACCACTGAACAAATAAAGCACAAAATTGTCCATTCTGACACCCATCAAATGGACAAACATTACATAAAACATTGAAATTTTTGCAATAGGATTTAATAGTGCCCAGATTAAACCCAATTTATTGCCATAGTAGCGCAATTTAAATTCAATTTGTGATAGTAACCAAATTCTTTCCATTCGATTACCTTCGTATAACCAGTTAATTATTTTAGTCATTTAAAAAATGTTAAATAAATTTTCTTTCCATATTTACGCAACAGATTACTTCTCTTTAGCAATCGGGTTAATGTATTGTTAGGAAAATTTAGCGCTAAGCCTGAATTTTCTCGTATCAGCTTTTTTAATATTTCGAGGTAGGTCTGGTAATTCTTAATTTTATTTTTATGCCAGCTTAACTGTTCTTTCAATTGCAAGTTTTCTCTTTCTAAGTCATAAACTAAGTGAAGCAGCATTTTATTGAGAGGAGCAGAGTTACTATAATTTTCAAGACAATCAAGTAGTCTATTATATAAGCTGTCATTTGAAAATATTAATAATGTGTTTTTTTTGATTGCATGAATCAATACCTGGCTTTCTTCAATTTCATGCAAAATACCATTGCCGGTATGATAACATGTGACTCCAAAATTTTCTTCAAATGGAATTATTAATGGATTCACATACCCGTGACTATATAATAATAAGTTTATTGAGCTTTGTAAAGACTTGTTTGCATTGTTGAAGAAAATAACAATCCTGTTTTGTAAAAAAAAGTAATCACTATGAAAGAGCGATTCAATATTTTCCTTTAACTCATCTATTGAATAAACATAAAGAGTGAATGAAGGAATGCTTTTTTGCAATGCGGATGTTTTCAGTGTGGCCATTGGATATATAAAAACTATATGGTCACTATTGTTTTTTGCCAGATCGACATTGTTATTATATATAAACTTATAGGATATCAAACTCCAGCAATTTTAAACCCATAAGTCGAGACAACCCATCCAAACAAACGTTCCCACGAATGGGTAATTGTTGGCCCCAAGTCATCTAATACATTACCTCTTTCGAGACTTACCCTTATTTGTAAAGGATCGTTTTTTTTAAAGAAATCTTTGAAAATAGATTCTCGTACCCAGAACATGGTACCACCGATAAAATCTAAATTTGGAGAACATAAATCATATTCTTTCGCCAAAGCTAAAATCTTTTGTTTGTTACCAACAAAAATTTCTTCTTCGGTTCGGTTTTTCTTATTATAAATATGGTTTTTTTGACCTACCATGCCTATGCTTTGGTCATTAAATAATTCTAAAGTTTTTTCTATACTTTTTTGGTCAATCATCTCAAACAGTTGGTCTGACCAATTCTCTCCAACAGCAGTTTGTGGACTCTTTTTATCATGTAGAAACAGCAGCAAGTCAGCGTTCATATTCAACTTTATGTATGTATGCATTAAAGCTAATTTCCCTCCAATATCTTTCCCTACATTTGAAGTTTGTATTATTACGCAATTGGGCAGCTTGTTTTTGCAAGCCGAAACGAGACTGTTTTTTTTAGGGTGATCGGTTGGGAGGTTAATAAAGAAATTAATGTTATTTTCAAAATGACCAAGCAATGCGCCTAACTTTTTATAGACACCTATTGCTGTATCTTCGTAATACAAATGAATTAGCACCGAAAGTCTCATTGTTTTGCAAATATGGTAAATGTAATTTAGAAACAATTAACCATTTAAAAATACGACTATAAGTTGAGTAGTTTAATAATTGTTGATGCTTATAGTATCTTTACATCTGTATTAAAATCAAATTGTATTGTTTAAAATCAAGATAATTTTAAAGCGGACTTTGTTATACCTAAAAACAATTCCTTATTGGTTTAAATACGGGATTGATTTTCAAAAGAATTATATCACACTGACTACCAAGGGACTTATCGAGAAAAAGTGGTACAAAAAAAAATATGGACTAAGTGAAACTGATGACCCAATAGAGGATTATCTTCAAAACATTTATAGGAACCCCAACAGAATATTTGACACTCTCTGGTATACAAAACATTTTATTCATCGAGAAGATATCATCCCACTATTACATTATTCTACATACCATTGGGAGAATGAAGTGCCGGTTAGTAAATCATTTGATCCGAAGGAGTATCTGTTAGCAAACCCTGATTTAAAAGAGTATGACGGCAACCTGCTACAACATTATATCCTACATGGTAAACATGAGGGTAGAAGGCTAAAGAAATTTCGAAAATTCAAGGCCATAAAAGGTGTAATAAAATCTCATACTTATAGTGAATTTGTTAATCTGGAACCCAAAAAAAATCCCCCAGTAGTTGATGTAATAATACCTGTTTACCGAGGTTTTAATGATACCATTAATTGTATTTATCATGTTCTGACATCTAGTAATGAGCTGGGATTCAATACGATTGTAATAAATGACAAATCGCCAGAAGAGCAGCTATCAGAATTTTTAAGAAAATTACAATGCTTGGGCCTTATAATGCTTATAGAAAATGAGGAGAATTTAGGCTTTGTCAAGACTGTAAACAAGGGAATGCAAATAAGTAACAGAGATGTCATTTTATTAAACAGTGATACCGAAGTTTATAACAATTGGATTGATAGAATATATGCTCATACAGAGGATAATAACGTTTTCACCATAACTCCATTATCCAATAATGCTACAATTTGTAGCTATCCTGATTGGCCCAACGATAATCCTTATATGTTCGAGGTGCCATTTAGTAAAATAGATAGTCTCACAAATCAAGTTAATAAGGGGAATAATATAGAAATCCCTACTGGGGTTGGTTTTTGCATGTTCATAAAAAGAAAGGCTTTAAATAAAATTGGCTTTTTTAATGAAGAAGCTTTCTCTAAAGGCTATGGAGAAGAAAATGATTTTTGTATGAGAGCCCAAGAGGTAGGAGGTAAAAATATATTGGCTTACGATGTATTTGTAAGACATACCGGAGAGGTTTCGTTTGCCGAGTCTGCTAAGATTGAAAAAGAGAAAGGGTTAAAAAGTCTTTTAATGCTTCACCCAGATTATAACAAGAAAGTCCATGATCACATCAAAAAAGACCCAGGGAAGAAGTATAGACAACTGCTAGATTTAGCCAGAATTGGCTTAATTAATGAGTGCCGAGAGAATGTACTCATTATAAGTCATAATTGGGGGGGAGGCATTCTTCGCTATTTAAAGGATAGGTTGAAAAGTGAAAGAAAGAAGAATAGAAATTTATTAGTTATAACACCGGATGATGAAAATAGCTCAATATGGAATTTGAATGCTATTGATTCAGTTAACGTACCAAACTTATCAGGGCTAAGCTTTGAAGATGATCAAATAAATTGGAAAGATTGGTTGAGCCTATTGAACATTTCACATGTGGAAATCCATAGCTTGGCAGGTTGGGACGAAATTGTAATTAAGCAAATTCCAATATGGTGTAATAAACTAGAAATTAATTATCAATTCTTTTTTCACGATTACCTTTCTGTTTGCCCTAATATACATTTGATTAATGCTGATGGACAATTGTGTCATCCCGAGAAAAATAATATTTGCACATTTTGTCGTGATGAATATTCAATTGATACAACGGTTTGGAGAAGTAAATACTATGCGCTTCTCAAAGGAGCTTCTCGACTTTCTGCCCCAAGTACAGATACTGTAAGGAGAGTAGAATGCATTTTTAATGATTTAAGTGTTGAGTGTATTCCTCATTTAGAGGAACATAAAGTTGTTGAACTTAATAAAAAGAAACCTGATGGTAACCTAACAATAGGCATCATTGGTGCAATAGGCATTCATAAGGGTTCGGAAGTAGTATTAGATTGTGTGAAGTATTCTGAAGAACAGGAACGCACTATTGCTTTCAATCTCATTGGGACAATAAATAACTCTGAATTAGAAAATTATAATAACATAGAAATAACTGGAAGGTATGAAGAAGATGACGTTTACAGAATGATTGAGGAATCTAATGTAGATGTTATTTTTATTCCTTCCATCTGGCCTGAAACTTATTGCTATACACTTTCAATCGGTATTAATTCAAATAAACCTGTTGCGGCTTTTGATTTGGGAGCACAAAGAGATAGATTAATGGAATATGAAAAAGGGATTATAATACCATATGAATACCGTGACAAACCGAATTTAATAATTGATGAAATATTAAAATATGACTTCTCAATTCCCTCTGAATTATGAACCAGGTGTGCATGAAAGAGAGATTTCTAAAAATCTAAATCTGTCCATTCCTTCTGGTTTTGAAAAAAAACTCAACAACGTAAAGCTTATATTCATATGTTTCTCAAATAGATCAGGCTCTACATGGCTATGTGATTTGTTAAGTAACCATCCTCATTTGAATTTAGGAGGTGAAGGTCTTAATCATCCTCAGGTGTTAAAAAAATCTGAGGAGAATGGATTTAAGTCATTTGCCGAATACTTTGTGTGGTTAGTCAAAGAAAGAAAGACCGAGTCAAATAATTTTGTTATAAAAGTTTCTTGGGATCAATTGTTCTTTCTTACCAAAATTGGATTGATTCCTATTCTAGCAAAACAATCTAAGTTTATCCAGATTTTTAGAATGAATATTCTAAATCAGGCTATATCATATTCTATCGCATTACAAAATGAACAATGGAACTCTAAACAAAGGGGTAAAATAGTAGAAGTTGAATATAGGCCAGATCTAATTCATGCTGGAATAATTGATTTTACCCAAGCTAATATGATGTTTGATCGATATTTTACAACTTTTAATGTAAAACGAAAAAAAATCATTTATGAAAACCTAACTTCTAACCGAATAGGCATCTTAACAAAAACATTGAACTACTTAGGGTTACCTGATATACCAAAGTCAAAATTGGCTAAAAACCGCTTAAAGGTTCAAAGGAATGAATTAAATAGTAAGTTTGCTGAGGAATTTAAGAGTAGGCATAGCTTTTAGTCTTATGATTAAAAAAATCAAGAAAAAAGTAACTAATATTTTTAATAGGTCTCAATTTCAGGGAAGTATTGACTCTTTAGTTGGAAATAGAATTGAAGGTTGGGTTAAAAAATTAAATAATAATGAACCAATCACATTCAAACTATTAAAAGGCAGTGGTGAAGTTTTAGCCCAAGGTGTAGCTGATAAACGAAGAGAGGATCTAAGTGATTTAGGCTATGGTGATTGTGCATTTAGTGTGATTTTTAATAAAACTAAACTGAATGTAGGAGAAAGGCTAGTGTTATATGTTGAAGATACATTGATCGATGATTATAAAGTCTCCGTTGAGAATGTAGCAAACCCATTTACCACAGCAGGGCTATCAGGCTTTATTGATTCTGCAGATACATTAAAAATTGACGGGTGGGCCTATTCAAATATTGGTAATCAGGAGTCATTAAAAGTAACGGTTATTGATGAAGACAATCGCCTGATTGCAGAGGGAGTAGCAAATTTATTTAGAGCAGACTTAGCCAAACCTGAAAGCAATTTTGGTAAATGTGGTTTTTCATTAGAGGTAATAGAATACTATGATTTAACAAAAAGGCTCATCCTATGTGATGACAAAGGAAATTATATCAATGAATATGTTCCTTCAAAAGAAATTGCTCAAGCTGATTCTGAAGTAATTGGCAAAATAGAATCTGTATCAGATATTGGAATTACTGGGTGGGTGTACGTTTCTCAAAGCTCTAAGAATCCAAATGAAATTAGGCTGATCGATGATAAAAACAACCTTCTTGCGGAAACAGAGGCGATACGTCCCAAAGTGGTACTTGTTGAGAATGAATCAATAAAAGTTAGTGGCTTTGATGTTTATTTAAACACACCAATACCTATTGATACAAAAATTATAAAACTGGTAGTAGGAGAGGAAATAATTTATGAATACACTATCGATCACATTACCGATGGTGTAGATAAGTTAATATTATCAGGTCGTTATTATGAGGCTTTTGATTACAGTAGAGATAATTACTATGAACACAAAGAATATAAAAACATTTTATATCATATTATCAAACGAGCCTATGAAGCTAAGAATTTCATAGAATTAGGAAATATTTTCGTGTCATTAAGACGTTCAGTTGAACATGATATTTTTGGATCTATTGTAGCCGATGCTTTGATTCAATTCAGCTTATTAAATACAGATGAGTTGGAGTCGGAAAAGTTATTTATAGAAAGGGTATTTGACCTTGTAAATAATTATGCAAACCAAAGTGAAAACGTTACTATTAATAGAACAATTAAGCTAACCTCAGACCAAAAAGTAGCTTTGGTAACCTCCCTATTGTACTTAAGAAGACAAAACGCAGATCAATTACTAACACAATTAAATAATATCTTTTTCAGTGGAGCTATCGATAGTAGTTTGATAGCCGATT
Source organism: Fulvivirga sp. (assembly GCA_039970995.1). Taxonomy (GTDB): domain Bacteria; phylum Bacteroidota; class Bacteroidia; order Cytophagales; family Cyclobacteriaceae; genus Fulvivirga. The sequence goes on from JBDVKW010000015.1 coordinate 429,798, forward strand.
ACGAATTATGTTACGGGTTTATTGAAGAGCTACCGTTGTTACCGTCAAAAGATGAGAGCGTCACTCAAATACTTCAGAAATACCATAAAACCGTAGAGAAACTTAATAACCCGATAGGCTATTCCGCTAAGTTTTATACGCTAAACTATTTAATTGTCTGTCTCAGTTCGGGTAATTCTCGAAATGAATTGATTCAAAATAAAGACATTATTCTGGAGTTTATCGACAGCTGCCTGGATCAATTTGAAGTGAAGGCAAAATCATTCTTACTTGATTTTTATGTTTCATTAGGTAAGCTAAAAGAAATATTGCCTGTATTTAAGGAGTTAATGAATTTAGATCATAACATGGTTACCTGGAGCTCTCGATTCATTGATAATTATATTCACGAAGCTTTTGACCTGTTTTCTACAAAAGATAAGAAAAAGATATTATTGTTTTTAAATCATAAGCTAAAAATTGAGAGAATATCTCCTATGGGACTCGCTATTCTGGCAGGTATATATATTGAAAAATCCAAGGATCAGGATAATTTAAAGAATATTAGTAGAATTTTTCCATTAATGATCGATTATTCTTGGCACCAATCAGTTAGAATTCAAATTGATCAATTACTAAGACTTGAATTATTCAATCCTTTCATGCTTAAGCAGAGCAAACCTTATTTGGCTTACAATGAGTTAGTTGAATTCAATTCAAATCCCGTAATGAGTTTTGAGGAAGAATTGATTTTATCATCTCGACTTTTAAGAGATTTCTGGTCAAAAATGCTTAGCAATAAATTATATGATCCACCAGAGCATCTATCAATAGAGAAAAAAGGGAAAACATTAAGTGTAGGTATTATTTTGACTGAGTCTCTAGAAAAAAACGAGAGGTACTTTAATTATTTATCCAATTGTGCAGCGTTATATGGGCTTAAAATTACTAGTGGGTCTGATACGGATGCTCAATTGATTTTGAAAAATGATTCATCAATTTTTAGCGGAAAGGTATTTGAGTTATTTCAAAATGAGTGCGACTTGAGAGTAATTAATGAGAGTCATACAATTTTGGCAGAAATAACATTTAAAAATTCTTCCGATAGGTCGTGTACGTTAGTGAGCGAAGACAAAATTTTATTAAAATCTAAAGACCAGTTAAAATACTTTACAGATAATATGGGTGTTCTTCACTCAGATGATGTAACTGGTGCTGCTGACTTCTATGCCAATGTACTGTCAAAAAACTTAACACCAAAGGTTTTAAATTTTGGCAAAGATATTTTGTTTGCTACTAAAGCTGATTTCAATAAAATGAAATCTAGTGAGCTGGTTTGCTTTATTGTTCAAAGAAACGAAAGTGCAAGATTGCCAAAATGCTTTGAGTTATACAGGAAATTAGGGGTAGATAGGTTTGTTGTAGTAGATAACTTTTCAGATGACAATACTTTAGATATCCTATTAGATCAGGCAGATGTTGATGTTTTCAGTTCGCCTCAACCCTATAGCTCCTCAAAATATGGGGTGGATTGGATTGATTTATTGGTCAGGTTATTCAGGCAAGATAAATGGTGCTTAGTTATTGATCCGGATGAAGAGTTATTTTTATATGAGCATGATTCTATCAAAGGATTAATGACAAGCATGCTTGAGAATAATGAGGATGCATTGTATACTCCTTTTATTGATGTCTATCCCGAAGGGAGCTTTAATGACCATCCTGTAGAAATGAAGTTACTTTCTAATGTTAAATTTTTTTATGATAAAAAGTGGTACACCATCAATACCACAAATGGTGGTTATTACAATCATTTACCTACTTTTCACGGTGGCGTTAGGTTTAGAAAATTTGGTTTAAGCTCAGTAGTACTAAATAAGGTGCCCCTTTTTAAATTTCATAGAGGTATGACTTTACGAGAAGGTGTGCATTGGCTGGATGAATGCAATCCTGCATATGACAGAGCCGCATTGCTGCATCACAAATATAATACGCTGTTTCATAAATATGTTCTAAGAGAGTCAAAAAGAGGTGAACATTGGAATGGTGCGGTAGAATACAAAAGGTATTTAGAAGAAATAGGTAAGGACGAGGGGCTTCAACTGTACGATTCAAATGTAAGTGCAGAATTCAATAGAAATACTAAATTATAAAATGTCGGGTTATCAAGATATACTAAAAAAAGCTGGGGAATTAGCAAATAGTGGGAATCATCAAAAAGCTCTTAGTTACTACGAAGAAGCCGCAAAAAAGAACTGGTATTGCTATGATGCACTGCAAGGGTGGGCTGGTTCTTTAACCTGGTTGGGAGCTTTTTACGAAGCGCTGCAAATTTACCTGCGTGCTGCGGCAGCCTTTCCAGACCGGACACCAGATTATTTTGTTATAAAGAACAGAATAAAAAGTAAGATCATTTCTGATAATGACAAAGAATTACTGGAATATGCCATTCAATGTACAACTGCAATTAAAAACATATTACAGTTTAACTTTTATGCCAATGATTTTTTGTCTGAGCTTTTAATGATTAAGGGAGATAAGGAATCCGCTATAAAAGCAAAGTATTTTTCCACAATTTGCAGAGCAGCTCATCACAAAAGCCATGATTTGGATAAATTCAATCAGAAAGAAGGCAAGCTACCAGATTTTATTATTATTGGGCCACAAAAAACGGCAACGACAGCACTTTACAGTTATTTAATTCAAAGCCCTGATATATACCCTTCAATAAATAAAGAGCTTTTTTTCTTTAATGGTCCAGGATTTAATAATGGTTTAGATTGGTATAAGTCATATTTTCCTCAAGGAAAAAATGAGGTCAAGGTAATTACTGGTGAGGCTACGGCTACTTATTTTAATGATTTCCCTAAAGTGGCGCAAAGAATTTATGAATCTATTCCTAAATTAAAAGTGATTTTTACATTTCGTGACCCTGCAAAACGTGCCATCTCTGATTATTATATGAAAGTTAGGAATGGGCTTGAACAACGAGACCTTTATACAGCAGTAACTGACGAAATTAAATTTTTATCTGAAAATAAGTTTCAAAAGGGAAAACCTCCAAAGAATTTTAAAAAAGAGGGCAATATGGGATATGTATTTTTCGGATTATACGACTATTTCCTGTCTAACTATACTAAGCATTTTCCAAGCCAAAACCTTTTGGTAATTCGATCTGAAGATTTAAGGCAGCCTCAAGATACTGTTAATAAGGTTTGTAATTTTCTCAATGCGACACCGCCTCAATTGGATATTCCGAAAAGTGTAAATAAAGGTGAGTATCCTAAGGATGCGGCTTTCCATAAAACACTGAAAACGCTTAACGAGTATTACTTAAATAATAAAAATTTAGTAGGCGATTATTATTAAATACAATTATGTATAACATAAAAGATATTATAAACGGGAACCATCCTTTTGATGACTCTCTTCATGATTATATAGATGCTGCGTTAAACGAGTCTGCTCAAGCAGTAGTATTAAGGCCGGGTGCAGAAAAGGTCACTCATATGAATAAGTCCATTGACTTAAAAGGAAAGTGTTTTGTAATTAGTGAACCTGTTAAGCTAAGAGGGATAGATGGCCTTATCATTTCAAATGGTTGTATAATAGCGGGCAAGGGTTTTCCTATAGATGAATATATGTTTCATGTAGTAGGCGCTAATACTGTAAAGTTTGAAAATCTAATTATGGATTGTACCAAACGAGCTAATGGAATCTTTTTTAATAACTTCATTCGAGTACGAGTGGAAGACTGCACCATTATGCATCAATTAAATTATGGTATTTATGGCAATGAAAGTGGTAATAATCACGAGTTGGAAGTTGTAAAATGCAATATCATGGAATATGTTTTTGGAGATGGTGTGGCAAACAAAGCTTTAAATGAAGGTGTAATTCCATATTTCAGAAAAGCAGAAAACCGAACGTCTGTTGGCGTGTTTTTAGGGCAGGCTGACAATGTAATAGCCGATTGTAATATTAATCTTTGTCGAGTAGGTATTAAGGTGAACATGAGGGCAAATAGGATTCAGGGGAATCACATAACAGCCGGTAATACTGACAGTAATGAAATTTATAATTGTATAGAAATTGATAAGTCTCACAAATCGGCATGTATTATTGTAAACAACTACATTGATAATGGTCGGATTTACATTAAGACTTCTGCTAAACCTATAGCAGACCGCAATTATATTACTATTAGTGATAACTTATGCTACCGAGGATTCAACCATCCTGTGGATAGAGAGTTCAACCATATCTATATTGATCCGATTGAAGAAAATTCCTCATTTACTAATATTTTAATCCAATCAAATCAGTTTTATACCCAGGATGCTAATATTGAAGGAATTGAGGAGAGAAAAATTTATCCTGTGGGTACAAATAATGAGAATGGCAATATTGGTTTAAATAGAACATATGGTTCAAATATGTCAGGCAATGCCTTTACATTAAGCCCACGATACAAGGTAATGCCAATGGGGTCGACTGTCACCAAAACCATAAGTCTTGGTAAAAAAGAAGAGCAAATACATATTAATTTGTCAAAATATTTACCTTGGGGGAGAATTCAATCTTTCGAGATATTAGCTGATGCTACGGATCATCAATGTTATTTATCCAGAAATGGAAATAGAAGGCTTATACTACATAATCCAAATAGATTTGAGGGGAAGCTATTTGTTAAAGCCTCTGTTCTAAGACCTTATAAAAAAATTGGCTATTTCATAGAGTAAGCTTAGTGCAAATTTTATATCAAAATAGCTTTTCCAGATCAGGCGAAACATTACTACTTAGGTGTTTTGAACAACACCCACGAGTAAAAGTACTTCATCAGTTGCTGGATTTAAAAGATGAGCATAAGCTTCAATATGACATATTTAAACATATAAAATCTCAAAAACCCTCAAACATTAATTTTTCCGAAGAAGAGAAATCAATTCTTGGGATAGTAAATGAGGATATTTTATTGGTAAAGAATGCAACGTTTGAAGTGAGAAAACCACATTATGGATTTACCCTTATAAGAAATCCATTCTCGGTTTATAAAAGCTATATGACTTTAGGAAACGAAGTTGATATTCGTTTACAAATGAGAAGGTGGATAAATCAAATTGATAAAAGATTACTTTTTGTATTAAACGAAACAGACCTAGTTCACTCCTTCTGCGCAATATATACACGTAAGATGGGGGTATTGATAAATATCAATCAGCCTTTAATTCGATACGAAGATCTGGTGTCTGATTCAAAAAATGCTCTATTGAAACTTTGTAAACACCTGAATTTAACTTTTCATCAGGAATTATTATTCAGCCATGAAAACTATCCTAAAGATAAAAAGGGTCATGGTGGAATTGACCTTTCTGCGCCAATTATGAATAATGACTTTAATAAGCTGCCAGAGCTATCTGAATATGAAGAGCATATAATATATTCCTATACATCGAATATATTGAAATTGTGTAAATACAAAATTGACTTCAAAAACCGTACGCTAACATGCAATTAAGTATAAAACATAAATTTGCGTTTTTATGTATGCCCAAATGTGCATCAACTTCTATCGAATATGTGTTGAGAGACTATTGTGATGTAGACATACATAACCCACCTGCATTAAAACATATTAACATCAATACTTATAATCAATATGTAAAGAGTTTATACACTAATAAATTAAACTTTAAAAAGAAAATAGAGACGTTTTGTCTAATGCGCAACCCCATTGATTGGGTATTTAGTTGGTATCGTTATAGGTCTAGGGAAGCATTAAGTAACCCTTCTCATCCAATGCATGATAGGTATACTGGCAAATTATCTTTCGAGGAGTTTGTGAATGAAATGATTAAGCCCAACCCTGCGCGCTATGCAAGAATAGGAAACCAGTCTAACTTTTTTTCTATTAAAGGGAAGAAGGCGGTTGACAGAGTATTTAAGCTTGAAGAAATGAATAAAGTTGAAAAATATCTTTCAAGCAAGTTAAAAATAGAAATTGCGATCCCTAAAAAGAATGTATCACCCAAAAACAATATGCAAAAAGTAATTAGTGTAGAGGTTTTATCTCTATTGGAAAGTCATTTTGAAGAAGACTTTAGGAATTACAACCTAAATACAGCATAAAACAGAATTAAAGCTAATTCAATTAATAGAATAGTAGATTAATTATTATTACTTATACGATCATACTTTCTACCCATTTTCTTCGAAAACAATAATGCACCTCTTTCATTAAGATGTCCAACATCAAACTTGAATTTTTTACTAAAATATTGAGGAAAAGATTTTGCACTACCCATATAGAGGTAAGTAAGGTCTTCTTTGTCCAAAAGCTTAAAAATTGGGTCATTGGGCATAACTAAAAATACTACTTCCATGCCCTTTTCTTCAATAATATTATTCACATCTTTTAATGACTCGATATAAGTAGCTCTCTGTTCTTTATTTCCATAGCGGGAAATATTCATTTTTCTTTTATGAAGTGGCGGTATCTTCTTATTCTTAAAAAACTTCTTCCTTTTTAATAAACTTAAGTCTTTGTTGTCTGAATCTTTCAATACTTGTTCGAGAGAATAATAGCCCCTTTTTTGGTTTATTTTTTGATTTTTATTTTGAGGGTTAGTGTTTTTAATGTGGTATTCTATTATCGGTACAATTTCTCCTATACATAGTATATTCTCTATAAAACTTAAGGTATAATTATAAAGCTGGTGTTGGTCAGACTTATAAAATTTAGCAGCCTCCCAAAAAGTTTCTAAGTTTAAATAATATTTGCTACTAACTGAGTGAAGGTTTTTATCGTGTATGGGGGTTGGTTTTTGTACTAAAAAGATTATCTCTTTAGAGGGGTAGTCGGAAATGAAATTCTTCAAGAGGTATTTTGTTTCAAAATGAAAAGTATGAGCTGCAGAAAGATTAAAGGTCTCCAAATCGCTTTTTGTATTCTCATCAAAAACAAAGGGTTTGATGGCTCTAAGAGTCATGCTCGAACCGAATATTATTCTTTCAAATTTTTTATCGTTAGTCTGTAAGTACTTTGTTTTAGTAATAAAGTCATCATTTGCGCCCCAATAATAAGGCACACTTAACTTTATACCGGCTAAAACTCCACTAAATAAGACAGCAAATAACAAAACATGAGTTATAAATTTTTTCATTTCATTTAGAATTGAAAGTATATGAAACTATTCTCTCCATAAAAAAATTGAATAATAAATAGGCATAAGATTATATAATAGGAATATCGAAAAATAATATTCTTCGAAAGGACTTCTATTCCAAAACTGTTATTACGATTGTACCACTCAGAAATCAACATAATAATGAGACCAATTCCAATTACATAATAGGTATTATAACTGATTTCAACTGGAATTGAAAAGAAGGAGTTTGAGTTAAAAAAAATACCACCTAGATATGCAAAGGAATGATTCAAATTATCTGCGCGAAAAAAAGTCCAAGCCAAACAAACTAAACTAAAAGTGAGAATAACTTGAAAAAATTCGTTAATGCTGGGAAATAGTCTGTTTTCAGCGATAGTTTCTAGAAACTTTCTATTAGTCTTAAATATAAATTGAGGTAAATAATAAACTGCATGAAGACCACCCCAAATTATAAATGTCCAATTTGCACCGTGCCAAAAACCACTGACCAGAAAAATAATAAATATGTTTCGTATTGCTGCAGACTGATTTACTCTGCTTCCACCTAATGGAATATACAAATAATCTCTAAACCAAGTGGACAGTGAAATGTGCCATCTTCTCCAAAACTCAGCGATATCCCTTGCAAAATAAGGGGTTGCAAAATTTTGCATAAGATTAAACCCTAAAAGTTTAGCTGTTCCGATAGCAATATCTGAATAGCCAGAAAAATCACCATAAATTTGAAATGCAAATAAAACGATTCCAAGAATGAGAAAAAATGAACCTGTCTCTTCATTGTTATTGAAAATACTATCTACGATAATCGCACAATTATCAGCTATAACTACCTTTTTAAATAACCCCCAAAGTATTTGTCTCAAGCCACTTTTCCCCATTTCATAAGAGAATACACGTTTGTTTTTAAATTGAGGCAAAAGGTTTGATGCACGTTCAATGGGCCCAGCTACAAGCTGAGGAAAGAAAGAGACATAAGTGAAAAAGTCAATTATATTATCCGATGGTGGAATTTTGCCTCTATATACATCAATTGTGTAACTGAGTGTTTGGAAAGTGTAAAAACTGATTCCAACAGGGAGTATAATTTCTAGACTACTTTGATTAGGACTAAACCCAAAAAGAGCAACTAGCTCACTAAATGATTCGATAAAGAAGTTTAAATATTTAAATACGAATAGAAAACCGAGGTTAACCAGAAGGCTTGATGCTAAAAACAATTTCCTGGAAATTCCAGATTTATTTTTACCTAGCTGGGATCCTATTATGTAATCAACTAAGGAGCTTAAAAATATGAGACTTAAAAAGCGATAATCCCAAATACCGTAAAAAAAATAACTAGAGATTAAAATAAAAAAGTTTTGAGCTTTCCTATGATTTTTGAGTGACCAATATACTATGAAAACAAGAGGTAGAAACAGAAGGTATTCAACCGAATTGAATAACATAAATTATAGTTTTGGCACAAATATATAGACTAATAATAAGTAAATTATAATATGCTCGTTCAATAAATATTCTTCATATTATAAAAGTGTTTATTAAGTTAAGTCTGATAAAAAAATTTGATAATGAACAGACATTGCATCACGATAGCATTCACCTTATTCATAATTTGTTTTAAAGGCAATAGTCAAGATAGAGTAACTACAATTAAAGTTTTTAATGACTACAGTATTAAAAAGGTAAAAACCTGGGGGTATGATTTAAAGCAGGACGGTAAAACTTCAAAAATCAATGAGGAAGCTGCTGAATTGCTGTTTGTAAATTATGGCTTCAATTTAGTTAGAATACCATTGTACCCTTGGTTGCATGGTTATAATGGTGAAATAGAAGAATATAGAAAATATGATGCCATTGTTCAGTCATTACAAACAATTATTGCCAATTGTAAAAGCAACGGTGTTGATCCTCCGGATATTTATATATCACCAAAAATTGGGGCGGAACCACCTTTTGAGGACTGGGGACCCTTTCTAAATGATGATGGGGTAGTTGATATCCATAGGTATTTTCTTGCCATTGAGCGTTTGGTCGATTATCTAACCCAAAAACTGGAACTTAACATAAGTTACTTAGCCCTAACTTGCGAAAAAACAATTAATCAATTACCCCCTGAACTCTTTAACAAATTAAAAGTGCTGGTTCAAAAAAAGTATAAGAATATGAAACTGGTAGCTGGTGAAGGTGTTGCCGTGGGACCGGTAGACCTTTCGAATGGCATTAACAGATCAGTAGAATATTGGCCAAGAATAAATCAAAGAAAGACAATTTTATCAACTCATAACAAAAATAACCGATGGAGTATTGATGCTATGGATGTTACCTGCGATTGGAATGGGGAAAGTATTGGGCCAGCTAATTTGTTGGATCATTTTATTGAAATGAATCAGAGCTTCTATATTGGAGAAGTAAGCGGGGTTGTTTTTTGGGGTGACGGGTTTATTGATTCAGAAGGATTAGGAAGTGAGTTTAGAAAAGATCTAATGAATTATAAAAATTATAGGCTTCTTAAGACGTCACACTCTAATAAGAACTCAAAGTCTTCAGTTATTGCTTACAAGGTAACAAGTAATAAAGTGTTGATTTTAACTGCTTCAAAAGACAGGTATTACATTAAATTTAATAGGCCAATTAGCAATGCCCCCAAGTTTGCAAGAATAGTTGATAACTTTACAGTTGAAATAAATATTGATGGAAACCTAGCTTATAATAAAGGAATTTTTGTGTTTAGGTAAAGCCAAATTGATATAAAAGACAGGTGTTTGTGCACAATAAATAAGAATTTGTTAAACTCTAAAGTTACTTTACTGATTATGTTTTCAAAGTTGAGAAATAAGCAATCATCTGACAAAAAGAAGAATCCTTGGGATGAATTATTTATTAATTCCAAGAAGACTCGAGCCTCACCCTTGAATGAGTTCAAAAAATTGTATGGAATTGCGTTTACACCCAGATCAGGAAGTACATGGCTAAATGAGGCAATAATAAAGACTAATAAAGCAGGCAATCCAAGAGAGTGGTTTAATACTGGCCTTTCTGTCTTATCAAAAAGAATTGAAGCATACGAAAGTGCATCAATCCAGGATTATTACCAGACGCTTAAAGAAGATAAAGCAACGAGTAATAATGTCTTTGGCTTTCAAATAACATGGTTTCAGGCCCAACAGATATTTGAGCATATTGGTCATGATAACCTATTTGATGATATTCAAACATGGTTTTGGTTGAAAAGAAAAGACTTCGTTGCTCAAGGGGTTTCATTATTTAAAGCTATTGAAACAGGCAAATTTCATTCAGTTGATAAGCCAAAGAATAAAAAAGAATTGTTATATGATTATAAGAAAATAAGTAGATGGACACTACATATTTTGCAACAAGAAAAGCTGTTTGCAGATTACTTCAAGAAAAAAGGAGTGAGTCCTATTGCACTTTGGTATGAAGACATAACTGCAGATAAGCAAACGACACTAAAGAGAATATATGACGAATTGAATGTTAACCAACCTAATAATATAGTAAGAAGTCAGTACAGTAAGTATCAGCCTGTTAGCGATAATATTAATCATGACTTTATTGATAAATTTAAAAATGAACATCAGGAATTTGTTTCATACTGGACATCCAATAGACAAAAAAAACTAGTAAGTGAATTTATGCAGGAATACCCTCAATACAGAATTAACTAACTATATTGTTTTTTATAATATTCTTTGTAGGCACCTGATGTAATCCTATTCATCCATTCTTCATTCTCCAAATACCAATCAATGGTCTTGCCTAAGCCCTCTTCAAATTGTAGTGAAGGCACCCAACCTAATTCATTGTTTATTTTACTGGCATCTATAGCATAACGCATGTCATGTCCAGCTCTGTCTTTTACAAAGGTTATAAGTTTGGAGGATTCTCCTTCAGGTAGGTTAAGCTTTTGATCCATTATAGAGCATAGCAGATTAACAATATCGATGTTTTTCCATTCATTAAAACCACCTACGTTATAGGTTTCCCCGACTTTTCCTTTGTGAAATATTAGGTCAATAGCTCTGGCATGATCCTCGACATAAAGCCAGTCTCTTATATTCTCTCCCTTTCCATATACAGGAAGAGACTTTTTATTCTTGATATTGTTAATCAATAAAGGCAGAAGCTTTTCGGGGAATTGATTGGGACCGTAGTTGTTTGAGCAATTAGATACTTTAACTTGAAGCCCGTATGTATTGGCGTATGCTCTAACGAAATGGTCTGAACTTGCCTTTGAGGCTGAATAAGGTGATTGAGGATCATAAGATGTTGATTCAAGGAAGTAACCTTCAGCGCCCAAAGAGCCAAAAACTTCATCAGTAGAAACATGATAAAAAATATGATCTGTAAGTCTACTTTTCCAGCTAGATACTGCCGCATTAAGTAGGTTTACTGTTCCAATTACGTTGGTTTTTACGAAGCTTAAAGGGTCAGATATCGAACGATCTACGTGAGACTCCGCAGCAAGGTGAATTACATCCGAAATTTCTTCAGTTTTAAACAGCCGATTTATAAATTCGGCATCACAAATATCACCTTTAATAAACGTATAGTTGGAAGCTTTTTCTACATCACTTAAATTTTCTAAATTACCTGCATAGGTTAACGCATCTAGATTAAGTATTTTATACTCTGGGTATTTATTTACAAAAAGTCTAACTACATGTGACCCAATAAACCCTGCACCACCAGTTATTAATATATTTTTCATAATGTCCTAATAAAAGAGTGATTCAAATTTTTCAAAACTCTCATAACTTTTATCCTTATCAGAAAGGATAATTTCATCTTGTGGAACTTTCCAATCTATGTTCAAGGCGTTATCGTCAAAGCGAAGCCCATCTTCAGAGGCCTTATTGTAAAAAGCATCACATTTATATAAAATTTCAGCTGTTTCGCTTAACACGGAGAACCCATGTGCAAAACCTTTAGGTACTAGCAATTGCTTTTTATTTTCAGCTGATAGTTCGATGGAGAAGTGTTTACCGTAGGTTGGGCTAGACTTTCTGATATCAACTACAGCATCTAGTATTGTTCCCGATACAGCTCGTATTAGTTTAGTTTGAGCGTGTGGAGGGTTCTGAAAGTGAAGGCCCCTTAAAACACCATAGGATGACTTAGATTGATTATCCTGAACGAATTGATAATCTATACCATGCTCTCTAAGTAGATTATAATTATAACTTTCCATGAAGTAACCCCTATGATCTTCAAACACAGTTGGTTCTAAAATATAAAGACCGCTAAATTCAGTTGATTTGACTTTCATTTACTTAAGTCCTTTAGATACTGCCATTAAGTATTGACCGTAATTATTTTTTAATAATGGCTGTGCTAATGCTATTAACTGTTCCTTATTGATATACCCCATGTTAAAAGCAATTTCTTCAAGACAAGCAATTTTCAATCCTTGCCTCTCTTCAATGGACTCGACAAAGTTAGAGGCTTGTAAAAGTGAATGATGAGTACCTGTATCCAGCCAGGCCATACCTCTTCCCAGTAGTTCAACATTGAGCATGCCCTCTTTCAAATACATAAGATTAAGATCAGTGATTTCTAATTCACCTCTCGCAGAAGGTTTGACTCGTTTTGCTTTTTCAACTACAGTGTTATCGTAAAAGTATAGACCCGTAACTGCATAATGTGATTTTGCAGTTTCAGGTTTTTCTTCTATTGAAACGACTTTATTATTGTCGTCAAATTCAACAACACCGTACCGCTCGGGATCACTTACATAGTAGCCAAAAACGGTTGCTCCTTTTTCGAGTAAAGCATTCTGCTGCAGAGTTTTAGAAAAATTATAACCATAAAATACGTTGTCACCCAAAACCAAAGCCACAGAATCATCAGCAATAAATTCCTCACCTAAAATAAAAGCTTGGGCTAGTCCGTCTGGTGAGGGCTGTATCTTATACGACAGTTTAATGCCTAATTCACTACCATCACCCAGTAATTTTTCAAAAGTACTAATATCCTCAGGTGTTGAAATGATTAGAATATCTTTAATACCTGCCATCATTAATACAGATAACGGATAATAAATCATTGGTTTATCGTAAATGGGCAAAATTTGCTTGGACACACCCTTTGTGATGGGGTAAAGTCTTGTGCCTGATCCTCCTGCTAATACAATTCCTTTCATAGTTACTTCAATGTTTTTTGCCAGTTCCAGGCATCCTTTAATGATTGTGTCAATGATTTATTAGCTTCCCACCCAAGCACTTGTCTTGCATAAGCTGCATCAGCATACACTTTTTCCACGTCACCAGCACGTCTTTGTCCAATTTCGTAATTAAGTTTTATAGAATTAGCGGTTTCAAAAGCTTTGACCACTTCCAATACACTATTCCCGTTTCCTGTACCGATGTTAATTTTGTCGTAAACAGGGTTTTGTGATTCTAGTAAAAACTTAATAGCTGAAACATGTGCTTTTGCTAAATCTACAACATGAATATAATCTCTGATACATGTGCCATCCTCCGTGTTATAATCATTACCAAAAACAGTTAGTTTTTCTCTTATACCTGCCGCAGTTTGTGTTACAAATGGGATCAAGTTATTTGGAACCCCCAATGGCAATTCTCCGATAAGTGCACTTGGGTGAGCTCCAATAGGGTTAAAATAACGCAAAGCCAGAGCTTTAATTTCCTGACCACTTGAGACAAAATCACCAATCATATCTTCACATATCTGCTTTGTCCTACCATATGGTGACTCCGCAGGTTTAATAGGTGACTTTTCAGTAACTGGTAACTTATCTGGTTGACCATATACCGTACAACTAGAAGAGAATACAAGACTTTTACAACTTGTTTCTTCGACTGCCCCGAGAACAGCGGCTGTTGTGCCTAAATTATTACGGTAATACTTCAATGGCAACTTAGAAGACTCACCTACTGCTTTGTATGCAGCAAAATGGATTACCCCAGTAGTATTATATTTATTTATTGTGTCGATTAGTAACTGTTCATCACCACAATCTCCTTCAATGAGGGTAACAGATTTTCCAGTTATTTCATTAATTCTATCAATTACAAATCGTTCAGAATTACTGAAATTATCAATAATTATTGGTTCATACCCAGCTTCTATGAGTTCTACGCAAGTATGCGAACCAATATAACCCGCTCCTCCTGTTACTAATATTTTTGCTTTAGACATTTCAATTATAATCTTGATGAGACAACAGACTTCTCTAAATAACCTTTTACATCGTAGATTATCGATTTGTTATTTTTATAATTATTGAGGTCCAGGCTTTTAAATTCTGTATGACCTACTGCCAATATAATAGCCGCGTATTCACCTTGAGGCTCATCAGTAAGTGTTTTATTATACTCCAATTTTACTTCTTCTACATCAGCATGTGGATCGTATACATCTACTTTTACGCCAAAGCTTTCGAGTTCGTTGATCACATCAATCACACGGCTATTTCTTATATCAGGGCAGTTCTCTTTAAATGTAATACCTAATACTAAAGCTCGGCTATTTTTTATGGGGTTGTCGTTTTGAGCCATTAGTTTAATGACTTTATTGGCGATGAATACCCCCATATTATCATTAATTCTTCTACCCGCCAATATTACTTGCGGGTTATACCCAACACCTTCTGCCTTATGAGTTAAGTAATACGGATCCACACCAATGCAGTGTCCACCTACAAGACCTGGTTTGAACGGGAGAAAATTCCACTTCGTGCCTGCGGCCTCTAATACTTCGTGGGTATCGATATCGAGCTTATCAAATATCAAAGCAAGCTCATTGACAAAGGCAATGTTTAAATCTCGCTGTGAGTTTTCGATTACTTTAGCAGCTTCTGCTACCTTGATGGACGAGGCCTTATGTGTTCCTGCTGTAATAATACTGGCGTAAAGGTCATCCACTTTATCAGCAATCTTCGGAGTGCTACCACTTGTTACTTTTTTGATTGATGGTAGTCTGTGCTCTTTATCACCAGGATTAATTCTCTCTGGAGAATAGCCACAGAAAAAATCATGATTGTACTTTAGTTTACTTATCTCTTCTAAGATTGGAATACAAACTTCTTCAGTACAGCCAGGGTATACTGTCGATTCATAAATAACAATATCATTTTTTGATAAAACCTTGCCAATAGCCTCACTGGCTTTTTTCAAAGGTGTAAGATCCGGTTGTTTATAAAAGTCTATGGGAGTTGGGACAGTAACAATATAAATGTTACAATCACCAAGGTCATTTATATTATCTGTAAAGCCTAGATTTTTAACATGTTGTAATTCATGATCTTCCACTTCAAGCGTATGATCGTGACCACCTTCCAACTCTTCTATTCTTTTGGCATTTATGTCAAACCCAACTGTGGCATATTTTTTACCAAATTCCACTGCAAGCGGTAAGCCTACATACCCAAGTCCTATGATTCCAATTTTATCCATTAACTATCAATTTTGTAGTATGATTTGTACCAATTAATGAATTTTCCAATGCCATAATCAATGGATGTATTTGGCTTAAAGCTCACATCATTAACCAAGTCATCAACATCGGCATAGGTAGCTGGCACATCACCTGGCTGAATCTCCATCAGATTTTTCTCTGCCTTTTTACCTAAATGCTTTTCTATAGTTTCTATAAATGCCATTAATTCGACAGGCTGATTATTTCCAATATTATATACCTTATAGGGTGCAAAACTTGATGATGGATCGGGATTGTCTCCGCTCCAATTTACATTACCTTGTGGTGCTTTTTTTAGAAGATTAACTATGCCTTGCACGATATCATCTATATAGGTAAAATCACGTCTCATTTTTCCATGGTTGTAAACTTCTATTGCTTTACCCTCTATAATGGCTTTTGTAAATAAAAAAAGTGCCATATCTGGTCTGCCATAAGGCCCATATACAGTGAAAAATCTAAGCCCTGTAGTTGGTAAGCCATATAAATGGGAATATGTATGCGCCATTAATTCATTCGATTTTTTTGTCGCAGCATATAATGAGACCGGATGATCTACATTATCGTGAGTGGAAAAAGGCATCTTTGTATTGGCACCATAAACAGAACTTGATGAAGCATACAGCAAGTGCCCAATTTTATTGTGCCTGCAGGCCTCGAGAATGTTTAAAAAGCCATCTATATTGCTCTTAATATAAGCGCGTGGGTTTGTGAGTGAGTACCTTACACCAGCCTGTGCAGCCAGGTTGACAACGGAATCAAATTTATGGTCTTCGAATATTCTATTTAAAGATGTATAGTCCTCAAGATCGGCCTTATAAAATTTAAAATTCTGCTCCTCTTCAAGAATTGCTAATCGAGACTCCTTGAGTGTGACATCATAATAATCGTTCAGATTATCTATACCCACCACTCTTTCTCCCATCTTACATAGCTGCAGGCTTAAATGGTAACCTATAAAACCAGCGGCTCCCGTTACTAGGATCATACTTTTTCTTTTGTTAAATCAATTTCACAAAGCTAACAAATCTCAATTAGCATTATAATATACAGTTGGCTTTTGATAACATTGTGGCTAAATTTCATCTCTTGAATTCTTCGGTGCTAAATATCATTAAAAAAGAACTCACCATTGAGTGGAGACAACGTTATGCCATTAATGGTATTTTATTGTACCTGGTCAGTACCATATTTATATGCTATCTAAGTTTTAATGTAAGAACTAACGTACTGCAACCCATCACCTGGAATGCACTTTTTTGGATTATCCAATTGTTCGTTGCTATAAATGCTATAGCCAAAAGTTTTATTCAAGATAGAGAGGGGCGCTATTTATATTACTACAGTCTGTTTAGCGCCAAGTCACTCATCATTGCCAGAACTATTTACAATAGCGCATTAATGCTTGTACTGGCCATATTGGGGTTTGTGATTTATAGCGTTATACTTGGTAATCCTATTGAGAATATAGCGTTGTTTCTAATCAATCTTGTACTGGCGTCAATAAGCTTTTCTTTTGCACTAACCATGATTTCTGCGATTGCATCCAAAGCGAGTAATAGCCAAACACTTATGGCAATACTAGGTTTTCCTGTGATATTGCCGATGCTATTGATGATTATCAAAATTTCTAAAAATGCTATTGATGGTTTGGACTACTCCGCTTCATATCAGGAAATTGTTACGCTTGTAGCCATTAATATGATTGTGGCGACAGCTTCTTACATCTTATTCCCTTATCTTTGGCGCAATTAATTTGGTGTAGTTATGAAGAAGTATTGGTGGAAGGGACTAACGATTTTAATCCTCTTTTACGTAATCATTGGTGGCTTTTTATTGGAAGTACCTCGTCTTAATATTTTAAATGAGACAATAAGGGCCTTATACTTTCATGTACCGATGTGGTTTGGTATGATTATTATGCTGGCCATTTCATTATACCACTCCATTGCCTTTTTAAATAAGTCAAATCCTATTTCAGACATAAGAGCCTCCGAATATGCCAACATTGGCGTTGTTTTTGGTGTTCTTGGTATTGTAACGGGCATGTTTTGGGCTCAGTATACATGGGGCGAATGGTGGAGTGGAGATCCGAAACAAAATGCCTCGGCTATTGGGCTGCTTATTTATTTGGCATATTTTGTTTTGAGAGGATCTTTGGAAGATCAGGAACAAAAAGCACGGATCAGTGCTGTGTATAATATATTTGCTTTTTGCGCACTGATTCCGCTATTATTTATTCTTCCTCGCCTTACAGATTCGCTTCACCCAGGTAGCGGAGGAAATCCTGGATTTAACGCTTATGATCTGGATAGCAGGCTCAGGTTAGTTTTTTATCCGGCCGTTATCGGATGGGCATTGCTAGGTGTTTGGGTGGCAACTTTGAGAATCAGAATTAGAAAAATTGAAAACGCATTGTATCAATGAAAAGATTAATGGTAATGCTAGCCATGCTTATATCGGCTACACTAAATGCTCAGGATAAAATAAAAATACAGGATAGCGACTATAACAATAGCGATGTTGCCATGGCGGACATCATGCGGTCTGAAGGTAAAATTTATGTAGTTGTTGGGGTATTGTTGGTCATATTTGCAGTGTTGATTTATTATTTAGTACGTCTGGAAAGAAGAACTTCCAAATTGGAGCAACAACTTGACAATCATCAGGAAAATAATAACGACTAAGTGAACTTCTTGGCGTAATTTTGCACTATAGATGAGGTAATTATGAAAAAGTCACACATCATAGGAATTATAATTATAGGAATTGCCATAGCAGTAATTATATCAACTGCTGGTGATGCGAGTACATATGTTACATTTGATGAAGCACAGGAAATGGCTTCAAGTGGCAATAGCAGTAGCATACATGTTGTTGGAGAACTTAAAAAAACTCGATCTGGTGAGATTGTTGGGATTCAACCATCTGTAGATAAACTGTCATTTAGCTTTGTTATGGTTGATGAAAATCAAAATGAACAGACTGTGTTTTATAACGAGCCTATGCCACCGGATTTCCAACGATCTGAGAAAGTCGTAGTTATCGGATCTTATCAGGAAGATACATTTATAGCAGATAAAATACTCATGAAGTGCCCTTCTAAATATCAGGAGAATACAGTGAAGGCAGAACTTTAGTAAAAGTAGAATGGTACATTATTTCATAGGTGACCTTGGGCATCTCTTCGTAATATTAGCACTGATAAGTGCTTTTTTTTCAGCTTTTTCTTACTACAGGGCCACTGTACAGCAAGATTTAAAAAGATCAGCTTCATGGTTAGCCAATGGTAAAACGGCTTTCTTTGTTCATGCCGCTTCTGTTTTTGGAATTGTAGCCTGTCTGTTTGTCATTATTTACAATCACTACTTTGAATACCATTACGCCTGGAGTCACTCTTCAACAAGGCTACCTACACATTACATGATTTCATGTTTCTGGGAGGGTCAGGAAGGCAGCTTCCTGCTTTGGATGTTTTGGCATGCGTTACTGGGAATCATTTTGATATTTACTAACAAGTATTGGGAAGCATCGGTAATGACAGTGATTTCATTAGTGCAGTTCTTTCTTTCCACCATGATTTTAGGGGTAGTTATACCGGGACTTGAATTGAAGATTGGAAGCTCTCCATTTATTCTTTTAAGAGATGCAATGGATGCACCAATATTTAAAGTTGAGCCAGAGTTTGTACCTGAGGATGGTACCGGATTAAATCCTTTACTTCAAAATTATTGGATGGTGATTCATCCACCTACGTTATTTCTTGGTTTTGCACTTACTGTGGTTCCATTTGCCTATTGCATAGCAGGGTTATGGCAGAAAAAATACAAAGAATGGATTAGACCAGCATTACCGTGGGCACTTTTTGGTGCTGCTATACTTGGTTTAGGAATTCTTATGGGTGCTTACTGGGCCTATGAAACGCTAAACTTTGGTGGCTATTGGAATTGGGACCCTGTTGAAAATGCAGTGTATGTGCCGTGGTTGTTTTTAATAGCCGCTATTCATGTAATGATCACATTCAAAAACAGCCACACTGCACTTAAGGCCTCTGTAATACTTGTATTGACTTCCTTTATATTAATACTTTATTCGACATTCCTTACTAGAAGTGGAATATTAGGTAACGCTTCTGTTCATTCATTTACTGATTTAGGATTATCAGGCCAGCTTTTGATTTATTTATTGTTCTTCACCGTTGGCTCCATTGTATTGAGCTGGGTACGATGGAAAGAATTGCCAACCACAGAAAAGGAAGCCTCAACATACTCACGTGAGTTTTGGATTTTTATTGGTGCGATAGCTTTATGCCTGATGGGCTTTCAGGTATTGGTACCAACCTCCATACCGGTTTATAATAAAGTTGTAGAATTGTTTGGTGGAGTGTCTAATGTGGCCCCTCCGGCAGACCAAATTGAGTTTTACTCTAAATCACAATTATGGTTTGCAGTTGCAGTAGCTATCCTGTCTGGTACAGGTCAGTTCTTTTGGTGGAAAAAAATCGATGGAAAAAAACTTATCAATCAATTGACAGTACCATTGATTTTAACGCTCTTATGTAGCACAATAATTATAGCTGCTGGTAATGTGGCTGAGCCAACGTATATTGTGTTGTTAGTAGCGGGACTTTATACAGTGATCGCAAATGCTAAAATACTTTTTGGTCTTTTAAAAACCAGTCCCAAACTTTCTGGCGGAGCTGTAACGCACATTGGAGTTGGGTTGATACTTATAGGTATATTATTTTCTTCAGGCTATTCTAAAGTGGTTTCACTCAACACAACTGGAATGCTGATTTCAAAAGATGCTTCTACCGAATTTAACAATGAGAATATATTGCTATTCCTCAACGAGCCGAAATCAATGGCGGGCTATGAGCTGAAGTATAAAGGAGAGCGTGTTGAACCCATTGAGTACAGCGATTTTATAGATAAAAATAGCCTCGAACCAACAGGTCTCGAACACCTCTTAGTAGCAAAAACAGACATTACGGTGGATGGCGAAATAATCCCTAAAGGAGATACGGTTGAAATAGCAGCCGAAAACACCTACTATGAGATTGAGTATACAGATACTAATGGCGAGACATTTACCCTATTTCCCAGGGCTCAGGTTAATGAGGGTATGGGTGGGCTACTAGCTTCTCCTGATATCAAAAGAAAGTTATCTAAAGACCTCTATACACACGTGTCTTCTATTAGAAACCCAACTGAGGAAACAGATTGGAGTGATTTACAGGAGTTTAAAATCGAGCTAAATCAAAACTTTTTTGCAAATGATTATGTCTCGACCGTTGAAAAAATTGAAAGACTCGATAAAGTTCCTGGAGTCAAATTATCCGAAGGTGATGTGGCCATAAGAGCTGAAATCAGAGTGCTGGGAGAAGAAAAAGAATATGTGTCTCAACCTTTATTTATTATAAAAGATAACCTTGTAGGTCGAATTCCCGATGAAGTAGGCGATTTAGGACTTCGATTTTCATTGATTAATGTTCATCCGGAAACAGATCAGTTTACAATAGGTGTTAACACCAGGCAAAAAAATTGGGTTGTGCTTAAAGCCATGGAAAAACCGTTGATAAATGTGCTGTGGAGCGGAACCCTCATATTGATGGCAGGGTTTGGTATTGCTATCAAAAGAAGGTATTCCGAGTTTAAGAAAATGAGAGAAAAAGGTCTCGAATAGTTATGCAGCCAATTTGGCCTTAAGTTGTTCTGCCATCTTCTTAATTCTGATTGATTCTGCCTCGAGATTATAATGGACCATACTTAGGCCTTCTTCTGATGATACTACATCGATAAATTTGAGATCCTCTCTTAGCAGCTTAATTGTTTCTAAATCTTTTTGTTCATCTGTTTGGCAATTTATAGCATCAAGCTCAATGAGCATGCTTTTATACCGGCCATCTGGGTAGTAAAAAACTCCTGAGTTTTCTACCTGAGCTACTTGTGAGAAACCTAACCGAACGGTGGTTTTAAGGGAATGTTCATTCGCAAAACCTAAAATATAATTGACACCAATATTTGGAGCTGTAGCTATAGCCGCTTTAATGAGAGCATTTGCTAGATTGGCTTTGCGATATTCCTTTTCAATCCATAGTCCGCAAAGTTCAGCAACACCAAAATCCAATTCATATTTGCTGGCTAGTTGCATCACACTCGGATAATTTTCCAGTGCTGATTCTAATGGCATTTTAAATCCTGACTTGATATCAAGTCGCACACCACCTATCATTTCGTCATCTTCATTAAATAAAACGAATAGCCAAACAGTAGGCTTGTTTTGCCAGGTATTCTTTGCGGAAGAGATTCCAGTAACACCAAAACTTTCCAGTACATTAACATGCTTCTGAAAGAAAGTGGTTGAAATTTCAGGCGATTCGATGGCCTGATAAAGAGAGATTTTAAAGTTCCTTAGGTTCATGGTATGAAGCTAACGAATTGATAACAAGCATGTTCCGACAAAAAACAAAATAATATTACATTGTATCTAAATTTTATCATGTAATAATTTTTATGTTTTTTCGCTTCCTCGATACTTAAACTTTATTTGTGTAGCTGATTAATGGTAGTGATCTGAAAGAAAGACAATAAAATAGTTAATAAGTAGCCATAATACTTACATGAATTGTTATTGATTAACTTACATATCGATCTCTATTGAATATATTTTTTGGGTCAAGTAAGTGCTTAAGTGCTTTGTTTAGTGCCATGTTATTATCTTTTAATTGCTGGGTCATATGCATTGACCTAACGCCTAAGCGATACATCGGATACCCCGCTTCCGACATAGTTTTAATAATCTCATCATGACATGCTTTGGCGTTCTTATCTTCTTCCGTATTCGTTTTGTCAAAGCAAATTGCACCCGTTATGTCAAGGACTCTTTCTGAAATGAATAAAAAACCAATGTTTGGTTCAAGTTTATACTTTAAGCTAGTGTCTTCTATAATTTTTACTGCAGCTTCAACATCTTCTGGTCGGTTTGGTATCAGTGGGCAATACCACAATACACCGCACCCATCGCGATGCAAATCCTTCTCCTCAGGTATAGGATCTTTCATCCGCCAATAGCACATATTTAAGGCCCTTTCAGATGTAAAACCTCGTAATGAGCTGAAATTGTAGATAAAATCTATGAAATCTTTTTCTTGATCTGTTCCAGTGCTTTTTATTTCGTCAGCATACTTCTGATCATAAAAATTTATTTGCTCAACGTAAGGCTTTAGTTCGTCAGCAATATATGATTGTTCAGCTTCAGCAAACTTTTCATTGATTGAGTACAAGGCACCTAAACCTATCCACTTACCTTTCAAATTTAGATCATCCTTCATATCACTAAATATATCTTGTGACAATGGAGTTTTACCACTCATTTGTTGCCAGGGATATTGTTTGGTAAAACTTACCATTCGATAGTCATTAAAAATTCGCAGGGAGAATGAAAGTTTATTAAACATCATCGTACGAGTCTTTTTAATTACAGATTTTAGGTTGTTATCATCTTTTATCTGAAACATTACGATTTGAAATTGCTTTGGAGCTGGCTGTAACCAAAGAGTGAGTTTAGTAATAACTCCAAAGTTGGATTGTGTAAAGAGACCATCTAATGAAGGACCCAAGCCCCATTTGGCGAGTGGTCCAACTTCATTATGCTTTAACCCCTCAAAACCTGTATGAATGATCTCACCAGAAGGTAGTACAATCTCCATCCCACAGCAATAACTAAATCTATCTGACTGTAATGCAACACCATGTCCCCTCTCTGCTACATTTCCAATAATGCTGGCCTCACCCGTACTTCCAATGCTATCCATGATTAACGATGAATCTCTGGACCTTAGGTAAGAAGCAACCTGTTCAAATGTGACCCCTGGTTGCACTGTAATATAGGCCAACTCCTCAGAAAAGTCTGTAATGGTATTCATCTTAGATAAATCCATGAGCACATGATCCCCTGCAACAGATAATTTAGACCCGAGGCCAAAATTCTTTCCCTTACTTACTGTGTAAATGGCTACTTCATACTGATTAGCAATTTGAAGGCACTTGCTTACCTCTTCTGTATCCTTAGGAAAGAGCACAGCTTCGTAATTTCCATTGTCCAGATAAGTTGTACTGTTGCTGTCCTTTAGTATATTCCCTGATTCGGCTACTTGTTCTTTAGACAGTGTTGCTCTCCAGGCTTGAATGGCAGAGTTGAGATTGTTCATGGTATAATTTTATACATGTTACTATAAGATCATGCTAAAAGTCATAACATTTATTATATGTAAGATTTTAGTAAAATTAAAATAAATATTATACAAATATTGTTTTATATTCATTGCTCATGCCTAACCCAATACCTTCTGCGCTAAAGGATATAAAAAAAATCCTTTATATGTCCAATGAATATTGCTGTGTTCTAAACAGGAAGCTGGAATTCATATTTACCAATAAGATATTTGATTGCGATTTAAAAAGAAACCATCAACAAAGTATCCTCGAGTTAATACCTGAAAAATCTGATAAAGCAGAATTTGAGTATGTTGTAAATCAGTCTTTATCTAAAGAAAAAGAGTATAAAATAGTTTTATCCTGTACCAATGGCGATCGAGAATTACTCATAGAGTGGCGCTTAAATTGTGTCAATGAGTTAGTCTGCTGTTTTGGAAATGAAATAGAGTCTCATTCAGATCAGGAAAGAACCCGACTTATAAATGCACTGGATCAGCTTAATGAAGTACTTGAGGACGGTGAGGAGTTGTCAGAAAGTCAGATTACAGATATTCAAAAAGTGCTTTCCGAAAAGGTAGATAAATTCAAACTTATCTCGCAAAATGTCAGTGACATCGTTTGTCTTCATGAGCCAAAGGAGGCCAGGTACTTGTATGTTTCGCCTTCATTAAAGGATGTGACGGGCTATAACCCTTCTGAGTTTGTGGGAAAAAGCCCTTATGACTTCTTCCACCCTGATATGCATAAAATGTTAGAAGAAGATCATAAGAACAAACAGGAAGGTGGTCAGGATGTGCCTGATGAAGGGCCACCGCCTAAAATGTTGTACAAGATTCTTTCTAAAGATGGTGGTTACATCTGGTTAGAGTCGCATACCAAACCAATATTTGATGATGACGGAAACGTCATCATGATTCTGAGTACATCTCGTGATGTCACCGAAAGGGTAGATGCAGAGCAAGAAAAAGAAAAATACTTTGAGTACTATAGGATACTTGGCAACAACATACCAAATGGAGCAATATTTTTAGTTGATAAAGACTATAGGTTCATAATTGCTGAGGGGCAGGAGTTTAAGAAACTGGATAGAACCCCTGAATTTTACCTCAATAAAACAATCTTTGAAGTATATGATTCTGAGCGATTAGCATTTTTGCAACCTTACTTTGAAAAAGTAATTGCTCATAAGGATAAGGTGAAGTTCGAATATATCCATCAGGGGTATGATTATACATTTTTAGGCACCCCATGTTTAGATGAGAATGAGGAGATTGTCTGTGGCATATTTCTAACGCAGAATATCACAGACTCAAAAGTTACAGAACGCAAGTTACGCGACACCATACATGAACTCGAATTTCAAAAATCAGCACTTGATGCGGCAGCGCTAGTGAGTATTACTGATACCAATGGTGATATTACTTATGTTAATGATAGGTTTTGTAAAATCTCAGAGTTTACAAAAGAAGAACTTATTGGTCAAAGGCACAGCATCCTCAGGTCAGGTTATCATAGTGAGAAATTCATTAAATCTATGAATGCAACTATGCAAAAGGGTGAAGTATGGCATGGTGAAATAAAAAATAGGACTAAAACAGGTAAGTTTTTCTGGGTTGATACCCATGTAATACCATTCAAGGATGAACATGGGCATGTAATAAGGTTTGTTTATATAAGGTTCGATATTTCGGATAGAAAAAGGTTTGAAGAAGACTTGAAATCACGAAATTTTGAACTTGATGCATTTGCATACCATACTTCACACGACTTAAGGGCTCCACTTTCATCAATTATTGGCCTCACAAAATTAATTAGCGAAGAGACCGATATGGATGAAATAAAGAAATACAATAGGCTGGTAGCTTCTAGTGTTTATAAATTGGATGATTTCATAATGTCTGTTATGAGTCATTCACAAAATAAAAACCTTGAGGACAAAGTGTTGCGGCTTGATTTTAAAGATCTTATTGAAACCTGTCTTGACGAAATTAAATACCATCAAAATTATAAAACGATCAACTTTGAAGTTGATGTTACTGGTCAGGGGAAATTCTATAGCGACAAAATGCGTGTAGGTATCATTATCAAGAATATTGTTACTAATTCTGTGAAGTATGTAAATACAAACAGGGATGATTCGAAAATTTCGATTATTGTCAACTATAACTCAACGGAGGCCACAATTCAAATTCAGGATAATGGTATTGGAATCCGAGACAAGTATCTTCAAAATGTATTTGAGATGTTTTACAAGGCCAATGATCGAGTCGAAGGTTCAGGGTTGGGGCTCTATATTGTTAAGCAAACGGTTGACAGATTGAAAGGAAAGATTAATATTGAGAGTCAATATGGCGAAGGAACAACAGTTAAACTATCTTTGCCTAGCCTTAAGTAAATAATTTTTCATGTCTATTAAAATCAGTTTTATAGGTTCTGGAAATGTAGCCTGGCATCTGGCTCCAGCTCTCGACAATGCAGGATACCCTGTTGTAGAAGTATATAGTAGGACAAGTAAAAATGCAAAGGAGCTTGTAAACAGACTGTACCAGGCAGAATTAAAAACTGATCTTGACTTCTCAAACAGTGCTAGTGAAATTTTTATTATAGCAGTGAGTGATGATGCTATTGAAGAAATAGCGAGAGAAATTATTGTGCCTGATAATTCTGTTGTTGTCCACACTTCAGGTGCCTCTTCTTTAGGGCTGCTGGAATTTATTGCCACTGATCACTCTGGAGTATTCTATCCTTTACAGACATTTAGCAAAAAGAAAGCTGTGAATTTCAGAGAAATACCAATTTGCATTGAGTCAACAAGTGATTATGCAGAGGATATGCTTTCCAAAATGGCAAAGACCATTAGCAGTGATATTTATAAAATTGACTCGGATAGCAGAAGGGCTTTACACTTAGCCGCAGTTTTTGCTTGCAATTTTACTAACCATTGCCTTAAGCTGTCTGAAGACATTTTGCAATCTGAAAAACTCCCGTTTGATATATTGAAGCCCTTGATTACAGAAACAATAAATAAGAGTTTATCTCTAGGGCCGTCTAATGCACAAACGGGCCCTGCAAAACGGCATGATTTTGAAACCCTTGATAAACATCTCGACTATATAAAAGATCAAGAGCTTGCTGAGTTGTACCGACTCATTTCTCAGCATATTGTAGACTCATACCCGCTCGATTAATGTCCTCTCACCATGTCATTCGAGAAAATCAAGAAGCAGCTGTAGCCATTCTAGATATTGAAGGTTGCTCTTTTGAAATATTAGGAGATGCTTTAGAATGGAGTCCCTTGGTAATTGCAAAAGCCGAAGTGACGACAAAATTAATTGATCGAGGTTATAAAATAGATTTGGTTTTAAGTCATGAGCAACATGAGTTTGATCAACAGACGCTTCAACAGAGACACATAACTTTTCTGAAGCAACAAGAAAATGAACTGCAACAAATTATTGAGTTGGCGTATAAAAAGCAGCATCCAGGTGTCATAATATTTGCCTGTTTCAATGAAATCGTAATAAATAAAATAGCGCGACCTCTTCTTCCTGTGAGCATTATTGATGGCACTAAAAAATGGACTTTAATTATGTCTGGTGAATTTAAAAAGTGGTTTTCAAAAGGAGATACTTATCAATTGAAAGGAGGTGCTGTAAAGATTAACTCAGGCCAAACAGCAAAATCAATAAACAATGTTGAAGCAGATGGAATGGTTGTTTTAAAAAGTAAAAAACCTTTTTGGTTAGGTGAGAGCCTCATTTGAAAATCTGGCGTGTACAATACGATCCTTGCCATTTAAGTCACGCAATATTTGACATTCATCGAAATCCATCACCTCTAGTAAAGATTTTACATCATCAGCATATTTTTCATTTACCTCAAAGTATATTTTACCTTCAGGCTTAAGACTTTGAGCTGATATTTCAGCTATTCTTCTATAGAATAGCAAAGGATCTTCATCTTTTACATACAAGGCTGTTGCGGGCTCGTAATGTGTAACATTGGCCTTCATGAGTTCTCTATCTGCATAGGTTACATAGGGAGGGTTGCTCACCACGAAGTCCAGCGACTGTAGTGGGAATGACTCTCTTAGTACATCAATAAGCATAAAGTTAATTTGTACTCCGTGTCGTTCTGCATTTTGTTTTGCAGTACGTATGACCCTTGGGTCAAAATCGATGGCATAAGCCTTGGCTCCAGCTAATTCCTTGGCCAATGTTACAGGTATACATCCTGAGCCTGTACCTACATCAGCAAATTTGGGCTTCTTTCCTTTATATTCTGAGATAATCAGCTGAACCAATTCCTCCGTTTCTGGTCTTGGTATTAACACTGAGGGGTTTACCACAAATTTACGATCATAAAAATCCGCTTCTCCAATGATGTATTGGATAGGCTCATGATCATTTATTCTATCTAGAAATTTATGTAGCTCTTTAAGCTCTGAAGACGAAAGATTGATGGAACGATCAAGAATGATTTCATTTTTATCCAGCGAAAACAAGTGCTCAATGATGTAATAGGATAAACTTTGAAGTTCTTCCTCACTTTCATCCAGCGTTATGCTTTCCTTTATATACTGAAGTAGTTTTTTAGATGAGTCAGGAATATTACGAGACATGATCGTTTTTTATCATCGGCCGGTTTGCTAACATTGTAAAGCTAACCAAGCGCCTACAAAGCTTATCAGAAAATTTAATATTTCAAATTAATCACACCTGATGGTCGATAAAAATTATATGCATAGAGCATTGGAGCTTGCTACAAGCGGTTTGGGATCAGTAAGCCCCAACCCCATGGTAGGGTGTGTTATCGTGCATGATTATAAAATAATAGGTGAAGGTTGGCACAAAAAGTTCGGAGAACATCATGCCGAGGTAAATGCAATCAATGAGGTAAGAAACCAAGATTTATTAAAGGAAAGTACAGTTTATGTTACTTTGGAGCCGTGTTCTCATCAAGGCAAGACTCCTCCTTGTGCCGATTTACTTATAGCCAAATCAGTGAAACGCGTTGTGATTTGCAATGTTGACCCTAACCCAAAAGTGGCTGGGTCAGGAATAGAGAAGCTTAAAGCTGCCGGAATCGATGTGGAGGTTGGTTTACTTGAGGAGAACGGGCTTGAACTAAATAAAAGGTTTTTTACGTCTATGAAGAAAGCCCGACCTTTTATTATTCTTAAATGGGCACAAACATCAGATGGATTCATTGCACGTAAAAATTATGACTCCAAATGGATCAGCAACACCCAAAGCAGGCAACTCGTACACAAATGGCGTAGTGAAGAAGATGCTATACTTGTTGGATACCAAACTGCATTGCACGATAACCCGCAACTGAATGTCAGAGATTGGTCAGGAAGTGATCCATTAAGACTAGTTATAGATCTTAATAATTCATTGCCGAATAATCTTTATCTATTTGATAAAACGCAACCAACAATTGCGTACAATCTTAAATCACAAAAAAGTGAGGATAAGCTTGATAAAGTAATTGTCACCAGGCAAAACTATATCGAAGAGATTTTGTCAGATCTACACTCAAAAGGTGTTCAGTCTGTCATTATCGAAGGAGGTGCAGCGACTTTAAATATGTTTATTAGTCAAAACCTTTGGGATGAAGCCAGGGTTTTTATATCAGAGCAGAA
This sequence comes from Fulvivirga sp., assembly GCA_039970995.1. Classification (GTDB taxonomy): domain Bacteria; phylum Bacteroidota; class Bacteroidia; order Cytophagales; family Cyclobacteriaceae; genus Fulvivirga. The sequence continues at coordinate 459,269 of JBDVKW010000015.1, forward strand.
GTTTAAAGAGGGGATTGATGCTCCTCATTTGAGAAAAAATATATACGCAGAACAAATTATTAATCACGACAAACTGTTGTTGTACAAAAATTATTAAACATGGCAGAAGAGTTAATACTTACCACATCGGCAGATAAAAAGGAGCAATACGAATCGTTAATTCCACAGATTGAAGCATTAGTTTCTACTGAGAAAGATGAAGTGGCTAACATGGCCAATGTGGCAGCCGCACTCAAGTACGGGCTTAACTTTTTTTGGGTAGGTTTTTATATCGTGAAAGAAGATGAGTTGGTATTAGGGCCATTTCAAGGACCCATAGCTTGTACCAGAATAAAAAAGGGGAAAGGTGTTTGCGGTACGGCTTGGGCTGAAGCTAAAACCCAACTAGTACCTAATGTTGATGAATTTCCAGGCCATATAGCTTGCAGCTCTGACTCTAAATCAGAAATCGTGGTTCCAATAGTTAAAAATGGAGAGGTTAAGATGATTTTAGACGTTGACAGCGACCAACTAGACGCTTTCGATGAAGTTGATAAACAATTTTTAGAAAAGTTAGCTGAGCTTTTATAGTTCAGCTAGCACAGTCATTCCGCCTTTGGTCTTATCACCAATGTTGACTTTTACCTTTGCATCAAGCGGAAGGAATACATCCACTCTTGATCCAAACTTAATAAAGCCAAATTCCTGGCCTTGCTCTAGTTCTTGTCCTTCTTTGATATACCATTTGATGCGCCTTGCAAGTGCTCCTGCAATTTGACGCATTAAAATAGGTACACCGCCAGGTGTCTTTATCACTACAGTGGTACGTTCATTTTCAGTGCTTGATTTTGGGTGCCATGCAACCAAATATTTACCAGCATGGTATTTAAAAAATTCTATAAGACCCTTTACAGGCATTCTATTTACATGCACATTTACTGGAGACATAAATATAGATACCTGAAGTCGTTTATCTTTCAGGTACTCTGTTTCCTCTGTTTCTTCAATGACCACAACTTTTCCATCAGCCGGAGCCACCACATGTTTGTCGTTAATCGGTGTGACAATTTTTGGGCTTCTGAAAAACTGTAAAATAAGCAAGAACAAAATAACGCTACCTGCTAAAACCAGATTAAGCAAAAGTGCCTGCGTAGGGTAAGTATAGTGCAACCCAATATTTATGGCTGCTAAGATGATTACTAATACAATGAGTAATAAACGACCTTCTTTATGTATAGTCAAACCTTGTAAACTCTAAGTTAAAATTAATAACCCCCACGATATTTGTAGGTTTTGGCAACCTTGTCGATAGCAACGATGTATGCTGCAATACGCATCGATACATCATATTCCTTTGAAGTGCGATAGACATGATCAAAAGCATCTTTCATTATTCTGTCAGACCTTCTGTTTACACGCTCACCTGTCCACTTGTAGCCGAGTCTGTTTTGAACCCACTCAAAGTAAGAAACCGTTACACCACCAGCGTTGGCCAAAATATCAGGTGTAACCATTATGCCTTTATCGTTGATGATGGTATCTGCTTTTGCAGAAGTAGGGCCATTGGCACCTTCAACAATAAGTTTTGCATTTATTTTGTCAGCGTTGCCTGAGTTAATCACATCTTCAGTAGCAGCAGGAACCAAGACATCAACTTCTAACTCAAGAATTTCTTCTCCTGTTATTTTTTCAGCACCGCTATAACCTTCTAATGAACCATTGTTGCCATTTCTGTATTCTATGGCTTCATTTATGTTAATGCCTTTTTCGTTGAAGTAAGCACCAGACAGGTCACTAATCGCAACCACTTTTACGCCTCTCTCTTCAAGTAGCAAAGCAGCAAACGAACCAACATTTCCAAACCCTTGAACTGCACACGTGGCTTTGTATGGGTTAATTTGAAGTTTCTCCATGGCAGCTAATGCTGAAACCATAACTCCACGGCCTGTAGCTTCTGTCCTTCCTAGTGAGCCTCCAAGTACCAATGGCTTTCCAGTAACGACACTATTGATCGTCATACCTTGTGTTCTGGAAAATTCATCCATCAACCAGGCCATTTCTCTTGGTCCTGTACCCATATCAGGTGCGGGTATATCACGGTCGGGGCCGAAAATTTCTATCATCGAGAGTGTGTAAGCCCTCATTAAGCGCTCAATCTCACCAGAAGACATTTCGCGTGGGTTACATTTTATGCCACCTTTCGCACCTCCGTATGGAATATCTACAACAGCACATTTCCAGGTCATCCATGCAGCCAAAGCTTTTACCTCATCAATATTTACACCAGGGTCGAACCTGATACCACCTTTAGAAGGGCCTAAAATATTTGAGTGTATAACCCTATAGCCATCAAAAACCCTGATGGAACCATCATCCATTGTTATTGGTAGTGATACAATAACTTGTTTGGCAGGTGATTTTAAAACATTGTAGACTTCATCATCGATCCCCAATATTTGAGAGGCAATATGAAATCTTGACATCATAGCCTCAAAAGGATTCTGTTCGTCTTTAATCGGAGCAGGTTCTATATAACCCATATACTGTTATTTTTAGTCGTATTTTGTATGCAAATTTAAAGAAATATAAATCTATCAAATGCGTTATTTTTAAAAGATTTTAAGAAATGCAGCGATGAATGGTGCCGATAATAACAGTCCATCAAACCGGTCTAAAAACCCACCATGACCAGGTATTAACCTTCCCGAATCTTTTATCTCTATGCTTCTTTTAAATAATGATTCTACAAGATCTCCATAGGTGCCTCCTATAATAATGATAATGGCAATACAGAGCCATGTGGTTAAAGGCAAATAACTGCTTGCTTCAGAAATACCATAGGCCATGGCTCCCGACAGGATAACTCCACCAATACTTCCCTCCCAGGATTTTTTTGGAGATACTCGCTCAAATAATTTTCTCTTCCCAAACCTGACACCAGCAAAGTAAGCTCCAGTATCATTAGCCCATAAAATAAGTAATGAGCCCAATATAATTTGAAACTCATAAATACCACTGTTAAATGCAATTACATTAAGTAACGCAAATGGAATGGCAACATATACTATACCTAAAAAGGTAAATGCAATTCCAGTAAATGGCTTTTTTTCTGATTTTTTATAGAGGTAGATGAGGTAGACACACGCTATAAGTGGGAAGAAAACGTAATAATATTTAGTCTCAAGTAAACCGAGCTCAATAAAGTAGGTAATAGCAAAGATCACAGATCCACATACTGTACCGAAAAACTTGAGTGGCAGCATACCGTCAAGGCCAACTAGCTTATAGAACTCCAGTTGAGTTACAATACAAATACCGAGGAAGACACAGAAATAGGTCCACGGGCCGTAGTATAAGCCCATAATCACCACAAACGCACCGAAAAGCCCCGCTATTATTCTTTGAGTGAGGTTATTGTATTTATTTAAAATTGATGTCATTTTCAATGATTTTCAAAGCCCCTAATACATCCTCACTAGCCACATGTACCTCATGCTGCCCAAAGTTATGATATGATGAATCCTGCTTATTAATGATCACGGGAGTCATTCCTCTGTCTTCTAAAACTGCTTTCACGATATCTGCTCTATATGATTGATCAGTTGTATAAACCTTTTGCCATCCCTTCATTGAGTACGCGGTGCTTTGAGAAAATAATTTCTAAAGTAATGTAAAAGTGCAGCGGTAATAATAGCGAATATTCCTACAGCGTACAAAGGAGCCGCTTCTGTATTTGTCAAATCGGTTTCTATAACTCCAATATCATGGAGATAGAATAAAATGAGTGTCAACCCATTATTCACAAGATGAGCAAAAATAGGTATGAATAAATTGCCAGACCAATAGTATAAATAACCAAATAGTGCACCCAGGAGCATTCGCGGTACAAAACCATAAAACTGCATGTGGATGGTACTAAAGAGAATGGCGCTAATCCATATAGCTATGTGAATATTTTTTGTTATTCCATGAAAGCCGTTTTGTAAAAAACCTCTAAACAGTAACTCTTCACCTACTGCAGGCAATATGGCAATGACAATAAATGCTAAAAAGAATTGAGGTAACCCACTGAAAGTCGTAAGATACGCTGTTGTCTTTGCGGCAAGTTCTTCAGTTTCTTTGGCCCAGTTTTCAAACCCAGACATAAACTCAGGGAAGCTTATATTAGCATTCCAATCAATTACAATGGAATTCACTCCCATAAAAGTGACGACAATAATTCCTGACAATAAAATGGGTAGCAGGCCGACTTGTTTTTTGAAAAATATACCTACTCGCTTTTTTTCTGCTACAAATAAATAAAGCAACGGGACAACAATGGTTCCCGTCAAGGTAGCCATTCCCTGAATGATGTAAATGGGAGTTTTTAATGAGGGATTTTCAAAGGGGTTAGCAAAAGCTGATTGGAAATCGAGAAGGCTTCCTTCATAAAATGGTAGTGCAAATAAAAATCCAATACCTGGACCAACAACATAAAACCCAATAAGAGATAACACAAATACTAAAAAAACGGTTGTTATGGAACTTCGGTGATCAGATAGATGTATATAGTTGTTATCGAAATTGTTCATAATTTGCCGTAAATTTACGGGTTATAAAAAAATATATGCTAAACTACGCATTTGCAGTATGGTTAAAATAGGAAATAATGAGATTGGTGAATTTCCTTTGTTACTGGCACCCATGGAGGATGTGAGCGATCCGCCATTTAGGGCAGTTTGCAAAGAGAATGGTGCGGATATGATGTATACGGAATTCATATCTTCAGAAGGACTCATTAGAAACGCTGCAAAGAGTGTTGAAAAGCTCGATATATACGATTATGAGCGGCCGATTGGGATTCAAATCTTTGGTGATAAAATAGAATCGATGCGCGAGGCAGCTGCCATTGCTGAAGAAGCGCAGCCCGAAATCGTTGATATTAATTATGGTTGTCCTGTGAAAAAAGTTGCCTGTAAAGGTGCAGGGGCGGGAATTCTATTGGATATTCCTAAGATGCAGGAAATGACTGCTGAAATAGTGAAACAGGTAGATTTACCGGTGACAGTCAAAACAAGATTGGGCTGGGATGATAAAACAATCAAGATCGTAGAAGTAGCCAAGCGTTTGCAGGATGTGGGCATTCAAGCCTTAACAATTCATGGCCGTACGAGGCAGCAAATGTATAAGGGTGAGGCCGACTGGACTAAAATAGCTGAGGTAAAAAATCATCCAGATATACACATACCTATTTTTGGTAATGGAGATATTGATTCTCCCGAGAAAGCCTTAGAGTATAAAAACCGCTACGGGGTGGATGGTATAATGATTGGTAGGGCTGCTATTGGCTACCCATGGATATTTAATGAGATAAAACATTTCCTTAAAACAGGAGAAAAACTGTCGCCACCAACTATAAGTGACAGAGTGACTGTAGCGATCAAACACCTCGATTTTTCTGTCGAATGGAAAGGAGAAAGAAAGGGCATTTATGAAATGCGCAGACATTATACCAATTACTTTAGAGGCATACCGCATTTCAAACCTTATCGTACCCGGTTAGTAGAATCTGAATCTCACGAGGAACTGAAACAAATCCTTTTAGAAGTAGAAACGGAGTTTTCACAACAGCCCATTTTAGCATAATTCGTGCAGGTTTATCTAATAGCTAATGTCAGAAAATAAGAATCTGCTCGCATGGGTAATGCTTATCGGGCTGGCCCTTATCTGGGGATCTTCATTTATTCTTATAAAAAGAGGCCTTGACATCTACAGTGCAAGTGAAGTTGGTGCACTACGAATTGCATCGGCTTCTGTATTTCTACTGCCATTTGCAATTAGAGGACTACGAAAGGTCAAGGCCAGACATTGGAAGTTACTGTTCTTCGTAGGGTTATTTGGAAGTTTGCTGCCCGCTTTTTTGTTTGCAAAAGCGCAAACTCAGTTGCCCAGTTCGGTGGCAGGTATTTTAAATGCCCTTACACCACTATTTACAATGCTCATTGGCATATTATTCTTTAGCCAAAATATAAATCTTAAAACTACCATCGGGTTATTAGTCGGATTAGCAGGCACAATTTTTTTAATAATTGCCGGTTCGGGTGGAGCAATTAGTGACTTAAACTATTACGGGTTGTATGTGATCTTGGCTACTATATTTTATGGAGCCAACCTTAACTTAATCAAATACCATATTTCAGACCTAACCGCTCGTACAATTACTAGTATTTCTCTATTGATAGTAGGTCCAGTATCATTGATCTATCTTTTACTAGGAACTAATTTCATAGATAAAACTATAAACACCGATGGAGCTTGGTTTGCCTTTAGTGCCGTTGTGTTGTTAGGCGTATTGGGCACAGCCATAGCGTTGATTATTTTTAATCAATTAGTAAAGCTGACTTCTCCCATTTTCACCAGCTCGGTAACATATATCATTCCTATTATCGCAGTAGGTTGGGGGTTATTGGATAATGAGCAGCTGTTTATAGGTCATTATTTCGGCATGGGCCTTATTATCCTCGGTGTTTATCTTTCCAGAAACAGGGCCAAATCATAGGCTCAAATTAGGGTATTTTTTCACTGTTTTCTTAATACAATTCTAGGTATTACAAACCAGATATTGTCCAAAAAATCAATTATAAGCGATTGAAGCCCATTTTACAGGAATACTAATTTGATCCAATTTGGGTGATTTATACGGATTCATAAGTGTCTACCTTGACCAATGGAGAGTTATACCCTCTCTTTAAATAATTTATTCATCAAAACAAACGCTTATGAAGAAGTTTTTACAAATGTCAATTGCCTTGACGATCTTCCTGAGTTCCAGTGTATTGCTGGCCCAGGAAAGAGTTGTTTCAGGTAAAGTCACTTCTGTGGAAGACAATACAGGTCTACCAGGAGTGAGTGTACTCCTTAAGGGTACAACCGTTGGTACCATTACCGATATTGATGGTGCCTATAAGATAACCGTTCCATCAGACGCGGTGTTAGTTTTTTCTTTCGTGGGATTTGAGTCTCAAGAAGTAATTGTTGGCTCCAGAGCTGTTATAGATGTGCAACTGACGAGCGATATTAAGCAGCTCAGCGAAGTTGTAGTTACTGCTGCGGGTATTGAGGCCAACAAAAGAGAGTTAGGCTATTCCATTCAGAATGTGGATTCTGAAGAAATAATGAGGTCAGGAGAAAATAATTTTGTCTCTGCTCTTAGTGGTAAGGTAGCTGGAGTTCAGGTAACAAGCTCTAGTGGAACTCCTGGTGCTGCAGCCCAAATAAGAATTCGAGGGAATAAATCTGTACAGGGAAGCAACGGGCCTTTATTTGTTATCGATGGTGTGCCTATCGACAATTCAACATTCAATACGGCAGACTCTCCAGAAGATGATGTAGCGAATCTTGGCTCTGGTGGTGTGACCAACTCAAATCGTGCTATTGATATAAACCCTGAAGATGTAGCTTCATTGACCATATTGAAAGGGCCAGCAGCCACTGTATTATATGGTATTAGAGCTGCAAATGGAGCTGTGGTGATTACCACCAAAAAAGGTACTAGAAATAGCGCGGCCAAAATCAAATATTCTATGGGCTACTCTATGGATCGAGTAAATAAACTACCAGAACTACAGGATATTTATGCACAAGGCTCAGTAGATGGTGGTGTCCCGACTTTTGAGTCTCCAATGACAGGCTCAACACAAAGTCAGAGTTGGGGCCCGTTGATTTCAAGCTTGAGATATGCAAACGAACCTTCTATTTGGGATCCAAATGGACTGATTGTTCCAGCATCTGATCCAAGAGCTACAAGTAGAGTGGCTAAATCATATAACAATACAGAGGATTTCTTTGAAACAGGTACTAATGCTACACACAACCTAAGTGTACAAGGTGGTACTGACAAAACTTCATATTTCTTCTCAATTGGTCGCTTAGATCAAACAGGTATTATGCCTAATAGTAGCTATGCAAGAACTAGTTTCAGAGCAACTACAAGTGCTGAGTTATTCAAAAACTTTACTGCTACGCTTTCGGCAAACTATGTAAAATCTGGTGGTAAGAGATTACAAAATGGATCAAACACCTCAGGTGTGATGCTAGGTCTACTGAGGACCACCCCATCTTTTGATAACAGTGCAGGATTTATTTTTGAAGATGGAAGTCAAAGGGCATACCGTGGAGGAAGTATTTATGACAACCCTTATTTTACAGTCAATAAAAATTTTACTACTGATGATGTCAATCGTGTAATTGGTTACACACAGTTGTCTTACGATGCCTTGCCGTGGTTGAATATCACTTACAGATTAGGTGTGGATACTTATGGTGATGATCGAATTTTTAGAAATGATATTAACTCATCAAGTGTGCCAGTAGGTCAGGTAATAAATCAAACAATAAGAAGTACAGATATTAATTCAGATTTCTTGATTGGCATAAATAAAGACCTTTCAGACAAGCTGAGCTTAAGTGCCACGATTGGACATAACTACTTTAACAAAGATGTACACATCAATAGAATTGATGGTCAGGGTTTAGCGTCACCTGGCTTTTTCAATATTGCCAGTGCTACTGCTGTGAATGTATCAGAAGGAGTTACTCGTAGAGAGCTTTATGGTTTGTTCGGTACGGTTACCCTAAATTATAATGGCGAAGTATTCTTAAACGTAAGTGGTAGAAATGACTGGTCATCTACATTACCAGAAGAAAACAATTCTTTTTTCTACCCTGCAACTAGTATTGGTTGGGATTTTACCCAAACTTTTGGGGTTACATCATCAGTATTTAGCTATGGTAAGCTAAGAGCTTCCTGGGGTCAGGTAGGTAATGATGCACCTTTTGCAGTGACAAACAGTGGTTTTGTACAATCAAGAGTAAGAGACGGTTGGACTACTCCTCAAGGAGTTATTTTTCCTGCCTTAGGATTAAATGCATTTAACCCGAATGCAACTTTGGGTAATAACCAACTCAAAGCAGAAACTACAACCACCATAGAGTTTGGAGGGGATTTTCAGTTTTTTGATGGAAGAATAGGTTTGGATTTAACTTATTTCGATGCAACTACAACAGACGCTATTCTGAATGTGACCATACCAAGCGCAAGTGGCTGGCAACAAAGAGCAGTAAACTCTGCTGAGTTAAATAACAAAGGAATTGAAGCAGCCCTTACAGCTAGTGTAATATCTGGAGGAGATTTTACCTACGATGTAGGGTTGAACTTTACAAGAATCAGAAATACTGTAGAGAAATTGGCTGAGGGGATACCATTTATAACAATTGATCCTTTTGGTACGCAAAGAATAGCTGAAGGAGAGCCATTCGGGATTTTCTTTGGTACTAGATTCTTGAGAGATGAAAATGGCAACAAGGTGATAAACCCTGCCGATGGAATGCCTTTTGAAGACCCAACTCAGGGTATTGTAGGTGATCCAAATCCGGATTTTTTACTTGGATTTAGAAATACAGTAAGTTACAAAGGGTTATCACTCAGCTTTTTACTTGATATAAGACAAGGAGGAGATGTTTATAACGGTACGAAAGGAGTACTTAATAACTTTGGTGTAGGAGCTGAAACGCTCGATAGGAATGAAAGAGTTGTTTTTGATGGAGTGTTAGGCCAGGTTCAGCCTGATGGTTCGGTTGTGCCTACAGAGACACCAAATACAATTGAAGTTGTAAAAGGTGGTACTGATGGAGGAACTAATTACTATCAAAACTATGGCTTTGTAAACTTAACTGAGCTTACAATTGAAGATGGATCATGGATCAGAATGAGAGACGTTTCTTTGACTTACGATCTGCCAAAGAACATTACTAATAAGTTACCTTTCAGCGCTGTGAATATTGGGTTTACGGCTAGAAACCTATTCCTTATAACAGACTATACTGGTATTGATCCTGAAACAAATCTTACTGGTGATTCTAGCAACGTAATTGGGTATGATTACTTCAACAACCCTAACACCAAAAGTTATGGCGTGAATCTTAACATCACTTTTTAAATGACCACTGATATGAAAAACTTAATTATAAAAAGAACAATGATTTTGTTTGTATCATTTTCACTTATTACAGCATGTGAATTTGGTGATACAAACGTAGATCCTGCTGTCCCTACAGATGTGGCCATGTCGGCACTTTTACCTTCAGGTGAAACTGCTGTTTCGTGGGCCATCGGTGGAGAAATCGTTAGAATTAGCGGATTACTCACACAGCAATTTGAGGGTATTAATGCCCAGCAAGAAGACAACTATCGCTATTTGATTAGAGATGCAGATATGGATGGTGTATGGCAGCGAATGTATCATAATTCGTTAAACACGATTAATGTAATTATTAAGAAAGCTGATGAGCAAAATGCTCCACATTATAAAGGTGTGGCACAGGTGTTAATGGCTGCTGGTATAGGTACTTTTACCGATGCTTTTGGTGACATACCATATTCTAATGCTTTTCAGGCAGAGCAAGGTAATTTTACACCAACTTATGATACGCAACAGGAGTTGTATGGCTCAACACTTCCTAACTTGCTTGATGAAGCAATTGCAAACTTAAGTGCTGCAGAAAGTTTAGGTGGAAGCCCTGGCGGTGATGATCTAATCTTTGGCGGTGATTTAAATGCATGGATTGCTGCTGCTAATGCTTTAAAAATGAGATACACGTTTCAGTCAGCAAAACAAAATGCAAGCGCTTACGATGATGCATTGGCTTTGCTTCCTGATGCAATTGCTTCTAATAATGAAGATTTTGAAATGATATTTGGAAGTGGTGCCAATGAGGTGAATCCCCAGTTTCAATTTAGTCAAAGTCGTGCAGGTAACATTAAAATGGGTGAATACTTTACAACTGCATTTTCTGCAGATGATAGTAGAAGCACCCTATTGTTAGATGGTCCTTTGTTTGAAACAGGAAATGCCGATAGCCCAAGCTATTATGCTAGTGGAAATTCACCAGTTGTGTTGATGAGCTATGTGGAAGTTAAGTTTATTGAAGCGGAGTCTCAGTTAATGAGAGGAGCTCAGGATTTAGCTGCAGCCAAAGCCGCATTAGATGATGGAGTTAGCGCTTCGTTTCAAAAAATAACTGGTGCAGGCGTACCTGCCAACTACCAAACGGATCTTGATGCAAGGTGGGCAGCAGCAACTACAGACATTGAGAGACTAGAGGTGATTATTGACGAAAAGTACCTGGCGTGCTTCTCACAAAGTCTAATTGCTTGGAATGATTACAGGAGGACAGGCTTCCCAGCGTTAACCGTAGTTACGGGAGGAACTAATGCCTTTAACTCCAACGGTGAGATTCCAAGAAGATTACCTTACCCTCAAGAGGAGCGACTATTAAATTTGAGTAACCTTCCGATCCAAACTCCAAACCTTCAAACAAGGTTCTGGTGGGATCAATAGATTATATAATTTAATGAGTGACCCATGATGATTGGGTCACTCATTATTCCTTATTTCTACTTATGAAATGCTTCTTTATAGGTCTCATTTTTTTGAGTACTTTTTCCGTTGCTCAAGAATCAGGAGCAATAATAGATACTGTTTTTTGTAGTCATAAACCAGATCAATCATACGCGCTTTATTTACCTACCAATTACAACCCTTCTCAGAAGTGGCCGGCAATATTTGTTTTTGAACCAGCCGCTCGTGGCCGGTTACCAGTGTTGAAATATAAGAAAGCCGCAGAACAACTAGGTTATATAATAATCGCATCCAATAATTCAAAAAATGGTTCTTGGGACCTTGCTTTTGATGCGGGAGACGCTATGTTTCTAGATGCATTTAACAGATTTAGTATTGATCCAAAAAGAGTGTACACATCGGGGTTTTCAGGTGGTTCGAGGGTTGCATCTGCAGTAGCTTCAATGACAAGAAAAATAAATGGAGTCATCGCATGTGGAGCTGGGTTTGCATCAGGACAGAACTATAGATTAAAGCAGGATAGTGAGGTGTTATATGTAGCATTGGTCGGTGATAAGGATATGAATTATCAGGAGCATCGACTACTACAAGATGAGTTAGATAAAAAGAATATAAGGAATAATAAAATTATATTTAATGCGGGCCATCAATGGCCAAACTCTTCTCAGCTTCTGGAGGCTTTGTATTGGTTAGAATTGCAACAAGCTAAGTTAGGCTGGGCAACTAGTAATAATTTCAATATTAATGATGCTTTTTATTATGTCAAGATGCGTGCTGATAGTACTTTAGACAGTGGAAATTACCTATTGTCAGTTGAAATTTACGAACAAATCATTCGTGATTTTAAAGGGTTGATTGATATTGATTACATCCAGCCAAAAGTTGATAGTATAAAAGATACTAGGGTCTTTAAAAAGCAAATGAAACGTCAACTAAAGATTAATGATCAGGAACTTGCATACAGACAGGAAATTGCTGATGCATTTACCGAACTTTATTTCACCAAATTAAAATCTACTGATGATAATCTTAAAGACATAAGTTGGTGGAGAAACAAGATTGATCATTTTAAGAGAATATCAAACAAGAGTGACTTTCAAATGCAAAACATGGGCTTAAGGTTAATAAATGCTGTTTGGGCAAGGTGTGCTGAGTCAAGCGCAAATTATATTAGCCTTAGTGACTACGAAACTGCCCATGTTCTTACAAAATTGTGGCTGTATGCAGAGCCAAACTTATGGGGCAAGTGGACATTGGCCAGAGTTTTAGCATTTCAAAACAATGCAAACTTTTATAAATATTTAAATGAGGTATTAGCAGAAAGTAATCGAATGTCTTCCTCATATATTGCTAATGATCCTGCGTTTGAAATTTATCTAGAAGAAGAAAAGATGCGAAAGATACTAAGCAATCTTAAATGAAAAAGCCTCACCTACACAGCTAAAAGAGAAAGGAAATACTATTTCTTAAGCCTTGAAATTTCACTGGTCAATTCAGCCACTTTGTCCATGGCCTCTTTTCTTTCGGTCACATCTCTTGAGATCACAGAAGCACCAATCACTTCGTCATTCTCGTTTTTAATTGGGTCGCAATACACTCTTAAATAGAGCACCTTGTCTTTAGTAGGCCTTTCTTCCTCCAATACAAAATGTTCTCCAGCTAATGCACGGTCATAACGTTCTCTCCATACTTTTTCTGCATCAGCCGGTAACTTATCAAAAATGTATTCTCCAGGATTTAAAGTAATTCCTGACTCTTCAAATCTCTTTTTGATAATTTCATTTGCCACGATGATTTTATATTCACTGTCAATGGCAAAATAAGTGTCTGATGTGTTGTTTATCATGGCATCCAGTACGAAACCACGCTGCTTCATCTCCTCTTGCATCCTCATTTTATCAGAAATATCTCTTGAGAAGATAGAGGCTCCAACAATTACTCCTGAGTTGTCTCTAATTGGGTTAATAAAGTATTCCCTCCAACTATTTTCACCCTTCACTGAGCTTTTAAGTGTGAAATTTAAATTCTCTCCATGGAGCGCACGATCATAATAAGCTTTCCACTCATCTCTAACGTCTCCGAGCATATCCAGGGCATTAGAGCCTTCACCAAGTCCTTCATACTGGGTGCCCTTGTATCGGTTTTTAACCACATCATTCATTACAATTACTTTGTAATCCTTGTCAATGGTTATGATTGAATCTGAAGTATTATTAATTAAGGCATTGAGATTTGCTTCTTTTTCTGCCAACTCTCTTTGGCTTCTTCCCATTTCTTCTTGAGTGGCCTGCATCTCTTCCATGTTTTGACGCATCTCCTCTTCTTGTGCCTGCATCTCTTCAGTCATTTGTTTAGACTGCTCTAGAAGCTCTTTAGTTTGCTGGTTAGTTTGTGCTGATATTACCGTAGAGGCAATACTCTCTCCTACTTTTTCCAGAAACTCTACATCAGTCTCGCTGAAATCTTCAAACGATGCCATTTCTATAACACCTACAATTTCTTCATTTGACTTAAGTGGTACAATAATCAAACTGTTAGGGTTTGCCAGGCCAAGTCCAGAAGTAATGTTTATATAGTCTTCAGGGAATTCCTTCATGTGGATAGTTTGCCTCTCAATGGCTGCCTGACCAACTAGTCCCTGACCAATTTCAATACGTTTTTCTAGAAATTTCTTACGCTCATAGGCACGACAGGCTTTTAACTCCAAATACTGCTCATCGGTATTCTCATTTTTATGTATAATAAATATGCCACCCTGATTGGCATTCATATAGTTTACAAGCTTACCGATCACCTGATCGCAAAGCTCAGTAAGGTTGTCATTATTGTTCCTTAAAATCTCTCCAATAGATGCCAGACCAACATTTACAAACTTCTCCTTGGCCTCTCTATCAGAAGCCTCTACAAGGCTATCTCTCATGTTCATCAAAGATTCACCAAGTTTGTCTGCAGATTCAGCTGCATACTCGGCATTCAGGTTCCCATGACTAATGCTATTGGCAAAGTTGATGTTAGTATCCATCAACTTAAGTTGTTCTTCCATATGCAACTGACTCACTCCGGCATCACGAGTTTGTGCCTTTTGCAGCTTTGACCAAAGAATACATATACCCGCATAAAATATTAAAATACCAAGGTGTAGAATTACATTTTTATAGGTGAGTTCAGGAACGTTTTCCAGATAGCCATTAAATTCAGAACCCGTGAGTTGGAGGTAGAACATATAGAGAAATGTTCCAATCGCATATATCGAGGCGGGTAAAATTATCCTCCAATCTTCATAGAAAAGCAATACAGTAAGAGAAATAAAATAAAAGAAGTGCATCTCATACATGCCATGCATTTGTATGATATACTGCACAGTAAAATTCCAAAGCAAGAAACTTACGATAAGCCTAAACCAAAGAGTACCTCCAATTAGAGATCTACAGAGATAATAAATGCTTAAAGAAATACCTCCCATTACAATGCCAAAGGACCACGATTCATGAAATATGGAAAGGAATAACCCGAATACGAAGTAACCGATTATAAAATAACGGATGATACCATCAGCCTCTTTATGCACTTTGTTATGAAATGGTTGGATTAGGTCTTTAGAAATTTCTTCTGAACCTTGCATGTTATATCAATCTTTATTTAAAATATGGCCTGTAATCTAACAAATTTTCTATATCTAAGATAGGTAGAAGAGTAATTAATTGCCTATACAATTTAAAATGTTTGACCACACCACAGCTCAAATGCCTTCTTTTGCGTGGGAGTTGCCTCAGACTTTTTAACAATTGCGTGATTAGGATAATACACTACTTTATTTTGGGTCTCTAAATCGACAGTAATCTCTATCTCCCTACCAAACCGCTCGATCAAAACTTTATTATTAATTCCGGGTTCAACATCATTCGCATTGGAGTCATTAACTGCTTTTATAATATCATTAATTGAAAACAGTTTTTCCCCGGGAGACGATGGTGCTATAGATACAACTTTCAACCCCTGCTCATCATCAATCACTCTCAACCCAAGGTTGCTTGTAAGCACTTTTTCATTGGAAGACTCTTCAATTTCACAACCCACCGTGTTAAGTAGGCTGTCAAGCATGGTACGTTTGTCAACCGCACCCTCGATATAGTCTTTAGCAAATGAATTTAAACTTACACCTGAAACACTTTCACAATAACTAATTATGTCATTATGTGCGTAGCCAATGTTAGTTTTACCATGATTGACCCACAGCAAACGTAAAACATCGTCCAGAGACTTTTCGCTATTTGTTGCCTCACGTATTTTCAAATCAAGACAAAGTGCAATCATTGCACCTTCCACATAAATAGAACTCTTCTTATGCGGAGCACTGGCAGTATAACCATCAACCCACAGGTTCGAAGATGAAGTAAGCACAGATTCGTTTAATCTGCCATAGTTCCAAAAATGTCGATTGAAGATGGTATTCAACTCATTGAAATATGCTTGTGTGTCAAATACCTTGGATCTTGATAAGAACAAATCACCATAATAGGTGGTGAATCCTTCGGCAACATATCCTGTATTAAAAGTTACAGGTCGAGCAAAATCGTAAGGTTGTAATTCTTTCGGGCGGATTTTAATAATATTCCAGGCATGAAAAAGCTCATGAGAACTTACTCCCAATAAAGAAGTGTAAATCGAATTTGAGCTTAATTCGTTTTCCGGACCCAGGCAAATAACAGTTGAGGCAGCGTGTTCTACACCATGATAAAATTTGTATGGCAGAGTCAAAATCAAGAAATGATATGCTTCCTCAGGAAACTTGCCAATGCATGCAATTTGTGATTTACTAAAGTTTTCAAAATCAGACTTAACTTTGTTTTTATCCAGATCATGATCTCCGTAGATCCAAATATTAAAATCGACACCTTCAAAAGTATATTCGATCTGATCAAGGTCTTTAGCGGCCATCAATGGGCTATCAGCAAGCGTGTAATAGTCCTTAGCTATAAAGTGATCCTTATTTTTTCTAAGAGCAGTTGCCACAGAAAAATCTTCAGGTATATCTATAAAGATTTCACAGTCAGCATCAAGTGAGCCCTCGGAATACATCATGCAGTTTATGAAGTTGATATAGATCAAATCATCGGCATACCAACTATTCCCCGCATCCATTGTATGGGCATAATATTTATATGATATAACCACTTCATTTGCATTTGCAGTATCTACCTTCCATTGGTTTGCTGTGGTTTTCTCCCACTGCAAGTCATTGCCATCCTCACTAGTAGCATGAAAATTCGTTATGTTTTTAGAATAATTAGCAGCCTCATATCTTCCGGGTCTCCAGATTGGTAAGTAAAATGTTTCATTATCTTTGTCAGAAACATCCCATTTCAACTCAATTTGTAGGAGATGTGTCAATGGGTTAGCAAAAGTGATTTTGTATTGCATGTAAAAGTTGAGTTTAGGTAAACAAATCTAGGTCGCTGCTTGCAATTATAAAAAAGCTCTGTATCTTTGCAGCCCGATTGAAATTAAAGATTATAATACTTCTTCAATAGAAGAGTAAAGCAAAATAAAGATGAAAAGAACATTTCAACCATCGAAGAGAAAAAGAAAGAATAAGCACGGCTTCAGAGCTAGAATGTCATCAGTTAATGGCAAAGCTGTTTTAGCCAGAAGAAGAGCTAAAGGTAGAAAAAAACTTACTGTTTCTGACGAGAAGACACATAAGTAATCTTGCCGGTTGAATTACCCAAACAATTTGGGTAATGTTGTTTTCTTATTGAAAAATAACGGCTATGATTAGAAAGACTTTTAAAAAGTCTGAAAGGCTATCAGCAAAGACATTAATTAAGGAACTCTTCGATAAGGGTTCCTCTTTTTATTTATACCCATTTAAGGTTTTATTTCTACCAACTACTCAGTCGACTACTCAGTTGCTGATATCGGTACCTAAAAAAAATCACAAAACTGCTGTAGCTAGAAACCAACTCAAAAGACGTATCAGAGAAGCCTATAGACTTAATAAGGAATACCTGCCTACAGAAAAGAATTTCCTTATTGCCTATATTTATACTTCCAGAGATATTAATAAGTACTCGGAGATTGAAAAAAGCATTATTGCAATTAATCAAAGAATAAAAAATAACGCAGATGAAAAAGCTTAAATATACGCTTCTCTCAGTTGTTGTTATCCTACTTGTTTCTGTAGCAGCGATTGCTCCAAATAGTAGGTATTTCGAGATCGCCAAAAACCTCGATATTTTTGCCACTTTGTTCAAAGAGGTTAATGCCTACTATGTCGATGAAGTCGATCCAGACAAACTAATAAAAACGGGCATAGATGCAATGCTCTACTCACTTGATCCTTACACAAATTATATCCCTGAGGAGGAAATAGAATCGTTCCGTACTATGACCACCGGTCAATATGCTGGTATTGGCGCCTATATTGGCAAAATCAATGGGCAAAACATAGTTACAATGCCTTATGAAGGCTTTCCGGCACACCAGGCAGGCCTCAAAATTGGCGATGAACTAATAGCAGTTGATGGAGTCAATATTGAAGGATTTGAAATATCACAGATTAGCTCTCTGTTGAAAGGGCAGGCAAAAACCAAAGTAATGGTAACTATTCAACGCTATGGTGAACCAGAGCCACTTCAAATCGAAATCCAACGCCAGAAAATTACAGTTGATAATGTACCTTATTTTGGAATAATAGGTTCAAATGTAGGTTATATCAAGCTGGAAGATTTTACTACCAATGCAGGTAAGGAAGTGGAATCCGCACTTAACTCACTTAAAAAGCAGGGTGCAGAAAGCATAATACTTGATGTTAGAGACAACCCGGGAGGGCTACTAAGCGAGGCAGTCAATGTCTCAAATGTTTTTATATCTAAAGGAAAAGAAGTTGTATCCACCAAAGGCAAGGTAGATGAATGGAACAAAAAATATAAAACGTTAAACACTCCTGTTGATGTCAAAATACCATTAGTAGTCATGGCCAATGCCGGAAGTGCTTCGGCTTCAGAAATTGTAAGTGGAGTAATGCAGGATTATGATAGAGGCGTCTTAGTGGGTTCCAAAACATTTGGCAAAGGATTGGTGCAAACTACACGACCACTGACTTATAATTCGCAACTCAAGGTTACTACTGCAAAATATTATATTCCGAGCGGCAGGTGTATACAGGCAATCGATTATAAAAATCGCAACGAAGATGGCTCTGTTGATAAGTTTGCCGACTCACTAAAAAATGAATACACAACAAGAAATGGCAGAAAGGTTTTTGATGGAGAAGGGTTGTCACCAGACATTGAGGTACCGGAACCAAATCTCGCACCAATTACCACTACGCTTATCAATAAAGGATTAATCTTCAACTTTGCCACGCATTATAATTCTATAAAATCCTCAATTTCAAACCCGACTACTTATAATGTTAGCGATGAAGATTATAATATGTTTAGGTCTTGGTTAAAGGGGAAGGATTATGATTATACTACAGATGTAGAAAAATCATTACAGGAGCTTTCTTCAAGCGCAAAAGAAGAAAAGTACTATGCTGATATCGAAAATCAATTGCTCTTATTACAAAAGAGTATTACCCACAGCAAAGAACAAGACCTAATTACTTTTAAAGATGAAATCAGCCAATTCTTAAAACAAGAGATTGTATCGAGGTATTATTTAGAGAAAGGTCGTATTCAGTCTACATTAGATGACGACACACAATTGTTGAAAGCAGTTGAAATTCTGCAAAACCAAGACCTGTACAGAGAAATACTCAATTCAAATTAATGTCAGTAATCCTAAGTATTGAAACTGCTACAACAGTATGTTCAATTGCATTACATAGAGAGGGAAAGTTATTAGCAGAACAAACCCTATATATGGAGCAATCCCATTCAGGTCTTTTGGCGCCCTCAATTAAAAGTTTGATCAGTTATTGTTCACTTACAATGAGCGACCTGGATGCTGTAGCGATTTCCAAAGGACCAGGATCTTATACAGGCTTGCGCATTGGAGTATCTACAGCAAAGGGAATATGTGATGCGATTAATAGGCCGTTAATAGCAATCAACACATTAGAGGCGATGGCATATGGAGTTTCAAAGTATGTCAATTCAGAAAATAACCTCCTTTGTCCGATGATTGATGCCAGACGAATGGAGGTATATTATCTTTTAATAGACGCTAATCAAAAGATCATAAAACCAACGGAGCCGCTTATTGTTGATGAAAATAGTTTTAGTAAGGAGTTGAAAGATTTCAATATCACTTTTTTTGGAAATGGCTCTGATAAATGTAAGCCTGTTATTCAAAACCCTAACGCCAATTTCATCGATAATATTAAACCATCAGCAGCTTTGGTAGGTTTCTTGGCTACCAGGTCTTATGAAAAAAAAGAGTTTGAAGATGTGGCTTACTTTGACCCTTTTTATTTGAAAGATTTCAGAGTTACAAAACCAAAATCAAAATAGATGTGTTCAACACTAAATTGAAAGTCAAAAAAATGCAAGAACAAGGAGAGATAGTAAACAGAGTAGCCAATAGTCCATTAATCACTATTGACCTGCAAGAGTATTATCAGGAAGGAGAACGAATCAATTTTGATATCAAGTCATGGTTATTTCAAGAAATGATTTTGAAAGAGAAAGACTTTAGGCAACAAGTAAAAGAACACGACTGGTCCATTTATCAAGATAAATATGTTGCCCTCAATTGTTCGGTCGATGCAATCGTCCCTACTTGGGCCTACATGTTATTGGCTTCCAAGCTTCAGGACCATGCCAAAACTGTAGTTTTTGGTAGCATCAATGAGCTGGAAAAAATTATTTTTAAAGAATCTCTAAATAAAATTAACACTGAAGAATTTGAAGGAAAAAAGCTCGTGATTAAAGGCTGTGGAGATCTTCCTGTGTCAGAATTCGCTTATGTTGAGATAGTTAGAATTTTGAAGCCAATCGCTTCCAGTATCATGTATGGTGAGCCGTGCAGCACAGTGCCTATTTATAAGGCACCAAGAAAATAATTATTTCCATAATAAGGTTTGCAGTTATTAAACATTCCCTTACCTTCGCGCACCTATTCGGCCAAAGGGCTGGATGATTGAGGGGAAGATGTTGTAGGAGAGTGGTTTAGAAATCTCCAAAAAATAAGTTTGAAAAAGGCTTGTTTGATAAGGCAAAGGTGTTGTATCTTTGCA
>JBDVKW010000016.1:0-154689 GCA_039970995.1 Fulvivirga sp.
CAATCGCATAGGCAATTACAATGAGTATAAGAAAACCTTTTGAGACATGGATCAGTATTTCACGCCCTTCAGCACCTAAGGCTTTCCTAATTCCAATTTCTTTCGTTTTGTTTTGAATATGGTAGATAACCATACCTAAAAGACCAAGACAAGCTATAGATACGGTGATAATTGTTACGTAACCCAGAATAAGCAGCAATGCTTCATAGTGACCATAGCTCAGCCTGAAGTCATCTTCATAAAAAGTATATTCAAATGGCCTGTTGGTCTGCTCCTTCCAAATTGCTTCAAGACCTGCTACTGAAGCTTCAACTTGTTCCGTATTTATAACGACAACAGCACTTTGTACTAAATCGAGCTTATAACGTAAAGCCATGGGACCAATTTCTTCGTCTAATCGCTCGTAATGAAAATCTTCTACCACACCAATTACCTCAAGTTCATTTTCACCAACTGTTAGTAATTGACCAATGGCAGCTTCAGGAGAGCCCAAATCAAAGCGATTTACAGCTTGTTGGTTAAGTATTATAAATCTTTCCTGTTCTGGCATTACGGCAGGAAAGTCAGTGCCTGCCAGTAATTTGACCCCCATTGTTTCGATATAATTGTGACCAACAGCAAAATAGCTTAAGAAAACAGGTTCTTCCTCATCCTTTAAATGTACATCTACAGTATTATTAGTACCAAGTGCCGGCAGGTGTGAAGTAGAAGCTACCAGCTTTACATTTGCTAATTTTTCAAACTCCGTTTTGATTTTCTCATAGTCCAACCCCTGTAGCCTCACATTTACAATACCTTGAGTTTCAAAACCATGGTCCGTAGTCATCACAAATCTGGTTTGTTGATAAATCGTAACAATCGTAATTACAAAAAAGATGGTAAAGGCAAACTGTACTACAACAAGTACCTTTCTTACGTCAAATCTTCTGAAGCCTGATTTTTTATTAAATCGTCCCAACTGTATCGCTTTTTTAAGAGCAGCAAGCGGTGATGTGCCGGAGAAAAATAATGCGGGCACCAGACCAGCTGCTAAGCCAGCCAATATTACAAAACCTATAAACCACCAATAAATGCCAGGGGCCTGATCGAAACTCATGGGGGCACCCAAATTAGCAAAGAAGCTGTTCATTTGAGGTAACAAATATTGAGCGATCAAATCAGCAAAAATGAAGGCGATTACGGCAATGATAACGGCCTCGATCATGAACTGAGAAAAAATATGCTTTCTACGAGCCCCCACAACTTTTCTTACACCTATCTCCTTGGCACGGTTGACGGCTCGGGCTGTTGTGAGGTTGGCATAATTAAAGCAGGCTGAGGATAATACAACTAGCGCTAAACCCAACATGATATATACCATAAAGTCAGGCAAGCCAAATCCAGTATTGTTACTCAACAAAGGACCTGGAGTGATATCAGCCAGTGACTGCAGTTTGAATTCGTATTCAAATTTTCCCTCAGGATCATAGTTGTCAATAGCCGCTTTTGCTAATAATGGATTAAGGCTTGCTACATTAGCTCCTTCTTTAATCTGAATATAGATGTAAGTATCATAAATATTATTCCAATCGTCTAACACTGAATTTTGACTACTATCTGTTTGCGTAAGTTTGGAGAGGTAATTAATTGAGACCAGTGCTTCAAAGTCTAAGTGTGTCTTACCAGGAAATGGTTCAAATACTCCTGTCACTACAAAGTCTCCAATGCCTTCAACCATTAATGTTTCATTCAAAGGATCTTTTTCTCCGAAAATTTTATCCGCAAGCTTCTCAGTCAATACTATCGCATTGGGAAGCGTCAGTGCATCAGCCATATTGCCCTTGGCTAATGGCAAATCAAAAATTTCAAAAAAGTCATTGTTAGAATAGTAGCCTTTAAAGGGTATCTCTTGCTGCTCCCATTTTCCAACTCCCGAAAACCTTCTTTTTATTACGGCCATTTTTTCAACTGCCGTATGCTCTTTGATTCCGTTAGACAAAGGAAATGTTGAAGTAGCGGTAGACCATTCATATTCCTTTTGTTCGACACGGTCTGTAATAACCCTATATACTCTGTGCTGATCTGTATTAAACTCATCGTAAGACATTTGATCCGTGACAATGATTATCAGCAGTAAACACACCGACATACTTACAGAAAGACCAAAGATATTGATGAAGGAAATCGCCTTATTTCTAAGGATATTTCTAATGGCAATTAAAATGTAGTTTTTGAGCATAGTTGTTTTTGTATATTCGACCAGTTTCTGCATGCCAATGTTAATGCCAAGAACATAAATCTACTCAATTGAGTCAACTAGGCCTTTTATATTACCAAGACTCAAAAAAACTGCCCACTCATAAAACACTCAAGTGCCCATATTTGGACAGTTCGTGTGGTATTTTTAAAGAATGAGAGTACATTTGAAACGATATGTCTAAAACACCCTCAAAGATATTAATAGTCGATGATGATGACCTGGTGCTGCTATCTGCTCAACTTTTACTTGAACAGCACTTTACTGAGGTCATTAAAATCAACACACCCCATCAAATTCATGAGGCTTTTAAAGAACGCTCGTTTGACATCGTTTTGCTGGATATGAATTTCAAACAAGGTGAAACTTCGGGAGAAGAAGGGCTGCATTGGTTAAGACAAATCAAACAAATTAGTCCACAAACCAATGTGTTGCTCATGACTGCATATGGAGAATTGGATATTGCCGTAGAAGCCATGAAGGAAGGCGGCACCGATTTTATAGTCAAGCCATGGCAAAACGAAAAGCTACTAGCGACTGTCAAAGCTGCTC
Source organism: Fulvivirga sp. (assembly GCA_039970995.1). Lineage (GTDB taxonomy): Bacteria > Bacteroidota > Bacteroidia > Cytophagales > Cyclobacteriaceae > Fulvivirga. Next base: position 2,789 of record JBDVKW010000016.1, read on the forward strand.
ATCGTCTTACACAGGAGGAGGAGAAAGTCAGGAAGCTTAAAAGTAGGGAACAAATCATCTCTTCTGATTTATCTTCCCAATTTGAAATGATTGGCGACTCCGAATCGATAAATGAAGTAAAGTCGATGATTGCCAAGGTAGCCAAAACAGATGCCGAAGTACTGATATTAGGTGACAATGGTACTGGTAAGGAAGTAGCCGCTCGTACCATTCATGAAAACTCACATAGAGCCGCTGAGGTGTTTATAAGTGTCGATTTGGGTTCGATTCCAGAAAAACTTTTTGAAAGCGAGCTATTTGGTCACGTCAAGGGAGCATTTACGGATGCAAAAGAAGAAAGAATAGGTCGATTTGAAGCCGCTTCCGGTGGCACACTATTCCTGGATGAAATTGCCAACTTATCTCCCGCTCTTCAGAGCAAGATGCTCACTGTGCTACAAAATAAAAAAGTGACCAAAATTGGCTCAAATCAAACTGTAAACGTAGACGTAAGAGTGTTATGTGCCACCAATGGCGATATACATCAAATGGTGAAAAAAGGTGAGTTTAGAGAAGATTTGCTCTACCGAATCAATACGGTTGAACTGATACTCCCTTCATTGAAGGAGAGAAATGGCGACATTGAGTTGCTTGCCAACCACTTTCTTAAAAGATATGCACACAAATACCATAAACCACAAACACAATTTGATGGCACTGCAATAGAAATGCTCAGGAATTACAACTGGCCAGGCAACATAAGAGAATTGGAGCATGCCATAGAGCGAGCTGTTATTATGCTTGAGGGAGAAACTATCAATGCTTCTGATTTTGGTTTTCTCAAACAATCTGGAAAAGATAATGGCAACCAGTTTGAAGAGTATAATCTGGAAAATATTGAAGCCTGGGCCATTAAAAAGGCAATAAATAAGCATAAGGGCAATATTAGCCATGCCGCGAAAGAACTTGGCCTTTCTCGTGGTGCCATGTATAGAAGAATGGATAAATACGGAATATAATGTTTAAAAGCTTTAGAGTAAATGTCATTTTAAGGTTATCGATCATTACGATCCTTGTTGGCCTTATGCTCTATTTTGTAATATCGGATGCGCATTATCTGCGAAGTATCTACTTGTTCATATTCCTCATCATTGCTTTGATTGAGCTATTCTGGTACATCGATCGTACCAATCGGGCTTTTTCCTCTTTTCTTATGGCTTTGATGCAAAATGATTTTACCACAACATTTTCGGCCACAAATAAAGGAAAGTCTTTTGGTGAGTTATATCGCGCATTCAATATGATAACCGAGCGATTCAAAAAACTCAGCTCCGAAAAACAGGCGCAACATATCTATCTTGAGACATTGGTTGAGCATGTGAAAGTAGGCATCATCAGTTTCGATGAAAATGAGAAAATTCAATTGATGAATGAGGCATTTAAAAAACTCAGTGGAAAGCCCACCATTCTTTATTTAAAAAGTCTGAATACCGTCAACGAAGAATTGGTTGAAACACTGCGTAACATAGAACCTGGAGACCAAAAACTGCTTAAAATTAATATTGGTAATAATTTAATGCAGTTAGCGATATATGCTTCAACATTTAAAATTCATGATGGAACATATAAATTAATCTCTGTTCAAAATATTAAGAACGAATTAGATAGTAATGAGCTCGATGCCTGGCAAAAACTGATTCGCGTTTTAACACACGAAATCATGAACTCGGTCACACCAATCAGTTCATTAACCGACACGTTAGCTACGCTTACAGCTTCCGAACTCGAAAAAGAAAATCCGGAAAAAGCGACTATGCAAAAAGTAATGCAGGGTTTGAAAGCAATTAAAAGTCGCAGTACAGGGCTTCAATCATTTACAGAAGCCTATCGTAAACTCACACGCATACCCCCGCCAGCATTTGCTGAGGTTGATATACATTCAACAATTGAACGCATCCAAACTTTGCTGGCTGAACCTTTAAAAGGCATTGATTTTAAAATATCAACTTCAAACAAGAGTCTCCGATGTATTGCCGATGCAGCGCTGCTAGAGCAAGTGATTATCAACATTATTAAAAATGCAATAGAGGCGGTTGGTGATATAATGGATCCAAAAATTCATGTGCGAATTTCTCAAAACGAAAAGACTCAAATTACCATTTCTGATAATGGACATGGCATCGATGAGGATAAGATTGACAAAGTATTTATCCCGTTTTTCACGACTAAGACAGATGGCTCTGGTATTGGGCTGGCTTTATCGAGAGAAATTATGCGCTTACACGGAGGTAATATTGAAGTACAATCTAGTAAAGACTCGGGCACCTCATTCACGATGACATTTTGATGTTATCTATCCTTGATTCTGTACATAAATTTCAAACCTGACCATACCTCATCCACAGCACACACTTTTACATCTACAAGCCCATTTTCCAACCCTAGTTCCCTCACAATATTTCCATCAAGGTCGGTATCCACTTTAGCTGCTTTTTTGGGCCAGGAAACCCATAAAATACCTGTCGGTTTTAAATCAGATTTCAGGTCGGGCAGCCTGGTTTCCAATTCAGATATGCTTTTTGTAAAAAAGTGGATAAAATCGACTTGCTCACCTGTAGAAGCTTCATGCACATCAGGTAGTTCATCAAATAAAGTGAGATAGTAGTCCGGCTGATTTACCAATCGTATGGAATAACCGGCCTTAATGCCAAGTTTTTTAGCCAGTGGTGTTTTAGAATAGCCAGACATTAAACTTTAATTTAAATTTCAGCAACTTTAATTTAGTAAAATTAGTTTTAAAAAATATGAAAAGAATTTTAGTCCTTCTCCTCATTGGTCTCATGGCCTGCACCGATAAAGAAGAATCGGAGCTTTACACAAGAAACAAAGTTGTATATACTTTACAGGAAGGTTCTCAATTCCCCATATCAGGTACAGTCACATTTAGAGAAAGAATTTCCGGTGACTTGGAAGCCACAATTGCCTTATCCGGAACAGAAGGGGACATCAATCACCCGGCACATTTACATTATGGAAGCTTCGACACCCCAGATGCTGAAGTGGCTGTTCTTTTAAGTCCCGTTTATGGTGAAACTGGTGAAAGTGTTACAGTATTTAATAAACTCAATGACGAGACACCGTTTGGCTTTAGTGATTTAAAGTCATTTGACGGACACATTAAGGTACACCAGGACGGAGGCCCAAATAAAAATGTAATTCTGGCTTACGGAAATGTTGGTGCAGCCAGCATGAATGCTTTCGGAGCTAAGATTGCGGTTTGTAAGAATAATTGAAGATCATGTGATGTCCAAATCCCTAAAACTAATCACATGTATTTGCCTCATTGCTATTGGCAGTTTTTCTCAAGCACAAGACTTAAGCCCCACGTTCCTGGCTATTATCGTAAGTGACATGGACTCGTCCATTGCCTGGTACCAACAAAAGCTTGGCTTTGAAGTCGTAAACCAAACGGCCAACGAAGCGCGAGGATTTAAGCAGGCTAACCTGAAAACAGCAAGCACCAAGCTTGAACTCATTGAAATTAAAAATGCTGTCAATCCTTCTGATTCCATAAAAAGTCCTTTGATAGGTCTTTTTAAGTTTGGTTTTACTACCCAAAAGTTTGATTGGTGGATTGAGCATTTAGAACAGCAGGCTGCCCACTTTCATGGCAGGGTCGTTCCCGACCCTCACTCAGGCAAGCGCCTGGTCCTTGTCAAAGACCCCGATGGAAATCGCATTCAGATTTTTGAACAGTAACACAGGAATTATTTTAATCAAACCGCAACTTGTTTCTTAGTCTTTCGTTTATTTACTTTGTTATTCAAAGTACTTTTTATGAAAGAAAAATATCTAGAGGATATAAAGGACATCAAAGACATTATGAATCGCTCCTCACGGTTCATTTCACTGAGTGGTTTGGCTGGTGTTTTTGCAGGAATTGTGGCTTTAGCCGGAGTATATGTGGCCTATAAAACAGTCTATGCTAATCAGGACTATGCCGCCTATCGTCAGGTTATAATCACTTCAGAAACTATCATTAATTTGCTTTTAGTAGCCATTGCTACTTTACTCCTTACTTTTGTTTCTGTGCTTTATTTTACAAGAAAAAAGGCGATCAAAAACAATCAAAAGTTATGGGACCATCAGTCGAAACGACTGGTGATTAATTTAATGATACCACTGGCAGCAGGAGGAATACTATGCCTTATCCTTTTATCACAAGGATTTATTGGCCTGATTGCACCTCTCACATTATTGTTCTATGGTTTGGCTTTAGTAAACGCTAGTAAGTACACTTTGTCTGAGATCAGAAGTCTGGGTCTTATTGAAATTGCTCTTGGCCTAATTGCAACATATTTTATTGGCTATGGTTTGTTATTTTGGGCCTTGGGATTTGGCGTTCTACATATTATCTATGGTTTTCTTATGGAGGTTAGGTATCGGTCGTGAAGGATATATTAAAAGACTTAGATAAAGCATTTGAAAATAAAGTCAGGCTGGGCATCATGTCAGCTTTGGTGGTAAACACACATCTTGATTTTAATGCATTGAAAGACCTACTTAGCGTAACTGATGGCAACCTGGCGAGTCACTTAAAGTATTTAGAAAAACAAGCTTACGTTGAGTTCAAAAAAGAATTTCTGGACCGCAAACCAAACACAAAATATATGGCCACAAAAAAAGGGATAGCAGCATTTAAAAAGCATTTGCAGGCAATAGAAAAACTTATTTAAAAAAATTTAAACTATTACTTTGTATTTCAAAGTACTTTTAATTAAAACAACTAATTATGGAAAATAAAAATGAACCTTTAGAAAGAGTAAATAGCTGGATTAAGAATTCGGTAACACTCAAATTAATTACCATCACTATTCTCATGTTACTACTGCTTATACCCACAGCCATGATCGAATCAATCATTGAAGAAAGGCAGGCATCAAATATGCAGGCCACCGATGAAGTAAGTGCTAAGTGGGCTAATGAACAATTGATCAACGGACCAGTACTCAGTATACCAGTTATCTACGAATATCTGAAAGACGACAAGCTCACGGAAGTAACTAAATATTGGAAAATACTTCCAAATGAACTTACTGTAAATGGTGAGGTAATTCCTAAATCACTTAATAGAGGTATCTATGAAGTCATTGTTTACGATGCAGCGCTAGCAGTATCGGGCAATTTTATCATTGATGAAACTTTTGAAAAAGACAATATAAAAGAAATTAAGTACGACCGAGCATTTTTAACCGTGGGCATATCTGACATGCGAGGTATCAAAGATCAGGTGAGTATCAAGTTCGGTAAATCAAACTTAAAAGTGCAACCTGGTTCTAAAATTCCTGATTTGATAAAATCCGGAATTACTGCCCAGATACCTCAAGTATCTGCAACTAACAAACCATTACCATTTCAGTTTAATTTAGGGTTACAGGGCAGTCAGCAGCTTTCATTTACACCGATCGGTAGTACCACGAAGGTAAACCTAACATCAGCCTGGGACTCTCCAAGTTTTAATGGTAGCTTCTTACCTCGCTCCAGAGAAGTGAATGAAAATGGATTCGAGGCTTCATGGAAAGTCTTAGAGCTGAATAGAAATTTTCCGCAATCCTGGATCGGACACCACAACTTAGCTGAAATTGAAACTTCCGCCTTTGGGGTTGATTTAATCATGCCTATTGACGATTACCAAAAATCAATCCGCTCTGTCAAATATGGCGCGATGACTGTTGCCCTCACTTTTCTGACAATATTCCTTGTCGAAGTAATCAAAAAGCGAAGGATTCACCCCTTTCAATATGCTTTTGTTGGCCTGGCATTATGCCTGTTCTATATTTTACTTATTTCCATTTCGGAGCATTTGAACTTCAATTTGGCCTATTTCATTTCTACTGTGTCAGTGGTAACTATGATAGGTTTATACGCCATCAGTGTCTTCAATTCAAAGAGAATTTCTCTGCTACTGATATTGATAATCATAGGTGTATATTGTTTCTTATTCACTACACTACAGTTGGCTGACTATGCGCTTCTATTAGGTAGCATTGGTCTTACCGCAATTTTAGGTTTAGCCATGTACTATACGCGAAATATCAATTGGTATAAATTGAATATGGAATCCTAAATCATGCTACAAAAAAAGCCTCAGATCTATTTTGATCTGAGGCTTTATCTTATTGTTGTAGCTTATTATTAAAGCAGGCCGTTAGTTTTCTTAACCGCTTCGGCACTTTCTTTTAGCTTATTCATTTCTGCATCGTCAAGATCTATTTCAACGATCTTTTCAATTCCATTTCTACCGATGATAGCAGGAACTCCTATTGAAATATCACTTAAACCATACTCTCCTTCCAGCAAGCAAGAGCAAGGGAACATTTTCTTAGTATCACAAGCAATCGCCTGAACCATCGCAGATACCGCAGCTCCTGGCGCATACCATGCAGAAGTACCTAATAGTTTTGTTAGGGTCGCTCCTCCCACTTTAGTCTCTTCCATTACGTTATTAAGCTTATCCTCGCTTAAGAACTTAGAAACAGGAACACTATTTCTTGTGGCCAATCTAGTCAAAGGAATCATACCCGTATCGCTATGACCACCGACTACCATACCATCAACATCTGATGCCGGACAATCCAAGGCTTCTGATAATCTGTACTTAAATCTTGCTGAATCTAAGGCTCCACCCATACCTATAATTCTATTTTTTGGTAACCCTGTAGCTTTATGAGCAAGATATGTCATTGTATCCATTGGGTTGGATACCACAATGATGATAACGTTTGGAGAATGCTTGATGAGATTCTCAGAAACTTGTTTTACAATACCCGCATTGGTTGAAATTAATTCTTCACGAGTCATACCTGGCTTTCTAGGAATACCAGAAGTAACTACAGCTATATCGCTATCTGCTGTTTTTGAATAATCGTTGGTTGTACCCGTAATTTTTGTATCAAAACTGTTAAGTGAGGCTGTTTGCATCAAATCCATAGCTTTACCTTCAGCAAAACCTTCTTTAATGTCAATCAAAACAACTTCAGAAGCGAAGTCTTTAATGGCTATGTACTCAGCACAGCTGGCTCCTACAGCTCCTGCTCCTACAACGGTAATTTTCATATTTTTTATTAGTTAGATTAAGAATAGAATTAATGGAGTGCAAATTTAAAGAATAGGCCTGACATCACTAAATCAACAGGCTATTTTCATACAATCTATTCTATCATCTTTTATAAAGCTGACTCAAATTGAAAAAACCCATAGATGATTTGTAGGCTCTAAAAAGATTGGAATTGTAGTCATTATAAATTTTTGCCAATGACTCGAGCATCTTAGCTTTCACTTTCATGTTACCATCGAAAATATTGAAAATGTTATCCTGAGGGATAACATAAAATTCAGCCGTTTCGGATGACACAAAGGCATTCAATAGTCTATTTGTATCGTTGAGCAGACAGCTTTCTCCTAGAGCAACTCCGGCCTTCACAGTGGTGAGGGTTTCAAACTCATCGTCATGATCCAGGTTCAGAGATACTTCTCCTTTTTTTAAAAGATATAGCGCATGACTCGGATCATTTCTAAAAAAAACAACCTCATTTTGCTCAAATTTACGCTCGTGCATGTGCGGTAAAAACAATGAGAGCTCTTTGTAATTTAACTCTGAGAACAATGGTATCCTTGTGAGAAACACAAAGAGACTCTGCTCACGATGGGTATAAGTTTTTTTAAACGGGTTAATCATTTTAGATGCAATCGTATATTTAAAGTGCTTTTGGTCTGCTCAGTGATTTTGTATCGGTCATCGATCCTATGGCCTATCACCCAAATAATATCTTTCCCTGAAACCAATACGTGCACCCTATCTTTCAAGTTTAAAGGAATTTTATTATCAATCATAAAATCACTTAGCTTTTTTTCGCCTTGCATACCAAGAGGTTTAAAGCTATCACCTTGCTGCCATTTTCGCACTATAAGTGGAAAATGTAATTTGTCATGATCAAAACCAGCATCCACCTCAAAGTCAATCTCATTACCCTCTCTGGCATCAATGCTTAACTCAAAGTATCGGTTTTCAAAATAGCGTTGTTCTGATGTGATGGTGCCTTCTTCACTATCAATTGTACCAATTTTGCTTATTACGACTTCAGACCGATCGACATTCAAAATATACTTGTCTGACTGAAAAACTTTACCTATTTCTCCAAGTGTGCCTTTGATGTCAACCGATTGGGTAAAATTGAACCCATATTTTTTCAATAGTTCTGCTAAAATCGACACTTCAACCCTTTGTAAAGCTTCTTTTTGCAAATAAATATCGTCACCTTTTACACACGAACTTTCAGTCAACAACTGCTCAACTTCCTTATCAATCACCCTATGGCTAGATTGTAACCTTTGCAATGTTGATTTAAAAGTTTGTTCCAGGGAAGGGTTAATCTTTTTTAATTGTGGTAGTACGGTGTTGCGAATTAAATTACGACTGTAATCATTTTCATTATTAGAGTCATCTTCTCTCCACTTCAGGTTTTCATTTTTAGCATACGTCTCAACCATTTCACGCGAAGCAAAAGAAAGAGGCCTGATTATTTTTTCATTGACAGCAGGAATACCCGTTAGCCCTGAAATTCCTGTGCCTTTCACCAAATTGTATAAAACAGTCTCGAGAGAATCATTTATGTGATGTGCTGTAGCAATAAGTGAATAGTTATTTTCCGAAGCAGTGTCTTCAAACCATTCATACCTCAAATTTCTGGCCGCCAATTGGGTTGAAAGAGCATTTTCTTTGGCATATTTCTTGGTCTCAAATGACTTGATGAAAAATGGCACATTCAACTCTTTGGCTAGCTGCTCAACAAATAAAGCATCTTTATCTGCTTCACTGCCCCGTAATTGGAAATTGCAATGGGCAATGCCAAATTTAAAATGGGATTTAGAAAACAGATGTGCCATTACCACACTATCAACACCGCCACTCACAGCAAGTAATACGGCATCTTCTGGTTTAAAGAGCCCATTAGTCTCATTGAATGTCAAAAATTCATTTAACATCGGTTCGGCCTGAGTTTTTTAATTTAATTTTGCAACAGCACAAACATGATGAATTTACAAATAAAAATACTACTTATAGCCGCCTTAGTACTCACAACAGGTGGTGTTTCACTCGCGCAAAAGAAAGTAAAGCTTAAAGAAGCTGAAGTGATGTATGGTAGTGTAAGGCCGGATGGCGAACGATACGATAGGGTAATTGGTGATGTAGTCTTTGAGCAGAAAGAAACCACCATTTACAGTGACTCAGCCCACTTTTACAGGAAAAGAAACTTTATAGAGGCATTCGGTCGAGTGAGAATTGTTGAAGGCGATTCTGTGACAATTACTGCTGGTAAGCTTATATATGATGGAGACAGCAAACAAGCCAAGTTGAGAAGAAATGTTGTTTTTAAAAAACTGGGCCAAATGACCCTTTACACAGATTTTTTGGATTACGACCGACCCAAACAAGAAGCTAAATACTTCAATGGAGGTAAATTGGTAGACAGTACAAATGTATTGACCAGTAGAAAAGGCTATTATCAGGTAAATACCAACATGGCTTCCTTCAAAAAGAAAGTGGTAGGTAAAAACAAAGACTACACATTAGAATCAGATACATTACAATATAATACCAAGACTAAGGTTGTTTTCTTTAGAGATGAAACTGAGCTTACTAACCAAGATGGTGATGTGGCTACTTATTATGAAGGCTCTTACAACACAGTTGCTCAAAAATCAGACCTCGCAAAAGGTGAGGTAGAAACAGAAGCATATATTCTTACTGGCGATAAACTAAGACTTGACGATCTTAGGAAATATTACACTGCCACTGGCAACGTGGAAATGATCTCAAAAGAACAGGATGTCATCATCACAGGTGACCATAGTTTTTACAACAAACGGACAGGTGTCTCTAAAGTGTATGGTCGGGCTTTGATGAAAAAGATTTTTGAAAACGATACAATGTACCTGACAGCAGATACACTTGTGGCTATTGAGAGCAACGACCCGCAAAAGAAAAGATTGCTCGCTTATAAGAACGTAAAGATATTTAAGTCAGACCTTCAGGGAATTTCAGACTCACTAGCTTACCACACGGCCGATTCTACCATATACTTTTACAGCGATCCAGTACTATGGACCGGAGGCAATCAACTGACCGCAGACTCAATAAATGTAGAAATTGCAAACAACACCATTGATAAACTTAATATGAATATCAATTCATTTGTTATTTCTCAAGATAGCATTAAGAACTTTAATCAGATTAAAGGGCGAAAAATGGTGGCTCACTTTAATAACGGTCAGTTGAAAAACGTTGATGTGAATGGCAATGGCGAGAGTATATTCTTTGCTCTGGATGAAGGCGACACGTATGTAGTAGGCATGAATAAAATTCTATGTAGTAACATGGTAATTAATTTTAAAGAAAACACAGCAGACAATGCTTCGTTCTATGTTAATCCTGATGCCTCATTTATACCGCCTCATGAGTTATCTGAGCCTCAAAAAACACTTCAGGGCTTCATTTGGCGCAGCGAAGAACAACCTGTAAAAAAGAAAATGTTGGAAAACACTTTGGAGCTCCAAAAGAAGGAAGCACCCAAGAAAGAAGAAAAACTAACCAAGCCAAAAGCACCACCTAAACTCATAAAAGGCTAGGTTAAAAATAATTACAAAAAAGGTTACCAAAATTATATTCTTACGTATAAATAATTAGGATATTTTTCGTATCTTAAATTCCAAATTGAGGAGAAGTATCTCAACTAAAGCAACCATAACAAATGAAGCTCTTGCTCACCACCATATTAACCGTGATGTTATTGACGTCTGTCAATGCCCAACGGTTTGAGGTGGTCGATAATAACAAGAGTTTTAACGCAAGACTCGGAGAAAAAGTATCTACTCCACTAAAAATTAAAAATCTTACTAACGAGCCATTACAATTAGTCATCAGACGAATTGATAACAAGATCGGTTCAAGCCAAAAAAGTTTTTTCTGTTTTGATGGTGAATGTTTCGAAGACAGTGCAGAACAACTGCCCGAGCAATATGTCATACCAGCCGGTGAAACTTCGTTAAAATTTGAAAGTATTCTGGAAACAGGATTAGTAGCCGGTTTAAGTAAGGTAAAGTATATCATATACGACCGAAACAACCCTACTGAAGCAATTGAGTACCAATTGACTTACCACATAGAAGAGAAAAAGGAGAGAAGTCTTATATACGATTCAGACGACCTGAGAATCAATGATGTCTATCCTAATCCGGTTTCAGAATATGCTATCATAGACTATAACATTCTCAATCGAGAAGTAGATGCGAAGGTCATCCTTCATAACGTACTCGGAAGCGTAGTAGGAGAATACCAACTTCCCTATCTAGAAAATAAAGTGACGATCAAAACCAACGAATATAATCCAGGAGTATACTTCTACACTTTGTATATCGATAACGATGGAGTAATGACTAGAAAGCTCATTGTGAGAAAATAAAAATCCACTGCTCCAAAATAAATCCTAATTTCTTCAGTTGCGTATAATAGCCTTAGTCTTGGCCGTTTATTTTTATTGTTTATTTACTCAATTGAGCTATATTTGCACCCTTATGTTAAAACGGGCTTATTTCAGATATTTTTTATACCTATTTCTTGTTTTTTCAACACTTGCCTGCAGCAAGTTTAGAAAGATTGAGAAAAGTAATGATTGGCGTGTGAAATACGAAGCCGCTATCAATTATTACGAGAAAGAGGACTACTATAGAGCTACCCAGCTTTTCGAGCAGATTAAGCCTATCGTAAGAGGTATGCCTGAAGGCGAAAAGGTAGAGTTTTACCTGGGATACTGTCAGTATTATCAGGAGTTTTACTTGTTGGCATCCCACCAGTTTAAGGTATTTTACGAAACTTATGCCAGAAGTGAATTAGCCCAGGAGGCGCAATATATGTACGCCTATTCTTTATACGCAAACTCTCCTAGTTACAACCTTGACCAGACGAGTAGTTACGAGGCTATCGCTGCCATGCAGACATTTATCAACAGATATCCACGCAGTGAGTTTAGAGATGACGCCACCCAGGTTATTGATGAACTTCAAATCAAACTTGAGAAAAAAGGCTACGAAAACGCGAAGCAATATTTTAAAAGAGAAATGTACTCTGCAGCGGTAGTTGCTTTTGAAACATTTAGCAACGATTTTCCAGATTCAGAGTACAACGAAGAGATTTCGTATCTTAAGTTCGCGGCACAATATAACTACGCTGAAAAAAGTATCCGTTCTAAACAATTGGAACGATTCAGATTAGCAAACGATTATTATATAGAATTCATTGACAAATACCCTTCCAGTGAATACATTAAACAGGCTGAAAAGCAATATGGCAACAGCCTTGAGAGGGTAAATAACTTAGCAAAGAAATAACTAAAATTTATAAATTATGGCTACTCAGGCGTCTATTATCACAAGAGACACAGACAAGTTGACTGAAGAAACTGGTAACATTTACGAGACTGTTACTATCATTTCTAAAAGGTCAAGACAAATTGCCGTTAACGTAAAAGAAGAATTAAACGCAAAACTTGCTGAATTTGCATCTACTGTTGACAACCTTGAAGAAATATTTGAAAACAGAGAGCAGATAGAGATATCTAAGTTTTACGAGCGTCTTCCAAAATCAACAAACATCGCGATCGAGGAGTTTGAAGAAGGCAAAGTGATGTATCGTTATAAAGAGGTAGAAGACGAAAGCAACAAGCTGGAATTGTAATCCTTAGCAATGCTCCAGAATAAAAAAATTGTTTTAGGAGTTTGTGGAAGTATTGCTGCGTACAAAGCTGCTTCCCTCGTAAGATTATTGAAAAAAGCCGAAGCAGAGGTAAAAGTCATAATGACTGCCTCTGCTTCTGACTTTATTACCCCTCTTACACTTTCAACACTTTCAAAAAACCCAGTTTACACCAACTTCATTAAAAATGAAGCCGGTGAATGGAACAACCATGTTGAGCTGGGTTTATGGGCAGACTTTATGCTTATTGCACCAGCTAGTGCCAACACCATTGCCAAAATGGCTCACGGACAGTGCGACAACTTATTATTGGCAACTTACTTATCTGCCAAATGCCCTGTGTATGTAGCCCCCGCTATGGACCTTGATATGTACAAGCACCCATCTGCAGTAGCCAATCTCGATAGGCTAAAACAATATGGTAATACAATCATTGATGCTGAATATGGCGAATTAGCCAGTGGATTGGTCGGTGCAGGTCGCATGGCAGAGCCGGAATCAGTTGTAGATTTCCTCTCAAATAAAAGTAAAAAAAAAGCGCTGACAGGTAAAAGCGTATTGATCACTGCTGGGCCTACTTATGAGGCAATAGACCCTGTAAGATTTATTGGCAATCACTCCAGTGGTAAAATGGGCTACGCGCTAGCCGAAACCCTGGCAAATGAAGGTGCTGACATCCATTTAATAAGTGGACCAACAAACCTTCAGGTGACTCATCCAAATATTAAAGTCACATCAGTTACCTCAGCTCAGGAAATGTATGACGCCAGCGTAAGCATTTTTAACAAAATGGACATTGCTGTTCTCGCTGCGGCAGTAGCCGACTACAAACCTGATACCGTAGCTGATCAAAAGATAAAGAAGGCCGACAGCAATCTTAATATAAGCCTTACCAAAACAAAAGATATTGCGGCCGAGTTGGGTAAGCTTAAGCGAAATGGACAGATAATGGTAGGTTTTGCCCTGGAGACTGAAAATGAAGAGGCTAACGCACAAAAAAAGATTCAATCAAAAAACTTTGACTTCATTGTACTCAATTCCCTGAATGATAAAGGTGCTGGCTTTGGTCATGATACCAACAAAATAACTATCATTGACAAACAAAATAAAATTCGCAAGTTTGAGTTAAAGTCTAAGACAGCAGTTGCTCAAGACATTGTCGATACTATTAAGGAAAAATTATGACCCGTAGCTTAGTTTGTATTCTTCTCATTTTTCTGGTCTACCCTATTGCTGCACAAGAACTCAATTGTAGAGTCACCATCAATGCTGATCAGGTACAAACTACAGACAGACGTATCTTTAAAGATATGGAAACGGCTTTTTCCAACTTTCTCAATAACACTAAATGGACAAGCGACATTTTTGAAACTAATGAGAAAATTAAGTGTAATCTGCTTATTACCTTACAAAACCCAACCAGTATCGGCAATTACCAGGCAACTGTGCAGATACAATCGGCTCGGCCTGTTTATAACTCCAATTACGAGTCTATTCTACTAAATTTTGCTGATCGGGATTGGCAATTCGAATATGTTGAATCCCAACCACTTAATTTCAATGAAAACATATATACTAGCAATTTAACATCACTACTGGCATTTTATGCATATATAATTATCGCTATGGATTATGACTCCTTTAGTCAGTTAGGTGGAGGTGAATTCTATAGAAAAGCCTTGAATATTGCAACTAACGCACAAGCTGCCAACAGGCCTGGGTGGAATACCTTAGGAAGCACCAGGAACCGCTATTGGTTAATTGAAAACCTCACAAACTCTCAAATGCAGGACATTAGAGTTGGCCTCTACGAGTACCACAGACTTGGGCTAGACACTTTTGAGCAGTCACCAGATGAAAGTCGCAAGACTATTTTATCTGTCTTGGAAAAAATCAGAAAGGTGAGAAAAACCTATCCTAACTCGATATTCGTTATCGCCTTTCTTGATGCCAAGTCGGATGAGCTAATTAATATTTTCTCTGAGGGTAACATACAAGTAAGAAGACAAGCCTTCGACATCCTTGCAGAAATTGACCCCTCCAAACGTAATGACTACGAAAAAATCATTAAGAATAACTAGCCGTGGCCAAGAGACAAAAGCGTTTCAACACGATCAAACTCATTAGTCAAAACATCCCTGATCTTTCCGGTAAAAAAGTTAATATTGTACTGAATAGTAGCCAGGTCTTATTCGTAACTATTTTGGGTATCGATAAGACCTTAATTGCAGTTCGTAATATGAGAAATGCCAAATCTACTATTGATATACGAGACATTGCTGAGATCATTTTAGATTACTAAGGATAGATGCTAAGCCACTTATTGATTAAAAATTATGCTTTAATCGAACATTTGGAGCTTTCCCCTTCTCCCAACCTCAATATCATTACGGGAGAAACCGGGGCAGGTAAATCAATTATGCTTGGAGCAGTTGGTTTGCTTATGGGCAAAAGGGCCGACACCAAGGTATTACTTAATGAAGAAGCTAAATGTATCATAGAAGGTCATTTCGATCTTACCAGCTACAACCTAAAAAAATCATTTGAAGAAGCTGAGTTAGACTACGAGCCTACTTCAATCATTCGAAGAGAAATTAGTCCTTCAGGTAAATCCAGAGCATTTATAAATGATACACCCGTTACCCTAGATATATTAAAATCTATAGGATTAAATCTGATGGATGTGCACTCACAGCACGAGACATTAAATCTGGGAAAAGCAACTTTTCAATTAGCATTTATAGATGCCTTTGCAGACGCCAAAGCAACAAGAAAGGCTTACACTAAAACCTATAAGACTTTCAAAGACAAACAGGATTATTTAGATAACCTGAAAAAAGAAGCCACTCAAATAAGTCAGGAGGCAGATTATAATAACTTTTTGCTTGATGAGCTTATCAAAGCGGATTTACAACCCGATGAGCAGGAGCAATTGGAAGAACATGTTAAACTTGCAGAACATGCAGAAGAAATAAAGCTCAAACTCAATGAGATTATAAGCATAGGTTCTAACAGTGAGTTTGCCTCGACCATTTCCGTACAAGAAATCAAGGGCCTTTTCAAACAAATAAGTGGTTATGCGGAAAGGTACTCTCAGCTACACGATCGCATTGAAAGTGTCTTAATCGAACTGGCCGACATACTCAATGAAGCAGAGAAAGCGGAGCAAGAGGTAGATTTCGATCCGGAAGAATCACAACGACTGCAGGATCGATTAAGCATGATCTTTTCATTGCAGCAAAAACATAGCGTAAGTACCATTGAAGAACTGATTGAAATCAGGAATCAGCTGGACGCTAAAGCTCAAAAGTTTGTCAACATTGATGATGAAATAGAAAAAGCAACTGCAGCAGTTACTGAGCTAAAGGATCAGGCATTATCTCAAGCCAAAGCATTGAGTAAAATTAGAACTAGCTCATTAAAAAGCATTGAAAATGAGTTAAGCCAATTGTTGCACAAGGTAGGTATCCCCGATGCCGAAATTAAAATAGAAAATGAATCAACTGACCTGAGCTCATCAGGTATTGATAATATCAACATCCTTTTTAGTGCCAATAAAGGGATCGCACCGCAAGAGCTTAGCAAAGTCGCATCAGGTGGTGAGTACTCAAGGCTAATGTTTTGTGTTAAATACATACTTGCCGATAAAATATCACTGCCTACTATTATATTTGATGAGATTGACACAGGTGTATCTGGGGAGGTAGCCTTGAAACTTGGAGACATGATGAAATCCATGGCCCAAAACCATCAGGTAATCGCCATAAGTCATTTACCGCAAATTGCAGCAAAAGGTGATAGCCATTACTTTGTTTACAAAGACAATACCTCCGATAAGTCCATAAGTAAAATCCGCCAGCTCAATGAAGATAGTCGTGTGGAAGAAATTGCCAAAATGATTGGTGGAGAAAAGCCTTCAGATGTTGCTTTTGAAAGCGCTAGAGAACTTATCAATCAATAATTTTATTTAAACATTCTTAATTCCTTTCATGTTCTTCCAGCGGTGATACATCATATAAATTATTTTGTATTATTGTAGATTATGGATGAAATGCCGAAGATCATAGATGGGTTTACGCACACTGAATATCTCACAGTATTTAGTGCTATTATTTTTGGTTATGTGGGAGCCGAGTATTTCCAGGGATGGGGAGCACTTATCAGAAACAGATCCCGTATTAAAGCCTATTGGCAGCATACCCTTTGGACTATTTTTGCATTTACCATGTTCATCCAAAACTGGTGGGGTATTTGGCCAAGAACAGAATATATTGTAGACAATCTTTTCTATTTCTTCTACAGTCTAGTGCCCATTTTCATTTTCTACATTGTGAGTGTGCTACTTTTCCCTGACTTCAAAAAAGACAATGTCCCTACCAAAATGAAGGACTTCTTCTATGCCAACACCAGATGGCTTTTTGGTCTTTTTGCGATCTACTTTCTTTTCACAATATCCAGCTCATTCGTATATAACGATATAGGTAACGTGCAAGCACAAAATTTCATTCGAGGTTTTGGGGTGGCATTAGCAGGTACCGCGGCCTACTTCAACAAAAACAAGATACTCCATATCATTTTCCTTGTGATAGGGTATGCAGCACTTATCAGATTCTTTCTGGCTTTACCATCTTAAACGCTAAAAAATTTGAGTAAACAGATAAATATGACCAAAATATTAGGCCTTATTCTTGGGCCGGTATTTTTTTTAGTATTTCTGTTTATATCCTTCCAAACATCACAACCTCAGCTTTATCAAGTGCTGGCTTTGGCCGTCTGGATGGTCACCTGGTGGGCGACTGATGCCATTCCAATACCGGCAACAGCCCTGCTACCAATTATTGCGCTCCCACTACTCAACATATTTAATGTTTCTCAAGCCACAGCTCCATATGCCAGCTCTATCATATTTTTATTCATGGGCGGTTTTATGATAGCATTGGGTTTAGAAAAGCACAACCTACATCAACGCATAGCCTTAAACCTATTAAAAATCACAGGTAAAAGTGGCAATGGAATCATCCTTGGCTTTATGATTGCTACAGCGTTACTCAGCATGTGGATTAGCAATACTGCCACTGCTGTAATGATGCTACCCATTGCCACTTCGGTGGTTTCATTAATACTTGACAAAGACAGTAAAAGACTAACGAAGAAAGAAAAATACTTTGCCCTCGGTTTAATGTTGTCCATTGCTTACTCAGCTAACATTGGTGGTTCTATGACACTGATTGGTACACCTCCAAATGTTGTGATGGCTGGTTATCTGTCAGAAATACTATCATATGAAATGTCATTTAGCAATTGGCTGGGTATTGGTATACCAACAGGCCTATGTTTACTTACAGCTACTTATTTCATGATTACACGGGTGCTATTTAAAAATAACCTTAAACAAATAGAAGGCTCTGCAGAACTGATCAAACGAGAGTTAAAGAAGCTGGGTAGAATCTCTAAAAATGAGAAGACGGTGCTTGCTATTTTTGGTTTTACGGCATTTTGCTGGATTTTCAAACAGCAAATTAATGGAGTCATTGGAAGTCCATTACTCAATGACACAGTTACAGCCATGACGGGAGGCCTATTGATGTTTGTAACTCCAATCAACTTGAAAAAATCAAAATTTGTGTTGAATTGGAAGGACACCACCCGTCTACCATGGGGTATATTATTATTATTTGGTGGTGGCATGTGTTTGGCAAGAGCCATGGAGCACGTGGGCATTATTGGCCTGATGGGTGAATTTGTGCAGGGTCAGGGTGATTTAGATATCGCACTTATCGTCTTGTTGACAACTGCTATCGTGCTTTTCCTTACAGAACTCATGAGCAATGTAGCCCTAGTAACCATTTTCATTCCGGTAATTATTGGCATTGCTCAGGGGTTAAATATTGATCCTATGCTGCTGGTAATTCCTGCAACTATTGCATCTAGTTGCGCTTTTATGATGCCTATTTCAACCCCTCCCAATGCCATAGTCTTCTCAAGCGGACATATAAAAATTAAGGATATGATGCGTGCGGGCATCTTGCTCAATATAATAGCAATAGCAGTACTTGTACTGCTAAGCTTGCTATTAGTTGAATATGTAGTTTAACCTTGCTTCTTTCTTTTGCTTTCTTCTATTAAATAAGAACAACCCAGTCCGATCCCTCCAAAAACAAAGATCATAGAGAAGTAAGCAACATCATCCATTCGTGTGTTTGCATCAAGAAAGTAGCCCATTAACAGGCCTAATCCCGCACCAACCAGCAAAAGTGAAAATCGCAAAGGCCAACTTGAATTACTTGGTTCTCTTTTGAAATCTCCAGGGCTTATGCCTTTGTCTATCATAGACATGCGCTCTTCATTTTCATATTTTCTTAAATACACAACAATTACAATTACACCTAGTATGGCTATAATCGGAATAAATACTGCTATTACTGAAACGTCCATTATTTTGAGTTTTTAATTAAACATTATTTGCCACTTTGACGCCCAGGTTTACAAACTGGTTACAGTCTCAGGTCAAAAAAATATATTTTTTAAAAAGGTGTAACTTAAATAAGGAAATAAGCGTCCAACCGTTGTGACTCATAAGGATCCTGATCATAATCTTATCACTAAAATTTTAAATGGTGATGAAAACTGTCGTAACGAACTGATCGTTCGGCATAAAGATTATGCGTATACTATTGCTTATAATGTATTGAAAAACGCAGAAGAAGCAGAGGAAGTAGCTCATGATGCTTTTGTTAAAGCATTTAAAAGTTTACACAAGTTTAATCAGGAGGCTAAATTTTCTACCTGGCTTTATCGCATTGTATTCAATACAGCCATTTCTCAGCAAAGGAGACAAAAGCGAAAGTACTCTGATTTAGATGAAGGAAAGCATGTGGCATCTAGCGAAAATTACTCGCTAGAACTGCAAGACAGACAAAAATACATTGAACAAGCCATGCTTCAACTCAACGAATTAGACAGAACTTCAATTACTTTGTTTTATTTTGAAGAAATGAGCCTGGAAGATGTAGCCAAGATTTTGGATATGAATGTAGCAACAATTAAAGTTAGACTACATAGAGCTCGAAAACGTTTAGCTAAGGCTATTCAGGAAATATTAAAAGAAGAAGCATTAACTCTTTAGTTATGGAAAATATATCTGACGAAAAATTACTGGAATTTATTGATGGGACACTTGTTGCATCAGAAAACGAGGAAATTAAGAATTTAATCAAGGAAGACCAAGCGCTTAGCAAAAGGTATTCGCAATTTCTGGAGATACATCAAATGCTTAAGGAAAAACCACTTATGACTCCTTCAACTGGTTTTGTTGATGGGGTAATCTATAGCTTAAGCTATAAAAGATCCAGATTTAGAAAGTCAGGTCTGATATTATTTATTGCAGCACTTAGTGTGGTAATATTAGGTTCTATTTACATCCCTGAACTGGTGCTAAACTTAAACCTCGAACCTCTCAGTCTAAAGAACTTTAAAATTGAAATGCCAGGAGGCATAGATTTGAAGCAATTAAATATCATACTGCTGTCAGTGCTTTCATTTATCTCTCTTTTACTCTTTGAAAAGACAGTGCTAAAACCACTTTTTAAAAGATAACTCAATAAAAAAAGCCAGACTGAGATTCAGTCTGGCTTCAATCATAATTTTAAATTCTTATTAGTATCTGTAGTAGTCAGGCTTGAATGGTCCTTCTACCTCAACACCAATATATTTAGCTTGATCTTCTGATAACTCATCAAGTTCAACCCCAATTTTGGCAAGGTGTAACATAGCCACTTTCTCATCTAAGTGCTTAGGTAATGTATACACTTTATTCTCGTAATTGTCAGAGTTATTCCAAAGCTCCAATTGTGCTAATGTTTGATTTGTAAATGAATTTGACATTACAAACGAAGGGTGACCCGTAGCACAGCCTAAGTTTACAAGTCTACCTTCAGCTAATAATATAATGTCATTTCCATTTGAAAGCTTATATCTATCTACCTGAGGTTTAATTTCATCTTTCTCAGCATTAGTATTTAACCAGGCAACGTCAATTTCATTATCGAAATGACCGATGTTACAAACTATGGCTTTGTCTTTCATCCCCAAGAAGTGTTCACCTGTAAGGATATCTTTATTTCCAGTAGCTGTTACAATAATATCAGCTTCTTTCACTGCATCCTTCATCTTCTTCACTTCAAACCCATCCATTGCAGCCTGAAGCGCACAAATAGGATCGATTTCAGTTACAATCACTCTGGCTCCAGCACCTCTCAAAGAAGCTGCAGAACCTTTTCCAACATCACCATAACCACCAACAACTGCTACTTTACCGGCCATCATCACATCTGTAGCTCTTCTAATAGCGTCAACACAAGACTCTTTACATCCGTATTTGTTGTCAAACTTAGATTTTGTTACAGAATCATTTACGTTAATGGCAGGCATTACCAATGTGCCATTTTTCTCACGCTCAATTAATCTGTGAACACCAGTAGTAGTTTCTTCAGAAAGACCTTTGATGCCTTCAACGTACTGTGGGTATTTATCAAACACCATGTTTGTAAGGTCACCACCATCATCCAAAATCATATTTAATGGCTGACCGTCAGGAAATATCAAAGTTTGTTCGATACACCAATCAAATTCTTCTTCCGTCAACCCCTTCCATGCGTAGACCGGGATACCGGCCGCAGCAATAGCCGCAGCAGCATGATCTTGTGTTGAGAAGATATTACATGAGGACCATGTAACATCAGCGCCAAGCTCCACTAATGTCTCGATAAGCACAGCTGTTTGGATAGTCATATGAAGACAACCAGCAATTCTGGCTCCTTTCAATGGCTTGTCCTTGCCGTACTCTTCTCTCAAAGACATTAACCCAGGCATTTCAGCCTCAGCTAATTCAATTTCTTTTCGACCCCAGGCGGCCAGGTTAATATCCTTAACCTTGTATTTTACTTTTTCTTCAATCATGGTATAATTATTATGTTACTATTATCAGCTTTGATTTGCAAAATTAACAAATAAGGTGCTATTATCTCTAAAATAAATTTAAATTAGTTTTATTTCCTTTAATAACTTAACATATAGGAATTTTTCCTAGTATAGTATACTTTTGGGTTAATCAACAGGAAATATTCCCATGCCAAATTTAGATGCCACCGATCACCAAATACTAGCCTTGTTGCAGCAAGATGCCAAACTCAATGTCAATGATATTGCTCAGCAGTTAAATCTTACAAAAACACCAATCTATGAACGGATCAAACGACTAGAAAAGTCCGGGGTAATAGATAAGTATGTAGCACTTGTTAACAGACAAAAATTCACCCCTTCAATAGTGGTTTTTTTAACTGGTTCTCTCAAAGTCAGCAAGTTTGACGAGACACAGGATTTTTATGATGCCGTAATGCAGATTGACGAAGTATTGGAATGCTACCTCCTTGGTGGTGAAAAAGATTTTATGTTAAAAGTCATAGCACGAGACCTAAACTCTTATCACGAGTTTTATTCTGCCAAAATAGGCTCAATCCCTCATGTAGGAGAAATTAAAAGCTCGTTTGTACTCAAAGAGGTGAAATACAATACAATGATTCCAAATATGAGTCTAAAAGAAGACTAAGCGTGAGCGCCTAATTGCTTGAGCGTTCTATAATGTGATTTTATGGCTCCTATGAAAGTTTTATTTTCATGGTAAGGCACATTATAGCTCTTGGCCGTTCTTTCTACAATCTTAGAAATCTCCGGGTAGTGTACGTGACAAATATTTGGGAATAAGTGGTGTTCTATTTGAAAGTTAAGACCTCCACATAAAAATTTGGCCATCGCACTTTTTCTGGAAAAATTGGCAGTTGTTTGCATTTGATGCACCGCCCACGACTCTTCTAGCTTACCTTCATCATCAGGCTCAGGAAAGCTAACCCCTTCCACGGTATGTGCCAATTGAAACACAAGCCCCAACACTACACCTTCTGCCAAATGCATGGCTACAAAACCTATGATAAATTGCCACCACGTAATGTCTAAGACAATAAGCGGAACAACGATAAATAGTGTATAATAAATCGCTTTAAAGAAAAATAAATTGAAGTACTCAACCTTCGGGTGCTTCGTGTTGTCTGTCTGGCCTATTTTCTTTTGAAAGAATTTCTTAAAATCCTTTCTAAACACCCATGACAATGAAGCTAAACCATATAAAAAGAAAGCATATAAATGCTGGTACCTCATGATTGGCTTCATTTCTTCATTTTTCGAAAGTCTTACCAAACCTGGGGCAACATCAAGATCCTCATCGTGACCTGGGATGTTAGTAAATGTATGGTGTACCTGATTGTGTGTTACACTCCAAACATAGGCGTTGGCTCCTATTAAATTGAAGGAATAGCTCATAATGCGGTTCACTTTTCTACTTGAAGAAAAAGAACCATGTATTGCATCATGACTTACGTTAAAACCTATGAAGGCCTGAACCATGCCCAATAAAATGGCTAATAGCAGGTTGGTCATCATGGAGAATCCGCCAAAAATAATAAGAAGGTATAGGCCCACAAGACTACCTAAGAAAAACACAGACTTAAAAATCATTTCAGCATTAGCATTTTTGCTGATTCCTTTTGATTTAAAGTATTGGTCTACTTCTTTTTTTACATCTGCATAGAAACCTGATTGATTACGTCCGTTGAATTTTACTTTCATAGATTATTTTTTTCCTGCTCAATTTTTATATAAAAAGATGAAAAAATCAAGTCTTCTTACACAAGTATTGTCATTCCCAAATTCAAAGGTAACCCTTAATTAATTGGATAAGAAGCTATTATTGCTTTTTAAAAAATTTAACCAAATTACAATTTGAGATAATCTTTAACTGATTTAGGGATTTTGACACCAGCCTTATTTTGTTCATCCGGCACTGGTTCGTCTTTAATATGATTCAATGGTACAACACCTGCCCAAATATTTAGTTCATAATCTGCGGCATCATCTGATGGTGGCCCTTGTCTAATTTTGGCTGATGCCTGATCTATTTGAATTTCTAAAACTGTTGTAGCTTTCAGCTCTTTTGTTGAAGGCTCTCTTGCCTCCTCCCAACGGCCAGGTATAATTTGTTCGGAAACTATACGCAATGCCTCTATTTTATTTCCCTCACTAACTTTTTTGGCTTTACCAAAAAGAACTACCGATCGGTAATTCATAGAATGATGAAAAATTGATCTGGCTAAAACAAGTCCATCAACATGTGTTACCGTAACGCAGACATCAATACCCTTATCTAAAGATTTCAGCATTCGGCTAGAGGAGGCTCCATGAAGGTGGATCACATCGCCTTTCCTGCCATAAAGTGTCGGTATTACAAAAGGCTGCCCATCTACGACAAATCCAACGTGACACATACACCCTGCATCTAAAATATCATGCACAGTTCGCGCATCATAATGACCACGCTGCGGCACTCGTTTTACTTTGTTACGATTGTTAATATCATATGAGTTCATATGATAAATATAGATCAGAAAAATTAATGTAGAATTATGTGGATGATTAAACCGCCTTCATTTTGAGCTTTTTCTTAAGCTCCTCTACTGATGACTTAAAGTTGGCATTAGTATCAATCATATCATTGACAGATTGTACAGCATGAATCACCGTACTATGGTCTCGCCCTCCGAAATGATAACCAATCGCCTTCAGTGAATGATTGGTATACTCTTTAGAAAAGTACATAGCCACTTGACGAGCTATTACAATTTCCTTTTTTCTGATTTTGTCCTTAAGTGACTCAACCTCTACTTTAAAGTACTCTGCAACGGTTTTTTGTATATAATCTATACCAACCTCAGTTTCGATATCCTGAACGATATTCTTTAAAGTTTGCTTTGCAAGTTCCAGGTTAATCTCAACTCTGCTTAATGAAGCATGTGCAATTAAGGAAATCAATACGCCCTCGAGCTCTCTAATATTGGTATCAACACTGTAGGCCAAATACTCGATTACATTTTCAGGTATGTCAATACCGTCAGCTTGCATTTTACGCTGAATGATAGCCACTCTTGTTTCGTAATCGGGTTGTTGCAAATCAGCTGTTAAGCCCCACTTAAATCTGGACAAAAGCCTCTCCTCTAATCCTCTAAGATCCCTTGGGGGGCAATCAGAAGTCATAATAATTTGCTTACCTGCCTGGTGTAAGTGGTTAAAAATATGGAAGAATATCTCCTGAGTTCTTTCCTTGCCAGCTAAAAACTGCACATCGTCAATGATTAACACATCGACCTGCATGTAGAAGTTTTGAAACTCCTGTATTTTGTTGTTTTTCAGTGCATCTATAAACTGATTGGTAAACTTTTCTGAAGAAACATACAGGACAAACTTATTGCCTAAGTTGTTCTTAATTTCATTACCTACAGCTTGTACCAAGTGCGTTTTACCTAACCCTACTCCACCATACAACATCAATGGATTAAATGAAGTAACTCCAGGTTTTTGAGCTACTGCATACCCAGCAGAGCGTGCCAGCCTGTTACAATCACCTTCTATATAGGTGTCAAATATGTAATTTGGGTTAAGTTGCGATTCTTGAAATGGGGAATCAACGGTTTTTAATTGGAATGGAGATCCATATTCTTCTTTACCATTGCCAGAATAAGAACTTTTTTTAGGATTGGCCCTGTTGGGTAAATTAACGGAAAGGCGTGACGAGCTGCTATTTCCGTTATCCACTATAACTGAATACTCCAATCTGGCCTGCGGTCCCATTACCGCATTAATAGCTTTTTTTAAAATATGTACATAATGCTCCTCCAACCATTCATAAAAGAACTGACTCGGTACCTGAATGGTCAAAACATCATTATTGCATCGAATGGGTGAAATTGGCTTAAACCATGTGTTGAAACTTTGTTCCGCCACATTTTCTCTGATTACCCTCAAGCAATCTTTCCACACCGATTCGCAATCAACTTGCATTTATTGAATTCTAAAATTTGAAGGTTAGTACGCACTCCTTTTAATTGAAAAAAGGGAAACAAATTTGTAAAAAAAAACACGAAGATAAAAGGAAGACTACATAGTAATTACGATTAATCGTACGATTAATTTTTATGGTACAATAAATGACTATGAATTCTTTAAAATATATAATAAGCTGACCTTTACTCTATCAAGAATCGATTTGTTATTGGGGTTCAAAGTTTGATAAAAAACTTAACTTTACCATTCAATTTTAAAGGTGGTTTATGAAGCAAAAGCTATTTGAAGACTTCAACAAGGTAGATAAGAAACAGTGGTTAGAAAAAGCTACTGCAGATTTAAAAGGAGCCAACCCTCAGGAGAAGTATGGCTGGAAAATTGAAGACGGTATTAGCCTGGATCTATACTATGACAAAAGTGATACTAAACGTCTGTCAACTTCTTTTCAAAACAGACAGTACGTGGCGGATCACCCATCCGGACATATAAGACATTGGGACAACTTGCAAGAGGTATTGGTCGATGATGACAAAAAAGCCAATAATGTAGCTTTGGAAGCTTTAGAAGGCGGTGCTGAAGGCCTCATTTTTAAATTGCAAAATCAGGATGTTGATTATAATGTGCTGCTGAAAGATATACAGACAGCATTTTGCAGTGTCTGGTTCGATGTAACCTATGGTAAATCAACTGAAGCCACTATCAAATGTCTTGAAAATTTGAAACCACAGACTGGAGGGTTGATTATAGATGATATTCATGCAATACCAAACATACAATCACATCTACCTAAGCATACTCAACTCAAAATTGCTCTCACCTTATCCATTACTGATAAAAGTCTGTCAGAGAAGATTGCAGCATTTTTAGAATTGGCAATTGCTTGTGTGGAACATAATGATCACGGTATACTTGAAAGTCTTTCATTTCAATACCCGTTAGGCACAGATTTCTTTGGTGAAATTGCGGCTATGCGTGCACTTAGACAACTGTATTTTCAAATAATAAAAGCATATAAAATTGAAGGGTACTTACCGGAAGACCTGCATTTAATAGGTGTCTCAACCGCATGGAGTAATGAAGACTATAATCCTCATGCCAATATGCTTAAGTCAACCACAGCGGGTATGGCTGCGGTCTTAGGAGGTTGTGACAGCCTGATAGTGGAGCCAGAAAATAATGAAAAGCCTTACATGACTCGCGTTGCCCGAAATGTATCAAACATTCTAAAAGAAGAATCTTATTTTAATTCCAATGCGGATCCTGTAGCGGGCTCATATTATTTAGAATCATTAACAGATACGTTAGCTAAAGAAGCCTGGTCATTATTTCAGCAAAAAATAGATAAGTAATTTATGAAACCTGATTTTTCTAATATTTCATATAATCAGTACAGCCCTTCTGATGCCAAATCGGCTAATAGTACAACTATAGATACAGCTGAGGGGATTAAAATAAAACCGGTATACACCGCTGAAGATGCTAAGAAGTTAAATCATACAGATTTTTCGGCTGGTTTACCTCCATATTTGAGAGGCCCATATACTACTATGTATGCGGGAAGACCCTGGACCATCAGGCAATATGCTGGTTTTTCAACAGCACAAGAGTCAAATGCTTTTTATAGGAGAAATTTGGAAGCTGGTCAAAAAGGATTGTCAGTGGCCTTTGACCTCGCTACGCATAGAGGATATGACTCTGACCACCCAAGAGTATCTGGTGATGTAGGTAAAGCCGGAGTCGCTATTGACTCAGTACTTGATATGAAAATACTTTTCGACCAGATACCATTGGATAAAATGTCAGTGTCGATGACCATGAACGGTGCGGTTATACCCATTATGGCTTTTTATATCGTGGCCGCAGAGGAACAAGGAGTAAAGCCAGAACAACTAAGTGGAACCATACAAAATGACATTTTGAAGGAATTTATGGTTAGAAATACCTACATCTACCCTCCTGCTCCTTCAATGAAAATTATAGCTGATATTTTTGAGTACACTTCTCAAAATATGCCAAAGTTTAACTCGATAAGCATCAGTGGCTATCATATGCAAGAGGCCGGTGCAACAGCAGATATTGAATTGGCTTATACTTTGGCTGATGGGCTTGAATACTTAAGAACGGGTATAAAAGCTGGAATGGATATTGATTCTTTTGCACCAAGGCTCTCTTTTTTCTGGGCTATCGGCATGAATCACTTTATGGAAATTGCTAAAATGCGTGCCGGAAGATTGCTTTGGGCAAAAATAGTGAAGCAGTTTAATCCTAAAAATCCTAAATCGTTAGCACTCAGAACGCATAGTCAAACTTCAGGTTGGAGTCTTACAGAGCAGGATCCTTACAACAATGTTACTCGTACATGTATTGAAGCCATGGCCGCAGCTATGGGGCATACACAGTCGCTACACACCAATGCACTGGACGAAGCAATCGCTTTACCAACAGACTTTTCAGCTCGTATTGCACGAAATACCCAGATTTACTTGCAAAAAGAAACGAACATCACAAAAGTGGTAGACCCGTGGGGTGGCTCCTATTATGTAGAGCAACTTACTGCCGAATTGGTCGATAAAGCCTGGGAGCGAATGGAAGAAGTTGAAGAGCTAGGCGGTATGGCTAAAGCTATTGAAAGTGGTGTACCAAAAATGAGGATAGAAGAAGCAGCTGCCAGAAAGCAAGCTCGAATAGACTCTGGAAAAGACATTATCGTAGGTGTCAACCGTTACGCAATAAGTGAAGATCCCGATTTCGATATACTCGAAGTTGATAATACCAAAGTAAGAAATGAGCAAATAGAAAGACTTAAGCAATTAAGAGCCGATCGCGATGAAGCTGCCACTAAACAGGCACTTGATGCTTTGGCTACATCTGCTAAATCAGGAAAGGGTAATCTATTGGAGCTAGCCGTGGATGCTGCAAGAAAAAGGGCTTCACTCGGTGAAATTTCTGATGCGATGGAATCTTCATTTGGCCGACATAAAGCCACAATACGCTCAATATCAGGCGTTTATTCAAAAGAAGCCAGTATGGATAAAAATTTCAAGGAGGCCAAAGCACTTTCCGATGAATTTGCTTCGGTAGAAGGTAGAAGGCCGCGTATTATGGTGGCAAAAATGGGTCAGGACGGACATGACAGAGGGGCTAAAGTCATTGCAACAAGCTTTGCCGACCTTGGTTTTGATGTAGACATCGGACCTCTTTTTCAAACACCAGAAGAAGTAGCCAAGCAGGCAGCTGAAAATGATGTACATATAATAGGTGCATCGAGCTTAGCGGCAGGGCATAAAACACTTGTACCTGCGCTAATCAACGCTCTGAAAGAAATAGGTAGAGATGATATTATGGTGATAGCGGGGGGAGTGATACCGCCTGCTGATTATGAGTTTTTATACAAAGCCGGAGTAAGTGGAGTCTTTGGACCCGGAACTGTGATAGCAGAAGCGGCCAAAGACATACTCAATAAATTGTTAAAGGATTAATATATTAAGGCACAAATAGTTAGATTTATATAATAGTTTTAAACCTAACTCAGTCGTGTCATGGCAGCTATCAAAAACCTCTCTTTAGGATGGTTATTCCTTTTTAGTTTAGTATTCAACTATCAAGCTTCTGCTCAGAATAAGTGGGAGAAGCAGCTTATTAAAGTAGATGCTGATTTTAATGAAGGTGACTACGCCAAAGCAAACAAACGTCTCAGCAAGTTTAAATCTAAACTCAATAAAAAATTAGGTAGTAACAACGAATACATGGCCCAGTACTATTTGCGCCTTGCAAAGTTTAGTATTGCCCAAGGTCACTTGCTTGATGTTGATGGTATGATCGAGCAAGCTATGAATACCAGCAAAAGTATCAATGGAGAGAATAGCAAACAGCATGCACTCAATGAGCTTGATGTAGTAGATATTTTATTGTTGTATGGAAATTTCGTAAGAGCTAGTGAATTTGTTGAAAAGGCCGAAGCTTCACTCAAAGCGGTTGACGAATTATCTGATAATTTGAAAGCCAAAATAGACCTTAAAAGGGCACAAATCCTCACTGGGCAGGGGTATTACAATGAATCTTTAACGTTTATAAACAGCCATTTAGACTATTTCAGAGCTCGAGCGGTCGATAAAGAGACGTACATAGATGAATCAGGAAAACTCAAAACCAGGAGATTGGAAGAGGAAGAGGTGATGGATCGAATGAATGATTATGCCACTCTGATGACCACTAAGGCCAATACATTTAGAAAAAAAGGTGTTTTTAATAGTGCAGATAGCGCCTTTACCAGAGCTGAGGAGTGGATAGATCGAAACATGGGTAACAAGTCACTTTCCTATGTGATCAACCAATACTATCATGCCAATTTGCTAGTAGAAAATGGCTTGTTGGATTTTAAAGATGATGCCAAAGGCTTACACTATGACAAAACCTTAAGTAAGCTGAAATCTAATCATGAAGAGTCTCATTATATGGCATTCGAATTATTCGAGTCTCTATTAAAATGGTATTTATATCAAGACCAAAAAGCTAAATACAGAAGTGCCAAAGTCGAATATGAGAAGGCCATAAAGCGTAATTTCAAGAAAACGAGCTTGCATTATATCAACCTTGAAACTATAGAGTTTGATGCTGAATTGGTAAAAGACAGAACAAGGAAGATGGAAACTGAAATAAACAACATTTTAGCTTCCACCCGCTCACTTCCAAAAAACCATCAGAAAACGATTGAGCTGTTAGATGTACTCTATAGACTGTCACTTCAAAAACAGAATTTTACGAATGCCGAAAAGTATCTTTCAGAAATAATAGATATTAAAAAGACCCTTTATGGGGAAAACTCTCCTGAGTATCATTTATCAAAAGTGGAGTTGGCTAATTATTATATCGACCATACAGATAAAATCAAAGAGGCTGAGGAAATTTACAAAGAAAGCTTTTTTGGTGTATTGCAGCATCAGATTGACGACTGGCATAAAGATTATGTAAACATACTTAATCATATTGCACTGTTTTATCAGATAATAGATCAGTATGATAAGGCATCTGAAATGCTAGCTAAAGCGGAGAATACTTCACGCGCAAAGTTTAGAGACACGGACCCAAATTATGGAGTACAGCTCAATGAATTGGCCAGGCTATACCTGAAAATAGGCAACTACGATGAGGCAGAAGAAAATATAGATGCCGCAGTAGCTATACTTGAAAACGAAAGAAGAAATGAAAAGCGTGTATTAGATTATGTAGACGCGCTACAAACCAGAGCGAAATTAAGGGCCATTCAGGGTCTTTTTGATGACGCAGAGGCTATTCTTGATAGATCGCAAAAACTTCAGACAAGAGCAGAGACCACTTCATTATTTAACGAACTAGAAGCGGCAGAAGAACTGGCCAACTTGTACATAACACTCGGTAAATACAGCGCTACGAAAGAAATGCTTACCGAGCTTATCCATACTTACGAAGCGAGGTATGGCATCTCCTCACGAAGATTAATTGAACCTCTTGTAAATAAAGGTAGGCTTATGCTCATTTCTGGCGAATACCCGGAAGCTGAAAAAGTAGGTATTAGAGCGTTAAATATGGCCGTATCTATTTATGGCGAAAAGTCATCAAAGACTGCATCCTCTAGGTCACTTTTATCGGAAGTTTATACAAGCATTGGTGACTATGAAAAAGCCCTTGATAACTCTGTTGAAGCAATAAAAATTGAGAAAGCTCAATTCGGTGAAACTCATATTGATGTGGCAAGATCAATTGCACAGTTAGGACTAATTAAATTTTATAAAGGTGATGAGCTGGGTGAGGTGGAAAAAATAATGAATCAGGCCAAATCAATTATTGAAAACAAGCTTGGCAACCGTAACCCGCGCTATGCAGGTATATTAACTAACCTTGCTAAAATTTATATACCACAACACAGATACGATGACGCTTTCAATGCACTCACTCTCGCAGAAAACATATGGATAACCAGAGTAGGAAGAAGAAATAACATCAATACAGCAGACATATATGTGTTGGAAGGAGATATATATTACTTACAACGACAATTTGATAAGGCAGAGGAAGCCTATGAAAAAGCAGAAAGATTGTACAAAAAGTTTTTCAGTGATAACCACCCAGAGTATGTAAAGGTACTTTCTAAACTCAGCAAGGTATACTACATGGAGGGCGACTCTAAAAAATCTAAAGACTACATCGAAGAAGCACTGGCTAACTATCACAACTTTATCAAGAACTATTTTCCCGCACTTAGTGAGCGTGAGAAAGCAAAATACTGGAATACGATAAGACCAGACTTCGAATTTTATAATACGCTGGCTTTTCAAATGTCTGGGCAGGACGATGATATGCCCGGCAAAGTGTATAATAATGCGCTTCTCACCAAAGCAATTTTATTAAACTCATCCATAAAAATTAGAGAGCGAATACTAAACAGCCATGATGAAGACCTGAAAGAAAAGTATGCTGAATGGTTGGATAAAAAGGAATTGCTAACTAACGTACTCTCCATGAGTGTTCAGCAATTGGAAGAAAATCAAATACAACCTGCAGTACTTACCCAGGAAGTTGAAAGATTAGAAAAAGAAATTAGTGAAAGGTCTGAATTGTTTAGTCAGGCAAGTGAGGAAAAAAGAATTCTTTGGGAGGATGTACAAAAAGTACTTCGTCCTAATGAAGTGGCCGTGGAAATGGTGCGATACCGACATTTCGATCATGTATTCACAGACTCTGTTGTGTATGCTGCACTTTATCTCAAAAGCAAAGACCTTCAGAAAAAACCAGAAGTGACTTTTATAGAAAACGGGAAAGAGTTAGAGCACAGGTATTTTGTAAACTATCGCAACAGCATCATTTTTAAAATTCCTGACATGATGAGCTATGATGTCTACTGGAACCCGCTAAGAGAAGTGGTAGGTAATTATGCGACTATATACTTATCAGCAGATGGTGTATATAATCAAATTAACCTTGAGGCAATCCCAACAGGTGATGGGAAATACGTAATTGACAACTCCAACATAATATTGGTAAGTAATACCAAAGACATTTACATCAATAAAATTAGAACACAAATAGTACAAGATGATAAAAAGGCATCTATGTTTGGTAACCCTGATTTTTACCTGACAGCCAGTCGTGGAGATATACAGTCTTTGCCTGGTACGGCCCGTGAAGTAAATGAATTGAGAAATCTTTTAGTAGATCGTGGCTGGGACATTAGCGCTTATACCGAAAATGAAGCTAACGAGGAACAAATAAAAAAACTCAATAACCCAAAAGTATTTCACATTGCCACCCACGGTTTCTTTACTCCTGAAGAAGAGCATGATGTATCAGATCAAATTGCAATGAGTGAATCAGAAGCTGCCAGGAACCCACTTTTACGAACTGGTTTATTGTTATCTGGCGCTGGTGATGTACTCAAAAAGTCTGCCTACAACTACAATGTAGAAAGTGGCATCCTTACAGCTTATGAAGCAATGAACTTAAACCTTGACCAAACAGAATTGGTTGTGTTAAGTGCATGCGAAACAGGCCTGGGAGAGTTGGCAGTTGGTGAAGGAGTATATGGACTGCAGCGTGCATTTTTAGTTGCTGGAGCCAAAAGCTTAATCATGAGTATGTTTAAAGTTGATGATGAGGCAACGCAAAAGCTTATGACTAAATTCTACCAAAAGTGGTTAGAATCTGGTAATAAAAGACAATCATTTATTGAAGCTAAAAAGGAAATCAGAACAGAATACCGTGATCCGATTTATTGGGGAGCCTTTATCATGATCGGACTTGAATAAACATTTTTTAAACTTAAGCGCTCTATGAGCAATAATAAACCGACCTGGAAGGAGCGGCTCAAGATTATCATTTTTGAGGCCGACACATACTGGGGTAAAATTTTTGATGTAGCATTACTTATAGCCATTCTGCTAAGTGTATTGGCGGTAATGCTGGAAAGCGTATCAGTAATAAAACACGAGTATGGTAATTTATTATACATATTCGAATGGATATTTACCGTCCTATTTACTATTGAATACATTGCCAGAATAATTGTAGTAGAAAAGCCCTGGAAGTATGTAAGGAGTTTTTTTGGACTGATCGATTTACTTTCTATCATTCCAACCTATGCCAGTTTGTTTTTGGCAGGGGCTCACTCTTTACTTGTCATACGAAGTATTAGACTTTTAAGGGTTTTCCGCGTATTGAAAATGATGCGTTTTCTAGGTGAGGCTTCGCATCTAACTGCAGCTTTACGTGCCAGCCGTGTCAAAATTACGGTATTCATAGGCGGTGTATTTATTGTAGTAGTAATACTTGGCACCATGATGTACATGATAGAGGGTGCAGAAAATGGGTTTACAAGTATACCGCGTAGCATCTATTGGGCTGTGGTAACACTCACCACCGTAGGGTACGGTGATATTGCTCCCGCAACTGTACTCGGTCAGGCATTGGCCACCTTAATAATGATATTGGGTTATGGTATGATAGCAGTACCCACTGGCATCGTTTCTGCCGAAATGTCTCAAAGAAAAAATATTCCACCAGAGGCCATGAGAAAGTGTGCCATTTGTGGGGACAGCGATCACAGCAACAGTGCTAAATTTTGTAAAACGTGTGGTAATCAGCTATGATTTGGTCTGAGATTCAGGGTCCTGTAGGGCGGTGAATCTTTGAATACCCTCCTCTACCCTTTTCGGGTCATTCCAAAACTCTCTACTAAACACACCTTTGAATTTCCAATTTTTACCACTTAGCGCAAACGGAGTGTACACATGCATATCTTTGATAGAAGGACTGTGATAATACAAATCATCATCGGTAACTATCAAACCCAGGTATTTTTTATCCTGCTTCACTGTTAGGTCTGCAAACGGTAACTCTTCAGAAAATGTGTAATCCGAGATTTTCTCCGAAGCCCAGGCCTGTAGCTTTTGTTTTAAGTACCAATCGACATGGTGTTCAGATTTTGGTTGTGGTGTTGGAACAAAAGTCCCTTCAGAAACATCTTTAGCATAGGCTAAATATTGTTGCAAGAGTTTTGGACCTTCGTTTTTCAGCCCCTCTACTTTCAGTTGCTGTGGGTAAATGCTGGTAATGATTACAATTTTTTCACGAGCCCTTGTCACAGCTACGTTTAGCCTATTTTCTCCGTTTACCGCATTTAAACTTCCGAACTGCATCACCATTTTGCCGGTTTGATCAGGTGCATAGCCTGTTGAAAAAATAATGATGTCTTTCTCATCACCTTGTACGTTTTCAATATTCTTTACAAACCAGTTTGGTGGGAAAATTTTGCCTTCTGAAATGAACCTTTCATCTATAATATCTAAAATAAGTTGCTGCTGTCGGGCATTAAATGTTACCACCCCAACGGATTTATTTTCTTCTATTTTTAAAGTTCGCAAGAGTAAATCCACTACGGCATTTGCCTCTACTTTATTGGTATTATTTTCCCAAACACCATCTAACTTCACATACTCAATTGCGGGTTCATTGCTATTAACCACCCGCTGATCTGGCAACAGCTTAAGATTACCATCATAAAAATGCTTGTTAGAAAAATCAATCAGCTCTAAGGATTTGCTTCTATAATGACCTTTGAGCTGTACATCTTTCAAATGATGATTGGCTAGTTCCAGTAAGGAATCTACCTCCAGTGCTACATCGCTATCATCAGTCTCCTCTTCATACCTTACCATATATAGATCGTTGGGTCTTAACTGCTTGTCATCCCCGGCTACCAACACTTGTCTTCCCCTGTAGATAGCAGGTATCCCTCGCTCAACAAAGCACTGAGAGGCCTCATCGAAAATCACAAGGTCAAACATCTCTCTCATAGGAAAAATGGCTGAAACCGACTCTGGGCTGGCCAACCAACAAGGCATAAGATCAAACAACTCATGACTAAACTGGTCAATGACTTTACGAATCGGCCAAATACGCTTCTTTTTGGTAACCTGATGGTGCAAGTCCCTGTATGTAACCATGTTACTCAGTCTATTGTACTCTACATTTTCATAAGTTTTCTCGCGGGCTCTTAGTAGTAGCATATCGTTACTTAACCTCAATTTTTCCCTCACACAGTTTTGTAACTCAGCTTCTAATTGCTGGAATTTCATCGAAGAAACCGATCTTAAAATAGGATACTTCGTTTCAATGTGATCAATCCATGCGAGTCGGAGGCTGTTTTGAAACAACGCCATCATGCCATCGAGTGCCACGCTCTCATTGTCAATAAGCTTATTGATTACCACATGTTCCTGAGGGTTAAGATTAGCTTTAAGCTTATCATACTCACATAGTGCATCAAAATCTTTCTTAACAGATTTCTTAAGAATGTCACCTTTGTCCTCGTCTTCAGTAATCGCGACAATCTGAGAAGAGGTGAGATACAATTGCCACACGGTTTTTTTCTGGGAAAAGTCTCTTAAAATGGCATAAAGTGCCTCTATTTTCTCCCTAAATTCTTCATATGTCATTTTTTTGACATTGAAAAACTCCTTAAGATTTCTCACGGAGTTGAAGATGAGCTTAGCCTTTACAGCCATCTTCATTATATAAAACCAATTCTGGAAATGCACTTTCTCATAACTGTCTGGCACATCCTTGATCCACTCTTTTTGTTTAATCTTTGTTAGGTTATGCTCAAGATTTAGGCGATTATCCACCTTATTGACCATGGTTTTAAAGCCCTCTCTATTTCTTTTGAGCCCATTTTCCACCAATACTCTTTTGATGAAGTATTTATCTTTTGAAAAAAGACTCCATTGGATCAGTCTCACAAGACTTTTTCGAGCATCCATACTGCGTTGCAGCACTTCCTGAAACTTACCGAGTTGATCTGCCGGCAGGCTGGTTTCCGGACCTACACCCTTGTAGCACTCAAGTAGCACACGTTCTGTATTTGATAGCCATAACGAACTCGTCTCTGAATCAGCATGCCCCACCATATGTTGAAAATACTCATACGCTTGTTTGTCTTTCAGAATGCTGAGCATTTCCACCACATAATCGCGTTTGCTATAAATCGCGTCACAATCATCAAAATCTAATCTTTGTCCCACCAAGGCCTCAATTTGATCACCAATACCTTTGAGGTATGCAGGTACTTCATCAATAGCTGAATTTATATTAACAATATCGCTCGCTACAAAATTTTGAAAGGATACGCGCTCACCCCAAGGGTGATCGGTCTTATCAAACATCTGAGCATAGTCAATATAATTTTTAAGTTTGAGTAAAAAGGCTGGTAAATCACCGAACTTGAAGTTGGTGTACTCCTGCTTAATATTAATTGTTGGTTTCTCAAGGTCAGAGGTGAGATATAGTTCTTTGACAGAAATATCACATTCAGACTCATCGAAAAGGGCAAATTTAAATTCTTCAAGTTCCTCCGTTATTTGATCGATACGCCTACTCATCTGAAGAAAACTTCTTTCTAACTGAATAGCATCCAGCCCATTATTCTTCATCTTATATTCATCAATACGATCGACCTGCCGTGCTATTTTTTGATATATATGTTTTCTGTCATTTCTAAAATCATGCACTAAACCAAGAAAGTCGGTCAGCTCTTTTTCGTCCATACGTTGGTAGACCACATCGAGGGCTGCTCTCTTTTGACAAACTACAAGTACCTTTTTACCTACAGCCATATGATCTGCTATAAGGTTGCAAATCAATTGAGATTTGCCCGTGCCAGGAGGGCCTTGTACGACAAGAGACTTGCCTCCTTTAATACCTTTTAAAGCGATCTCCTGATGTGCGTCCATTTTAAAAGGTGTAAAAGACTTTTCTTCAGTTACACTTCTTATTATCTGATGTGCCGACTGCTGGTCAAGTGTACGCTCAGCAAAAAATTCTTCTAAATCTTTTATTGACTTATTTTCAATGAGGTTTAAATAGTCAGGAACAAGATAAGAGCCGGCTTGCGGAAATATTCCCAGCACAGCCTCAGGAAACATTTTTAATTGTCCTTGGTTATGAGTATCCTCAAAATCCTTCTTGTTAAATATTTCAAATGCATTGATTTCGTCCTGGAAGTTCTCCTGATTAAAGTTTAGCTCTATAGGACTATCCTTTAATAATTGGTAGAGCCCAGTTTTAAAAACGGTACGATCTGTATCAAAATCTTCAAAATTCCTATCCAGAAAATCATCTGAAATTTTAATTTCGTTAAAATGGGCATAGGCCAACAAAAATGACTTATTGAACATCACTCCCGAGGATCTTAGAAATAGTTTCCAGTGCTTACCCTCCTGATCCAGCTCTACTGGAAAAAACAATAGAGGGGCCCGGACTGAGGTGCCATCATTGAATTTACCTCTAACAAATGGCCATCCTACATATAAATCTTGTGAGCCACGCTCATCTCTGATGAATTTATCAGAACGCTGAAGTCTTTTGAGTTTTCTGCTAATAATATTTGCATCTTCATCACGGCTATCTGTAACAGGTGCAAGCTTTGTAGTACGACCTGCAATGAGGTTTTCTATTATTGCTGAACAACCTCCCTCTGAAACGAAATTGAAGTCGTAAATATCAATATACTGCTCGGCAGGGACTTTGAGCAATAGTAACGACCTGTTATTTGCAGTGAGGTTGGTAAGTCTTTTTAGGTATGACTTGAGCAATTGATGCATAGATTACCAAGTAAACGAAAAATTCAGAAATTTATCTTACTATCCCCGCAAATATGTGAAATCACAATTTTAAATAAGGAGCTATTTTTTTAACATCAGCCGAATCAACGAGGTGCATACTGTACAAGGATTCAATACTATCGAACTTACCGTGCTGCCTCCTGTAAGCATCAATAGCTCTTGCTGTTTTTTTATCTAAGTACGGATGGTCATCCAGTTGATAAGACTTCAATTCATTAATTGAAAGCTGCTTTGGAGTAAAAACTTCATTGATAAACGTCATTGAATCCAGCCTCTGAATTACTTCTTTTTCCAAACCATAGACCTCATTGAACTGTTTTTTTGAGGTAAATCCTCCTAACAAATCCCGATATTTAATAATCCGTTGAGAAAGTACTGAGCCAATACCATACACCTTTTTTAGAGCAATGGTGTCAGCCTCATTTATATCAAATGGTTCAAACTTCTCTTTTTTACTATACTTTTTTACAACCTTCTCCTTAACTTCTTTCTTTTTAAAGTCCTTGTAACCAGTCGATGATTTAGCCTGATATCTTTTTTGATTATCATAACTGTAGCTCCGATCTTTTTGCTTCATTTTCAATGTACTATCCAACACAGCCGTTAAACTATCCATTGTTGTTACATCAAGCGCAATGTTATTACCAGACAAATGGTTACGGTAAATGTATGGTGATATTATTGTAAGGAAAATGACAGGGATGAGCACAACAAAGCCATTTGACTCCGTTTTGGAGAAGCCAAAATAAATACGTAACCAGCGATAGAGCCAACTCATAACCACAAAAGTATAATTAATAGTTGATTTATTATTATTTTAATATATTGAAATAATAAATCTTATGATAATTATCATACACTGAGTTGATCAGTGGCATATTCTTAAGGTTGCAAAATGGTGTACTTTGGAAGTATTATAAATAGTTAACATCATTTTAATAGTTAGCCATTACTAATTAAATTTGCAGTCGGCTAGAAAAGTTATGCACAATAATTT
Organism: Fulvivirga sp.; assembly: GCA_039970995.1. GTDB lineage: Bacteria > Bacteroidota > Bacteroidia > Cytophagales > Cyclobacteriaceae > Fulvivirga. Next base: position 42,177 of record JBDVKW010000016.1, read on the forward strand.
CAAAATTTTAGGTCTGTCATTTAAAAGTGCTCCCATAGAAATAAGGGAGCAACTGGCATTAAATGAAGAAAATGCTAAGAAATTACTGAAGTTTATCGGTGACTTCACCGAGGCTACAGATGTACTTATTTTATCTACTTGTAATCGCACCGAGATCTATTACAATCATGTACAAGATTACAGTAACGAGATTATTCAAGGCATTGCATTATTAAAAGGCCTGAATGCCGACACTATTTCAAAACACTTTAAGCTTTATTCAAACCATAAAGAGTCTGTAAAGCACCTTTTTGAGGTTTCAATGGGTCTTCAGGCTCAGGTTGTTGGCGACCTGCAAATTTCAAATCAGGTAAAAAGAGCATACCAATGGAGTGCTGATGAAGATATGGCCGGACCATTCCTTCACAGGCTTATGCATACCATATTCTATACCAACAAGCGCGTGGTACAGGAGACAGCATTTAGAGATGGTGCTGCCTCAGTTTCTTACGCTGCCAAAGAACTTATTGAAGATGTCACTTCAGAGTTTAAGCAACCTAAGGTATTGATACTTGGTGTAGGTGAGATTGGTGAAGATGTATGCCGAAATCTTGTTGGTTCAAGGTTTCAAGATGTTACTATCACAAATAGGACTGAAGCAAAAGCTGAGGCTTTAGCCATTGAGTGTAATTTTACTTTTAGGCCTTTTGAAGAAGTAGCTGATGCTATAGCTGATGCTGATATCATTATTTCATCCATTGGGGCTGACACTCCGTTCATCACCAAGGAGGCAGTAGCTAAACTAGAGATACTTTCTTTCAAATTTTTCATTGACTTATCAGTGCCTCGTAGTGTAGAAATGTCAGTTGAAGAAATACCAGGCGCTTTAGTTTATAATATTGATGATATTCAAAGCAAAGCTTCGGAAGCATTAAATAAGCGCATGGCTTCTGTACCTGCTGTACAAACAATCATTGAAGAAGCCATCATAGATTTCAACGATTGGTCTAAAGAAATGATCGTTTCTCCAACTATAAAGAAGCTTAAAAACGCATTGGAGGAAATCAGAAGAGAAGAGTTGGCGCGCTATTTAAAAGACATTACCGCTGATGAGTCTAAAAGGGTAGAAAAGATCACTAAAAGTATGATGCAAAAAGTGATGAAGTTACCTGTACTGCAACTTAAAGCTGCTTGTAAACGAGGAGAAGCAGAAACACTCATTGACATACTCAATGACCTTTTTGATTTAGAAAAGCAGTCATCTAAAATCAAAAAATAACCACTTATAAATACATTATATAAGAAGTGAGATAAATTTCACTTCTTTGAGCAAAATTTATACGTATGCTCAAGAAAATTGCCTTCATTCTACTTACTTTCATTTCTATTAATTCTTATGGCTGGGGCATTATTGGTCATCGTGCCATAGGAGCCATCGCACAAGAGTACTTATCCCGAAAGGCGAGTAAAAAAATAGCCCGTGTTTTAAAAGGTGAAAATATGGCTATAGCCAGCACATGGATGGATGAAATAAGATCTGATGAAGCATATGACCATATGGAAACCTGGCATTGGGTAACAATACCTGATGGCATGACTTATGATCAATCTGAAAAAGCTGAAACAGGCGATGCACTTGAGGCTATCGAAAGAATGGTGAATAAACTTAAGCAAGGCAACCTGTCTGAACAGGAAGAAGCAGAAGCATTGAAAATTCTTATCCATCTGGTAGGTGACATTCACCAGCCGCTACATGTAGGCACAGGAGAAGATGCCGGAGGCAACCAGGTGAAAATTAAGTGGTTTTGGCAGAGCTCAAATTTGCATCGAGTGTGGGATTCGGAGATGATTGATGATAAAAAATATAGCTATACTGAACTTGCCGCTGCTATTGATTATACAAATAAGATTCAGGTGACTGCATGGCAAAACTCAACGATCAGAGACTGGACAAAAGAAGCCATGACTTTGCGAGGACAAGTATATGACATACCTGAAGACGAAAACCTGAAATACGAGTACCTGTATAAAAACTGGGATACGGTAAAACAACAGCTACTAAAAGCTGGCGTTAGACTTGCTGGCCTTCTTAATGAGATTTACGGTTAGTAAACTGGCCTGTTTACTATATAATATACTCCAGCATCACTTTTTTTATTTATGTACATCTTTTGATGTATATAGTCAAATACAATAATGCTATCACTCAGGAAGTCAGAGCCAATGCTTCCCTGAGCATCTTGTAGCTCACGATTGGAAAAGCCTCTTAAAATGTATTTAGGCTCAACTTCTTTGTTGTAATACTTCCCTATTGATATGGTTGCTGGGTCTGCCCTGTATCCTCTAATCTTTCCACCGATACCTACACCAACATTAGTGTTTCTGGCAAACTTAAAATTGTGCGGTTTGTCTTTATGATGAAACAATAAAATATCCTGAGCCGAACCGGTATCTACATGAAAATATCCTTGCGTTTCTTCACCAGCACTATTGACCATCTTGGCCGGAATATAAGGTTTGGTATCTTTTATTGTTAATGGAATGGCATCAAATTGAGGTAACGAAAGATCTACGAAGGGTTCGTATAAGGTTATTTCAGTGCCAGGATAATCAATCTTTACTTTAAATCGACTGAAAATTTCATAACCTATAATACCATCGATGTCTTTTAAACCTACTTGCCTAAATAGGTCCGGGCTTGGCATGATAACAATACCCATTTCAGTGCCGAGTACATCCGCAATGTTTATCTCATTGCCTAACGATAGCTTTCCCGGGCGATTTTTCTTTTTCCCATAACCTGATAGTTTAACAGTAACATTATCAAGTGTTTCCAGTTTGCGCTCAAAATGTTTTCCAAATAATACAATAGACCTCATTCCAGTATCTAGTATGAGGTTCAGATCCATATCATTAACCTTGACAGGAATGACAATCAGGTTTTGAACCATAGTAAACCTGAATGAGGTTTCTGTTTTGTTATTAATAAATTTAAAGCGTGAATTTTTGCTGTATGCTGTTGTGAACAGCATGGTTGCTACCATGAATAGTATACACTTCTTCCATGGAGCTTTTGTAGTGTTGTTATTATACATGACTCCTAAGTTTTTTGACCTATTTGAAGTTAGATCAAATATCTTAGAATAAAATCACGCAAATTGTAGGTTTTTTAACCCTGTTTTCGGCTGCAAACAGGGTTAGGGTCAAGGTTTCATTTAATAGAAGAAAATTTTCTATTAAAACCCACCAAACTTCATTGAGATGTTCCCGCTATAATTTGATAGCTCATTATCAGTAAAATTTTCTAAGTCTGACTGTTTAATAAATCGATAGCTACCACCTATGCCTAGCCTAAAAAACTTTGTGATGTTTACTTCCAATTCTATACCCGGCTCGACCACAAAAAAGGCGGAAGACTCATCATAAGCATCGTCATTTTGATTAATATCATCCGGGCTCTCTTCAGTGATGTATGCACCACCCGCACCAATTAGTATAGGTATATATACATGAATGACTTCTTTTGGAGCTATAATTGCACCCAATAACAGCCCTCCATAACCTCCGTATAGAAATTGATCAGATACTGGGTTTACACCTTGAAAACCAACCCTAGTAGCAATACCATAGCCGCCAATCCCCACAACAAAATGATCATTTAGAATCATTCCTCCACTAAAACCTGGAAGTAATGTGAGTTCACTTTTGAACTCTGTCGCCTTCAACTCCAGGCTGCCAAAACCAGAAATTCTTGAGTCTTTGCCCAGCACGGTTTTAATTTTCGGCTTGGGCTTTATTTCGTTAATTTTTTCCTGAGCCAACACCGCTGTTGAATAGAACAGCATGGCTACTATGATTTTTAGGGTTTTCATTGTCGTTGAGTTTAAATTATTTATTGAGTTTCGTATTGTACTTTCACACGGCCATCATTGGCATATATATCCACGTTACCTCCTTTCACATCCCCTATTCCCAAAGTGCCTTTTACTTCTATGAGTTTGTCATCATCCTCATTCACAGTTTTTTCATAGTTCCCATATGACAGTGTCATTTCATCTTCACGGCCAACTATGCTTACATCTATTTTGCAATTTTTAGAAAACATCAAATCAAAATCCGTTGACTTACCTCTAAGTTGAAGGTCCTTAAAATTCCTCCCCACTTTGCTTACCCATAACTCTCCATAATTCATATCAGCCAATATTGTGCGGCCAATATGTTTGATAAAAATATTACTGAAACTGCCATCACCATGAAGTGTTTCCAATGAGTCAATTCGGATTCTATCGTTTCTGGAATCAATTTTGAGATTTGATAATGTCTTAAATACAGTGGTTGATGAACTACTGGTGAGTTCAATGTTATTAGATTCGTCCACTTCAAACTCGGCTGATCTTAAGTTTATGATACCGCTTTTCATATGGTTGATATTGGCTCTCCCAAATTCTAAATCAAGCTTAAGCGTACCTGTAAGGTTGTCCATTTTGAGATTGCCATTCGATAAATTTATAGTGACTTTGCCATGTAAATCATCAATATACAGGTCTCCAAATTTTTGAATAATGTTAATGCTACCACTTGTGGGCATGTAAATTTCATAATCTATACTTAGCTTATTTTTACCGAGCAGCGATTTGGAATAATCGCCTATACTGTTCCACAAGTCTTTGATGAAGCCTTGTGATCTATCAAGAATTGTTTCTGCAATCACATAATCCCCTATCTGACTGAATTCAAATTCAGCCCTTTCCAACAATTTCTTAGAAGCATCTCTATCCTTACCAAAACCTGTTACATCTATTTTTATCAATACAGAATCCTTCTTCCATGTATTAATAATTACCTGCCCATACTTATTGCTAATTTCCAGATTAACATTTTTCGTTACTTTATAGGCGCGATTTATCTGTTTGGTAGCCTTAGAGCTTTCCAATGCATGCGTATTTGTGATAGAAGCTACAAATACAATCAGACTAAATAAGAATTTCATCGCCTTCATCTTTAGTTTCATTTTGAATTTCACTTAAAATCTGTTCCAGGATTTTTAGTTTAGCCCGGTAGGTTTGAATCATTGCATTAATCACTTCCTGATTATCTACATCATCCTTCAAATCTTCTTTTAATTCCTTATACGCTTTATCCAACACTTCAAGGTCTTGCAAAATGGCCGGATCAATATCTTGATTGCTCTTAATAAATTGCATTTTTTCGCCAGTCAACGGGCCATAATAGGCCTCCATTTCAATTACCTGTTGTGGCAAGGATTGCTCGTTGTTTACCACATACCAGGCAACGAAAGAAGTAAAAACCAAAGCAAAAACAGCCGCTACTTTTAACCAAACTGGCGGTTTAAACCGATCTTTCTGATCTAACCTCCGCTGGATTTCTGACCACATTTCCTGATTATCGGCTTCGTATAGCTCAAACTCCTGACGTTGGTCTGATACGAATTTTTTAAATTCATCTTGTTTCATAGTACTTACTTTTCTGTTGTAAGAATATGTTTAATTTTCTTTTTCGCCTTAGCGTACTGACTCCTTGAGGTTACTTCTGAAATTGACAAAATCTGTGCGATTTCAGTGTGATCGTAGCCTTCAAATACATAAAGGTTTAATACCGTTTTGCAACCATCAGAAACGCCATCCATCGCCTTCATAATTTTATCAATTGTAAATTCCTTCCATTCATCAGCAGGTGTTTCATCCTCTTCTACTGCTTCTGGTGTAGTTTGAATATTATCAAACTCACGCCTCTTACGTAGCGTATCAATGCAGTTATTCAGTACAATTCTCTTTAACCATCCTCCAAAAAGTGAGAAATCATTTAAACGCGGTAACTTGGAGAACGCATGAATGAATGAGTCCTGCAAAGCATCCTTTGCGTCATCTTCATTGCCCAACATGCGTCTGCATATGTTGTACATAGCATTGCAGTATAGGTTATAAAGTTCATTTTGCGCCTTTCTGTCACCTGTCAGACTTCTCTCAATCAGGTAATGGTGTAACTGGTTTCCCGAATCCAATCTATTTGCAATTTTCAATACTAAGACGGGTTGGTATAAGGAACGTTGCCAAGTCGTGTGACTTTTTTTTAAAGCACTAATAGTAAGTTAATACAAGGTCAGCATTTTTTCAGCTAAATACTTATGGTTCCTTCCAAATATGTAATGGCCTGACCAGATAGCTCTACCCGATCATTTAATAATGTGCAGTGGACTTTACCTGATCTCGAAGACAGTTGTATCGCCACTAAGTCATTTTTTTCAAGGCGTTTAGCCCAATAAGGAGTCATGGTGGTGTGTGCTGAACCAGTGACTGGATCTTCATCTATACCAACCGCAGGGTAGAAACAGCGAGACACAAAATCTACGTTATCGCCTTTGGCAGTAACAATTACTCCTCTTTTACTTGCTTGTTTTAGCGCCCGGAAATCAGGCTTTAACTTAACCAGCATATCCTCACTTTCAATAACAACCATTATATCAGAAACGCCTTGATATGCTTCTTTCACTTCGATACCCAACGCCTGTGACAATTCCTCAAATGACTTAAGAGGTTTGATTTCATCAGCTGGAAAATTCATTTTGAGGCTTTCTCCGGATTTCTTTACCATAAGTTTACCACTGCGGCATTGAAAGTTGATTAACTCTTCCGTATACCCAAGGTGGTTAAAAATAACATGAGCAGCCGCAAGCGTAGCGTGACCGCACAAATCAACCTCGCTATTTGGAGTAAACCACCTAATGTGAAAGTGGTCTGAATTTTTCACAAAATAGGCCGTCTCAGATAGGTTATTCTCTTCAGCAATGGCTTGGAGGGTTTCATCCGGCAACCACTCTTCCAGCGGACAAACTGCTGCAGGATTACCAGTGAATAATTTAGACGCAAAAGCATCGACTTGATAGATGGGTAATTTGTTCATACACTAAAAATAAAAAACCCTGACGATTCCGTCAGGGTTTTTCACATTGATATATCTTATCTCTTAGTAGAGGTAATCTAAAGCTGTTTTGTCAGCATTTGTAAATGGTCTGTTAGAACCATCAGTACAAGCCAACATATAAGAACCGTTACCCGCTAAGTCAGCGCCAGTAGGTGTGCCTGGAATATGGTTTGCACCAACACCAGCGGTACCTTCGTTTGACGGGCTACCACCACAGCTAATACTTCTGTCGAAGAAGTCTGTGTGACGGAAACCAATACAGTGACCCATTTCATGCGCAATGATAGTAGCAATACCATCAGTGCTAAGCCCGTAAGTAGACTCAAGGATACCACTCATTTTAATTGTTCCGTAAGGATCACAGCTAGAAGTAGGGAATCCGGCAGAACCTAACACGCCTCTTCTTTCATCTCTCTTGCTAAGTCTGCTCATAACAATATCTGCATTGTTAGAAGAGCTTACTCTTTGGAATGAGATGGTAAGGTTTTGAGCATTGTAACGACTGATTGCCTCATCAAGGCCAGCGATCATTCCTGCACTATACCCTTTTCTACCACCCTCAGCGGCATACATGGTAATAACTCTAGGCCCACAAACTAAATTGTTTGTGCTATACTGCTCCAAAGAAGGTATCGCAGTACCTGGAGACATTTCATTTAATGTTTTATCCGTCAGGTAGATATCATTTTCTACAAGATATCCTGACTCAAAGTGAATAACACCTTCAGTGCTAAAGCCTAAGCTTTGAATTTTGGCAAGAATCTCTGGAGATACTGCCTCTTCTGGAGCAACGCTCTCAGTTTCACATGATACAAGCATAGCACAAGACATTGCGCCAGCGAGGATGTAAGAATAAATCTTCTTCATTTGGTTAATTTTTGGTTTAAGGTTAAAAATACATTCTCGCAATATGCGTAAACCAAAACTATGTGGCAATATATTTTTTGGTTATTTTCAACATACCCGATATTATAATTTTTTCATTTAATATTTAGCCATATTTTATTTTGCTTAAATGCTATTTACAAACAAAAAGACCACCCTGTAGCAGGGTGGTCTTTTATTATGATTTCTTTACTATTTCTTAGTATAAGTAGTCTAAAGCGGTTTTATCACCATTAGTAAATGGTCTGTTTCCGCCATCAGTACATGCCAGCATCCAAGAACCGGCTCCTTGAAGATCAGCTCCTGTAGGGGTGCCTGGAATGTGGTTAGCTCCAACTCCACCATCTCCTTCGTCTCCGCCTGATCCACAGCTAATGCTTCTGTCAAAATAGTCTGTGTGACGGAAACCAATGCAGTGACCCATTTCATGCGCCATAATTGTAGCAATACCATTTACACCAAGCCCGTAAGAGGACTCTAGCACACCACTCATTTTAATTTCGCCATAAGGGTCTCCATTAGATGTAGGGAAACCAGCAGAGCCTAATACTCCTCTTCGCTCATCTCTTTTGTTCAGACGAGTGAATACAATATCAGCGCCTGAAGAATTGGTTGTTCTTTGGAAAGTCAGGGTTAGATTTTGAGCGTTAAATCTACTGATAGCTTCATCTACAGCATCGCCATAAGTAGCGCTGTAGTCGAAACCACCGTCACCGCCACCCCCTGGCTTACCACCACCATTTCCATTACCTGGCCTGGCAGCAATTCGACCGTTAGAGCTAGAAGGTGCACTGATGTAAACTGTTATTGTGCGTGGCAATGCCGTCACTAAATTATTAGTGCTATACTGCTCCACTGTTGGTATTGCTTCACCTGGCTTTAATCTATCAAGATCATTTTCAGTAAGATAGATGTCATTTTCAACTAAGTAACCCGACTCAAAATGGATTACACCTTCGGTACTGAAACCAAGGCTTTGAATTTTAGCCAGAATTTCTGGTGATACAGTGTCTTCAGGAGCAACACTTTCATTTTCGCACGCAACGAAGATTACTCCGCAGCATAGTAAAACAATGGTTGAATAAATTAACTTCTTCATTATAATTGGTTTAGGTTTAAAATAACTTCAACGAATATCTGTAAAATAGATCGTTCAATCAATTTTAATCCGCACAAACCTTATAAATCAGAATATTATTCTGTATTAATTCTATTTATCGATACAAATGTTCGTTTTTTAAAAATCGATTTCTATTCCTACAGGGCAGTGATCTGATCCCATATGCTCATTGTAGATATACGCCTCTTTGACTTTTGGCATTAAGTCCTCAGTCACTAAAAAATAATCAATACGCCAGCCTACATTTCTTGCCCTGGCATTAAACATCTGATTCCAGTAAGAGTATTTTACTTCCTCGGGATATAATTTTCTGAATGTATCTACCCAACCTTCTTCAAGGTACCTCTCAAAACCGTCAATCTCAGCTTGTGTGTATCCTGCAGACTTGTTGTAATTTTCCTTGGCTCTGGCAATATCGATTTCCTGGTGTGCAACATTTAAGTCACCACACAAAATCACTGGTTTTTTCTCTCTTAAAGCTGTTAAATGACCTAAAAAAGCTTCATCCCAGGTTTGTCTATATTCAAGGCGTTTAAGCCCCGAGCCCGAGTTGGGGGTATAAACATCCACTAAATAGAATTGGTCAAACTCGGCTGTAACCACACGGCCTTCCTGATCATGCTCTTCAATACCCATATCATAAGTCACTTCCAAAGGTTCTTTTTTAGTAACAATTGCCGTTCCTGAGTATCCTTTTCTGGCTTTAGAATAGTTAATATAAGATTTGTAATCAGTCAAAAGAGAAAGTGCCGTTTGCGCATCTTCCAATTGCGCCTTTGTTTCCTGAAGACATATGATATCTGGTGATAATTCTTTTACACTTTCTAAAAAACCCTTTTTAACGATGGCCCTTATTCCGTTAACATTCCAGGATACTAAATGCATAATTTTGATTGTTTATAGTTTAAAGAGAGTTGCAAATTGTGAGATAAATGATAATTATTCAAACATCCTCTACCAAATTGATCTAGACAGATACATTTATGCTATTCATCTTTGTTATAAGTGTTTGCGAGTGCTTATACTTGATGTAAGATTACTTTTATAATGCAGCAAGACACTAATGAAATCACCGACCTCGCCAATCGCTTTGTAAACAATACACAGCGGCATATTTTCCTTACGGGAAAAGCGGGAACCGGTAAGACCACATTTTTACATCAATTAGCACAAGAAACATTTAAAAAAGTAGCCATAGCTGCACCTACCGGAATAGCTGCCATTAATGCAGGTGGTGTGACCCTACACTCTTTATTACAACTGCCTTTTGGTGCATTTATACCTGATGATACTTATGTATTTGATAACGGCTATGGAGCACAATTAAATACGCCACGTACGGTTAAGGCCAATTTTAAAATCAATAAAACCAAAAGACAGCTTTTGCAAGATTTGGAATTGCTTATCATCGATGAAGTAAGTATGCTTCGAGCTGATCTGCTTGATTGTATGGATACAGTATTAAGGCACGTCAGACGTAAGAAGCAGGAACCTTTTGGTGGCCTACAGTTACTTTTCATTGGAGACTTGCTTCAGCTACCTCCTGTGGTAAAGGAACATGAACAAAGGATACTCAGCAAATACTATGGAAGTAGCTTTTTCTTTGCTGCCAAGGCGCTTGAAAAATCGCCACCAATATACCTTGAGCTTGAAAAAATTTACAGACAGCAAGATGAAGCGTTTGTAGGCTTGCTCAATAGGTTTAGAAATAACCAGGTGAGAACTGCAGATGTTGATCTGCTCAATAGCTATTATAGAAAAGATGAGGCCAATACTGAGGATACTATAAAAATAACCACTCACAATCAGAAAGCTGACCATATAAATCAGCGTGCATTACAACTGCTGTCAGGTTCTTCTAAAACCTTTAGCGCTGAAGTTTTCAATGAATTTCCAGAGAACATGTATCCTGTTTCAGAAAAATTGGAACTCAAGGAGGGTGCTCAGGTAATGTTCATTAAAAATGACAGTAGTGAAGACAAACGTTATTTCAATGGTAAAATTGGCAAGGTGCTCTCACTAAATGACAGTACCATAGAAGTGGTTTGTGATGATGAAGGTGAACCTATTTCGGTAGAAAAGTACGAATGGGAAAATATCAGATATACGCTCAACAAAGCTACACAAGAGATAGAGCAACAAACAATGGGTAGCTTTAGACAGTTTCCTCTAAAGCTTGCCTGGGCGATCACCGTACATAAAAGTCAGGGACTTACTTTTGAGAAAGCGACTTTAGATCTCTCAGATGCATTCGCTCCCGGACAAGTATATGTAGCTCTTTCCAGACTTACTTCTTTAGCAGGGCTTAGTTTGTCTTCAAAGATTTCAAATCATTTAATTGCTGAAGATATTTCTGTTATTGATTATGCTCAAAACAAGAGGCCTGCTGATGCACTGAGCAAGCAATTGATTGATGATCAGAAAAACTTCGTGAGGTCATACACCATTGATGCGTTTGACTTTGATAAGTTGGAGAATGCCTTTAAGGATCACATCAAAACTTTTAATAAGGAAGAAAGCAAGTCAGCTAAACAACAATATCTAGCCTGGACAAAAGATGTATTGAATGAAATTGGACCCATACAGCAAGTGGCAGTATCGTTTCAAAAACAACTTGTAAAAATCATTGGACAAGAGAAGCATTATTTACCTAAAGTGATAGAGCGTGTTGATAAGGCTAAAAATTACTTTGAACCTTTGTTGAAAAACATTCAAGAAAAACTAAACGAGCATATCGAATCTTTGCAGGTAAAATCTAAAGTAAAAAAGTACACGAAAGAGGTGGAGTTATTAGAGGCTCAGGTCTTTGCCCAACGTCAAAATATAAACAAAGCCGCATTGGTACTTAGCAATTTAGAAAGGGGTGAGCAACTCACTAAAGAAAAACTTTCAGCTACTGATCTAGCCGTTGATAGAAGTAAAGATCTAGCCAACAGACAAACAAAAAAAGTTAAAACTCCAACTGGTGAGATTTCATATCAACTATATAAAGAAGGACTTACAATAGAAGAAATTGCTGAAAAAAGGGAGTTAGTACCAGGCACTGTAGCCAATCATTTATGCCATTACATCAAACAAGGTGATATACCTGTATTAAAATTTATCTCTGAAGATAAATTGAAAAATATACTAGAAGTGAGTAATGTAGTGTCATCAGATAAGGCAGGCGACATAAAACCTAAGCTTGGGGACGAATACTCCTATGAAGATATAAGGTTTGCAATAGCCCATAAAAGATATAAGGAAGCGTAAATCAATCAGCTTTTTCATTAATGACTTCTGATTCATCATCAATGATGTCTTCATCTTTTATATCTTCTGCATCCTCGTAGATAGAATCCTCTTCCAGCCCTGTTTCATCCCATTCCAAATCGATATCATCTGTTGACTGATCTTCGACCTTACTTCCGGAATTGCAGCCAACACACAAAAAACAAAGGCTTAGTAGAATAACTGTAAGTGATTGTTTCATAGGTAATTAACCGGAACACAAACACATTGTTTAAAAAATGCTATTTATTCAATTAATAATTAATTAACAATAACTTTATTTATAATGATTATAAATAATAAATAATTTTGTTTATTGCAGTATGAAAAAGCTCTTAACCACCTCAGTCATCCTCGTCATTTGTGCTCTAAGTACATTAGCACAAGACAAAATATTTAAAAAAGACAAAAGTGTAATTGACTGCAAGATCACGGAAGTTGGTCTAAATGAAGTCAAGTATAAAGAATCTGCCGAGTCTGATGGGCCGATCATTTCAGTAGCTGTTGATGAACTGCTAAGGGTAGTTTTGGAGAGCGGAAGAGTTATTGAGTTTAAAGATCCTTTGACGGATCCTGCATCTTATGAAGACAATAAGAAAACGGCACTTAAACTTCACTTCTTATCTCCAGCTTTGGAGCATTTAGCTTTTTCCTATGAACGAAGCATAAAGCCTGGCCGTAGCTTTGAATCACAGTTTGGCATTATTGGTGTCGGTTTTGATACTGACGAGTTCAATAAAAGCAGCGGTATTAGTTTAGGTGCAGGATTTAAGTTCATGCGCACTCCTGATTTTTACTCACAAAGGATGAAATATGCTCACATCCTAAAGGGCTCCTACATCAAACCTGAAATCTTGCTTTCTATTTATCAAAATGAGAGCACTTATGATGATTACAGTAGCCCTACCCCTACTTTGGTGAAAGACAAACAAGATATTGTAGCAGGCGCATTTTTAATAAATATTGGCAAACAGATCGTCTATGATAATTTCTTTTTAATAGACTACTCGTTTGGCATTGGCTATGGCTTTAGTACTCAGGAGGAAAGAGACTACTTTGACTATTATGGTCCAAGCCAACGGATTTACCACTATGGATTTATCTTGGGAAACTCTCCAAACCCATTGGTATTTAGTGCTAAAGTAAAGGTGGGTATTTTATTGAAGTAGATTTCAAGAAAATACTTTGAACACCCAATTAAGTGCCATTGCCAAAATTCCTGCTCCAAATCCTGTATGCGTGCCTGTCAGTAATACAAAATATCTCTTTGGGATAAAATCCGGGTTCGTAAGCTGCTGAGAAATTTCTGGATTATTGGCAACATAGGTTTCGAAGAAAATAGCTTCAACCACATTATGCGTTATACCCCACAATACGGCTAAGACCAAAACGGTGAGTAACCACTTTTTATCTTCTTTTCGATATAGCATCCATGCAGTAGCAATGCTTGCAATAACCCATAAAATTGGAATAGCCGGAACTCCCACACCTAGTACCATCAAACCACCCATCAGTGGCCCTACAGGTAACATAGTAAGGATAAATTTCCAATTCATTTAAATAAGAATTATTGCTCAATCGAAACTGCAGAAAATTCTGTCACTTCACCACCTTCTACAGTAAAAGAAATTTCGATTGGATTGCAACAAACTTCACAATCTTCTATATACCGCTGTTGAGGAACAGAAATATCTAACAACATAGAAATTTGTGCACTACAATAAGGACACAAGAAAAAATGCTCTAACATAGACCTATTGCAAATTCTTAAAATAGTTTTTGTATTGTCTTATCCGAGGTAGAAAGGCAAAGTACATAAAAGGATAAAGCAAATAATCAAACGGTTTCAATCCGCTCGAAAACTCCATATTATCTTCGATAATAGAATGATCACCATCTGCGTGCACATAATGTTTGTGCTTCCAATTTTTAATGGGCCAAGGTAGTTTGGCTCCGACATCTACAAAATGACATGATTTTTCTCCTTGTTCGTGATGTATGATGTTGCTAATCCACTCTCCTGCACCCGGCAATTTTAAATGCACAACGTCACCTTTTTTTGAACCATCGAAACGCAAAAGCTTAGCTCCTGGCGGCAAAAGGTAGGTAAATAACTTTTCGTCAAAAGCTGCGAAAACCTTTGCCATTTCCCCTTTTACGCGTGATTTTAAAATTACCTTCATTTGCTGTTTTTACAATAACACCTTTATCGATGAGTTGTTAATGTAGCATGCAGATATTAAAAAAGGTTTTAATCACAGCTTCACTTACGATGCTTATCCTTCTTGCATTTAGTGCCGGCTATATTTGGGGATATAAAAATGGTAAAAATGATATCATCCAAAGGATCCATAAAAATGTACCGGGATTTGAAGAAAAATTGAAAGCCCCTGAAACTAATGATGATCCTGTGATTTAAGTTATATCGGGAGAGTAAGCATCGTTGTATTCAAATACCGAGCTGTACTTACCATGCTTTTCGATATACTCTAACAATTCGCTAAAGAATAGATCGGAGCCCAAAGTGGCCGAATCGCCTAAAAGCACAAGCCTGTGTCTGGCTCTGGTCATAGCCACATTCATTCTTCTATATTCCTTCAAAAAGCCAATGACACCTTTAGCATTTGATCTTACCAGTGAAATATACATTACATCTCTCTCCTGTCCTTGAAAAGCGTCCACCGTATTTACGGTAATGTTTGCTCTTATAGGTGCTATCTTATCTGATCTATTTATTATTCCCTCAATGATTTCTATTTGGGCCTTGTATGGCGCGATAACACCTACAGAAAGGTCCATAGGCAATTCGTTACCAATAAATTTTCCCAGAAAAATAGCCTCATCTCTATTGAAAGTACTTAGCGTTTCTTCCTTTAACTGTTCTTCAAACCCGGCACCTGCAGTATCAATAAATTCCATAGGCGTATCGAATAGCAATGGCCTATGTTGTATTTCTTCTGCAGCTTTCAAGCCATCATTATAAAAGTATTTGCTTGAAAACCCCATGATCGTGGGGTGCATTCTATACTGTGTTTCTAGCATTACACTCGCATCATATTGATGAAGCATCCCCTTTGAAAATAATGTTTCTTCGAGACCTGCTCTGGCAGCCTCTATCGATTTAATAGTCGGGGGAAGTTGAAAATGGTCACCCGACATGACCACTCTTTGCACTCTATCGAGTGGTATCCAGGTGGCAGCTTCTAAAGCTTGTGAGGCCTCATCTATAAAAACGGTTTTGAAAACGCTTTCTCTTATTAATGCATTGTTGGCACCTGTGAGTGTGCAAGCTATTACTTGGGCATGGGTAACCAGTGAGTCGGCTATGTATGCTTCCAGTTCTTTTGACTCACCCTTCAACGTTCGTGACTCTCTGAACAAGGCTTCTCTTTGAGATTTTTCTTTATAGCCAAAATTCCTTTTGTATTTACGTGCCAACTTTCTGAATTCCTCCGATTTCTTCCTCAACTCTTTTAACCTTGAAAATTCCGGATGCTTACTTATTCTGGCATCGATACTATTTTCAATAACATCTGGCGTAAGCCGTGCAGGATGTCCCAGACGTACAACATCTAAACCCTCTTGCGCCAATTTCTCTACCAGTAGATCAACAGCTGCATTACTGGGCGCACATACCAGCACTTGTTTTTCTTTCGCAACAGCATCTACAATACATTTAGTAATGGTAGTTGTTTTGCCTGTTCCCGGAGGGCCATGTATCAAGGCAATATCTTGTGCATCTACAATTTTTGTAAATGCAGCATTTTGCTTTTCGTTTAACGTGGGCAACGAGTAGTTGTAACCTGACTCAAACTGAGCAGGCTTGTTTCCATAGTAAATTTCTCGTAATTCAGCGAGTCGATTATTTTCTGCTTTAAGCAACATCTTGAGCGTTCGCTGCATTTCTTTATAAGTGGTGTCATCAAAAAGCAGGTTTATGCCAATGGTTTCGTCATATACCCAATCAGGCACATTATATTGATTAAGTACAATGCGCATTACATTGTCTTTGAGGTAGCTAATCACTCCCGGAACTGACTGACCTTCCTCACCTTTACCAGTAAATACTCCCACGTTGGCTCCTACCTGAAAACCATGCCTTTGTTTGAGGTTGTGTGTCTTCTCAATCTCAAGCGTAACTCTTTCACCCAAAGAAATGTAGTCTTTGACCAGTCTTACAGGGTACCACGTCACTCCTTTTTTCTCACGCTCTTCAAGGGATGCGAAGAGCATTTTTTCCTGGTATTGCTTGTAGTCTTCTTCACGCTCTTTCTTAAGCAATTCTATCTGATTTCTGATCGATGAGCTCGCATCCATAAATTTTGTTTAATTTATTTCAATAATTTTTGAACAAAATGAAACATCAAGAGTTATACTACAAATTTAAACCCAAAAACATTATGAAAATTTTAAAGTATTTATTCCTCGTGCCGGCAATTATATTATTTGCATGTGGAGGTAGTTCAAGTCAAAACTACGAAGACACAGTTTCAGAAGAAGCTACAGAAGAAACAATGGAAGAGCCTGCTGAAGAAGCAGCAATGGAGGCTGAAGAAGCAGCTAAAGACATCGTAGCCCTGGCTATGGAAACAGACGCGTTATCTACATTAGTATCAGCTGTGAAAGCCGCAGATTTAGTAGAGACTTTACAAGGAGATGGACCTTTCACAGTATTCGCCCCAACAAACGAGGCATTTGCAGCACTCCCTGAAGGAACATTAGACAATCTATTGAAGCCAGAAAATAAAGATCAATTAGTAGCGATTCTTACTTACCACGTTGTTTCAGGTAAAGTCATGTCTACTGACTTATCAGATGGTATGAAGGCTGCTACAGTAAATGAAGCTGAAGTGACAATAAGCACAACTGACGGTGCAAAGGTAAACGGTGCCAATGTAGTGACTGCCGATGTGGAAGCATCAAATGGAGTAGTACATGTAATTGATGCCGTAATCTTACCTCCTAGCGAATAAGGTTAGGAGCTTTTTTATAATACAGGTAAAAGCCCATCGGCCAACTGGCAGATGGGTTTTTTAATTGTATAATTCTAAAGAAAATCTACCTTTCCTGATCCTAGGTTATAGTAAGCAGGTACAACTTTCAATTTACCCTGCTCAACTGCATTTTTAATAATTGATGACCTGTTGGATAATTCCTGAACGGTTAATTCAGCGTTTTTCTTTACAACGCTATTTACTTCAGCCCCATCGCCAGAAGCCGCAATAGCTGGTGTAACGTGGCTTAGTAAGTGATTAATATTATGTCCATTGTCTCCGCCACCAATTGCAGCAGTAACCGCACCACAGCTTTCGTGCCCGAGTACTACAATTACTTCAGTGCCTAAATGTGCTACAGCATATTCGATACTCGCTATTGAAGATGTGTTGGCCACATTACCAGCAACTCTCACCACGAATAACTCTCCTAACCCGGCATCAAAAGCAAGCTCTGGCACAACACGGCTATCTGCACAGCTCAATACTATCGTATGAGGTTGCTGACCTCCTGTAAGTGAGCCTCTTCTTGAGCTATCCTGCATATTGCCCTCAAGTTTGTCGGTTACAAATCTTTCATTTCCGCTTTTTAATCGATCTAATACTTCTTGTTGTGTCATTTTATCTATGGTTAGTTATCAATTAGTCAATTTACTAGCAATAATAAGCTGGTAATTTAATAATGAAAAATTTAACATATTGTTTTAAACAGATTATCGATTTATTCAGAGACATGCTGTCGCTCAATACATTAATTGATTATATTTGAAAACTAACTCAATCAGTATTATGCATTTAATGAGAATATTGGCCCAGTTGTCTGTGGCCCTACGCCATAAAGATGAAATAAACACCGAAATTTCAGAAGCCTCAGTTGCCTGGCACATTGATCATTCTCTTAGAGTTATTAATGCTGTGTATGACACATTACAAAATTCTGAACCTGAAGACTACAAGTCAGAAGAAAACCCCATAAAGTCTTATGTGTTAAACAAAAAGCATATAAAAAGAGGGATCGCAAAGGCTCCAGCCCATGTATTGCCTTTATCCACTATCCACCCGGATGGAATCTTAGATGAGTTAGAAAAAGCTAAAAAGGCTATTATCTTATTTGACACCCTTCATAAAAAGAACTTTTTTCAGCATCATAGTATGGGTGTGATGAAAACCTCTGAAGCGAAAAAATTCTTAAAAATTCATACTCAGCATCACTTGAGTATCATCAATGATATTTTGGAATCAAACAATATTACTACTAAAAAACAAGTGCGTGAATTGAGTTCGTTAAGTACCTCTTAAGATGACTTAAAGAGGGCGAAGACCGCTTCTTGAAATCCGTTTGAGCTCCATTTCAAACATTATACTAGAGGGAGAGATTAATTTCATTGATCTCTAATAACTCCAGTCCTGCAAATGCAGCTGGCTGTCCTTTTCAGTCAGACGCTAAAATCAAAAAAGTCCACTCAAGTTAAACTTGGTGGACTTTCTTAATTTTATCGCAGACCAGCTGCGCTTGATCGTGGAGCCGGAGAGATTACTCGTACCCACAGCCATGCCGCACAACCCCTCGTGAATTCCGCTCTGCTCCATTTCAAACTCTCGTCTCGAGTTCGAAATGCACTGATTCTAACAAATAGAAAAAGCCACCCTTCGGGTAGCTTTTTCTATTTGTGGAGCCGGAGACTCCTGAATTTCTATTTTATATGTCTGATTATCAATTAACTACGAAACATATCACGAACCAGTTAATTTTGTGACTTTTAGATGATTTAGTTCATGAATAAAGATGACTGGATTACAACTCCCCTTTATTTCTATCTGAAAATCAGAATGTTACAGCCTTTTCAAATTGAAGGGACCACGAATTGGTGCCATAAGTTTTGATCACTATTGAATATACTAAAATTACACATAGAAATGTAGCATTTTGGTTTGTATTGATGTGTTAGTTTTTAATGAAGAGGTATTTGTAACCATTACTACCAAATGATATGGTAACCCAATAAAATGAGGCCTTCTAAATTCCATTTGATTGCTCAAAAGTCATGATGACTGCACGATTTTTACACAACTTAACTATCTGTTAATCTGTCCATTATGTGAAATAAAAATCAACATTATATTGCACTTACCAAAAGATTGCGTGAGACAGTATCACTCAGATGCACTTTATTACTTTCTTCAACCAGAAGTCTGACTGAGCCGTCAAACTCTTCTTTATCAATCAACTTCCATTTTTGGTAAAGTTGCAGGCCCTTATTGTCCAGGAGATTTAAAAATTCACGAGCGTCAGTTACAACGCTCTTAAAGATATAAGATTGACCAACTTTAGCTTCATTAAGTGGTAGTGCATCCAAATCAGTTAAGTTGCCATTTTTATCAGGAATAGGATCACCATGTGGATCGAATTTTGGATAATCAAGAAAAGCCTCTAACCTTTCCGTAAGTACTGGAGAGTGCACATGCTCCAGCTGCTCAGCTATCTCATGTACTTCATCCCATTTAAAGCGGAGTGCTCTTACTAAAAAAGTTTCCCAAAGGCGATGTTTTCTTATCAATTGACGGGCTAGTAGCTCGCCTGCCTGACTCAAAGTCAGGTCAGATTTATCCTTTATCAAACCCTTGTCATATAGTCGTCTTATCATATCTGATACTGACGGTGGGCTAATTAGCAACCTTTCCGATACTGCTGTTATTGTTGTTTTGCCATGCTTATCACATATAGAGTAGATGGCTTTAATATAATTTTCAATAGCTGATGACTCCATTTCAATTACTTTTAGACTAATCTAAATTTTTATTTTTGTAAAACAAATCATAAGTTTGAGTAATTAATATTTAAAAATATGGTTAGTATAAAATTACAGATTTTCCTAGTTGTTTGTATTACGATATCAATCTTTTCTAGCTGTGAAGAGATTATCCCAGAAGCACCTGCTGAAAATGAACTCTTGGATGGGCCTGCCGAGAATCTGTCACATGCACAGCAGAAACAATTCCTTAATGGTGATATAGCATTTAATGACGAAGTGTTCTCGTCATTAGATGGTCTCGGGCCTATGTTTGTAGCCAATTCGTGCGGCAGTTGTCACCCGGGTGATGGAAAAGGGCATCCTTTCACTACGCTCACGAGATTTGGACAGACATCACCTAACACATCACCCGACTTTTCAATTGGTGGTCCACAGCTGCAAAATAGGGCCATCCCCGGATTTGAGCCTGAAAAATTACCAGATGGAGTCCCCTTTATGAAATTTACTCCACCTTCTGTGACAGGACTTGGATTTCTGGCAGCGCTCACAGATGCTCAAATCCTTCAAAATGTTGACTCTCTCGATGAAGACGGAGACGGTATATCTGGTGTTCCTAATTATATTGTACCGCCTGATTACTTCGAACAGAAATGGTTCCATCAGCCAATTAATGGTAAAATCATTGGCCGGTTTGGTAAAAAAGCAGCAGCAATAGACCTGCTACAACAAACTGCAAGTGCTTACAACCAAGACATGGGCGTTACATCTACTTTTGAACCTATTGACCCTTTTAGCCAGCTTAGTACAGATCCTGAAGTCTCAGATCAGACCATAAGAGACGTGGTTTTTTACCTTCGCACACTTAAGGCTCCAATTCCTCGTGCAGAAAAAGAGTCTCGGACATTGCGAGGAAAGCAACTATTTACAGATATCCAATGCACTTCTTGTCATATACCGGAGTGGACTACTCCGGAGTCTGACATTGACGCATTATCAAATAAAACCTTCTATCCTTATACAGACCTATTGCTGCACGACATGGGGCCGGGATTGGATGATGGTGCTACAGAAGGTTCTGCCGAAACCTATGAGTGGCGCACCCCTCCTCTCTGGGGATTGGGTCTGGCTCCCAACTCACAGGGCGGATCTTTTTTCTTAATGCATGATGGTCGGGCAAGAAGTATTGAAGAGGCAATAATTTTACATGGTGGCGAAGCCGAGAACAGCAAAAACCTATTCATTTCACTTACTGATAGTGATAAAGAGGCGATCATCACATTTCTGGAATCCCTGTAGTCATGGAAAGAAGATATTTTATAAGAAGTTGTGGAATGGGATGCCTGGGTGTTTTGACTTCTAGCTTAATACTTCAAGGCTGTACAGGTACGCGGTATGTTTCAGGAACAATTGAAGACTCATTCCTGAAAATTCAAGAGGACATCTTCTTAAAGGAGGATAAGAAATATTTGAAACATGTCGTAGTTCAAAATGATGCGTTACGATATCCAATAGCTGTCTTTCGCTATGGATCAAATGAATACAAAGCCTTACTCATGAAATGCACACATCAGGGCACAGAACTTCAGGTTTTTGGAGATCGTTTACAATGCCCAGCTCATGGAAGCGAGTTTACTAATGACGGAAGTGTACAAAATGGCCCCGCTGATACAGCGCTGAGAAGCTTACCAATTACAAAAGAAATTAAAACACTAAAAATCGATTTATCATGAGAAAATATGGTTGGATACTACTAATGACAATAGGTGTTGTATTCTCAATAGATACATACGGTCAAATCGACAGTACTTTATTGAAACGCATACCCGTTGATACTGCTAAAAACCTACTCAATATGGATGCGGTTTATAATCGCCCATTTTTACAAGTTGGTAAATTACCAGTATCAGTAGGCGGATACATTGAAGCTGATTATGGTTATATTGGAGAAGATGGGGTAACGGACGGGCATAGTTTCCGCGTACCTCGGATGACATTATTTGTTGCCTCATCAATACATAGAAAAATTAAGTTTCTTTCCGAAATCGAATTTGAAGAAGGCGGAGAAGAGGTAGCAATAGAATTTGCCGCTCTGGATATTAATTTTCATCCATTTCTAAATCTAAGAGGGGGCATAGTCATGAATCCTATCGGAGCATTTAATCAAAATCATGATGGGCCCAAATGGGAGT
This sequence comes from Fulvivirga sp., assembly GCA_039970995.1. Taxonomy (GTDB): domain Bacteria; phylum Bacteroidota; class Bacteroidia; order Cytophagales; family Cyclobacteriaceae; genus Fulvivirga. The sequence continues at coordinate 64,309 of JBDVKW010000016.1, forward strand.
TCATAGACCGGCCAATCGCAGCTACTGAAATGCTTCCTGCCACCTGGAGCAACGTGGGATTTGGTTTATATGGCAAGTACTATGTAAACGATTGGGCATTCGGATATGAAGCATATCTGACCAATGGTTTTAATGATGCCATTATCAATAATGGTGAGAATAGAACATTTTTACCAGCATCCAAAGAAAACAAGGAGCGATTTGAAGAGTCATCAAACGGTGAGCCTCTAATAACAGGAAAAATTGCCCTTAGGCATAATAAGATTGGTGAAGTTGGACTATCCTACATGGGTGGCATCTACAATACCTATGAAGAAGACGGATTGATACTCGATGACAAAAGAAGGCTGGACGTCTACGCAATTGATTTTAATACTACATTGCCTAAACTTGAAACATTTATAGTTGGTGAATGGGTTTGGGTAAACGTTGATGTCCCAACGACCTTTTCTCAACAATTTGGTGACCAGCAAAAAGGTGGTTTTATTGACTTTGTTCAGCCTGTATTGACAGGTGATTTATTTGGCTTTGATCAAGCAACCTTAAATCTGGCAATGCGCTTAGAATATGTTGATTGGAACAATGGCACATTCCGTGAAACAGGAGAAGATATTGGAGATGAGATATGGGCAATTGTTCCAGCAATAAGCTTCCGCCCAAATGCCCAAACGGTAATCAGGCTAAATTACCGTATCATGCAACAGACAGACCTACTAGGAAATCCTCCCGCCAAAATATCAGGAATCCAGTTTGGTATTTCTTCGTATTTTTAAATTGTGCTTGAACAGAAGTTAGAAAATAAAAATATCAAACCAACCACTGTGCGCTTACTGGTGCTAAGAAAATTGATTGAATCAGAAACCGCACTAAGTCTTAGTGACCTGGTTGAAACTGTTGAGCAAGCTGATAGGGCAACATTGTACAGAACACTAAAGACATTTGAAAATAAAAATCTTATTCACAGTATACACGATGGCACGGGTTCAGTAAAATACGGCCTGGGTACAGTATGTGGTGATAGTAAACTCCATGACCAACACATTCACTTTCATTGTGTGAAATGTTGGGAGACTTATTGCTTAACACAAATTGAAATACCCCAAACACAAATCCCTTCGGGCTTTGAGATAACTAATGCCAGTATGGTACTCAAAGGCACATGCGCCAACTGTTCTTGAACTTTGCAATACCCTTGCATGGCTTATTTACGTATATTTGTATAAATGAAAATTGCGTGCTACATATTGAGCTTTTACTTCATGGTACTCTCAGGAATGGCCTGTGCAGATACTATTGAAAAGGATCATGTAGATAGTCAAAAAACTGTTGTAGCTGAGAATATACCTACACATACCCACAGCCCTGTAAATGGCGCGGATGAATGCTCTCCGGTATGTGTCTGCCATTGCTGCCACATTCATGTTTATTTTGCCTCGCACGCATCCATTGCTCAACCAGATAAAATCCCAGGCATGTACTCCGTTTATGCTCAAAACCTTATGGGTATTGACATTTTCGATTTCCTAATACCCCCAAAAGCCTAAATTCTCTCTTTCAGGGGACAACTGTATACTCTTTATTCGAATCATTTTCTGATACTGAAGAACTTAACAACTGGTTCTCCCCATTATGCTATGCTTTTAAAAAAGCATTAACATCCTTTTAATTTTTTCAATGTCAATTGAAGAATTGAACAAACACAAAACAAAAAGAAGGAAAAAGAGAAGAAAGAAAATCACTACTAAAAAGATTCTAAAGTGGTTTTTTATTGTGCTAGTGTGCCTGATTCTTCTAGTAGGGATTGAGGCACGTTTCCATCACTTCTTCTCAGTACACGCAAAATAATCCATGCAATATGATCAATAAAATCATTTCTTTTTCAATAAAGAATAAGTTCATAGTGGGTCTTCTGACGCTGGCGCTCATCGGAGTGGGTATATACTCCATGTCCACAGTCAATTTAGGCTCTGTACCTGACATCACAAACAACCAGGTGCAAGTAATTACGGTCTCTCCTAACCTGGCCACAGAGGATATAGAACAATTCGTCACCTATCCGGTAGAGCTAGCCATGGGCAACTTACCAGGGGTGGATGAAATTCGCTCTATTTCTAGGTTTGGCCTATCTGTTGTCACCATTGTTTTTGAAGACGATATGGGTACTTATCTGCCCCGACAGTTGGTACAGGAAAAGCTAAACGAATTAAAAGAAACCATTCCCGAGAAATTTGGAAGCCCATCAATGGGGCCCATTTCTACCGGGTTAGGCCAAATCTATGAATACACAATACAGCCACAAGAGGGTTACGACTCACTATATACACCCATGGAGTTACGTACAATCCAGGATTGGATTGTAAAAAGGCAGCTTACATTGCTTGATGGGGTGGTTGAAGTGAATTCATTCGGTGGTTATATCAAGCAATACGAAGTGGCCATCAATCCAGAAAAACTCAATGCACAGAATGTAAGCATCTCGCAGGTTTATGAGGCACTGGCAAGAAATAATGTCAATACAGGAGGAGCTTACATTGAGAAGAACAGGATGTCCAATTTCATCCGTGGAGAAGGTTTAGTGCGTTCGCTGGATGATATTAGAAAAATTGTCATAAAAACCGAAAACGGAATTCCAGTCACCGTAGGTGATGTTGCCTCGAAAGTACACTTCGGGAGCCAGGTACGTTATGGGGCCTTCACGCAAGATGGAAAGGAAGCTGTTGGAGGTATCATAATGATGCTGAAAGGCTCCAACCCCAATGCAGTGATTCAAAACGTGAAAGAGCGTATGGAAGAGGTAGAAAAATCGCTACCTGAAGGATTGGTCATCAATACAATCATAGATCGAAGTGACCTGATTTCCAGAACAACTGACACTGTAAAAACCAACCTGATGGAAGGAGCATTAATTGTAATTTTTGCTCTGGTAATTTTACTAGGTAGCGTCAGGGGTGGTATTGTCACAGCCACCACCATTCCACTTTCATTATTGTTTGCATTCATCCTGATGAAACAGTTTAATGTGTGGGCCAACCTGATGAGTCTGGGAGCCATTGATTTTGGAATCATCATTGACGGGGCCGTGATTATTATTGAAGGAACGGTCTATGAAATACAGAAACGTATCCGATCGGGAAAAATCAAGTTCAACCAAGGTGTGATGGATGAGGTGGCTTATGATGCAGGGAGCACCATGATGAGTTCCGCATTTTTTGGTCAGATTATCATTCTTATTGTGTTTGCACCCATATTATTCCTTACTGGTGTGGAAGGTAAAATGTTCCAGCCCATGGCCTACACCTTTGGATTTGCCATGATTGGTGCCATAATCCTCTGCCTCACTTATGTGCCTATGATGTCAGCATTGTTCATGAAACCCATCCAAAACAAAAATAACTGGTTTGGGCGCTTTGAACGCTGGTTGGAAAGAGTAAGTGATAAAATCATTGGTGGCATTCAAAAGACCTACCTACCCTTACTAAGAAGTGCCCTTCGTTTTAAAGCTATCGTTATTATCGTTGCTATTGTACTGCTGGGAGCAGCTGGGTTTATTTTTTCCCGTATGGGAGGTGAATTTGTGCCTCAGCTTGATGAAGGCGATATCGCCATGCAGGCACTCATCAGGCCCGGAAGTTCCCTAACTGAATCAAAAGAGGTATCATTTAGGATCGAGAATCTGTTACTGGAAAGTTTTCCGGAAATAGAAACCGTAACCGCTCGTATCGGGGTGGCTGATATACCTACTGACCCTATGCCGATGGATATAGCGGACATGTACCTCATTTTAGAAAAAGATAAAGACCAATGGGTGTCTGCAGAGACTAAAGATGAGCTAATTGAGCAAATCAAAGATAAGTTAGAGACGCATCTGACAGGCGTAAACCTGGTATTTACCCAGCCGGTGGAGCTGCGTTTTAATGAGTTGTTAGAGGGAGTCCGAGAAGATATTGCGGTCAAGTTATACGGTGAAGATTTAGAGGTTTTGGCTGCCAAAGTACAGGAAATGGCCGATATCATTTCTACCGTGCCTGGTGCTGGGGATGTAAACCCTGAACGGACATCAGGACTTCCTCAAATGACGGTTCGCTATAATAGAGACAAAATAGCACAGTATGGATTGGACATTCAAAAGCTCAATGAGTATGTGAGTTCAGCCTTTGCAGGGGGTGTAGCCGGGGTGATTTTTGAAGGTGAAAAAAGATTTGATCTAGTTATTCGCTTTGACGAAGCACATCGCAAAAGTATTGATGACCTGCGCACGCTTTATATTGATCTACCCGATGGCACCCAGGTTCCCATTAAAGAAGTAGCCGACATTAGCTATGTGCCGGGGCCAATGCAAATCTCCCGCGATAATACATATAGACGTACTTATGTAGGAGTTAATACCAGAGGTCGCGATGTGGAATCAGTTGTTAATGATATTCAGAAAAAACTGGATGCACAATTAGAGCTACCTCCAGGGTATTATATCACCTACGGAGGAGAGTTTGAAAACCTTGAACGCGCCAAAAGCAGATTAAGCATTGTAGTTCCCATAGCGCTATTCTTAATATTTGTTTTGCTCTATTTCGCATTAAAGTCTTTCTCACAATCCATAATGATTTATATAGCCATTCCCCTAGCAGCCATTGGTGGTGTACTGGCCTTATGGCTAAGAGATATGCCATTTAGTATTTCCGCTGGCGTTGGTTTCATAGTGCTTTTCGGGGTTGCCGTGTTGAACGGTCTTGTCTTGATCAACCGCTTCAATTCTCTCAAAGAAGAAGGTGTTACAAGCATCAGAGATCGAATTTTAACAGGAACTAAAGAGCGTATAAGACCCATTATGCTTACCGCAACCACTGATATTTTTGGCTTCTTACCTATGGCTTTCTCAGGATCTGCCGGAGCAGAGGTACAGCGGCCTTTGGCTACGGTAGTAATTGGTGGCATGCTGACAGCAACTTTACTTACGCTGGTAGTGCTGCCAGTGCTATACACCTTTGTAGAAGGAAGAAGTGATAGAAAAAAAGGACTGAAAGCACCGAATGCCAACGTGATCGTTGCCCTGATTGTTTGCGGTGGATTGTTAGGATTGCCAGCAGTGGCCAATGCCCAACAAATGAAACAAGAGAAAGACAGCCTACCAACTATCACATTAGAACAGGCGAAAAAACGGGCTGTAGATAGCTATCCAATAATTCAATCAGCCAGACTGGAAATTGAAAGCCAACAGGCCTTAAAGAAAACAGCATGGGACTTTGGCAATACCCAGGTATTTACCGGAAAAGAGGAAGTAGGTAACGGCTCGGATGGAGTCTACACCCAGATAGGCATACAGCAACAAAATATTGACGTTTTTGGAATAGCACCCCGTTTGAAATTGCAAAAAGAACGGGTGGCTTTGGCTGAATCCGCCCTTAACCTCTCTGTGATAGAGTTGGAAAGAGAAGTAAGCCAGGCCTGGGCTAGGGTTTATGCAACCAAAAATAACTACCTGGTGTATGAAAAGCTAGATTCAGTATTTACAGATATTGAAAGAGCAGCAAGAATTAGGTTAGAAACGGAAGCTACTTCTAAACTGGAATACCTGGCTACCACCAACCAAGCCAATCAGGTACAGATACAGAAAGAACAGGCGTACCGAGATTATCTCAGTGCCTTGCAGCGGCTCAACTTGTGGTTTGCCAATGACACGCTGTTCACCGTACCAAATATCCCGGTTACTCAACTGGATAAGCCCCTGAACTATGTGGCAGATTCACTTTCGAGTCATCCATTACTTAACCTTTCAAAACAGCGTGTAGATGTAGCGGATGCTACCATAAAGGAAAGGCGTTCTCAGTTTCTACCGCAGTTGCAAGGCCAGTATGGAAGACAACAGATTGCCGGGCAATCTGGCTTTTACCAATACCAGGTAGGGATAAAGATTCCACTGTTTTTCGGCCCAGAACTCGGACGGACACAATCGGCTAAAATCCAACGAGATATCGCTAGTCAAAACTTCCGGCAGAACCAATTGGAATTAAATGCGGCCTATCAAGAGATCAAAGAGCAGTACCTGAAGTGGCTTTACTCTTGGAATTACTACCGAGACAAAGCACTTCCGCTAGCTCAGGAGCAGCGAACCGGAGCCATTTTGGCTTATCGGGAAGGAGCTATTGACTATGTAACCTTCCTACAAAACATACGAGATGCCATTCGCATTGAAGTGGACTCCTGGAATGCCTTCGGCAACTATCTGAATAGCCGCTACCAACTGGAATACTACTTAAAAACATCAAACTAATAATGGATCATAAGATTAAATATATAAGCACAATGAAAAAGCAAATCATATATATAGTTGCACTGATACTAATGGTATCGGTATTTACGAATTGTGAAAGCAATTCTGCCACTAACATGGAAGAACCTTCGAAAGAAAAACCTAGTGAGGCTAACACTGAAAAAGAAGAGGGCATGACCAAGCTCCACCTCTCTAATCTCAAATTTGAAAGTTTGGGGATCAAGATTGACTCACTACCCACCCGCTCGTTATCGGGCGTTGTAGAGGCCAATGGTCAGTTAGAAGTGCCTCCACAGCATGAAGCGACCGTAACAGCCATATTGGGAGCTAATATTTCCTCTATCAAAGTGATAGAAGGAGATCAGGTCAGAAAAGGTCAGGTATTGGCATACCTTTCCCACCCCAATTTAACACAGTTGCAAACCAACTATGTTAAGGCATATAGTCGCTTTCAATTCCTTGAAAAGGAAATGCTCCGTCAAAAGCGTTTGTATGAGGAAGAAGTTGGCTCGGGTAAAGATTACCAGGAAACAATGGCAGATTTCCAATCAATGAATGGAGAGGTAAAAGGTTATGAGGTGCAACTAAGACAACTAAGCCTTGATCCTAACAAAGTAAGAAACGGTGAAATATATCAATACATACCTGTCGTAAGCCCGATCAACGGTTATATTGAAAAGGTTAAAGTTCAAATGGGGCAATTTGTTGAACCACAAACAGTCATGTTCATGATTGTCAATACCGACCATATTCATGCTGACATGATGGTGTTTGAAAAGGACGTTTATAAAGTAAAAAAAGGACAGCAAGTAACCTTTACGGTCGAGTCAGTTCCTGGGAATACGCTAACTGCCAAAATTTATTCGGTCGGTAAAAAGTTTGAACAAAACCCTAAAGCAGTACATGTGCATGCAGAGATCGATAATAAGGAAGATTTTCTGATACCGGGGATGTATATCAATGGTAAAATTAAAATTGGGAATAATGAAGTACCAGCATTACCGGAAGCTGCCATAATAGAAGAAGAAGGCAAGCCTTATATTTTTATAGCAGAGGCCCACGAAGAAGATGGAGAAACTGAATGGGCGTTTAAAGCTGTTGAAGTGAGAACAGGTATTACTGAAGATGGGTGGACAGAAATAAAATTATTAGCACCTCTTCCAGAGGGAACCAAGGTAGCATGGAACAGTGCATATGACCTGATTTCTGAAATGAAGAAAGGCGCTACTGAACACGGTCATTAATGAGAAGTTGACAAGACAGTTGGTTCCACATTGTACCAGCTGCTCTTGTTTCCTTCTATATAAGAAAAGGATTCACTCAAAAAGACTAAATTATGAAAGAGATTAAAGCATTTATAAAGCCAAAGAAAGTACAGATAGTGGTAAAATCACTTCAGGATGCTGGGTTTGAAAGTGTAACACTTTCCAAAGGAGAAGGCACAGGGGCTCATAAAAATCCTGATGCATCACCTTCCCTAGACTTTCATTTTACAGATAGCACGATTGTAAAACTGGAGCTGGTCTGCCAAAATGAAGAAATGGAAAAAGCCGTGCAATTAATATGTGGCAAAGCTAAAACGCCAGAGCCAGGTGATGGGATCATCTACGTCTCTGAAATAGATGATGCCTACAGAATAAAGACATGTGCTTCTCTTAAAAAATAGGACTATGATCAAAGATTTAGAACAAAACTTGAAATCACACAAAATCAAACCAACGGCCATGCGGCTATTGGTACTCGAGTACCTACTGGGACGAGAGGCAGCTGTGAGTCTGACCGATTTATATCAAGACTTTGAGAAATCGGATCGAACAACCATCTATAGAACGCTAAAAGCTTTTGAAGATAATGGATTGGTACACAGTATTGATGATGGCACAGGTGTGCCTAAATATGCATTGTGCGAAGAAGGTTGCAAATGTGAGATAGAGAGAGACTTACACCTCCATTTTCATTGTAGAGTATGCGGACAAACTAAATGCCTGACCAGCTATAAAATTCCTGAAGTGGAATTACCTCCAAAGTATGTTCCCGAAGAGGCCAACCTAGTTATAAAAGGAATTTGTGATGGATGCTCAACTAAAATGAGTAAGTGACTTAGGAGCTGGAAAATCAGGAGTTCCGTGCGAAAAGAATCCTATTATTAACGACACAAGTAACACTCTGTTGTTAAGCTATCGAGGGGTTCGATTGATTTCAGTTTAAAAAATTTAAACAAAGTGAAACATGGGAATTATCATAAAATCATTAGGAATATTCGTGCTGGCCGGGCTTTGCGAAATAGGCGGGGGATATATGGTTTGGCTTTCATTACGTGAGAGCAAACCGTGGTGGGTTGGGGTATTGGGTGGCTTAATTCTGGTCGGTTATGGTATTGTTGCAACATGGCAACCGGCCCATTTTGGCCGGGTCTATGCCGCCTATGGCGGAATATTTATCGTAATGGCCATTCTATGGGGCTGGAAAATAGAAGGGGTTGTGCCCGACAGGTATGACATAATAGGTGGAACAATTGCTTTAATAGGTATGCTTATCATCATGTATGCTCCAAGGCCCTCATGATTTTGAATTAAATAAATAATATTCACATGAAAAAACTACAAATAAAAATACCACTCCTCCTGCCAGAAGTCCCCGATGAGAAGGACCAATGTGTAGAAAAACTCATCGAGCGTCTTAAAGGCAAAGAGGGTTTGGAAAAAGTGCATGTGTCTGATGAAAAGGATAACGGAGTACCCCAGCTCTGTTTTCACTACGACCCGGAGTTAATCTCCATAGACCGCATTCAGTCGCTAGCAGAGCAAACCGGGGCGGAAATCACACGGAAATTTGGACATAAACTCATAGAAGTAGATGGTATTCGTCATACACGCCATGCTCGTAACATTGAGCGTGGTCTCCGAGGTATAGCGGGTATTATGGAAGCCTCTGTATCGGCATCAGGCATGGTGCGGGTAGAGTATGATACCGCCAAAACAGATGAAGCCGAAATCCTGAAAGCCCTAAGAAAAGATGGGCTTGATATGCCCGATACGCAGGTGAGTGCCGAACGTTTTCTTGAGCAAGTAAAAGAAAATGAAAAAGGCGAAGATCAAAAGGAAGGTAATAAGGAACATGACCATGAGGAAGATGAAGATCATGATCATTCACATGGCGGTATTTTCGGTAAAAATACAGAGTTGATCTTTTCCATTATCTGCGGAGCATTATTAGGTATTGGCTTTGGGCTTAGTTATATCGAAGCTGTGCCTTCCTGGGTAAGTCTTTCACTTTATATCATGGCTTATTTCTTTGGCGGCTATTTTACAGCCAAAGAAGCCATTCAAACAGTGGCCAAAGGCGGCTTTGAGATTGACTTCCTGATGCTCGTGGCTGCCATTGGAGCGGCTATTCTTGGCGAATGGGCGGAAGGTGCCTTACTTCTCTTTCTATTTAGCATGGGGCATTCGCTAGAACACTACGCCATGAACAAAGCTCGCAAGTCCATTGCTGCTTTGGCAGAGCTCGCTCCTAAAATGGCATTGCTTAAGAGAAATGATAAGACCGAAGAAGTCGATGTTGAAGAATTGAGCATCGGTGACATCATTGTGGTGAAGCCTAATAGCAAAATCTCTGCTGATGGGGTGGTTGTCAGCGGTACGAGCAGCGTTAACCAAGCTCCCATCACTGGGGAAAGTGTGCCGGTAGATAAAGAACCGGTGGATAATCCCGATAAAGACTGGTCACAGGAAGATGATATCAAAGATGAGAACCGTGCATTTTCGGGTACCATAAATGGCAACAATACGCTGGAAATCAAAGTCATTAAAGTAGCGAAGGACTCTACCCTCTCCCGTTTGGTAAAATTGGTCAATGAAGCCCAGACCCAGAAATCACCGACACAACGGCTCACCGACAAATTTGAGAAGTATTTTGTGCCATCTGTATTAGTACTTGTGGTGTTGCTCAATTTTGCTTTTCTGGTCATAGATGAGCCCTTTAGTGAAAGCTTCTACAGGGCAATGGCCGTATTGGTGGCAGCCAGCCCTTGTGCTTTGGCAATAGCCACCCCAAGTGCAGTGCTAAGCGGAGTGGCAAGAGCTGCCAAAAGCGGGGTGCTTATCAAAGGTGGTCGTCCGTTGGAAGATCTGGGTGTACTCACCGCCCTGGCTTTTGACAAAACCGGAACACTAACAGAAGGTAAGCCCAAGCTCACTAAAGTAGTTGCTTTAGGCGATGTAAACGAGCAAGAACTGTTAAAAATAGCAGTAGCCGTAGAAAACCTTAGCGACCATCCTCTGGCCAAAGCTGTAGTGCGGGATGGGAAAGAGCGATTGGATGGGGCTGATATTCCGGAAGCAAAAGACCTGGAAGCGGTACTTGGCAAGGGGATTAAGGCCTCCCTGGGTAATGATAAAGTGTACATAGGCAACCTGGACCTGTTTGAATCTCTGGATGGTAATAAGCCGGAGAAGGAAACAGAAGAAAAAGTAAAGTCGCTGGAATCAGAGGGCAATACTACCATGCTGATCCGTCAAAATGACAAATACATTGGCATTATTGCCCTGATGGATACACCGAGGGAAGAAGCCAAAAACACATTAAAACGACTGAAAGAAATCGGTGTCAAGCGTATGATCATGCTTACGGGTGATAACCAGAAAGTAGCAGATGCAGTGGCCAAGGAGATTGGACTTACGGATGCCTGGGGCAGCCTGTTGCCGAATGAAAAGGTGGAAGCTATTAAAAAGCTCAAAGAAAAAGAATCTAAAGTAGCCATGGTAGGTGATGGCGTAAATGATGCCCCGGCCATGGCCAATAGCACCGTAGGTATTGCCATGGGAGCAGCTGGCAGTGATGTAGCCCTGGAAACAGCCGATATAGCCCTTATGGCCGATAAGCTGGAGACCTTGCCTTTTGCTATCGGTTTGAGTAGAAAAGCCAAAGGCATTATCAAGCAAAACCTTTGGGTGAGTTTGGGGATAGTTACTTTATTGATACCAGCCACAATTTTCAGTTTTGCTAACATTGGCATTGCCGTACTGATTCATGAAGGTTCTACGCTGGTAGTGGTGTTTAATGCGTTGCGGTTGTTGGCTTATAAGAATTAGTAGTAAGTAGTATCAGTGAAAATTCAAGACATTGTCAACTGCCTTTACCAACTAAATAGGGCTCTTTACTTTGTAACAATAGTTACGGACTTTGTCGAGCAAAATTCATATAATGAAGGGAAACAATAACAAAATAATATGAAACACATGAAATATTATAACGAAAAAACATTGACGAACGTAAGCTTCGAAGAAGCGATTCAAAAAGTAACAGAGGCCCTGAAAGAGGAAGGGTTCGGAATTCTTACCGAAATTGATGTAAAAGAAACACTGAAGAAAAAGTTGGATGAAGATTTTCGTCCTTACAGGATACTCGGTGCATGCAATCCGCCCTTCGCGCATAAGGCATTATTAGCCGAAGATAAAATTGGTGCGATGCTGCCTTGCAATGTAATCGTTCAACAAACCGATGATGGCGTAGAGATAGCAGCAGTGGATCCGGTGGCCTCCATGCAGGCCGTAGGGAATAAAGACTTAGCCAAAATAGCTGAAGAAATCCAATCAAAGCTTAAATCAGTAGTTGAAAGATTTTGAGAAATAATAATCTAGACTTAAAACCACTCAAATTATGATGTACGGATGGATTATTGGGGTAATACTCGTCATCGTTTTGATTGTTGCGCTGGGTAGAGGTGGTATCTTTCAAAAAGGAGCCAGTCCATGCACTAGTAAAAGCTCAGCAATGGAGACGCTAAAGAACCGCTATGCCAAAGGAGAAATTGACAAAGCGGAGTTTGAAGAAAGAAAAGCAGAACTGAAAAAGACCAAATAGACAATGGGTAAATATAAGAAGAACAGCCTTTCACTCACAGGAGCTATCTCCTTGGGAACCGGGGTAATGATTGGTGCAGCTATTTTCGCCTTACTGGGACAGGTGGCTGAATTATCCGGTTCATTGTTTCCTATAGCCTTTCTGGTCGGAGCAATTATTGCAGGGTTTAGTGCATATGCCTACATAAAAATGTCGAATGCTTACCCATCTGCCGGAGGTATTGCCATGTACTTAAAAAAAGCTTATGGTAAAGGTATCATAACGGCTGTAGCTGCGCTATTGATGGCTTTCGCCATGATCATTAACCAGAGTTTAGTAGCACGTACATTCGGATCTTATACCATGCAATTATTTGATGGAAATCAGAACGATTTCTGGATACCCCTGCTGGGCGTGATTTTATTGGTCATCACTTTTTTGATCAACATTGCTGGTAATAAAGTCATTGACAGGGTTTCCTTCGTCATGGCAATTATCAAGGTTGGCGGGATAGCCATCTTTTCCATTGGAGGACTTTGGGCCGCTGGTTTTTCATTTGGAGAAGCTATCCCTTCAGAAATCTCAGGCGACTATTCCGTAGGGAGTTATTTAGGTGCCCTCGCGCTTGCTATCCTGGCTTATGCAGGATTTACTACCATCACTAATAGCGGTGAAGAAATTGTCAAGCCTCACAAGAACGTAGGAAGAGCGATATGGATATCACTCCTTATCTGTACTATTGTCTATTTGCTAGTCGCATTCGCAGTATCGGTCAATCTTTCCGTTCCCAAGATTATAGAAGCAAAAGACTACTCCCTGGCTGAAGCAGCCAGACCGGCTTTCGGAAAATATGGTCTATGGTTCACCGTTGGAATTGCCATCGTTGCAACCGTATCCAGTGTTTTGGCCAATGTATTTGCTATTTCCAGGATGACAACGATGCTTACCGAAATGAAATTGATACCCCATAAACATTTCGGGATGCCGGGTAACCTGCAGCAGCATATGTTGACTTATACCATAGTCTTCGCCATTGTTTTAACCATATTTTTTGACCTTAGCAGGATTGCTTCTCTAGGAGCAATTTTTTATCTTATTATGGATATCATTATACAATGGGGTGTTTTTAAACATTTGCGGAAAGAAATCAAGGCAAACGGAGCTATACTTTTGACCACTATTGTGCTTGACGTAGTTGTTTTGGTAGCTTTCATTTGGATGAAATCACAGAGTGACATGCTACTGATTATAGTATCGGCAGTTTTGCTAACCCTGATTATCGCAGGGGAAAAGTGGTTTTTGAAAATAAGGAAAGACAAGGCTGAATTAAGTAAAAACTAAAGCAAAAAATTATGATGGATCACTGAACAAACTTTGGTATGCACGGTGGCCGCTGGATGTGGCTATTTTGGGGCTCTTGCTGGTAGTGCTGGTGCTTTTGATTGTCTGGTTGGTAAGGCAGATACGGAAATAATTTAAACCTAAAAAGATATGAAAGAACCTTTCGGAATAAACAGAAGAAAATTTTTGGCTAAGGCTGGAGCAGGCGCTGCAGTTACCATGATATGGCCTTTCTTTTCTTCCTGCAACAGTCAATCTTCTAATACAACAAAGCCTAAACTCAGTAGGGATTTTCAGCCTGATATAGATTTGGAACTGAAAGCAGTGCAGCGTGACTTATCCATTCTACCTGGTCCAAAAACAAAGGTATGGGTGTATGAGGGGAAATTGATTAGAGGCAGTAACGAAGCGCTTCAAAGCCTAGAAGGGAGCTATCTGGGGCCGATCATCAAAGTACGTAAAGGACAGAAAGTCCGTATTCGCTTCCAAAATAACTTACCCGAAAAGAGTATCGTCCACTGGCATGGTATGCATGTGCCTGAGCAATATGACGGCCATCCCAAAGATGTAATAGAAAATGGCGAAACCTACATCTATGAATATGAAATCATGAACCGGGCCGGTACATATTGGTTCCATCCGCATCCGCACGGCCGCACCGGCCCTCAAGTCTACAATGGGCTGGCAGGAATGCTCATCGTCACTGATGAAGAAGAGGAAAAGCTCAATTTACCGAAAGGGGAATTTGATCTGCCGGTGGTGATACAAGATCGCACGTTCGATAGCAATAACCAACTGGTATATCTTGACAGCGGAAGAATGGACCGGATGATGGGTTTTTTGGGTGATCGAATTTTCATTAATGGAAAAGCCAATCAGCAATTATCCCTGAAAGCAGGTTGTGCCTATAGGCTTCGTTTACTAAATGGCTCCAATTCGCGCTTTTATAAGTTGGCCTGGAATAATGGAGCTCCCGTAACGGTAATTGGTGTAGATGGCAGTCTCCTGGACAAACCCAAAACCCTGCCCTATGTAATGCTAGGTGTAGCAGAGAGGGTTGATCTTTGGATCGATTTAAAAGACCAGCCCGTAGGTACAGAAATGATCATGAAAAGTATGCCTTTTTCTTCAGGGATGATGAGTAGGGGAATGATGGGAGACATGAGCAGCAGCCTGTCTCTTGGCAGTAAATACCCTGTTTTTACCATAAAAGCTAATGAGAAAGGAAAAAATAATTTCGTCTTACCTGATCGATTAGTCGCTTTTAACAGAATAGATCCTTCCACAGCGGTCAATCAGGATAACCCAAGAACCTTCAGGTTCTTTATGGAACGTATGGAATGGACTATAAATGGAAGAACCTGGGAAACAACCGGAGTTACTGAAGAGGAAACAGTAAAGCTCAATACTACGGAGATATGGGAGCTGGTAAACAGTGGTGGAATGATGGACGATGGTGGAATGATGGACAATATGATGGGCGATCGTGGGATGATGAAACAGGGAGGCATGATGAAGAACATGATGCAAATGCCCCACCCCATCCACCTGCATCAGGTACAATTCAATATTTTGGAAAGAGATACCTCTGAAATGGATAAAGCTGTCTGGGATTCGGTGAAAGATGGCCTTATCGATGATGGATGGCAGGATACAGTACTGCTTATGCCTGGTATGAAAATAAAAATTATCATGCGTTTTGAAGACTTTAACGGTCTTTTCTTATATCACTGTCATAACCTGGAGCATGAAGATATGGGCATGATGAGAAATTATGAAATCACATAAGTTATATTTTATTGAAAGATTCAAATCAGAAAATAAGTGAATGCACGTTTTGCCAACTGCTTTTGCCAACTGATAATTAACTAGTAAGCATTGAAAAAATCCACCTTCCACATCAGTAAAATGGATTGCCCCTCAGAGGAGCAGATGATCCGCATGAAACTTGAGCCTTATAGTGAGGTAAAACAACTTTCATTTGATATACCTAATCGTAGACTGGAGGTATATCACACGGAAAAAGTGGACAAGATTCATCAGGCCATTAGTGAACTCAAACTCAACGATCAGTTAGAAAACACCCAAAATGAAGTCGAGATGCCCTTGGCGGCTGACGAATCCAAACAACGTAAAATACTTTGGTGGGTGCTGGGCATCAATTTCGGATTCTTTGTAATAGAGATGACTACTGGATGGATATCACGTTCAATGGGCTTGGTGGCCGATTCACTGGATATGCTTGCTGATTCAATTGTTTACAGTCTGAGCTTATTTGCTGTAGGTGCTGCAATGTCTCGAAAGAAAAAAGTAGCCAAAATCAGTGGTTATTTTCAGATGGGATTGGCACTGTTGGGTTTCTCAGAGGTATTGCGCAGGTTTTTCAGCGAAAGCGAAACGCCCCTGTTTCAATGGATGATTATCATATCAGTGCTGGCACTCATCGGCAACCTGGTTTCGCTTTGGTTGATAAATAAAGCTAAGAGCGATGAAGCGCACATGCAAGCCAGTGCCATCTTCACTTCCAATGACATTATCGTAAATGGCGGAGTGATCCTGGCGGGGGTATTGGTTTATTTCCTGGATAGTAAATGGCCCGATTTGGCCATTGGAGGGATAGTTTTCGCCTTTGTGATACGCGGGGCTGTGAGAATATTGAAACTGGCTAAATGAAAAGTAAAAGAAACCCCAATGCCATATCTGAAAAAGGGTTAAAAACCACCCTGATTGGTATTGTTGTGAGTGCATTATTGGCTATCGTAAAAGCTCTGGGAGGAATTTTTGGTCACTCTTATGCACTTATAGCTGACGCAATAGAATCAGGGACAGATGTGGTAACCTCCGGGATGCTTTGGGTGGGTTTAAGATGGTCTACCAAGCCCGCAGATGAAAATCATCCGTACGGGCACGGTAAGGTGGAAGCTTTGGTTGCACTTGGGATTTCATTGGCACTTGTGGGTGCGGCTTTTATCATTATTAAAGACAGCATCTCTCATATTCAAAATCCACATAAAACTCCTGCACCCTATACCCTAATAATTTTAGTCTTAGTGGTAATTACAAAGGAACTACTATATCGTTTTGTGTTGAAAACTGGCAAAGAAATAAAAAGTGGGGCTGTAAAAGCAGATGCCTTTCATCATCGCAGCGATGCTATTACCTCTGTAGCGGCATTCATAGGAATATCCATTGCTCTTTGGGGTGGTGAAGGATATGAGGTAGCTGATGATTACGCAGCACTTATCGCAGCCGCTTTTATCATTTACAATGCCTACGGGATTGGCCGCCCTGCCATTGGTGAATTATTAGATGAAGCATTGGATCCTGAATTTCATAGGGAGGTTATCTACCTTGCCGAGCAGATACCAGAAGTTGAAAAAGTGGAACAATGCCATTCCAGAAAAATGGGGCCAGCGTTCCACGTTGATCTTCATATTTGGATAGACGGTGAATTATCAGTTAAGAAAGGTCACCTGATAGCTCACAAAGTAAAAGATAGGTTGGTTGAAAACATCCCTCAAATAATTGATGTTCATATTCATATAGAACCTTTTAAAAATTAACTATGCTACAGATTCTGGAATTCACCAAAAACAACATAATAGCCACCAAGGCCGAAGATAACCTGACTGAAAAGGATATCCAGAAAATACATCCGCTGATTAATAACATCGTGAAAAGAGATCAGAAAGTACGATGGTATTTTGAAATGAAGGATTTTACAGGATGGGATATAAAGGGATTATGGGAAGATATTAAGATGGACTTATCCCATGCTGAAGACTATGAAATGATAGCTATGGTAGGTGAAAAGAAATGGCAGGATTGGATCACTCAATTTATGAAACCTTTCACCAGTGCAACCATCCGTTACTTTGATTTGGAGGAAAAAGAAGAAGCAAAAGAATGGATCAGTCAGTAAAAAAGAGTAGTACCGGACTGGCTTACATTCAGCAAACTGCTAAAAAGTTTTTAGATAGAGAAACAACTGGCGGGTTACTGCTGATTGTAGCAACCATTGTAGCGCTTGTGCTAGGTAATTCCCAATGGTCGGCTGCCTACCATCATTATCTTTCTGATGAATTTCTCTTTAAGTTATCCGAGCACTTCACATTCGGCCTTACGCTAGAAGAATGGATTAACGATGGTTTGATGGCCATATTCTTTCTGGTAGCAGGATTGGAATTGAAACGGGAAGTGATGGTCGGTGAGTTATCATCCTTAAAGAAAGCTTCCATGCCGCTCATGGGAGCAGTTGGAGGAATGGTCGTCCCTGCCTTGTTTTTTGTTGCTCTTAATATTGGTTCAGAAAACATAAACGGATGGGGTATACCGATGGCCACTGACATTGCGTATTCATTGGGTATCATCGGACTACTTGGAAAACGAATACCCACACAGCTCAAAGTATTCTTAGTAGCTTTGGCCATAGCTGATGATTTAGGAGCTATTTTGGTGATTGCTCTTTTTTACAGTCATGAGATAAGTTGGTTATACCTGGGTACAGGTGCAGGCATATTTATCATTTTGCTATTATGCAATCGCCTGGGTCTAAAAAGTCTATTTTGGTATATCCTTGGAGGAGTCGCTTTATGGTATTGCTTTCTGAATTCAGGTGTTCACCCAACCATTGCAGGGGTATTATTCGCCATTACTATTCCAGTAAAACCGAAGCTTGATAGCAAAGCTCTAAAAGAGCATACTTCGAAAAACGTCAGGGCCTTGGAAGAATCAGACATTGAACATCAAAGCCCACTACAGGACAGAAACCAAAGGAAGATACTACATCGTATGAAAAAGGACACACAAAATGCAAGGCCACCATTATTGAAATTAGAAAATGCCCTAGTTGACTTTAATGCATTCTTTATCATTCCAATCTTCGCTATTGCTAATGCAGGAGTAAAACTGGATGTTGGTCTATTAGAAGTTATATCTGGCTCTCTGGGGCTTGGTATACTATTAGGGCTTGCTGTGGGAAAAGTAGCAGGCATTAGTCTGTTTGCATATATCGGTCATAAATTAGGTGTAGCAGAATTGCACTCCTCATTGAGATGGAGCCATGTTATCGGTATGGGTATGATTGCCGGTATTGGCTTCACGATGTCTTTGTTCATAACCAACTTGGCCTTTACAGACCCCGCATTGGTAAGAGACGCTAAGATCAGTATCTTAATAGCATCGTTAATAGCTGCTTTAGGAGGTATTGCAACATTATTATTTACAAAACCTAAAACCATAATCGAATGATACATTTAAGAATATTTCTGCCCGTGTTTTTCCTCCTTTACTTTTTACTTACATTTTTAATGTACGCGCCAAAGAATAAAGAAAAACCCGCCAAACTTAAAACAGTCACACTATTGAACAACCTAATATGGTTTTTGGTGATATTGCTAGTGACAATTTTTTCGTTATACCCGGAGGTTTATCATCAATACATTGTGCCATTTGAGACCTTGAAAAGTCAGTGGTTGAGCTGGGCAGCCATTGGACTCATGTCACTAGCCTTCGTGATCGTTTTCACAGCTAAAAATCAACAAAGGTTGAACAGAGGAAATGAAAGAAAAGGCTGGTTAATCCTCTCAACTGGCATTTATGCTAAATCCAGAAATCCACTCCATCTGGGGCAACTAATCACACTGATTGGCTTTTTTCTTTGCATTCCCAGTATCTATTCAGGTGTACTGCTATTACTCGGTTTCTTAATTGTATTTGTCCGTGTTGGGCTGGAAGAAAAGGTGCTGGAGAGTGTTTTTGGAGAAGATTATTTTGCTTATGAGAAACAGGTAGGCAGATGGTTTTAATAATTAAACAAGATTATGAGACTACTTAACAGTAGTCTCCATTTGTTTCTATAGGGCTATTGTTGGTATTTATAATCGTTGCACACATACAACTCTCAAAAAATAAAGAGAGGAATAAAATTTGATCATTTAATATTTGCAATAATATAACTAGAAATCCTTTAGGCTATAGTAAGCCATGGGGAAGTTAATCTTCCCGGCCCATTCACAACAGAATAACCTCAATTACTTATTCATAATGTACGCTTCAAAAAGAAAGAAAAGCCACATAAAACTGATAGCTCATCGAACAACCTTATGTGGCTCACTTCTCAGTTAAATTATAAAGTCTCATATGAGTTAGATCTACTGTAGTGATTCTAATCTTTAATCACCGTCAGCATCTACATAATCAACCTGAATATTAAGCGCCTGAAACATATCTACTTTTAGTAAAATAGTATTTGACTGTAGCTCATCGTAAGTCTCAAGCATTTTCTCATTATTATTCTCCACTTCAGAATAAAAATTTTCACTGAGACTTTCAGCCTGTGTGAGCGTCCTGGTAAATTGGTCATTAATAAGACTACTCACGTCAGTCCCCTGCGTTACTGAGTTTAGAAAATTCAGATAGCTTTGAAGGCTTGCACCTTGATCGCTTCCATCAAAGAATTGACCATTAAAAAAATCAATAGTGGCATTCAATGATGCCATAAAAAGTGTTTTTGAGACATCCTTTCTATAAAAGGCTTCAACACGGTCGCTCAAAGGCGTGTTGGAAAATACACCTGCGGGAATACCAATCTTGCCTGCCCTGAGCGCCCTTTCGTAGTAAAACATGTAGTCATTGACAAGTTTATTTACCGAACTGCTAGCAGTTGACCCATCTTTGCTTATAAACTCATCGCGATATCCGGCACTCCAATCTTGTAGTACAGCAATTGAAAGGGATGAAAGACGGTCTACTATCTCGCTGAGGTAGTTTCTCATATTCACTTCCGAATCAAACCTGGCAGTAATCATAGCTTGACTTTCTGCTGAGCCATGTAATAAATAATCTAAGGCTGGAAATCCTTGTTGGTCTCTCGAAGAGGGCAGACTAAGATCATAAGTACCGGAAGCGATATTGGCTTCAATATCTTCTTTACTGGCCGGAAATACGTTAGTGAAATCCCGAAGCGACAATTGTTCGGCTTTACCGATTTCAAACATTGATACAGATTGCCAGGCAATATAGGCATTCAGCCAGGCAGATTTCAGAGATTCCAGATTTTCGATAGTCCTGGATTCAATGAAATCGTTTTTTGCCTTAACCAAGCCGCTGATCTCGTCTGTATAATTTTCATAGGCTGGGATGATGATATTATCAGCCCAATTAGTAAGCATGGTTTTACGATTAAAATTATCGGAATTAACCGTAGGTTCATTCTCAACTGAGCAGGCCACAATAAGAACTATCATGACCATACTCAAAATGAATGTTGCTACTCTTATATTTAGATACTTAAGCATAATTATTATCTATTATTATGAACCAGCCTGAGCAACCGTAAAGTCGAACCTGGCAGCAATAGATTCAGAAATACTATCAAGGGTTGAGTTCTTTACGTCCCAAAGGCCATTGGGGCCATCCTCTAATAGGCTGCTTAACATACTGTCGACTTCAGCTTTTGTAAAATAGGGTTGATCTGAGTCTGGCATTCTTGTAAATCTTAAGCTGTAAACAAACCCATAACCTTCAGATAGAAGTTGGAAGGCTGTGCCATAGGCAGTTGTATTATTTCTGTCATCAGGCAAGGCTACTTTCGCCTGCTGTAGGTAAGCTACAGCACGTATGGCGATTACTTTAGAAACCCTATCCCTGATGATTTTCGCCTGCTCGTCTCTTACGTCATAAGATCTGGCTATAATAGCAGCTCTGCCCAATTTAAAAGCATTGAAAATTTCATCAGCAATTCCGGTGAAGTCATTGTCGTTATTCACCGTACCGGTATAATCGTTAAGAAAACTATCATCCTGCCCGATGGTTGAATTGGGATTTTTCTTGTCTAAGGAAGTGCCATACAGGTATCCATAGCCCTCATCCCAGTAGTGTTCCATGGTGGTATAGTTCTCACCGTCTTCCAACAACTCATTGTCATTATCCTGTCTTTTGTTGCCTGCATCAAGCACATCCGCACTCAGGTAGTTGTTGAGCATTTGATCTGCCATTAGAGCTCCCAGAAGTGATTTGGCCACCACCTGATTTAATACTAGACCTCTTGCATTTACATAACGTATAGAACTACCATCAGCAAGCTGTCCGGGTGTTCCTGGTGAGGCTACAGTATTTTGATTTGGGAACACCTCTTCTACCTGTGCACTGATCCAAAATTCAAAGTCAGCTTTTATCTGGCTGGATTCTGAAGTATTGGCAGCGAAATAATCCGTAGAAGCTGCAACTTTGCTCTTTATATTTTGACTGGCTGCATTTAGGCCTGCATCGTCAAATGGTGAGGCATCATCACCGGAGGCGGTTTCATTCCGGTACATCTCTAAAAGCCGTTCTTTTGTAATCGAAAAGTCAAGCATGGCATCAACCAATTCTTCTGCCATCATAATCCGGTTGGTCTGTCCGTTAAATGCTACAGTCGAGCTTCCATTTCGTTCAAAAGTATAGGTATCCGGTGCATCAATGCGAGGTGATGGATTTTCATCATCCGAACAAGAAATTAGTATCAGACCAATCATAGCCGTCATTAATAATTGTTTCATTTTATAGTTTATTTAGACTGATTAAAAATAATAAAGCAAAGGTCAGTAATGAGAATGTGGCAATCAATAGCTAGGTCTGGCTAAATTTTCTATCACTACCTCTAGCTATAAGTTGCGTTATCGCTTTTTGTGGTCTACGGAGACTAACCCGGACTCTACCGCATATGCCACCAAGTGTATCGGTGAGGTAATATTAAGTTTTCTTAAGATGTTTTTACGATGAGCGTTTACCGTGTGTATGCTGATATGTAATTTTTCGGCAATTTTTGCAGTGATATTGCCATTGGCTATTAGTTTGAGTACCTGCAGTTCCCGGGGAGATAGTGTGGTGGGCTCACAATTTACAACTTCTTGCTGATTAGACTCAAGTACGCTATTAAGGATGGTATTGCAATAAAAACGTTGTCCAATAGATACTGCCTTCAGGGCATTAATAATTTCTATTTCACTACAATTTTTGGTAACCATACCTTTAATGCCGGATTTAAGTAAAGCCTGAATGGTTTTTGGGTTTTGGCTGTTGGTGATTACTAGTAATTTTATATTTCCCTTATTTTGAAGATTAATTACTTCTTCTAAATAGCCGCTATTTTTTTCATAGACATCTAATACTAATAAATCTGGCTTAATCGAATTTATTTTTGTTGTTAAATTTTCAGGCTTTTTTATTTGTGAAACAAGGCAATAGCCTGGAGTTTCCTCTATTAATGAAGCAATGGCCTTTCGGGTTAAAAACTGAAAGTCAACGAGTACAACGGTTATTTCTGACAATTCTGACACTAAGAATAGTTATAACAGGCATCAAAATACCTGAATAATTAGATGAGATCAAAGTTATTTAGAATGATTTTAAATAATAAAGTTGTAACTACTTGATAAATACCAATCATTGCCCTAACTTAGTTTATACTTAACACAACCATTTTGCAGATCAAGAAGTCTACATATCTCATTTTGGTAACCAACCTTATGCTTGCATCACTTATATTGATGTACAGCAACTACATTTAT
This sequence comes from Fulvivirga sp., assembly GCA_039970995.1. GTDB lineage: Bacteria > Bacteroidota > Bacteroidia > Cytophagales > Cyclobacteriaceae > Fulvivirga. The sequence continues at coordinate 87,313 of JBDVKW010000016.1, forward strand.
TGCAATCTACCTCAAACAAAAAGCAGCGAGGCTACCCATGAGCATGCAGACCATGAGCATCAACATGATAATCATGACCATCAAAGTGAACCTGGTAATGATGAGGACTGCTGTACAGATTTAGCCGAAGATTTCTTTAATGAGGGCAAGGTAATATCACATCAGCTCCGTATATCACAGTTGGTTAAATACGTGATTTTAAACAACATTTGGACAGCTTTTATTGATTTGCATGTTGTCACTTCTTTTGGGAATACTTTACGATTTATTGAGCCCCCTCCACCAAGGATAAATATCCTTGTTTTGATTCAGAAATTCATAATATGATCCAAGCGGTAAAGCTGTGACACAGGCTTACCCTACATCCCGTTTGAGCATTTGGTATTAATAATTACCGACTGCCGTCTGTTAATTCCTATCATTTAAATATTTCTTATAGAAGTTTCTTAATGTCTTAATAGATATGAAAGACTGCTGTAAAACAGGGGATGAAAAAACCCCTTCAAAATTAAAAACGTGGGCTGGACGAATCATCTGGGGCTTAGTAATTCTCCTGGTGATTGGGATAGCTCTCATTCAAATGTTTAATCTTTAAAAATCGATAGAATGAGAAAAAGAATAATTTTAGTAATAGTTCTTGCTTTAGTTAGTTTGGGAGCATTTGCGCAACACGATCATGGGAATCATGATGACAAAAAGGAAATGGGTCAAGAGATGGAGCCTATGTTCAAAGACAAAGGTTTGGGCGTTGCTTACGGCCATTACATACTTTTAAAAGAAACTCTGGTTGCTTCACAAACAAACGAGGCAAAAAAAGCGGCAACCAAACTGGAAGAGTCTTTAGAAGAAGTTGGCAAGAGCCAGAAAGCTAAGACAGAGGCGGCAAAGGTGGTTTCGGCTACTACTTTGGATGGCCTGCGCAAAGCTTTCGCTTCATTGAGTAACGAGATGACCTCTTTAGTAAAAAGTGGCAAACTTACTATGGGTGAAGTATACCTGGAGTACTGCCCAATGGCAAATAACAATGCCGGGGCCTATTGGCTATCCAATCAAAAGGAAATCAAAAACCCATACTTCGGTGACAAAATGTTGAAGTGTGGAAGTGTAAAAGAAACCATTAATTAGTTATGGAAACTTTACTCCCCGATTGGGCTCCTAATATACATCCGATGATCATCCACTTTCCCATTGTATTGTGGTTGGTGGCGGTCTTAGTTGATTTGGCTTCATTATTCCTACCCAAAAGCTGGCTGAGAAATATGACGATTACTTTATATGTATTGGGTGCTGTGAGCGCGGTTGCTGCTTATTTAAGTGGTGATCAGGCCATGGATATGGTATCAGTACCTATGCAAGGTGAAGTAACCGCAGGTAATCATTCAGACTGGGGTCATTACACACTTTACTTTTTTACTGCTTATGCCATTATTCGTCTAATCCTGTTCTGGAAACAATGGGACAAGAAAAAATGGTTGGCCATTGTGCTTTTTATACTGGGCACTCTTGGGATGGGTATGGTTGCGCAGACGGCTGATCTGGGAGGTAAATTGGTTTATAAGTATGGCGTAGGAACACAAAAATAAATTTGAAACAGATTAAATATTTAAAATTATGAAAACATTAAAAAGAACAGTTTACGCTGTCATTTTGCTGGCAGCAATAGCAAGCATCACCGCATGCTCACAAGGCAAAAAAAGTGAACAGGCGGAGTCTGATGAACACGGGCATTCGGAGATGAAGGCTGAAAGCCATCATGATGAAGAGGCGATTCATGAACATAGCGAGGATGAAAATCATGCAGGTGGGCATAACGAAATGACTAAAGAAGCGGGCTCTAACAGAACCTGGACTCCTAGTGGGAATGGTACCGAATTGATTAAATCGGACTTCCATTTTATTACAGGAAGCGCTAAAAATATAAAAGCGGAAGTAACAGAAGTTGATGAAAGTCAGGTGCTTGAACTAATTGCTGATGGAACACCAACAGCATTTGTTTTTCACAACCAATACGGAAATGTGGGTATGATTGCTACCCTTAAAAAATTGGATTTCAAAGGAACTATACGATTAATACACCATGCTAAAGATGATTCCAACTACGAATTTGTCTCAATCATAGACAACAAAATGAAATTAGGAAGAGTGATAAATGGTACAGAAAAAGTCTTTGATGAAAGTACGTTTGAAGTTGATTCTGACTGGGTGCCATTGAAAGTTACAGCAGCAGGCACACATTTTAAAGGCTATATAGGTGACAAGACTATTACCCACGGTCATGGTGATAAAATGGAAAATGGTTTTGTTGGGGTAATGCTAGAAGGGAATGGTAAGGTGCTTATAAAGTCTGTTGAAATAGCTGTTTTAGAAGACGAATAGAAACAGCATAAAACGTACATAATAAAGTAGAATTAACTATCAATTGAAATTAATAAAGAAAGAAAAATGAAAAAATATAAAGAAGTAATACTGGGTTTAGCACTAACATTTATAACTGTAAGTGCTTTTAGTCAAAGTGATGAAGCTCAGGTAGAAGCAGCAATGAAGGCATATAAATCAGGGATAGAGTCTTTAAGTACTGAAGGACTAAGTGATTTGTTTATGGAAGACTCTCAAGTGTTTGAATCCGGGGGATCTGAAGGCTCCTTTAACCACTACCTTGATCATCATCTTGGTCCCGAGTTAAAGGTATTTAGTGCATTCGATTTTAACGATTACAACATCTCTACCATAGTAGATTTGCCTTACGCATTTACAACCGAAACCTATGTATACAAGATTGTAATAGCATCGAGTGGCAAGGTCATCGAAAAGAAAGGTGTAGCTACATCAGTTTTGAAAAAAATTGAGGGGAAATGGTTGATAATGAAAACTCACAGTTCTTCCAGGGCTAAAAAATAACATTAGAGTTGAGTCTATGATAATCATAGACTCAACCTAAAACTTGACGATATTCGTTTTGAAAAATGAGCCTCTACATACCACCCCTATAAGTGTTTACACCTCCAAAAATGAATTATTAAATAAATTCATTGACAAAAGTGATACTGAGATTTGGAATAAATTCGTCAAAGGAGATGATGACGCATTTGCATTTATCTATAATAAATACATTCATCAACTACTAAGATTCGGTATACAATTTGCCCCTCGTGAAATAGTAAAAGACTCTATTACAGATATTTTTATACAATTTAGAAAAGGCCGAAAGACCAAGAAATCCATTAATATCACACCCTACTTATACAAATCACTATTCCGTGTCCTCAACTCCAAAACCGAGAGTTTAAAAAGGATGAGGTCCTTTGAGGAGATAGAAGAAATTAGGTCTTGGCAAATTAACTTATCGGCAGATAGTAAACTCATTGCATTTGAACAGCAAACACAGCAAACAGCCAAACTCAAAGCCTCATTCAACAGCCTATCAAAAAAACAGAGACAAGCCATCCTATTGTATTATTATGAAGGGTTTACCCATGATGAAATAAAAGGAATAATGGGTCTTAGAAATAAAAGCTCGGTAAGAAAACTAATCTATAGAGGACTAGATACTCTAAAAAAACATTTCTAAACATTTTTTATCATAAACCAAATAAATCTCATTCAAAATGGGACACATTGGTTTTGCCATCCTATTATATATATAAAGTATAAAATAAATGAAATACGAAGAATACGGAGTTATTGACTTTGTGAAAGATGATTTCTTTGTGAGTTGGGTTAAACACCCAAATTCTGAGTCTGACGAATTCTGGAGAGAATACATCATATCACATCCAGATATGATGCCTACAATCAATCAGGCCAAACATTTAGTATTATCTATAAAGTATGAAGATCATGTTACTCTTCAACCCAGTGAATACACTAATATGTTTGAGAACATACTAAAACCGAATATCAGATCTAAAGCAAACAGCAAGCACTGGGTGCTAAAAATCGCAGCCGTTGCCTCAGTGTTTATTGTAGCTTCTTTTATTTATTTTATTTCGCACTATGATGACAATAATGTGCAAAAAACCACTAAACAGACCATCTCAAAAATTGTCAAACAAAATCCAAAGGGTCAGAAATCTATAATAACCCTACCCGATGGGTCCATTGTAAAATTGAATTCCGAAAGTACCCTTACTTACTTTTCTAATTACGGCAAAAAGGACAGGTACGTGCAACTTACCGGTGAAGCTTTTTTCGATGTCAAGAAAAGTAGAGTTCCATTTTCCATAAAAACCAAAGGTATTGAAACAACGGTAAAAGGCACTACATTCAACATTAGATCTTATGACAATGAAGATAACACCCAAGTATTGGTTGTCAGTGGCGAAGTGTATGTTTCAGATAAGAATGGAAATTCCATAACACTACTTCCAAGTGAACTTATTGAGTATAGTAGCTCGAAAAATATTACAAAAAAATCTGCGGATGTAGATTTTAAGAATATAATCGGGTGGAAAGATGGGATTCTAATTTTCGACAGCGATTCTTTTGACGAAGTAATAAGAAAAGTAGAGCGTTGGTATGGTGTTACCGTCACTATTAAAAATAAATCCTTAATGAAGGGCACTTACACCGGTGAGTATCACAATAAATCCTTAAAAAGAGTTCTTGATGGTATTAGCTATACTTCAAACTTTAATTATGAAATTTTAAATGATAAACAAGTTCTAATAAAATAGAAAAACCTATGTACAACACAAGCTAACAAACAAAGTTGGCCAATTAATAATTGGCCAACTTCTTTAGCAGGGTACATCTTTCTGAACAAATGATTTGGACACCTTTTTTTCTGAACGATGACTCTGCTCTTTGATAAAACTAAGTTTTACCTAAACCACAAAAATATGAATAAGAAATTACTAAACCAATTAGTAGTTATGTCTAGAAATACGCTTATGGCAATGTCTATCAACTGCATTTTTTGCTTGATAGTCTATGCTAATGATGTAAAAGGACAAGCTAGTTTGCGAGATGTTCAGGTTTCAATATCAGTTAAAGACGCAAAAATTACAGACATTTTTAACTTAATCTCAGTTGAAACCGGCTTTAAGTTTACCTATAATAATAGGATTGTTAACCTTAAAAAGAGAATTAACATACGTTCAGAAGATCAATCGCTGTTTGAAGTCTTATCTGAAATTTCTAGAAGCGAGGGATTAAGTTTTAGGAGAGTTAATGATAATATACATGTTGCCAAATCTCCTCAAAAGAAACCGAAACCTTATGTTGTAGATGTCAATGAAAGCATAAGTATCACTGGTGTAATCAGAGATCCATCAGGCGAGCCGTTACCTGGGGTTTCCATCGTTGTAAAAGGAACCCAACAAGGCACAATAACTGACATAGATGGAAATTTTTCATTGGAAGTTGATGAAAACGCAATATTGGTAATAAGTTTTATTGGTTACAAAACCACTGAAATAGCCGTTGATAATAAATCTACTTTTGACATCACGCTAAAAGAAGATGTGACTAGTCTAAATGAAGTAGTTATTACAGCTACAGGCGTGAGAAGAAGAGTTGAAATTGGCAATGCCATAGCAAGGCTCGATGTTAGTGAAGACGTTAAGGTTCGTCCGATAAACAATGTCTCAGACCTCTTGCAAGGTCAGGCTTCAGGTGTGCAAATTTTGGGTAGTGGGGGCTCTACAGGCATGGGGTCTCGTATTAGAATTAGAGGCTCTAATAGTGCTTCTTTATCTAACGAACCTGTGATTTATGTCGATGGTGTATTGATAAACAATCAACCAAACTCCATATCATTTGAAACAGGTGGTCAATCACCTTCGAGATTAAATGACATAAACCCAGAAGATATCGAATCAATAGAAGTCATCAAAGGACCCTCTGCCGCTACGCTGTATGGCTCCATTGCAGCCAACGGAGTTATTAGAATAACAACAAAGAGAGGTAAAGAAGGAAAACCAAGATGGTCTGTATTTACAGAGGTTGGTCAGGTAAATGATATTGGTGACTATCCTAAAAACTTTGAGGCATTAGACGCATCAGGTAACCCTGGGTTTAATTTTGATGCAGCTGCTGGTACATTTGTACATTCCACCGTTAACTCATACCAACCACTTAATGATTCGCGCACATCCCCATTTAGAACAGGCAACACATTTGGTTCTGGGCTCAGTGTTTCTGGTGGAAACGATGTATTAACATATTTTCTTTCTGGTAGTTACACAGACAACGAAGGGGTATTACCCGTCAATAATTTAGTAAGGAAGAATTTTCGAGGCAACTTTGGAGCGCAAGTCAATGATAAGCTTAAACTAAACTTATCAACGGGTTTTACATCAAGTGACTTAGAGCTGCCACTAAATGACAATTTTTCTCTTGCTCTGTTAGCACAAGGTCTAAATGGTCGAGCCACTCCAGATATTAATGATGGTTGGGGAGAGTTTACTCCCGAGCAACTGTTTACCATTGATTCACGTCAAATAATCAACCGCTATACTACTGGTATTGAAGCGGAGTGGAGTGCTTTTGAAGGATTCAATCTCCGGATTTCGGGAGGTCTGGATTATACAAATCGTTGGGATTTGCAATTTTTTCCTACTGGAAAAGCTCCAGATTTTTTAAATTATGATGAGGGCGCTAAGTTTTCTAACAGGTTCAATGAGTTTGTCTACACATTTGACGCAGTCGCTTCTTATAACCTGGTATTATCCGATAAATTAAGTTTAAGGTCTTCAGCAGGTTTTCAATACTTACAAAACCTTACAGAGGGCACTTTAAGTACAGGTTTACAAATTGTTGCTGGAAGTAGCTCAATTGCCGGGGCTGCAAATACATTCAGTGATGAGCAGACTATAGAACAACGAACGACAGGTGTATTTCTTGAAGAACAGTTAAACATCAACGAAAAGCTATTTTTAACAGGTGCTATTCGTTCAGATAGAGGTAGTGCTTTCGGTGCATCTCTGGACGCTGTCATTTATCCTAAATTTAGTGCCTCTTGGTTGGTTTCTAATGAATCATTCTTCAATGTAAATAACAATCTTATTAGTTCCTTGCGACTTAGAGGGGCCTGGGGTGCATCGGGAGTTCAACCCGGAACAAATGATGCTTTGAGATTTTTTACCCCAATAGCAGCTACAGTCGAAGGAGGTGAAAGTGTTACAGGAGTTACTTTTGGAAGTGTTGGTAATGCAGATTTACAACCAGAGCGCTCCACCGAAATTGAAGTTGGACTAGACGCTAGTTTTGCGTCAGATAGAGTAGGACTAGAACTTACATATTTCAACAAACAAACCGAAGATGCGCTCATATTTAGACAGCTACCATTATCATTAGGTGTTGGAAATGGCAGGTTCGAAAACCTGGGCTCAGTAAAAAACTCAGGGCTCGAAATTGCTTTAAATACCAAAGTTTTTCAAACTGATAAAGTAGCTTTTAATCTCAACTTTGTTGGTTCATTTTTAGATAATGAGCTTATCGAGTTAGGTAATGGAATAGAACCAGTAATATTTGGCCAACAACGCCATGTAGAGGGAAAACCTCTCGGAGGTTACTGGGATGAGGAATATACATTCAGTGATGAAAATAATGACGGTTTCATTGGAGTAGACGAGGTTCAGGTAGGAGAAGTCGTGTATTTAGGTTCTCCGTTTGCCACTACAGATATTTCCTTTATTCCTTCTTTGAGCTTTTTTAATGAGCAACTTACTCTAAGGGGATTGCTTAATTATAGAGGAGGTCAGAAACTTTATAACAATACCGGTTCATGGAGAAATGGGAATAGTAATACACAAGAATTGAATGACCCTAATGCATCACTTGAAGGGCAAGCAAGAGCTGTAGCAGCCAAGTTTTACGGGACTAACGCAGGTTATATTGAAGATGCTTCTTTTTGGAGACTGAGAGAAGTTTCACTAACCTATAGTCTTCCTAAAAAGATATTAAGCCCATTAGGTTTTTCAAGAGTGAGTCTTACATTATCCGGACAAAACCTTGGGCTTTGGACAGATTATTCAGGACTTGATCCAGAAATCAGCTCCGTTGGACAAGCTAATTTTACAACTGAAGAGTTTTTAAGCCAACCTCCAGTACGTTCATGGAGAGCTCGACTTAATCTAACCTTTTAAGATAAAAAATTAATGTTATGAATATTATTATAAAAAATATATTGACCAGAAATCAACTTAAAAGTTATTCTTTACTAGCAACGGCCATGCTGTTAATAGCAACTATAACTTCATGTGATTCTCTGCTGGAAGTTACAGACCCAGACATTGTCACACCTTCATCTCTCGAAAGTGAGGCGGGTATTGAGACACTAAGGGCAGGGTCTTTAGGAGACTTAGCGGTTGCAATGAGCGGATCTTCTGCCGGACATGGCGCAACAGCCGGACTGATTGTTATGAGTGGATTAATGGCCGATGAGTATGACTACACTGGCACATTTCCTACACGTAGAGAAGGTGATACTCGTCTGGTTCAAAACACAAATGGCACGATGGATAATATTTATGGTAGCCTGCACCGATCGCGAGCCTCAGCTGAGGCTACCATTGAACTTGCCGAAAGTTTTGGTGGGGTTCCAGAAATTGAAAGTGAAATGCAAAGTATTGCAGGCTACGTTTATGTTATTTTCGCTGAAACTTTTTGTGCTGGTGTTCCATTTAGTAAAGCCCCGGCTGACGGTGGAGAATTAGAGTTTGGGATGCCTCAAACAACTGATCAAATGTTTCAAAGAGCCATTGAATGGTTTGATGATGCAATAAGCGAGGCTGGCTCCAATGATGATCTGGTTAATTTGGCGACAGTAGGAAAAGCAAGAGCCATGTTAGGTCTTGGTCAGATAAGCCAGGCCGCAGCAGAAGTGTCTTCAGTGCCTACTGAGTTTGAATATCTAATCCAGCATTCAGACAATAGCCGTAGGCAGGAAAATGGAATATATACTATGACAACCACGCGAAGGCAATATTCTATTGCTGATGGTAAAGGTGGTAATGGCATTATGTATCGAAGTGCGAATGACCCAAGAACTCCGTGGGATGGAGGTACTGAATTTGGTCAGGATGATATCACACTTTACTACAACCAGTTAAAGTACACATCACCTTCCGACCCGGTTGTATTAGCCTCGGGAATTGAAGCAAGACTCATTGAGGCTGAAGCTGCAGCAGATGCTTCTGATAATTCAACTGTGGAAAATGTACATAATACTTTAAGGGCATCTATTGGCCTTCCTGATCTGGATCTCACGGGCATGAATGAAGAGCAATTGCGTGATGTCCACTTTGAAGAAAGGGCCTTTTGGCTTTACAGTACCGGACATAGACAAGGAGACCTGCGTAGGCTCGTTCGGGTATATAATAGAGATTTATCAGATGTATTTCCCTGGGGTGCTTACTTTAAAGGTGGAGAATATGCGAGCAACGTAACTTTTCCGGTACCTCAATCTGAAGCCAATAATCCAAATTATGAAGCGTGCCTGGATACGAATCCTTAAATAAGATCGGATATGTGAGTTAAGTTAAAGGGGCTATGAATAGCCCCTTTAACTATTTATGAATGATATAATCAATAAATTTCTTAATGAAACCTATAAACACACAAAGCAGCAAATCATTTATAATATTTATCTCAGTTCTATTTTTCATTTCAGGGGCAGCCGGTTTAATCCTACAAGTGGTATGGATGTATCGGCTAGGTTTGGTTTTTGGAAATAGTGCATATGCTACTAGTGCTACGTTGGCAGCTTTTTTCCTCGGCCTTGCTTTTGGGGGTCATTTTTGGGGAAGCATAGCAGCTAAATTTAAACATCCACTAAGACTATATGGGCTCATGGAAATTGGCATAGCCATAACAGCAATTTTGTGGCTATCTGGCCTGTACCTTTATGAACTATATTTTCCTTCGATTGTCCACATTGTGGGTAGAAACCAAGATATACTTACTCTAATTAAGTTTATTTTTAGTGCTCTGTTATTACTCCTTCCTACTATGCTTATGGGTGGAACTTTTCCCGTTTTAGTTCAATGTGTAAGTAATAGCAGAAGCCAAATGGAAACGCATGGATCTATGCTGTATGCAATTAATACGATTGGGGCCTCCATTGGAACATTCATAACAGGGTTTATTTTACTTACAGCCTATGGCGTCAACATTACTTACTATTTTGCAGTTTTTACAGCGGCCGCTACCGGTATTCTCGCCACAATCGTGTCTTCATTAAATATATCACCCCAAGATAACCTACTTCCTTTAGGTAAAATATATCACCCCAAAGTCAAATTACCTCCCATAGCCTTAAGTAAATTTCAAGTTGCTGCTATTGCCTTCGTGTCGGGCTTCCTTGCCCTTTCACTTGAGATCCTGTGGACACGTATGTTTGCACAGGTTCTACAAAATTCCGTCTATTCATTTGCTGTTGTGTTGATTGTTTTTCTTATTTCGTTAGGGTTGGCCGGACTACTATCTCATGTACTCATAAAGTATGAATCAGCTCCTTTGCCTACACTCATAGCTCTATTGATTATTGGAGCGATTGGAGTAGCACTCACTCCTATATTTTTTAATGAGTTAACAGATGGTGCAGCATACCTATCTTCAAGCATCAGCTGGAATAACTATCTGTTTTCTATTTTTAAGTTAAGTTCACTAATTGTATCTCCTCCTACTATTGTAATAGGTGCCATATTCCCATATCTACTTAAAATCTCTCCACACACAGACATACAGCCAGGAAAATTAACAGGAAACCTAGTACTATTCAATTCGCTTGGTAGTGCCATCGGCCCAGTGATAGTTGGCTTCATTTTATTAGATGTTTTGGGACTGCCTCTAACAATAAGATTAGTGGCTTACATTTATGTTTTTGTGGCAATAGTACTTTGTCTTAAGTTAGAATTAAAATCAAAAACTATAGCTCTCGTCTCATCCTTGTCAGTTGCCGTCATATTTGGACTACTAAACAATCCAACCCTAGTCAAGCTAGAGAATGGAGAGCAAATGTTAGCTCAATGGCAATCTAGTGATGGGATTGTAACAATTGTTCAGACTGAGGATAACATCGAGATGAAACTTGATAATTATTATGTTTTAGGAGATTCAAAATCAGTGATTGCCGAACAACTACAAGGACATATACCTTTACTAATACATCCTAATCCAAAAAAAGTTTTGTTTTTAGGCATGGGTACGGGTATTACTGCAGGTGCCTCGCTAAACCACAACGTAGATCGTGTGGTTGTTACCGAACTTATCGGTAACGTGGTTACTGCAGCTAAACAGTATTTTTCACCCCTGACAAACTCACTCTTTACAGATAGTCGAGTTCATATTATAAGAGATGATGCCAGAAATTACTTACTTACCAGCTCTGAAAAATATGATGTGATTATAGGGGATTTATTCACACCTTGGCATGCCGGCACAGGAAGCCTATACACAATTGAGCATTTCCAAGAGGCGAAGTCTAACCTTACAAAAGATGGATTATTTGCCCAATGGTTGCCTTTGCATCAACTTACACCCGAAACGTTAGATATTATATGTAAATCATTTGCTGCAGTATTTCCTCAAGTAACATTGTGGAGGGCGGATTTCTCTGCTCATAAGCCAAATATTGCTCTGATAGGACAAGACTCGAATTCACCCCTCAACAATGAGGTATTAAAAAATAATATAGTAAATGTTCTTGGTAAAAAAAGCCTAACAGGAGATCATATGGCTGGCCTATTTTATTTAGGAAATTATAAAGGTATAAAACATAAGGGTATTGAAATTAATACTGATGATAAAAGAACAATTGAATTAAAAGCACCCGTTCTTTCATATAAAGCTACCAATGGTAGTACCAGTTATGTGACCAATGAAACACTAGAAAAATATTTATCTATAATACAAAAGAACCTGCCTCCCTACAAGGATTCATATGTTGCTAATTTACCTGAGAGTGAAAAGGTCTACATACCCGTAGGTTATCTATATTTTAAATACCTAAATGCTATAAATAAAAATGATACTATAAATGCGCAAAAGTTCTCTGATCAAATTGAGTCTATTGTCCCTGGATTTTTTGACGTAAAGCTTTAGTAATCAATTCGCTTATCCCTTATTATCACAGTGTCTATTCTATTATATATTTCAGAGGTACCAAGTGCTTTCCAAAAATGGTATCCAAATACTTCTATTTTATTATTACCATCCATAATGATCATACAATCAACTTCATGATTCATTTCAGGCAATTGTAGACGTCCATTTTCATACTGTTTTTTTCTTTCATTGAATACTAACCCATGTATGATTACCCTTCCTATTTCACCTTTAACCTTTGAATTAATAATCCTTGCATTTATACTGTTCTTATCTGTTTCATAAACTTCAACAGTTCTATCCTTGTTCTGTGAGATCCATGCTCCTAATACCTGTGTACTTTTTTGCGAGTATAAAGGGTGCATAGAAAATAGAAATAATAAACACAAAGCACTTTTAGTAAAAGCTCTTTTTCTCTTTTTAAAGGGATAAGCAAACTGATGGAGATATGATTTCGGGAAGTCAGCTTCATCCTTAATTCCAATTGCTCCTATTTTTTCATATGACTTTGAATCATAGTACGACCTAAATATATAGTCCCATAAAGTAAGCCATGCTCCAAAATTAACTTGAGACTTTTGGTAATCTTCTCGGTGATGCCATCTATGAAGCTCTGCTACACAGAACAATTTTTTCAAAACACCGGACCTATAATCAAGGTTTGTGTGTTGCATCATCATGTTTAAAGCAAGAATACCAAGAGCTGCTACAACTACCAGTTGAGGTGTGCCAATAATCAAACAAATTATAATTCCAGGGCCACCTTCCAAAATCTGATGCACAGCGTGTCGCTTTTCACCATTAAGAAAGTAAAGTCTCTCTGAACTATGGTGAACAGCATGTAGTTTCCAAAGCCAATTATACTTATGGCTTTGCCAGTGTACAAAAAATAGACAAAAGTCTATTATTACCAAAACTAACACTACTTGCAACCAAAATGGCCAGTGTTGAGGAAACCATTCTAGAAGCACCAAGTAATGTGATAACCAGATAAACCCAAATTGGGCGACAATTTTTATTATGTAGTTTACAACATAATATATGAAATCAAGATTCCAGTCTTCACCCTGAAGCCATGCCTTGTTAAACGGTAATATTCGCTCCAATAGAAATAATAAGAGCCCAAACACAGTTATAGTGAATATCACTCCAACATATTGATTTACTCCCGATTGTAACAATTGAATGATTAAAGCACCACCTAAGGTCATAAAAAGAGGATAAATGCTGTATTGAAATATTTTTTTCATTGTTTTTTTATCACAAAACTGATAAAAATCTCCTCTGAAAAATTGTATAAACTTGCTAATGTTTCAATACACTTGAGGGTGTCACTCCAAACATTTCAATGAACGTCTTTGTAAAGTGAGACTGATCAAAAAAACCACCATCGTGACATGCTACTGTTAATGAGTTTCCATCAATTACGGATTCCAAAGCCCTTTGCAATTTGCTCCACAAAACAAATCTTCGAAATGGTATATTTGCGGTTTCCTTAAACAAATGAGCATATCTACTACTTGATAAGTTAACCATATTGGCAATAGCTTCTATCTTAATCTCCCTGTCCAGATTTTGTTTAATGAATTCAAAACTTTTTGTTATACGATCATCTTTATTCGAGAATTTATAAGTTTCAGGAGCAATAGAACTAACTATTTGTTTAATTCTTTTACTAAACAAATTTCCTTTCATAAATAAATCACAGCAATTTGACATGAATTTACGAGAAATCAATTCATCCAATTTTACAATATCCCTATTTAAATCAAAATGATGAGTCAGATTTTGGGAAAGTACATGAAAGGGATCCAAGAAAATAAAAAGTGGATTTTCACATTGATGACAATCAAATTGATGTGGCACGTTATGTTTAATAAGAGCTAACTTATACTCAGATGGTAGTCCATCATTACCAATCACTTTGAATGATCCATCTAAACTTATGATGATCTCTGTTGCATAATGTTTATGGAATTTTGTCTTTTCAACAGTACCCTGGTATGCAGCTAAACCATCATCGAGAAGTATATTTTTGAAATTAATAGTATTCATTTAATTGAAATACATGTAAGCGAATTTAATTAATTCAAAAAAAGAGAAAATAAGTATCAAATCAATCATTATTGAAATCATCTTGTTTATTAAACATTTGTGAAACAACAACGTTATACTTTCAAGATGAAAAAGGCATATGCCATATTTTTCGTGTTAGTATTAGTATCCAGCAATCTGGGGATTGCCATGGGTACGCATATATGTAGCGGAAAAGTTGTTGAAGGGTCAATTATGATTGGTAAACTCGACCTCAACTGCGGCATGGATGAAACTCCAAAAAAGTGTCCTAGGCATTATATGTTACAAGCAGATGTGGATCAACTGAATAACATTTGCTGTAAAAACATATACCAGACATTGAAATTGGAGGAGATATCTGTTAAAAGTAATTTTTCTCATTCATTTCATTTACAGTTTGTTGTACCAAACTTATTTAGTAATACGGATTCTCAATTAAGTTTGGTTGAATCCACCACAAGCACTAATTATTCTCCCCTCTTCCTGAAGCGGAATTTACCCATACTGCTTCAGTCATTTCTTTGGTAGATCTTGAACATAACATTTTAGTAATGCACTTTTATTGTGACTTACTCCGTATTATTCACGAACTATCAAATAATTACAAAAAATGAAACTATATCAATTTATATTTTTCCTGCATATTGTATCAGCAGCAGGCATTGAAATACAAGCACAAAACCTAACAGAGAAATCATCAGAAGGTAATAATAACAATCTTCCGGTCAGGGAATACACGATCACACTTAAACAGGAAATGGTCAACAAGGCCGGCAAAGATGTTAAAGGAATGACTGTTAATGGCAGCATCCCCGGGCCTACCCTCCGGTTCACTGAAGGAGAGTATGCCGTGATCTACGTAAAAAACGAAATGGATGTGGAAACCTCAGTTCATTGGCATGGACTGCTTTTACCTAATTTTTATGATGGGGTACCCTACTTGACCACTCCACCCATCGAGCCGGGCCATACCCAAAAATATGAATTCCCTTTAAAGCAATCCGGTACATACTGGTACCATTCGCATACCATGCTTCAGGAACAAAGTGGGGTTTACGGCTCTATTGTCATTCAACCAAAGGAAGAGACCCTTGAATTTGATAAAGAGTTGGTGATGGTGCTTTCAGACTGGACAAATGAAAATCCAATGAGCGTTCTTCGTTTTCTAAAAAGAGGAACGGAGTGGTATAACTGGCGAAAAGGAACGGCCACGCCACTGAACCAGGTAATCGCTCGTGGAGCACTGGGTGCACAGCTTAATTTTTGGAGGCAGAGAATGGAAAGTGCCGACATAGCAGATATTTATTACCCGGCATTTTTGGTGAATGGCGAGCAAAAGCAAGAATACCCTGACTTCAAACCAGGTGAAAAAGTAAGGTTACGGATTATCAATGGCGCAGCTTCAACGCAGTTTTGGATGACGTTTGGTGGTGGAAATCCAACTATTGTTTCTGCCGATGGTCTTAATGTTGTGCCTGTTTCCCACAACAAGACTTTCATCGCTATAGCCGAAACATATGATTTTATTGTGACTATTCCAGAAGAAGGCAAAATGGAGTTTGAAATCACTGCGCAAGATGGGTCCGGTACCGCATCCGCATTTCTAGGAAGTGGCGATATCCTTCCAGCACCAGATGTACCCCGGCCAGATAAAATAGCAATGATGAAGCAAATGTCTAAAATGGATATGCGTATGGGAGCTCCAGCCCTGAAATTCCGTCCAAAAAAAGATGCCCCTGAAAAAATGATGCGAAACTGGGGAATGCAAATGAAGGATGGAATGAGCGGAATGAACATGGACAACACGAAAAAAGATATGCCAATGCATCAGGGGATGGATATGAAAAAGGACGACCCAGAAGAATCTAAAATGAGCGGAATGGGTGATGATAAAATGATGCAAACCTCACCACCATCAACCAATATGGAATCTGCAGAAATGGGCGGAATGAATATGTTTTCTGAATATAACTATGATTACCTCAAGTCTACAGAAAATACAACCTACCCGGAGGATGTTCCCGTAAAAGAAATTCTCTTAAATCTGACAGGTAATATGAGCCGCTATATCTGGAGTATGAATGGCATACCACTTTCTGAAACCGATAAGATTAAGATCAATGAAGGAGAAGTAACAAGGATTACTTTCAATAACCTTACCATGATGCACCACCCAATGCACTTACATGGTCATTTTTTCAGGGTAATCAATGAGAATGGAGATTATTCACCATTAAAGCATACCGTGAATGTGCCACCGATGCAAAAGGTAACGATTGAGTTTTATGGAAATGAATACGGTGACTGGTTCTTCCACTGTCATATCCTTTATCATATGATGGGTGGTATGGCACGTGTAGTAAGCTATGATACGCCAAGAGATCCACGAATGGAGCCATATCCCGTGTCCAAACTTGTGCATGAAACCAATCAGTTTTATACCTGGGGAATGGCTGATATTGCCTCCCACACTGGCGCACTAAATGTGGTTTCATCCAACATCCGAAACCAGTTCAATTTTTCGCTGGAATATGGCTGGAATGAAAATGTAGAAACTGAGTTTTCTTATGAATATTATCTTTACGATTATGTGCGTGTTTTTGGTGGTGTAAATGTTGAAAATACCACTCCAAATAGTCTGGATGATATAAAAACCACGGCAGTGGCAGGTATCCGATGGTTCACGCCCTATATGTTTAGCGTTGACCTGCGCATTGATAATGAACTCAGACCAAGAGTGGGTATAGGTAGGTCTATAATGCTTTTTCCAAAACTCTCAGTTTTTGGCTACTATGAATATCAGCTAGATGCCGGCTGGGTAAATGATCTTGAAAGCAATGTGAGCTATACTCAGGAAATTGTATGGAACGCAGGTGCTGAGTTTCTTCTATCTAAAAACTTTTCTTTAATAGGGAGTTATGATAATCGCTTTGGTGGTGGAGGTGGCTTGTCGATAAGATTCTAATTTAAGGAGTGATGTAACAGAAATTGTTATATCACTCTTTCTAATCCAGTAGAATGTATCTAAAGTGGTATCAAATGAAGACATCATACCTTTACGCAACATAATAATTCAAATCACGTTACCCACTAAATGATGCGAAAAATTATCGCGATATTACTAGCAATCACCTATTCATTTGGTTTCGCACCAAATGTTGTGGCAGAGTCTATAAGCGATGAGATTAATTTTGTGGTCAAAAAAAAATGTGCCAAAGCAAAACAGGTTCATTTCACATCCCCCACAGAAATTTCTACCAGAAAGGCAGAGATGGCTTCGACTCAAATGCTCAACGCCATCTGTGTTACAAGTATGACTTCAACTTTTGGAGTTAACCCTGTCCCTCTCTTGCATGCGCTATCTATCGAAAGAAATATCGCATTGGCTCAATTATATAATTCACCCACTTTAGGGAGAGATCCCTGCCCTCCAAAAGGTTAATATTAACCTCAATTTACTCTCTAGTTTTCGACTTACGCACTATTTCTTATGGTGTACAGAGAGTCATCTAATCTTTAATTGAATCTTAACCCATCAGGGTTTAAAATTTACTAAAATGAACAACTATTTAATCAATAGTCGCTCGCTTGTTGTATTGCGAGTGGCCATTAGTGGCATATTTCTTATTGCCGGACTCAATCATATTCTTTTTGTCGATAAAGTTGCTGCCAGATTAAAGGCAGCACAAATGGCAGAATTTATATTAGCTCTAGGTTCTCCAGAACCATTAATTATAGCTAGTGGTGCATTTATGCTCATAGGGGGAATGGCACTGCTTCTCGGTTTTAAAACCCGAATAGCAGCTGTCGGCCTGATCTTGATCCTCTTGCCCATAACATTTACTGTTCAGGTTGGGCAATGGGCTACTGCCGGACCTCTTTTTAAAAACATAGCCATTTTAGGGGGCTTAATATTCTTTGCCCTCAATGGTTCATTGTGCTATTGTGTTGATAGCATGCTAAAATCTAAATCAAAAAATATTACATCATGAAAACTCTAATTAATATATCAAAAGGCTTATTGATCACAATCTTATTTTTGGGGCTTAGTAATTCTTCAGAGGCACAAAATGTGCCTTGTAAAGCAAATGAAAAAGGATTAAATAAATATGCATTGCTTGTGCGTACAACTCAGCATATGGGAGCAGCACTCAAGACTGCCAAGCGGTTAAGCGAAGCTGGTAAAAGCTACGAAGAATTTGAAGTAGTCGTTTGTGGTAAAGTGGTAAAGGAACTGGCTGATAAAAGCAATGAGGCCGTTTCTAAAATGCTCACTGAAGCCGAAAGACTTAATGTGAGATTCTCAGTATGTGGTATGTCGATGGAGAAATTTGAAGTACACCCACAGGAACTACCTAAACCGCTGGAAGTCGTTGACAATGGACTTGTCCGCATTTTTGAACTTCAGGAAAATTGTTATTACACCATTGAACTTTAAATCAATAGAAATGAAAACTAATAAATATATCCTTTTGGCAATAGTGTTGGTCTCTGTACTAGGCTTTGCCTTTATGTTTAATGTAGACAAGGGTGAGCGGTTGACTACTGCTCAAATCGACACTAACCCAGAGTATAATCTTAGTTCAAGTGAGGGAATAAGTTTCCTTTTAAAAGATGCAAAAGGAAATGAGATAAACCTTGACGAGTATAAGGGTAAAACTGTGGTACTTAATTTTTGGGCCAGTTGGTGTCCACCATGTATTGCTGAGATGCCAAGTATTCAGTCTTTTTATCAAAATATGAATAGTGAAAAGGTTGAATTAATACTGATAGCCTTAGATAGAGATTTTAATAAGTCAAAAGCCTTTATGGAGAAGAATGGATACGACATGCCTTACTATCAACCAGCGGCTGAATTGCCTCGTGAGTTTAATGTAAGAGGTATACCAATAACTTATATTATAGGCCCTCAAGGAGAAATTGCCATCACACATTCTGGAATGACAGACTTTACCAGTTCTGAATTTATGGAAAGCATAGAAAAGCTTAATCTCTTATGAAAATCCGAAAAAAGAAACTAATAGAATGGGGAATCATCATTATGGTGATCTCCATTCTATACTTTACTGGTCTTCACAGAGAGGTAATAGGAAATCTGCAGCAGGGTGTTTTGGTTACAGGTTTAATTCAACCCGATGTAATTGATAACAATGATCGGGGCAAAGAATTATTGACTGGAGAGTTAATATTAGAGGCTGCCGATGGCAAGCCAGTCTCACTCAGCGATATGCAAAATAAGGCATTGTTCATCAACTTCTGGGCTACTTGGTGCCCTCCATGCATAGCAGAAATGCCGGGTATAAATGACTTATACAACGAGACAGTTGATGATGATGTGGCCTTTTTAATGATATCAACCGATAAGGACTTTAACAAAGCAAAGGATTTTGTTAGTCGCAAGGGGTTTGACTTCCCTATATATCGACTCAGAAGTTCCATTCCGTTTGCATTGCAAAGTCGCGTGTTACCTCTACCTATATCGTGGCAAAAGATGGTAAAATAGTCGTAAAGCATCAGGGTATGGCTGACTATAATAATAAAAAGATGAAAAATTTATTAAAGAAATTAAGTGATGAAACGAATTAATCAATTAGTTAAAGGCCTACTGGGAGTCGTTTTACTTTTCTCCTTACAAATTACCAATGCTCAGGTTCAAGATGATCCTGAATGGAAGTTTGAAATTGCTGACAACATTGAGCTAAACAGGGAAGTTACCTTATTATTTAAGGCACAGGTGCCAACAGATTGGTATATGTATGCCAATGACTTTGATCCGAATCTTGGCCCAATACTTAGTAGTTTATATTCTTATTTATATAAGTACTAAAAGTACCTGATACCTGATAAAACAAACCCTAAAACCATCAATAAGGTCTGCAAAAGCTCACGAAAACCGAATCTCTGAAATACTAAGTTTCCTCCATCAAGAGTTAATATATTTTAGTATTCTCTTAAATACTGAATCTTTCCTTGTACCTTTACGTTTTAGTAATCACTAAAATATTAAAAGATGAGCAAAACCTGTATTAGAGTATTAGCAGACCCCGTCCAAATTAAGGAATGCAAGAAATCCCTAAAGCAACTTGATGAGCACCTGGAGCTAGCAACCCAGATATTCAATCTTTCGGGAAATGCCGCCAGAATGAAAATTTTATTTCTCCTACACAAAGAAGGAGAAATGTGCCCGTGTGACTTCAGTGATATACTGGAGATATCCGTAGGCGGAGTTTCCCAGCATTTGCGTAAGCTAAAGGACGGGAAGCTTGTCAAAGACAAAAAAGTAGGCCAAACGGTTTTCTACTCACTGGTGGAAGAAAATATACAGGTGATTAAACCCATCTTAAAAAGCTTATTTGATAACAATAAAAAAGAACCAGTATTATGAGCAATTCAAATCAAACAAATACATCCTCCAAAAGTGTTGGAGCCGGTTTGTTGGTAGCCTTTACTGCATCCCTTTGTTGCATTACCCCCGTTTTTGCCACCCTGGCAGGGATTGGTGGTATTGCTTCGGCCTTTTCATGGATGGACCCTTTCAGACCCTATTTAATAGGCCTTACCGTTTTGGTACTAGGGTTTGCCTGGTATCAGAAATTAAGACCCAGAACACAGGAGGAAATCGACTGTGCCTGTGAAGACGATGAGCGTCCCTCCTTTTGGCAGTCTAAGAAGTTTTTGGGAATTGTTACCGTCTTTGCGGTATTGATGCTTGCTTTCCCATCCTATTCCGGCATTTTTTTTCCTGACAACAGCAAAGGGGATAAAGTTATCGTGGTGAAAGAAAGTGACATTCTAAATGCAGAGCTAAGTATCAAAGGCATGACCTGCACAGGATGCGAGCATAGTGTGAATGCAGCGCTTAATAGCAGTGAAGGTGTGCTCGAAGCTTCTTCATCCTACGAAAGTGGCATAGCTACAGTCAAATTTGACCAATCAAAAGTATCCGTTGATCAACTAGCATCTAAAGTTGAGAAAGCAACGGGCTATAAAGTGACAGATAAAAAAATCATTGATTCAAATAAATAAGAACATGAAAATCATAATTTTAAGTCTAACATTCGTCTTTCTGCTTGCAGGAAACGGAATGGCGCAAACTGCCGAATCTCAAAAAACAGCAGAGACTACTCAAAAAAGTGAGACTGTTAAGCTGAAAGTCACCGGTCTCACTTGTGCGGGCTGTGCAAGTCATCTGTATAAAGTCTTGAAAGAAACAAAAGGGGTTGTCGACAATTCGTTGGAATATCCCGGTGATATTGCAGTGATTGACTATGATCCTAAAAAGACCCAGCCTGAGCAGATTATTGCAGCCATTGAAGAAAAAACCAGCTATAAAGCTGTAGTACTAAAACCTAACAACGACAAATAATGGAAAAAGAAATCGTTTTACAATCCACTATTACCTGTCCTAATTGTGGACATCAAAAAGAAGAAACAATGCCAACAGATGCATGTCAGTACTTCTATGAGTGTGAAAGCTGCAAACAAGTCTTAAAGCCAAAAGACGGGGATTGCTGTGTGTATTGCTCGTATGGAACTGTGGCATGTCCTCCTATTCAGGAAGGTGGAAAAAGTAGCTGTTGTTCATGAAATATGATGTAATTGTCATCGGATCGGGAATGTCAGGGATGACCATAGCCAATAAGTGTGCTAAGAAAGGATTGAAGACTGCTGTTACAGACTCCAGACCTTACGGTGGTACATGCGCATTACGAGGTTGTGATCCCAAGAAAATATTGGTTGGAGCTGCAGAAATCATTGACCGGGCCAATAAAATGAAGGGGATCGGTATTCAAGGAGATAGCTCTATTAACTGGCAAGACTTGATGGCTTACAAAAACGACTTTGTTGCCAAAATGCCGAAAGGTGTAGAGAAAGGTTATGAAAAAGCGGGTGTAGACATGTATCACGGAGCAGCCAGCTTTGAA
Source organism: Fulvivirga sp. (assembly GCA_039970995.1). Taxonomy (GTDB): domain Bacteria; phylum Bacteroidota; class Bacteroidia; order Cytophagales; family Cyclobacteriaceae; genus Fulvivirga. Next base: position 109,362 of record JBDVKW010000016.1, read on the forward strand.
TCGGAAGACACTGTCCGCATTGGAGACAATCGATTAGATGCAGATAAAATCGTAATTGCCACAGGTGCACGGCCCGTAATCCTGGATATACCTGGAGGTGACTTACCCATTGATAGCACAGATTTTCTAAACCTGGAAGAGCTTCCTAAGAAAATCACTTTTATAGGAGGCGGTTACATTGCTATGGAATTTGCACATCTAGCTGCCAGGGCTGGAAGTAAAGTAACCATAATTCACAGGGGCCAAATGCCATTAGAAAACTTTGAAACCGATATCGTAAAGCATTTGGTAAATGCTACTGAAGAATTGGGGATTAAACTTCACCTTGAGTCGGATGTGGTTGCAGTAGAAAAAACGGATAATGGGTTTATCGTAAAGGCAGCATCAAAAAATGGTGAAAAAGCTATTCAAACAGACTTAGTTGTCAATGCTGCCGGCAGAGTGCCTGAATTGGATGGCATGAATCTTGAAAAGGCCAATGTTTCTTACAACAGAAAAGGAATACGGGTAAACGAATACTTGCAAAGCAAAACCAATCCATTAGTCTACGCTGCAGGAGATGCTGCTGAAAGTAATGGTCTAAACCTCACACCCGTTGCTGTTATGGAAGGGCATGCTGTCGCAGCCAATATTATTCGCGGTAATTCCAAAACACCCGACTACACCGAAATGCCAAGTGCGGTATTCACCCTACCAACTTTGGCATCTGTTGGGATGACAGAAAAGCAGGCAAAAGAAACAGGCTTAGAATATCAAGTAAAGGATGGCTCTGTATCAAACTGGTACAATGCCAAAAGGATCAATGAATCAACTTACGCTTATAAAGTCATTTCCGACAAAGACGGCCACATTTTAGGAGCACACATGATCGGGCCCCATGCAGAAGAAATGATTAATCTTTTTGCAATGGCTATTCGAGGTAAACTAACAGTTGCAGACATCAGGAACATGGTTTATGCCTATCCATCGATGGGATCTGATATCGGGTCAATGGTTTAATCTAAATTAGAAAATCACAAAATATGTTGTTGAACACCCTAGTCGGAAAAGTACTTTTAACAAAACGAGAAGTATTATGCTACCCAAAGACCTAACAAAGGATATAAAAACACGATTGCAAAGCATCAAGGGCCAAATGGACGGTTTGATAAAAATGCTGGATGAAGGGAAAGATCCGGAAAAAATTCTCCTACAATTCAAAGCAGCAAGGAATGGCCTAGATAAAGCACACTACCTTTTACTGGACGAAACATTTCGAAAATCCCTGGCCATTAATATTTCCGAAACTTCAAGTGCTTGTCCTGGCAATTGTGGTAATGAAGAGCAAATAGAGATGCTACGACAACAATTTCCCGCCATTGAAGTGGATGACCTCACCGAAAAAATGAAAGAAATTGCTCGACTAAAAAAGCACCTGGATCGCTTTAATAAATTGGATCAAAATAATTCCTAAACCTCTCTTAACGCCATTGTTATTCAATGGCATACATATATTTCGTTAAATTTTCTAGCTTAACCGGTATATCATTTAATGCGTTAACACGCTGCCGCCCCTTACTTTTTACTTCACTACAAAATAAATTTATACTTTCTGATTTTTCTTCTTGGTTACCACCCCCTACCTGAACTTACCTTTGAATTGTTCTTATCCGGATAGAACCTCAAACATATAAAACTGAATATTTTAAAAGGAGGAAAAGATGAAAAGACAAGTAGAAATATTTACGGCAAACTGCCCTGTTTGCGACCCTGTAGTTCAAATGGTGAAAGATTTGGCTTGTGAGCAATGCGAGATCACCATTTATGATTTGGTGAAGCAGTGTGAGGACAAGACCTGTCTGAGCAAGCTGGAAGAATATGGGATCAAGAAAGTACCTGCTATTGCTGTGAATGGCTCACTTTTATCCTGCTGTGAAAATCAGGGGATTTCTAAAGAAGAGCTAATCAAAGCAGGTATAGGACAAGGATAAAAGTAAGTACGGCACGGCTTACCTTATTTATTTTCCCTTACTGCCGTGCTGGTGAGGGAGTTCATCAATGAATTGACAATTGAAATAATGGGCGTTTTAAAATCACTAAAACAGGATTTCGTCAGCATAGCTTCGTTGTTTACATCAGTATCCACCTTGCTGTGCTGTGCCCTTCCGTCACTGCTCGTGGCAGTAGGTATGGGCGCAGTAGTGGCCGGAATGGTTTCGGACTTTCCGGCATTGATCTGGCTGAGCAAGTATAAGGAATGGACTTTTCTGGCAGCAGGTATTTTGATCGGATTTAACTTTTGGCTGTTTTACGGCCGCAAAAGAGATCAGGCCTGTGAAATAGACGAATATGGCAATGAGACACCATGCGATACAGCCGCCCGCTGGAGTAAAATTATCCTTTGGATATCCTTTGGGTTGTACCTTCTTGGACTATTCTCAGCTTACCTGCTACTACCAATTCAACAATTTTTAGAACTTTAAAACATATACAATGAAAAGAACGGCCTTTTTAATACTACTATCTATTACAGCCATTTCTCAGGTGAAAGCCCAGGGACACGGCCCACTTTATGGTTTACAAACCCCTACACTCGCAAAAGGAGGGTTTGACTTTAATGCAGCAGCTATGAGCCTGGCTACCGAAGATGATCAATCGTTTATGCTTAGGTACATCTGGTCGTATGGCGTGACAGAAGATTTACAAATTAATATCACAACACCCACCATGATCAACAGATTGTCTGAAGCACCCAGAACACGAGGTAACAACAACATGCCGGCAAATGGCGATATAGAAGCATCGATATGGTACCGTTTCTTTTCTAATGCATTTGGTGTTGGCAAACGCTTTGAATCCACGGCTATTTTAAGTGTTTCGACACCTACCGAAGAAACCAGGAGTGGTATCAATGTAAGCAACTCCATTCATGGAGCAATCTCTACCGGTTATGCTTCACGTACCTGGTATGCCTGGGTTGGCGGTGGTTATCAATATTATTTTGAGGAAGGCAATGATCAATTAGGCGACCTGCCTTACGCAAGTCTTGTAGTCGGTTATCGGCCAAACATTTTTATGGGCGATTATCCAAAACCGGACTGGAGGATATTTGTGGAATCGCTGGCGGAGTTTCCCGGAGCTAATACCAGTGAAGGTCAGCTTACCCCCATTGATCAAAGAGGGAAAAAAGTTATGCTCGGCCCTTCATTCCTGGGGCTCTATGGAGCCTGGGGTATATCCTTTGGAGCATTATTTCCGGTCTATCAGGATGTAACACAAGGCCCAAAAGAGGAATACAGGCTTTCTATGAACATTAGTTATTGGTTATAAATTTTAAAAAACAGAAGAAAATGAAAAGATTAGGAATAATAGTATTGTTGACAATTTTTAGTTTGAGCGGTGCAATGGCTCAGTTGATCAAAGTAGACCAGGAGGTCTTTGGAATGGATTGTGCACCTTGTGCCTATGGACTGGAGCGTGGACTCAAGAAAATGGATGGGCTGGAAAGTGTAACAGTAAGCCTCAATGATGGCAAAGCTTATCTAAAGCTTGGTTCCGATAATGAACTGACCTTACAAAAAATCCAGGAAGTAGTAAAGAGTAACGGATTTTCAGCCAGAAATGCTGAAGTCACTTTAAAAGGAGAAATGCTTAAAGAGGGCAATGAGTGGACAATTAAGGTCAATGAAGAAACATTCATTGTAAGCGATGATACTCCCAGTGACATACTAACAAAGCTCAACCCCGGTAAGATTCGGATAAAAGGATGGGTAAAAGACGAAGAGGATGGTCAGTTAAGTGGTAAATGGGATATCATGATTATTGAAGTATTAAAATCTTAACAGAATACTTATGAAGAAAAACACCTTGTTAAGTCTAAGCTTGGTTTCTGCCATTGCCCCATTCTTTTGTTGCTGGGGGCCTGCCGTACTCACTACCATAGCAGGTGTATCAGGCGCATTCTCGTGGTTCTCTTGGCTGCACCCGATGCGGCCTTATTTGTATGCTGTTGCCTTTTTGTCACTGGGTTTTACATTTTATAAAACCTACCCTCCGAAGAGGAAAACTCAAAGCTGTGAGAATTGTAAAAATGGAAAAAATAAAAATATGCCGAGCAAGATTTTTTTGTGGATTACTACTCTGGTTGTACTTTCTATGTTTGTTTTGAACTATTTTTCCAATCTATTCTGGTGAAGATGAAATCAATGCTATTCCTATCTAACAGTTTCAGAATAAAAACTCCTTAGATATAACCAGCTGTATTTAGACCATTGTACCTGCTCATCTTCTTTCACACCCTCCATTCCTGATATTGGCATTCGTTCGGATTCACTTTTAGCAGGCAGGGCAAATCAATATTTTTCATTCAGCCCTTTCAAAACAAGAATTCATACATAATAGACATAATACTATACAGCTTACTCAAGCTTGTCTAAATACTTTTTAAGGAAATTTCTAAAGAGATAATAATCATGCATTCTCAAAAAGACCTATATGACATGATTATAAGACTAAAATGAGTAAGTGATGAGATACATTAAAAAATATGGTTGGGTTCTGGTGCTGGCTATTTCGCTAATGGCGGGCAGACAGTCAATAGCGCAACAAAGCTATGTACTTTCTTCTGATCAGCAGTTGAAGGTAGAAGGCACTTCTACCATTCATGATTGGGACATGATATCTGATAAAGCCACGGGCAATGCAAAGATTGAATTGAATGCCAACAAGATCACAGATATCAACTCATTAGCTGTCAACCTGCCTGTTATTTCCTTAAAAAGTGGCAAAGGAAGCATGGACGACAATGCTTATGAGGCACTCCTGGCAAAGCAATATCCGCAAATACATTTTGAACTGACGAAGGTAGAAAACATTACAGGTCAAATGATCAAGGCAGAAGGTAAAATCACTATTGCCGGAACCGCTCGCGTGATTCTGCTTCAAGTCAATTACAAGGTTTCGGAGGGAGCGATTCTTTTTAGCGGGGGATTTCCCATCACTTTCACACAATATAAAATTGACCCTCCAAAAGCCATGTTTGGAACAATCAAAACTGGTGATGAACTACAAATTTCTTTTGAAGCAACTTTTAAGTTAATAAACTAAAATTCAGATAATTATGAAAACGAGTAACAATTGGTATAGAGCCACCATACTTTCACTGGTGCTTCTTACGTCAGGTGCAGTGTATGCGCAGCAGCCTGCCCTACAGTATTTCCGGCCTAATGATAAAAGAGGCTTAAATGTATTCGAGACCCCAAAGAAAGATACTGTCAAGTTTGAAGGCATAAGAGTTCGAATTGGTGGCGACTTTGCTATACAGTTTCAGGGTCTGTCTCAGTCCAATGACTTGGTGGGCGATACTTTAGTAGACCTTTCATCAAATTTCAACCTTCCTACTGCTAATTTGAATATTGATGTTCAATTAGCCGATGGGTTGAGAATGCATTTACGTAACTACTTATCTTCGAGAAATCACAATGAAGGATGGGTAAAAGGAGGGTATGTTCAAATTGATAAGTTGGATTTCATTCAGGAAGGCTTTTTGAGTGGGTTTATGGAAATCGCCACGCTAAGATTCGGTATGGATGAAATTAATTATGGCGATACCCATTTTAGAAGATCTGACAATGCGCGAGCCATATTCAATCCCTTTGTTGGAAATTATATTATGGATGCCTTTACAACGGAACCATTTGCAGAGCTTACTTTACAAAAGTCAGGCTTGATTGGCGTAGTTGGTGTGAGCAATGGTCGTTTAAATCAAGAACCTATTGCCGGTGATGACGGGATCGCCTTTTTTGCCAAGTTAGGGTACGATAATCAAGTAAACGATGATCTAAGGCTTAGGTTGACAGGCTCTGTTTATAGTAGCTCAGATAAAAGCACTAGAGATTATCTCTACAATGGAGACCGAGCCGGAGCACGCTATTACAGTGTACTAGAAGGGATCAATGATGCCCGGGTAAGTGCCTTCCTACCTAGACTTAACCCTGGATTCGGCTATCAGACGGCCTTTCAGATCAACCCCTTTATCAAGTTTCAGGGACTTGAGTTTTTCGGAGTATTCGAAGTGGCCAATAATGGTGATGATGCTGTCGGTGGAGGATACACTCAATTGGGTGCTGAAGCTATATATCGCTTTGGCAGTACAGAACAATTGTATATCGGTGGACGATATAATGCAGTAAATGGTGAATTTTCAGATACTACCCCTTCTATAGATATCAATAGGTTAAACATTGGCGGTGGTTGGTACATGACCAAAAATGTATTGGCTAAAATTGAATATGTGAGCCAAAAAAATGATGGAGATGGTTTTAATGGGACTAAGTTCCAAGGAGCTGAATTTGATGGCATTGTCATAGAGGCGGCCATTAGCTTTTAAGAGAATTATACCTGTACCGACTTTACTTGGGGTCGGTACTTTTTTATTTGGAGCCATATTCGACCAGCGTATGAAAAGGTTTCAGTACAGCAAGGAAATTCTGGAAAAAGTAAGCTTCGATAGAGGGTTGCTTAGCAAAGAATATAAAAAAGCCTTGAAGCTGCTTACAAAAGAGGAGGCAGATTCACTTGAGCTTTGGTACAAAGCGAAGTTTGAAAGTGGTGATAAAAATGGTTAAACAATCAAAAATCTGGATAATTCATGATGATGTTTTATGTACTTCTGATAAGTACGATTCCATTTCATTCAAGTGATAGTGGGTGTAACGAGATGCAATGGCAGGTTACAGGAAAGAGTCGTTTGGAAATATTGGGTGCCACCAATATCAATGAGTTTCATTGTCTTTCTGTAAGCTATGGAGGCGAAGACATTATGAAGGAGGACTGTTCCCAAGCTTCTGAAAGTTCGTCTCTCAGTGGTGAAATCGTTATGAAATCATCTGGTTTTGATTGCCATAATTCCATGATGACCCGTGATTTTGCCAAAACAGTCAAAGCAAATGAATTTCCAGAGATAAGCATCAGGTTTATTGGGTTAAAAGAGAACCCTTCCCGCAAAAACGTACTGTTTGGGAAAGTAGAAATTACGTTGGCAGGAGAGGCTAGAATCTATACGGTTTCTTGTATTGTTAAAGAGGAAAGCGAGAAGAGTAAACATCTCAAAGGTACCCGGACATTCTATTTCTCTGATTTTGGCTTGCAACCTCCACAAAAATTATTTGGAGCTGTAAAAGTAAAAGATGCAGTTTCTGTGGATTTTCACCTCAAATTGCAAAAATTAAAGTAAAGGTGTCAGTTGAATGAATTGCTTAAAGGCGGTATTACCTTGGAGAGGAAGGTATGTCGGAGTGAAATTTCATACATTTAAAACAAGATATTGAACAGAATCTGGAATCATTTAATCTTAATTTTACGTTTCACAAACTATTAACAAGGACGAAGATCAACTTCTTGAAAAAAATAATCTCCATATCGCTACTATTCATCTTGCTTATCGGTAATTCCGGTCTGGCAGTAGCTACTCATTATTGTGGAGGATTGGCCGTGGAATCACAATTTGTTCTTGGTCATACCACATTAAACTGCGGAATGTCCGATATGGACAAGAGTTGTGAAACCGGCTCGTCAAAAGAAGAGCAAATCAAGAAAAAACCTTGTTGTGAAAATGAGTATCAATCTCTTGAGCTGGAAGATGAATTTAAACCTCAGGTTATTGGTAGTTCTTTAAATTTAGAATTTGTAGCTGCTTTTGTTATAACCTTTACAAGCAGTTCAAATGCTTCTAAAGCTGATAAAGCAAAGTATAAAAATTACTCCCCTCCGCTGATTGAACGTGATATACCAGTACTCGTTCAATCCTTCCTTATTTAAGCATTTTATTCAATTGATCGTGATCAAGGCTTAGCTCTTTAGAGCCTTGGGGCATTATTGCTATGCCTTTTTAAATCAATTCAAAAGTTGAATGTAAATAACATGCTTAATAAAATCATTAAATACTTTCTTGAGAACAAGTTAGTTACCGTTCTCATCTTAATTGGCTTCATTGCCTGGGGCATTGTGACCGCCCCTTTCGGTTGGCAGATAGGTGCGTTACCTTCTGATCCCGTTCCAGTAGATGCTATTCCGGATATAGGAGAAAACCAACAGATTGTCTTTACCCAGTGGCAGGGCCGATCACCACAAGACATAGAAGACCAAATTTCCTATCCGCTGACTACCTATTTATTAGGTATTCCGGGCGTAAAATCTATACGGAGTTCGTCCATATTTGGCTTCTCCAGTATCTTCATCATTTTCAGTGAAGATGTAGAGTTTTACTGGTCACGTTCCCGTATCCTTGAGAAACTAAGTTCCTTGCCTTCCGGCTTATTACCGGAAGGGGTCCAGCCTGCACTCGGGCCTGATGCCACTGCGCTGGGCCAGGTGTATTGGTATACCATTGAGGGCAGAGATAAGGATGGAAACCCTACCGGAGGATGGGATCTCCACGAAATCCGTACCGTACAAGACTTCTACGTCAAATATGGATTAAACGCAACAGAAGGCGTTTCGGAAGTGGCTTCTATTGGTGGCTTTGTACAGGAATATCAGATTGATGTTAACCCTGATGCTCTAAAAGCCTATGATATCCCATTGCATAGAGTAATGCAGGCGGTACAGAAATCAAACAAAGACGTGGGGGCTAAAACCATTGAAATAAACAAGGCAGAATACCTGGTGCGTGGTTTGGGTTACATCAAAAAAGTAGAAGACATTGAAAAGGCCGTAGTTGCCGTTCAGGAAAATGTTCCCATCCGTATTAAAGACATAGGTGTAGTTACCCTGGGGCCATCCACCCGTAGAGGCCTGCTGGATAAAGATGGTGCTGAAGTGGTAGGTGGCGTAGTGGTGGCCCGCTATGGTGCCAATCCCTTGCAGGTCATTAACAACGTCAAGGATAAGATCAAAGAAATAGCCCCGGGACTGCCTAAAAAAACGTTGGCAGATGGAAGGGAAAGCCAGTTGACTATCGTTCCGTTTTATGACCGCTCCGAGCTTATTTATGAAACATTGGGAACCCTGGAAGAAGCCATTTCGCTTCAAGTGCTCATTACCATTTTGGTAGTGATCGTGATGGTGTATAATCTCAGGGCTTCATTTCTCATTTCAAGTATCCTGCCGATTGCGGTATTGATGGTATTTATAGCCATGCGCTATTTTGGTGTTGATGCCAACATAGTTGCACTTTCAGGTATTGCCATTGCCATTGGTACAATGGTGGATTTGGGAGTAATACTTTCTGAAAACATTATTAAACATATAGATGAAGCTCCACCCGGTCAAAAACTCATAGAAACAATATTTAATGGGTCAGCAGAGGTAGCCACAGCAATACTCACGGCAGTCTCCACCACCATTGTGAGTTTCGTTCCTGTTTTTACCATGCAAGCTGCCGAAGGTAAATTATTTGGCCCTCTGGCCTTTACTAAAACCTTTGCCTTGATAGCTGCCCTGTTGGTGAGTCTGTTGATCATGCCTACGTTGGCACATTGGTTCTTTGGGTTCAAAATCAATAACAAGTTTCTTAAGAAATTTGGTGGCTACGCATTAGTACTATTTGGAATTACAGGGCTCTTTATTGGTCAGATATGGGGGGGTGTATTGCTGGTATTGTTTGGTGCTATCGGAATTGTCAAGAATGTTTTTGACACTAAAAAGGAAAGCTTTTCCAGGCCTGCACTATTTCTCTTCAATTATGCCGAGCTGATGATTGTACTTATTGGCGTAACCTGGCTTTTAGCTAAATATTGGCTGCCGCTAGGAGCCTCAAAGTCTCTACTACTCAACTTTATTTTCGTGACCTTATTGGTAGGATTTATCCTGGGGTCGTTTATGCTTTTAGAATATTACTATAAAACTTTATTAAAATGGTGCCTGGAAAATAAAATCAAATTTCTACTGGTACCCACCTTTATCATTCTGGTCGGTGCCACTGTATGGATGGGCTTTAATACCATTTTTGCTTTTGTGCCTAGAGCACTAGACACTGTTGGCTGGGACATCAAGACTACCAAAGTTTGGTCAGGGTTAACCCATACCTTCCCTGGTATTGGGAAAGAATTCATGCCATCCCTGGACGAAGGAAGTTTCCTGCTTATGCCAACGTCCATGCCGCATTCCGGTATTGAATATAACCGCAAAGTAGTAGGTCAATTGGATATGCTCCTGACCAACATCCCGGAAGTAGAATTAACGGTAGGCAAACTTGGACGGGTAGAATCTGCCCTTGATCCGGCACCTATTTCCATGTACGAAAATATCATTAACTATAAACCGGAGTACATGCTCAGTGAAAAAGGGCACCGAATAAGGTTCAAAGTTGATAAGGAAGATCGCTTCATACTCAATAGCGGTGATAGCCTTTCTAATGAAGAAGCCATTAACCGAGGGGTTGTTTTGGAGGAACTCATCCCTGATGATAACGGGAATTATTTCCGCAATTGGCGGCCACAGATAAAATCCCCGGATGATATCTGGAATGAAATTGTGAAGGCCACCAAAATACCGGGAGTAACTTCAGCACCTAAGCTGCAGCCTATTGAAACCCGGCTGGTCATGCTTCAAACAGGTATGCGGGCCCCTATGGGTATCAAAGTATATGGCCCGGATCTGAAAACAATAGAAGACTTCGGACTGCAGCTTGAGGAAGTATTGAAAGTAGTGCCTTCGGTAAAAGCGGAAGCAGTGTTTGCCGACAGGATTGTGGGTAAGCCCTATCTTCATCTTAACATCAACAGGGATGAAATTTCACGCTATGGGCTGAATGTGGAAGATGTACAGCAGACCATTGAAACAGCCATTGGAGGCATGAAAATTACCTCTACCGTGGAAGGACGCGAACGTTTTCCGGTGAGGGTACGCTACCCGCGCGAACTCAGGGACGATCCCGAATCATTGGGTAAAATTCTTTTGCCTACACCTACAGGAGCACAAATACCGATCAGCCAGGTGGTGGACTTTGAGTATGTGAGGGGACCACAGGCGATCAAAAGTGAGGAAACCTTTTTGGTGGGTTATGTACTATTTGACAAAAGGGACGGGTACTCAGAAGTGGGAGTGGTCAATGATGCCCAGGCTGCTATTCAGGAAAAAATAGATACTGGTGATCTAGTAGTTCCGGCAGGAGTCAGCTACAAGTTTTCAGGAAGCTATGAAAATCAGGTGAGAGCTGAGAAAAGGCTAACAATAATAGTCCCAATCGTGTTGGGCATCATTTTTCTGATCCTTTATTTTCAGTTTAAATCTGTTTCAACTTCTTTGATGATTTTTTCCGGGATACTATTAGCTTTTTCCGGTGGTTTTTTCATGCTCTGGTTGTATGGCCAAGGTTGGTTTGCAGATTTCTCCATCTTTGGCACCAACCTGCGTGACCTCTTCCAGATGCACACCGTTAACCTGAGCGTGGCAGTTTGGGTCGGGTTCATTGCATTGTTTGGTATAGCCACAGATAACGGGGTACTCATTGCTACTTATCTGGATCAAAGTTTTGCACGTAACCAGCCGAAAAAACTAACAGAAGTTAGAGAAGCGGTGGTGGAAGCAGGGGTAAGAAGGATACGGCCCGCCCTTATGACAGCAGGAACAACCATGATAGCACTATTACCGGTCCTTACTTCCACCGGCCGTGGAGCCGATATTATGATTCCGATGGCGATCCCATCTTTTGGAGGGATGGCGATATCATTAATTACGGTATTTCTGGTACCTGTACTTTATTCAATGGGAAAAGAATCTACACTTAAAAAGAGACAATCATGAAGGTATTAGCAAATCTAATAATACTCGTTTTTCTCGGAACTAGCGTGAGTCAGGCGCAGACCCTGGATGACTATTTTAAAATAGCAGCGGAAAACAATCCGGGATTACAGGCCAAATACCGGGAATTTGAAGCGGCATTGCAACGGGTGCCACAGGTGACCACACTGCCCGACCCTTCATTTTCCTTTGGGTATTTTATATCTCCTGTAGAAACAAGAGTAGGGCCGCAAAGGGCAAGGTTTTCCCTTACGCAGATGTTCCCTTGGTTTGGTACCCTTAGAGCACAAGGTGATGCCGCAGCTTTAATGGCGGAGGCAAAATATCAAGCCTTCTTAGACGCTCGGAATAGGTTGTACTATCAGGTGGCAGCGGCCTATTATCCGCTTTATGAACTTAATCAATGGAAAGAGATTGAGCGGGAGAATATTGAAATACTGGAGTCTTATAAAACCATTGCCAATAAGAAGTTTGAAAATGGAGCGGGTACGATGGTTGACTTCTTGCGTGTGGATATTATGTTGAAAGATGCCACAACCAACCTTTCCATTCTGAATGATAAGGAAGCACCTCTGTTGACCCGGTTTAATAAACTACTCAACAGAGAGGAGGACGCATTGGTAATCGTAGAGGATTCTCTCGTTGCTCAAGCCTTGTCTGATAATTTCAGAAAGGACTCTTTGCTGACCAAAAACCCTGTCTTAGAAGAACTGGACTTAAAAATAGCCTCCAGTGAGGCAAGTGAGGAGGTCGCTTACAAACAAGGACTTCCAAAGTTTGGTCTGGGCCTTGACTATGTGTTGGTTGGAGAACGTACGGATTTAGCCTCCGACATGGCTGCTCCGCAAGGCAATGGCAAAAATGCGATGATGCCCATGGTTTCCGTCAGCATTCCCATTTTCAGGAGTAAATACAAAGCCGCTGTTAAAGAAGCGCAGCTCATGCAGGAAAGCTATTCACTCCAAAAGGAAGATTTTGCCAATACCCTTACGTCAAGCTACGAAATGGCCTGGTTTGAAATTCAACAACAGCAAGAGTTGCTTCAGCTATATGATCAACAAATTCAGGAATCCAATCAGGCTTTAAATCTATTGTTTACTGCTTATGGGAATTCAGGAAATGAATTTGAAGAGGTACTGCGTATGCAACAACAGCTTTTAAAATATGAAAAGATGAAGGCAACGGCCGAAACACAATATCAAATTGCCCTTGCTAAACTCAATTACTTAACCGCAAAAACATATTAAGATGAACGCGAATAAAAAAATAATAATCGTAGCACTGTCAACACTGGCAATAGGTTTATTGCTGGGTTGGTTGATTTTTGGTGGTTCATCATCCGAAAGTAAAATGGATGATGAGCACCAGCACACTACAGAAATAGCTGGCGAGACCGTGTGGACTTGCTCCATGCATCCTCAGATCCGTCAGAGTGAACCCGGAGACTGCCCTATCTGTGGCATGGACCTTATTCCTTTGGAGGATGATCAGAATGAAGTACTTGACCCTATGGCAGTAAGTATGTCGCCTACCGCCATGCAACTGGCTGATATCAAAACGGCTGCTGTAGGAACCATGGATCCGGTTAAGTCGGTTAGGCTGAACGGAAAGGTACAGGAAGATGAGCGACTGGTTTTTTCTCAGTCTTCCCATATACCGGGCAGGATAGAAAAGCTGATGGTCAATTTCACAGGTGAGTTCGTAAGGAAAGGGCAGGCCATTGCTTATATATACTCTCCAGATTTGGTTACTGCACAGGAGGAATTATTTGAAGCACAAAAAATTAAAGATACACAGCCGCAATTGTTTAATTCCGCCAAAGAAAAGCTCAAAAATTGGAAACTTTCCGACAGTCAGGTAGAGCAAATTCTCAAAGTGGGGACACCGAAAGAGGAATTTGCTGTTCAAGCTGATGTTTCGGGCTATGTAACTGAGAAAATGGTAAATCTGGGTGATTACATCCGAAAGGGAGAGGCTATTTATGAGATTGCAGACCTTTCAAAGGTATGGGTATTGTTTGATGTTTATGAATCGGATATGCCCTGGATCAAAAAAGGTGATAAGGTAAACTTTACAGTGGCCTCTCTACCGGGAGAGACATTTGAAGGTAAGATAACCTTCCTGGATCCTGTTATTGATCCTAAGACAAGAGTAGCAAAAGCAAGGGTAGAAGTGCCCAACAAAGACAATCAGCTAAAACCTGAAATGTTTGCATCCGGTACGGTAGAAGCTACATTGCCGAAAAAGTCAAATAACATAGTGGTTCCCAAAACTGCTGTTATGTGGACAGGCAAGCGTTCGGTAGTTTATGTAAAAAATACCACTAGTAGTGGAGTAAGTTTCATGATGCGTGATGTGACGCTTGGGCCGGGTTTAGGTGACAGCTTTATTGTGGAGAGTGGCCTTGAAGAAGGTGAAGAGATAGCAGTCAATGGCACCTTCAGCATTGATGCGGCAGCACAGTTGGCTGGTAAGCCAAGCATGATGAATCCGGAAGGAGGCCCGGCAATGACAGGGCATAACCACGGGGGTATGGATACGCCAGCTTCGTCAGGCCAGGTCAAGAAAAAAGAGACTAAGCCAGTGTCAATTAGTCAGAAGGCGAAAGAAGCATTGCGGCCCCTTTATACTAAATACCTCAAATTTAAGGATGCCTTAACGGCTGATGAATTTGATCAGGCTCAAAAAGCCGCTTCTGATCTCAAAACAGCACTGGATAAGGTGAATATGGCTGCTTTTACCGGTGAGTCACACAATGCTTGGATGAGTCATAGCAGCGACCTGAAAAATGCACTGCAACATGTTCAGCACCTTAAAACGATAGCCGAACTACGCACTACATTTCAGAAGGTATCTGAAGGAATGATTGCCATGACCAAAGCCTTTAAACCCATGGACCAGACACTGTACGTTCAGTTTTGCCCTATGGCAGATGATAATAAGGGAGCAAATTGGTTGAGTACCGAAGATGAGATCCGCAATCCCTACTTTGGGGAATCTATGCTCACTTGTGGGGAGGTACAGGAAAATATCAAGTAAAATGAAAGAATGCTGTAAAACAGAGGATGAAAAAGCCCCTTCAAAATTAAAAATGTGGACTGGACGAATCGTCTGGGGTATCGTAATTCTCCTGGTGATTGGGATAGCCCTCATTCAAATGTTTAATCTTTAAAAAATCAATAAAATGAAAAGTGTAATGAGAAAAAAAACAGTTTTAATAATGGCTCTGGCTTTAGTAAGCTTTGGAGCATTTGCGCAACACGATCATGGGAATCATGATGACAAAAAGGAAATGGGCCAAAAAATGGATCCTATGTTCAAAAACAAAGATTTGGGCGTGGCTTACGGCCATTATATCCACCTGAAAGAAGCCCTGGTCGCTTCACAGATGAATGAGGCCAAAAAGGCTGCAACCAAACTGGAAGCGTCTTTAGGCTCCGAAGATAACTGGCAGGAAGCTAAGGCGGAGGCGGCAAAGGTGGTTTCAGCTACTACTTTGGATGGCCAGCGCAAAGCTTTCGCTTCGTTGAGTAATGAAATGGCCTCTTTAGTAAAAAGTGGTGAACTTTCTATGGGTGAAGTGTACCTGGAGTATTGCCCAATGGCAAATAACAATGCCGGTGCCTATTGGCTATCCAATCAAAAGGAAATCAAAAACCCATACTTCGGTGACAAAATGCTGAAGTGCGGAAGTGTAAAAGAAACAATCAAGTAAAACTCAAATCCTGTGGGAAAGTTTGCAGTTACTTCATCAAATCGGATGATGATCACTGTATTCCCACAGGTACCATAAATCATTTTAATTATGGACAGACAATCAATAATTATCCTTTCAATATTTGGGGCTGTAGTTATTGCAGGCCTCTATTGGGCTTTTTCGGATACATTCAGTAAAATACCGGTTGATATCAGTGAAGAGGAACAAATCCCTAACGAATTGGTGTGTATGGTAAACGATGCATTCATGGGAATAGAACAAATACCGGTTGAAGCGGATGGCAAAACCTACTATGGATGCTGCCAAATGTGCGTAAGCAAAATAAAAGAGAATACTGACAATGTGCGGTACGCTACAGACCCTTACTCAGGAGAGAAAGTAAATAAAGCGGATGCATTTATAGTTTTCAAACCTGGTCAGAAGGCAGCGGTATTCTATTTTGCTTCCGAGGGAAACTATAATGCCTATTTGGATAAGCAATAATTATGCTTTCCACATATCGGCATTATTGTTATATTTATATACAGATTTCAGCTATATGCTTCATTTTGTAAGAAATAAAAGCTTCGTTATCGCGGTATTGGTACTTTTCGCAAGTATTGGTGTCGTGCATATCGCCTGCGGTATGGGGAGTTGTTTCTGTATTAAGGAAGTAAGTTGCCCTCCGAAAGCCGATGCTCAAGAGAATGAACATCACGGTGAATCGCATTCAGCCGAACAGCATACCAACGAACACGAGGGTCATCACAAGACCAACAAAAATGATTCAGAGGATAATGGCTGTTGTCCATCCCAAAAATGTTGCGATACAATATCTCAAATTTACCTGAATAAAAAAGCTGTTAAAATTAGCGCATCCGATGTTGGTCAAAGCGAGGTAAAATTATTTGTAAGGAATGAGTCAATCATCTCCTATGCGACCTACTTAGTAAACACCAATAGCTGGATAAAATGGGCACGATTTAAGTCTCCTCCTCTAAAAAATATTGACATCAGAATCTTTATTCAGTCTTTTCTCAATTAGCCTTCATTTCACACTTCTACATTGTTTGAGGTAGGGTGCACCCTTATCTCAATTTCTTTATTTGTGATTTTATATCAAATGGTATTTTGCACCGGTATGTGATTGGCATACGGTAGCATATAAGCCTTTAATCTATTGGTTAATGCGAAAAAACAGGAATTATTATATACGTAAAACACACCGTTATCTGGGGATAATTATTGGTATTCAGTTTTTATTCTGGACAATTAGCGGATTATACTTTAGCTGGACTGACATTGACGAGATCCATGGTGATCATTTTTTAGAAGAAACTCCCCATCAGACTACATTGGGCTTAGCAGGAATGGATCAAATTGATTCGACCTTAAATGTCAGTTCGTTGGTGCTAAAATTCATCAATGGTGATCCTTACTATTGGGTTAATGATAGTACGCTCATTGAGGCTAAAACAGGAAGTGTCAAACATGAAATATCAAAAGAAGAAGCCATAGCCATCGCGGAGGAGCATGTTGCTGATCCATACAAGATCAAGGACATACAATATATTACAGAAGTGGACGATCATCATGAATACAGAGGAAGGCCACTGCCTGCCTGGGCCATTGGATATGAAGGCTCGCAAAAATTGACCGCTTACGTATCTGCGAAAGACGGCAGCTTTCAACGTGTGCGTCATAGAGATTGGCGTTGGTTTGATTTTTTATGGATGACGCACACCATGGATTACGAGAGCCGGGATGATTTTAATAACTGGCTTCTCAGGTCGTTTTCCGCTTTTGGATTATTGACCGTTCTTTCAGGATTTGTGCTGTTTTATATTTCTTCACCTACCGTGCGAAAGATCAAAAAAATTCCCAGTAATAAATCTAAAGCCACAGCAAAATGACCACTACGCTACATATAAAAAATATGGTTTGCCCCAGGTGTATACTGGTTGTTGAAAATGAACTCAAAGTGCTGGGTGTGGATATAAAGGATGTGAAACTAGGCTATGCCCAGGTTGTATTACCCCAAGGGATCACCCTTCCAATAGTAGATGATAAACTGAAAGAATTTGGCTTTGAATTGATATTTGAAGCAGACAGTATACTGGCTGAAGAAGTAAAAACGGCCGTGTTAGCATATTTGAAACATATAGAACAGGAAGGGAAAGAGGCCAAAAAAATTTCGGATTTCATTTCTTCAAAAATAGGCAAGAACTACAATTACATAAGCAAAATCTTTTCCAAACAAACAGGCCATACACTGGAAAAATACTACATACTCTTGCGGGTTGAAAAGGTGAAGGAATTGCTCGATTATGATCAGCTTAATGTGAGTGAAATAGCACTACAGTTAGGCTACAGCAGTGTACACTATTTATCAAATCAATTCAGACGAATTACCGGATTGTCCATATCCGATTATAAAAAAAGAATACGGATTGATAGGGGATTTCTCGATGATCTATGACAGGATTTTATATAAAAAAGAAATCATTTTATACATCTGAAGTAGACCCTGGGTTCAACTATATTTTGTAAAAAACTGAAAATCAGCATTTTATACATTGAAAGGAATTTTTGTTTCTAGCTCACCTGGCATTTTGGTGGGTAAAAATAGATACACTTCAACTGATTTGATGTATAAACACTGATACACTTTTCAAAATTCTCAGGTTTAAAAACCTATCAAATTACGGTCTATTCGTTGATCAAGTCGGTTATCTCATTACTGGCAAGATATTTTAAGCTAGCCTACCCGTATCGAGCCAAAGCTTAAAAACTTCCTTAATAACCTTAGAAAGACAAAATATCATACATCTAAAGTGAAGTATCATAACTAAAAGTTGATCGAGGTTGGTTAATTGATTGTCAAACTATGGTCGATGAAAAGCAGTAACCAATAGGATTAAACCATAAGAATAATTATGAAAATAAATATACTAACTATCACACTCATACTTTTACTAGGAAACCTCCCAGCGCTAGCCCAAAAGGATACCACGGTTTATAATCTTACTATAAGACAAGAGATGGTTAACAAAGCAGGTAAAGAAGTGATGGGTATGACTGTAAATGGAGGCATTCCAGGACCCACAATCAGGTTTAAGGAAGGAGACTATGCTGTAATTTATGTAAAAAATGAAATGGAGGAAGAAACTTCTGTTCACTGGCATGGTCTATTACTACCTAATTTTTATGATGGAGTACCTTACCTGACTACACCGCCTATACACCCTGGAGAAATTCAGAAATATGAATTTCCTTTGATACAATCAGGTACTTATTGGTATCACTCACACACCATGCTGCAAGAGCAAAGTGGAGTGTACGGTTCCATTGTCATTGAGCCTAAAGAAGGTGAAACTTTAGAATATGATAAAGAACTTGTGATGGTGCTTTCTGATTGGACCAATCAAAAGCCAATGAATGTCCTGAGAAACCTCAAGCGTGGTAATGAGTGGTACAACATTAAAAAAGGAACTGCAACACCACTCAATCGGGTCATAGCACGGGGAGCCTTTGGTGCCCAGTTAAATTTCTGGAGACAGAGAATGGAAAGTGCTGACATTGCCGACATCTATTATCCTGCCTTTCTTAACAACGGAGAGGAAATGCAGGAATACCCTCAATTTGAGCCGGGAGATAAAGTGCGTTTACGAATTATCAATGGTGCAGCTTCCTCGCAATTCTGGATGACGTTTGGAGGGGAAGACCCGCTTTTGGTAGCTGCCGATGGATTGAATGTAGTACCTGTAAGGCATAATAAAACATTCATCGGTATAGCAGAAACATATGATTTTATCGTCACTATTCCCCAAACAGGAAAAATCGAATTCAGAGCTACTGCTCAGGATGGATCCGGATATACTTCAGCTTTCTTAGGAAAGGGTGAGGTCATTGGTGCACCTGAGGTTCAAAGACCAGACAAAATTGGAATGATGAAACAAATGGCACAGATGGACATGCGTATGGGCGCTCCCGCTATGAAATTTAATCCTGCTGAAGAGGAACCTCATGAATTAATGAAAAACTGGGGAATGCAGATGAATGATGAAATGAATATGGAGGGAATGAAGCATATGGAGATGAACCATAATATGAAGAAAGGTGAAGAGAAAATGGGTTCTCATATGGAAGGAATGGATCATTCCCAAATGGGACATGCAAATGGCATGAACATGGACAAAGCTGCAGCCGAAGATCAAATGGAGGGTATGAATATGTTCTCCGAATATAATTATGATTATTTAAAAGCCCCTTCTAGTACCGTCATAGATGAGGACAAACCCGTAAGAGACATATTGCTCAACCTGACAGGTAACATGTGGCGGTACATTTGGAGCATGAACGGTGTCCCTCTGTCTGAGGCGGACATGATCAAGATTTCAAAAGGGGAAAAAGTGCGAATCATTTTCAATAACCTGACGATGATGCATCACCCTATGCACTTTCATGGTCATTTTTTTAGGGTTATCAACAAGCATGGTGAATACTCGCCCTTAAAACACACTGTAAATGTGCCTCCCATGCAGAAAACGGTAATTGAATTTGACGCTATTGAAGATAGTGATTGGTTTTTGCACTGCCATGTGCTTTATCACATGATTGGTGGTATGGCCAGGGCAGTGAGCTACGATACAGAGCGCGATCCACGTTTGGCAAAATACCCGGCCAAAATCTTATTTAAAGAAGGCAACCGCTTTTATAACTGGGGGATGGCTGATGTCGCTTCACACATGACTGAGCTGAACCTCGTATCCTCCAATATAAGAAACCAATTCAACCTGAATGCCGAGGTTGGTTACAATGAAAACATGGAGGCTGAATTTACCTATGAACGATATTTATATGATTACTTCCGGGTATTTGCCGGGGTGAACCTGGAAAATGAAACAAAGAATAGCCTGGATGAAATTTCAGCAACCGCTATTGCGGGTATTCGGTTCTTTACACCTTATATGTTCAACCTGGATGTAAGGATGGATAATAAATTAAGGCCTGAAATCCGAGTAAGCCGGGAGATCATGATTTTACCACGTACAGCCATTTTTGGTAATTATGAATATCAGGCCGATTTCGGCTGGGTAAATACTTTGACGGAAGAAGGTACCAATGAGCCGATTGACTACAAAGGAGAAACAACATGGTCTGCAGGCGTAGAATACTTTCTGTCTAGAAATTTCTCACTAATGGGCAGCTATGATAATCGCTTTGGTGCCGGAGGAGGGCTCTCAATAAGATTTTGACCAACCTATCAATTTTAAAACAATTAAATTATAAAAACTTCAAAATGATGGAAAACCAACACAAAAACGGCAACAATTACGGTAAATTTTTCGCAATGATTGCAACCGCTATGGTGGCAATGTTCTTTTTAATGTACACCCATTCTTACCAGATTATTGATCATTTCTGGTATAGCGAAACCAGGTTCTTCATGACCCTGATCATGGCCGGTTCCATGATCATCATAATGCTCCTGTTTATGCTGAATATGTATAAAAAGCGAGAGGCAAACATAGCAATCATCGGCTTGGGTATCGTATTGATTGCCGGTGGTATAGGATTGGTGAGAAGTCAGGTAACCGTCACGAGTGTTGACTACATGGAAGGCATGATCCCACACCATTCAATTGCTATTTTGACAAGTGAGCGTGCTCAAATAAAGGATGTACGGGTAAGGAAACTCGCTGACGAAATTATTAAAGCCCAACGCAGGGAAATTATGGAAATGCAATGGTTGATCAACGACATCAGGGAAAATGGTGTGGTGGAAACAGAAGAGGAAAAGGAAAACCGGCCCTTACCTGAATTTGAAGGTAAGTTAGATGAAGAAACACGAAACATGAATGACTAGCTAGCTGATCTAAAGTTTGGAAGGTAGCAATTGATCGTCTCAAAGCGATAGATAACGTTTTAAGGGAGTAGCTAAACAGTTATGTAACAATTGTTACATCGTTTTACGATTTAAATCACTACAATCCCATTGGATAGAAAACTAAAAAATTGAAAGATGAAATACTATCACGAAAAAACATTGAAAGACGCAAGCTTCGAAGAAGCGATCCGAAAAGTAACGGACGCCCTGAAAGAAGAAGGGTTCGGAATCCTTACCGAGATCGATGTAAAAGAAACCCTGAAGAAAAAGCTGGATGAAGATTTTCGGCCTTACAAGATTCTGGGTGCCTGCAATCCGCCTTTTGCGCATAAAGCATTATTAGCTGAAGATAAGATTGGCGCGATGCTGCCCTGCAACGTAATTGTACAGCAAGTTGATGAAGGGATTGAGGTCGCAGCAGTGGATCCGGTGGCCTCCATGCAGGCGGTAGATAATCAGGGGCTGTCTGAAATAGCCAAAGAAATTCAGTCTAAGCTAAAGTCAGTGATTGAAAGTCTTTAATGAGATTTTGAATTTAATAAAACAGAAAAATGGAACAACTATTAAAAGGAAAGACCGCAATAATCACAGGAGCTTCATCAGGAATTGGTAAAAGTACTGCAATACTTCTTGCCAAAAATGGGGCAAATATAGTAGTAGCTGATATTGATGAAAAACAGGGGAAAACAGTAGTAGAAAAGCTGAAGTCTCACGAGGGAGACGCGATTTTTGTCAAAGTGGAAAACATCCATCGCTGAAGAAGTTTCTCAGATGGTAAAAACCATCATGGATAAATTTGGAAGGTTGGATATTGCCGTCAACAATGCCGGTGTTGGCGGAGAGAGTGCATTGATTGAAGAATACAGTGTAGAGTCGTGGGATAAAACGATAGCCATTAATTTATCCGGTGTTTATGGTATGAAGTACCAGATTCCATATACTTTCGTACTGATTGTGGGCATTGGATTGGTAATATTTCTGTTATAAGCTGTTAAATGGCCTGGTAACTGGGATAAATTTAAAAAAGAAAAAAAATGAAAACCTACGAAACACTATCTGAAGCATTAAAAGACCTGAAAGAAAGAGGCTATTCCAACGATTTTAATCTCAAACCGCATTGTATTGAATGCCCGGCTCATAAGCTCGAGCTACATCCTGAGCAGTTTGAAGTAAAAGAAGTATATCGGTTTGAAGGCATGAGCAACCCGGATGATAACTCCATTCTTTACGCCATTGAATCTACCGATGGACTTAAAGGCGTATTAGTAGATGCCTATGGTGTTTATTCCGAAGCGTTGAGTGAAGCAATGATCAAAAAATTGGTTGTTACCCGCTAGTCGACTGAAGAATATTATACATCTAAGAGGAGATTTTGTGCCGGAGTTCCCGTGCAAGCGGCATAGCTTTGAATTTGCGTAATTATTCAGCGGCTATGAAAAAGTTAGGACTACTATTATATTTCATGTTGTCATGCTTTATGCTCTCTGCCCATGAAGGGAATAAACATGAAAAAAGAACAAAAGAAGATTCCACGCATCTGGAGCAGTCCCAGGAGAATTCTTCTCAAATACAAGCACAACAGGAGCATGAACAAGATGAGCATGAGAGCAAGAAAGTCACAGCTGATCTGGACGACTTCCCCAATCTGCATCCGCTTATGGTTCACTTCCCAATTGTATTGTTATTGATTGGAGCCGTTTTGGCCATTGCAAATGTTGTTTTTCTAAAAAAGGAAATAGATTGGGTCATCACGGGAATGGTTTCCTAGGTGCGCTGGGTGCTTATCTTTCAGGGAGAACGTTCCACCCACACACCCATGATTTAACAGCGCATGCCAAACAGGTGCTTGCGCAGCATGATTTATGGGCCGACTGGACCACAAACTTGAGCATTGCCGGTTTTGTGGCTCAGCTAGCCAGTCAGTTTATCTTCAAACAAAAACGTTGGGCTGTAGCAGTGGTTGCCTTGTTACTCATTGCTTCGGGTTATGCGGTGTCGCACACCGGTCATTACGGGGCTCAACTCGTACAGATAGAAGCGCTAGGGCCGCAAGACAAATTCCTCGAATCCCAAGAAGGGCATGTTCATTGAGGTTTTTGCACCGGAATAGTGACTTATATCATGTTTTCACTTAATATTTATCATTTGAATTACACCTGATTTCACTGACATTTATGCAATAATTATAGCCCCTAATGGTCATGATAAGAAAATTGCATAACATCAAACAATACATAGTAACCCTGCTCCTCACAGGGTTTATCAGTGTATTTGTATGCGATGCGCTATGTGATTTGGGGTTAATATCGTGGGGGAATTACCCTATTATTGTTAAAGAAGCTGATCCCCACCCAAAAAAAACACATGACCATAATCATCACAAAGCCGCTACTGATCATCATCACGATGATAAGCATAGCCATGATGATAGCGAGGAGGATGAGTGTTGTGATGAAGTAGTGAATAACCTCTATGCCTCATTAATCAAATATGAGCTAAAGCAAATACCGGTTGAGACTCCCATCTTTCACGTGCTTTATCAGGTGTACGCCATAGATTTTGAGATTGAAACTTTTAATCAGCAATTACTCCCGTTTTTATATACCAATCTGCCACCACCAGTTAGTGGTAACCATATTCGTATTTTTATTCAATCCTTCCTCAATTAGCATTCATCTGTTAGGCTGATCATGAAGTTTGCCATGTTCTACTCCGCAAGCTTATCAGCCTTATTCTATTCTTTTCAATAATTCTTAATCACTTTTTCTGCGAGGGCAATGTATTGCCGACCTAAAATTATTGTTGAAATAATTCATTTGGCAATAAGCAAAGATTTTAACCGGCCGATACTCCTTCACTGGATTTAATCCAGGATCAGAAAAATTTAACCCCTATAACAGATGAAAACATTAAATCTGAATATTAAAAACATGGTGTGCCCGAGATGTATTCTCGTTGTACGAAATGAATTAGAGGAACTCGGAGCAATTATTTCAACGATCCGGCTTGGCCATGCTACAATGCAAGTACCTGAGACCCTGAACAAGGACAAAATCGCGTCCAGGTTAAATACTTATGGGTTTGAACTTCTTGAAGACAAAGAAGAAATCCTGATGGAAAAGATTAAGCTTGGAATTCAACACTATATAGAAATCCTTGAAAAATCTACCAAAGAGGTGATGCTGTCTGATTTTTTGGCACACGAAATAGGTAAAAATTACAATTTTCTTAGCAAGCTCTTTTCAAAAATTGAGGGGCTTACGATAGAGACCTACTACATAAACAAAAGAGTGGACAGGGTAAAAGAACTGATAAAGTATGATGAACTGAACTTAAGTGAGATTGCGGTTAAGCTCGGATACAGTTCCGTCCATTACCTATCCAGTCAATTTAAGCGTGTTACCGGTCTTTCTGTATCTGATTATAAAGAAGTAATGAAAAACGAGAACCGGTACTACAAGAACTTATCTGAAGCACTGGGCGACTTAAGAGAAAAAGGCTACACCTATAATTTCAACAGGAAGGAAGATTGTCTGGAATGTAAGGATCTGTGTGCCAGTTTTCAAATTGAGGAATTGAATATTTCAGAGTTCTACCGGTTTGATGAAAATGAAGATGCAGCAGGCAAGTCTGTTATTTATGGGATCGAAACAAAAGATGGCCTGAAAGGACTACTCATTGACAATAGCAACCTTCAAAACAGGGCCTTGTTCAGGAGACTTTCTGACAAGTTGAGAGATGGGTCTGGTGAAAAAATGAGTTTAAAGTGATAAGCTTAATTTCATACATAAAAGACAAGATTTCAACAAAAGACCATGCATTAATTGACTTATTTTTGATAAAACCTAAAAACATAAGGCTATGAACAAGACCAATTTTCATTATTTGAAGATATCAATTTTGACCATCCTTTCTATTTTATTGGTAGCATCGATACCTGCCCGGCAAAGCGGAGAATGGAAGGCTCCAAAAGAGGCCGATGCGTTAAAAAACCCATATAAGAATAACAATGAGGCTATCAAAGCAGGTAAAAAGATTTATGCCACCATGTGCGTCATTTGCCATGGCGAAAAAGGCAAAGGAGATGGAGTAGCAGGAGCAGCACTTAATCCAAAACCTACCAATTTGACAACGGCAGCCTTTCATGCACAAAGTGATGGAGCTATTTTCTGGAAAATCACAGAGGGGCGAGCGCCAATGGCATCTTATAAAACCACACTTTCAGAAGAGAAAAGGTGGCAATTGGTTAACTACTTACGAACATTGAAACAATAAATTTTTGGATTATGAAATATAGATACCTATTGAGCTCCATGTTGATCATACTTGTGCTAGTTGAATCAAACGCACAGAATCAGGTGGGCACACTCGACTCCAAACCAGGCGACAGCCGGTTTTTACTGCGTGGCTATTCTGATGCAACGTTTATGTCCAATGATGAAGAAACTACCTTTGGCAATGCACGATTTGTACCCTTATTTCTTTACAAGCAATCGGATAAACTGTTCTTCGAAGGTGAATTGGAATTTGCCGTAGAGGATGGTGAACTAGAAGTAGCACTAGAGTATGCCAATTTCAATTATAGCCTCGCCCCCAACCTAAACCTAAGAGCCGGTAAAATTCTAATCCCGTTTGGGATATTTTTCGATAGGTTGCATCCATCCTGGATTAATCGTTTACCTACCGTTCCGCTCGGCTATGGTCATGATGGAATTCTCCCAACCTCAGATTTAGGGGTGGAATTAAGGGGCGCATCTTACCTGGCAGGGATGAAGTTCAATTATTCAGTTTACGTAATGAACGGCCCTCGCATAGAGGATGGAGAAGAAGAAGCGGACGAAGTAGGAATGATCGTGCACGAAGGTGACGAGGACAACAACAATAACAAGGCATTAGGTGGCCGATTAGGCCTGTTCCCTTTCAGAGATCAGTCGTTGGAAATCGGTTTTTCTGCTCAATCAGCCAAGCTCGGTAACCGCGACTCTGAACTGGAAGATGTGGGTGCTTTTCTCTATGCTTTTGACTGGACCTACGTAAGAAAAGTATCTTTTCTGGGTGGACTGATCGATCTTAAAGGACAAGTCAATTTCATCAATATTGACGATCAGACATACACTGTTGAAGAAGATAGCGTGATGGAATCCTATACTTTTGACAACAAGTCCAACTCAACTTTCTTCCAGCTTGGTTACCGGCCGACATTTGGGTCCAGTCAATTTGTCAAGAACCTTGAGTTTGTAGGGCGCTATTCAACTTTAAATACACCTGAAGAAGCACCCTGGGAGTCAGAGAGTACCCAATTGGCATTAGGACTTAACTACTGGATCGATTGGAGGACGGCCATCAAGTTTGCTTACCAGATGGACAGCATCACCGGAGGACACGCTGAAGATGGTGAGGAACCTGAAGCACTGGATGTGAACACTTTTTATGTTCAATGGACTATAGGCTTTTAAAACCAAAAAAGATGAAGAATATCAATAGAATACTACTCTTAATATCTGTTGTGGCTTTTACGGCAACAGTTTTTATACAATGTGCCTCGCAGCAAAACGCTACGAGTGCTGGCGATACCACAAAAGGGGCACCTGAATACGTCTTGCAGAAAAGTGGTGCTCAGCTATGGGCAGAATCCTGTATCAGGTGTCACAATACAGCCTCTCCAGCCACTTTTAGTGATGTGCAATGGGATGTGGCGGTTAAACATATGGAGCTTCGAGCACAGCTAACAAGGGTGGAAGCAGAAAAAGTTTTGGAATTTTTAAAGTCAGCCAACTAATGGGACTGTTACTGAAACATTCGGTTTTGCTAATATTAACCGGCTTTTTCTCTCTTTTTGCACCAGACACTTTCTCTCAGGATGGAGAACTTCTCTTTACTCAAAACTGTACGGCTTGCCATACGATTGGTGGAGGGCCCTTAGTGGGGCCTGATCTCAAAGGAGTGTCAGAAAAATATGAAAAAGACTGGATCATAAAATTCATCAAGTCCTCACAGTCACTTATAAAAGCCGGTGACGAAAAGGCAGTGGCTGTCTTTCAGCAGTACAATATGGTACCTATGCCTGATTTTCCTTTTAATGAAGATGAGGTGCGCGCTATTTTGACCTATATTAAATCAAAAAGCACTAGTGCTGTAACTGCGGTAGCCGGACAACCAGCGGAAACCGTAAAACCGATTCAAACAGAAACTACTTTAAAACCGGACAAGAAACCATCGGAGTACTATCGCCCTTATAAAAGATTGATGTTTTGGTCATTTACGTTGGCATTATTTGCCGCCTTGTTTTTAATATTTTATACAACACGTTCATAAGATGATAAGGGATACTTATGCTAAAAATATACTCTATACATTGGCAATTATAAGTATGATTTTCTTTAGCGTAAATATGGCAAAAGCTCAGAATTTATATCATACAGCTAATGGCCGTGTGTTGCTGATTGTTCCGGTTGGTGACTCTGTAATCAACCTGCATTCTCAAAAACTATTTGCAGAACTGGATTACAAAGAGGCTTATTTTAAAATGACCCTTCCCGCCAATTCTTTGTATTCCGGTGTGGATTCTCTGGACGCTGTCATTTCCTCTATGGAGGATGCTAAAATTATATTGGCCGGGCAGCTGAACATCACAAAAAGCGGTGATGGCGAAGATAAGATAGATACAGGCAAGCATCCACCTAAAACTTTTGAGTTTAGGGCAACCCTTAACTATAAAACGACAGATCTGCCAATAAGTGGAACAGGTTCCCTGGAACATATTGAAGGAGGATCACACCTCAAATGTATGCTTGGGTTAACATTTGAGGTTAGTGCAGAATTTCTTCAAAACAGGCTTTCGGAAAGCAAAAATATTAAAGTACATATTCACCAGTTGGTATTAGATCAAACACTATAATTTATTAAGATTTTTCATGGAGTATTATCACAGTAAACTTGTTAAAAACAGTTCTTTTCAGGATGTAGTAGATCATGTGGTTAAAGAATTGGGCAAAGAGGGTTTTGGAGTATTAACCGAGATCGATGTTCAGGAAACTATGAAACACAAACTTAACATTGATTTTAATCCCTACAAGATATTAGGTGCATGTAATCCCGAGTACGCATTTAAAGCATTAAAGGCCGAAGATAAAATAGGCACCATGTTACCCTGTAATGTGATTGTGCAGGATCTTATGGATGGTCATATGGAGGTGTCAGTTGTAGACCCGATAAGCTCTATGCAGGCAATTGCCAATGAAGACCTTGAAATAGTGGCTTTGAATATTCGCCAGAAATTACTCGATGTCTTACAAAATGTATAGGTCATGTTAACCTTAAGAAAAGCAATATTATATACTTTGGCGTGGTCTACAATGATCATAAATACCTCCTGCTCGGTGGGTCGTCATCACCAGACATCTAAGAAACATGCTGATCCTGTTTGTGAGAATAACGTTGACGTAAATGCAGCACTTCAGTATTCATATAATGATGAGGTGTATTACTTCGACAGTGAAGAATGTCTCCAGGTATTTAAGAAGAACCCTGAAAAATTCAGTATGGCTCCAGGGGACAGACACGGACTTTTTCGTGGTAAATGGTGGGTTCCTGTAATGGTCGGAGCGATGGTAGTAGGTATGGGTACGGTTATGATCCTAAGTGGTGATAACCACTAAGCTATTGATGTTTTGATAGCAAAATATCATACATCAAAGACAAGATTTCAAAAAAAGAGAGCTGTACTTTCTCGTAATTTTGAATAACAACCAACAATAAAAGGTTAATAAATTATTTGAAATCATAAAATAAGAAATCATGCATTGGTTTGAAGGACACTATTGGGGTATGCACATCATCTGGTGGGTGATCTGGGTGATATTTATAATCTGGATTTTCGCTACACCTTGGGATATACCCGGACAAAGAACGAAAAAGGAAACACCGTTAGACCTTTTGAAAAAAAGGTATGCCAAAGGAGAAATCAGCAAAGAAGAGTATGAAGATATAAAAAAGACGTTGCAAAAATGAAAGAAATAAAGGCTTTCGTCAGGCCGGATCGATTACCTGATATTGTAAATCATCTGCGTGAAGAAAGAGTTTGTTGCTTAACCGTCTTTGAAGGAGAAGGAACCGGTCACTATACCGATGAGCGTAAGGATTTTCCGTCTTTGAGGCACCCATTTTCACATGCTAAAATAGCAAAACTAGAAGTTGTTTTACCCGACAAGAAAGTGAAGAAAGCACTAGAGATTATACATCAAAATGGAAAAACAGCTCACTCCGGGGACGGCATTATTTATATCACAGAGGTTAGTGAGATGGTCAAAGTAAAAACATTAGAACCCGACTTGGAGAATAGAGACTTATGAAATGAGCATAAACTTTAGGCATCCTTAAATATGCCAGTGGAAGGGTGAATAAATTTATGGGAATTCCATGTGGCCTTTGAAAATTAACTACATACACATGAAAAATATTTTAGTTCCAACCGACTTCTCGGATACAGCTAGCCGGGCTGCGGATATTGCCATTGCCATAGCAGAGAAATCAGGTGCGGAGATTCATTTTTTGCACCTACAGATCACGCCTGTACCGTGGGTCAAACTTGATAAGGAGAAGGAGCAGCGGTTTCCCGAAACATTAAAGGAAATCGGGCGTGCGAAGAGCGAGCTTAATAAGCTGGTAAAAAAAGCGGAAAACAAAGGTTTGAAAGCTGAACAGTTTCTCGTGTTTGATGTGGGTAGAGAGGAAATCCTCAAACATATTCCCTTTCATCATCATGATTTTGTGGTCATGGGTTCCCATGGCGCATCTGGTGCAAAAGAATTGTTTGTCGGGTCTAATGCCCAAAAGGTACTAAGAGACGCTACGGTTCCTGTCTTGATCATCAAAGAAAAGTCTAAGTGGCCCGTTAAAAATGTGGTTTTTGCATCCAATTTTGAAGAAGATGTCAAAGAACCCTTCAAAACGGTGGTGAAGTTCGCTGATCTCAACGAATCCAATATTCACCTTCTTTATGTCAATGTGCCATTTTCATTTGAGGAGACGGACAGGAGCCTTGAGAAAATGCATGATTTTCATGAAACCTGTCCTCGTGGAGGAACCTGCACCACCAACATCTACAATTCGCTAAATGAAGAACGCGGCATTCTTAAGTTTTCCGAATCTGTAAATGCTGACCTTATTGCATTAACTACACATGGCAGGTCCGGCTTTTTTAACCTGATAGGAAAGAGCATTACTGAAAACCTGGCTAACCATGCCGATATACCTATACTAAGCATTAACCTTAACCGATAACGATATGAAAAATACTTTCAAAACAGTGGTAACACTCACTTTATTGATAGCGGCTTTATCTGCCTGTCAGCAACAAAAGGATGTAAGCACAATGTTAGAAAATGATGACACCCGAAATGAAATTTTTAATACCATCATTTCCGATCATGAATACGCTGAACAATTGATGACCAAAATGATGGAGGATGATCATACCCAAATGATGATGAAAGGCAATGAGCAGATGATGGGTATGATGATGTCAGACAATGATCAAATGATGGCCATGATGAAAGATAAGCCTGATATGATGCATAATATGATGAGCAACATGATGAACATGGCTGACTCGGATTCGTCCATGTGTGCCCATATGATGGACATGATGAAAGATAAACCCAATATGATGGGGCAGATGATGGAGATGATGCACAAAGAAGGCATGATGGATAAGGAAACAATGATGAAGAACAAAGAAAAGATTGGGGCAGAAAAACATGCTGGCCATCACTAAAACACAAAAACTATGAAAAATCACATGCTATGGATGTTAATAGGGTGTCTGGGGATATTCCTGTTACTGTTCCTACTACCCGTTTTTGGGTTCAACGGATCCAATTCACTTTTTATATTCATCATCATATTTTTCGTAGCTCACCTCTTTATGATGGGCAGTCATGGGGGACATGGAGGGCACGGTAGTCATGAAGATAAACAATCAAAAAAAGAAAACGATCATGCAACACATCAACATTAAGAAATTCGCATTAGCCTGGGGAGTAGCAGGAGCCATATTTTACCTGGGTTGTATTATTTTAATGGCAACAGTAGGCCGTGAGGGTACCATCTTGTTTTTTAATAGCCTGTTACACGGGCTGGATACAAGTGCTGTGATTAGAATGGACGTGCCCTGGACTGAAGCACTCATCGGACTGATAGAAATGTTCATTCTGGGCTGGTTATTTGGAGCACTCATAGCTACGGTCTACAATATATCTTTTAATAAAAAGTACCGATGATTGAGTTAGTTTGATAGTGTATGAAAAGTCAAGAAATATAATTATAAAATGAAAGATAAAACTGATGTTGTGATTGTAACAGGAAGTAGTGGAATGATAGGCTCTTCTGTAATTCATAAGCTGGCTGAAAAATACCATGTCGTTGGATTCGACAAAGATGGCTATCCGTTTCCGCCCGTAGAAGCAGAATGCGTATGTGTGGATCTCACTAGCGATGAGCGAATGGAGTTTGCATTCAAAAGAATCCGCTACGCCTACGGCAACAAAATAGCTGCGGTGGTGCACTTGGCCGCCTATTATGATTTTTTAGGGGAACCCTCCGATCTGTACGATAAAGTGACCGTCAAAGGCACAGAACGATTATTGAAATTCCTACAGGATTTTGAAGTGGAGCAATTCATTTTCTCAAGTAGTATGCTGGTCTATAAACCATCCTCACCAGGAGTACTTATCACAGAAGAATCACCGTTAGAACCTAAATGGGATTATCCCAAATCAAAAGTTACTACAGAAAAAGTGATGCAAGAGCAAAGGGGCGAAATACCTGTTGTGATGATGCGCATAGCAGGCGTATATAGCGAAGATGGTAGTTCAATACCTATCACCAATCAGGTTCAGCGTATTTACGAAAAACAAATTTCAGCACGACTCTATCCGGCCAATACAGCCCATGGCAGCACCTATGTACACAGAGATGATGTCATCGATGCAATGGCTTTGGCGGTAGACCAAAGAAAAGAGCTCCCGAAAGAAGTGATTATTAATATTGGAGATGACGAAACTTTATCGTACAAGGAGTTGCAAGACATCATCAGTACAGAAATCCATGGTGAGAAAATGCCTATCATCTCAATTCCTAAGTGGTTTGCCAAAATGGGGGCATTTATGCAGAACCTGTTTGGCAAAGCTTTTATTAAACCCTGGATGATTGATCTGGCTAATGATCATTTTGAAATGGACAGTTCCAGGGCCAAAAAACTATTGGGCTGGAACCCTAAACACGGTTTGCGAGAGACATTGCCCAAGATGATTGAAAACTTAAAGGCAAACCCAAAGAAATTTTATCAGGAGAATAATCTGAAGAAATAGATTTAATAACTGGATTCTTAAACGCTAATTCTGCAATAGTATGAAAAACCACGACCATTCCTCAATGTCCCATCAGGGTGATGAGGATAAATCTTCAAAAAAGGAACAATACACTTGCTCCATGCACCCTGAGGTCGTAAGTGACAAACCGGGTAAATGTCCGAAATGTGGAATGAAGCTTGTGAAAAAGTCCGAAGCAAAACATGAAATGCATGACCACAAAATGGAAGGTATGGGCTCACGAGGCATCACACGTCCTATGATGCATACGAAAGAGCATGGCACCACTCATGATCATGAACACACGGACATGGGTGCCATGAAAATGACTGCCGATGACCGAAGCAAAATGTTGAAGGATCACCATAGACAAACGCTCTGGGTTTACTGGACAATCGTATTGCTTGGTTTTTGGATGATTACTTCCCCTCTCACTTTTGATTATGGAAAGAATGTGGTCGAGCCTAGTGGCGGAAGAGATGTGTGGCTTTCCCTTAGTGATCGTATTGCCGCAATGCGCTGGAGCGATATTATCAGCGGAATATTGCTGGTGATTTTTGGATGGCGTTCCCTCAAGCCAAACCGCCCCTATAGCGTTTGGATCCTTTGTTTTATCGGGATATGGATCAGTATGGCTCCCTTTATTTTCTGGGCACCAACAGCCGTAGCTTATTATAACAGCACTATGGTTGGGGCCTTAATTATTGCCTTGTCGATTCTTATTCCTGGTATGCCCAACATGATCATGTTTATGAAAATGGGCGGTGACGTACCTACGGGTTGGAGCTATAACCCTTCAAGCTGGCCACAGCGCTCTATTATGATTGGCCTGGCATTTATCGGGTGGCTGGCATCCCGGTATTTGGGAGCTTTTCAGTTAGGGTATATAGACTATGCCTGGGATCCTTTTTTTGGTGACGGCACTATGACCGTTTTAGATTCCGATATGTCCCACTCCTTTCCAATATCGGATGCTGCATTAGGAACACTTGCATACACTTTGGAATTTCTGAT
The DNA here is from genome assembly GCA_039970995.1 of Fulvivirga sp. Lineage (GTDB taxonomy): Bacteria > Bacteroidota > Bacteroidia > Cytophagales > Cyclobacteriaceae > Fulvivirga. Next base: position 143,053 of record JBDVKW010000016.1, read on the forward strand.
GGGATATATGGGTGGAACCTCCCGTTGGCGTACCATGCCGTGGATGGTTACGCTTTTTGGGATTTTGGTAATCCCGCTTGGGTTTGTGAGCATTTTTTTAATCGTTTCACAGCCGCTTTCAGTAGGGGCTTGGTGTTCGGTATGCCTGTTTTCAGCTATTGTAATGCTTCCAATGATCCCATTACAAATTGATGAAGTGATTGCCATGTGGCAGCATATGGTGCAACGAAAACAAAAAGGGGATTCGTTATGGAAAGTATTTTGGAAAGGCGGTGATGCACTTTCTACTGAAAAGGATCAACGCTCCCCTGAAATGGCAGAATTTAATGACAGTCCTTGGAAGGTATTTAAATCTTCAATCTGGGGAATGAGCTTCCCCTGGATGTTGACGATATCAACAGTTTTAGGGATTTGGTTGATGGTCTCTCCCACGGTTTTCGGGGTTGGGATAGAAACTCCATTTGCCGATTTAAATCATTTGGGTGGGGCACTTGCAATTGTATTTGCGGTTGTGGCGATGGCCGAGGTGCTCAGAAGTTTTCGTTATTTTAACACATTGTTAGGTCTAGTACTGGCAGTGCTGCCTTGGTTCATGGGTAATAGTAATCTAGCAATGGTGATTAGCACCAGTGTGGCTGGACTTATTATAACAATGCTTTCTATTCCCAAAGGAAAAATCAAAGAAAAATACGGACTTTGGGATAAATATGTGGTTTGAAAAGGATTGGCTTAAATTCAATTTTGGCATAATTCGATTAGGACTATTTGAATACCTATTCTGGATGAAAGTCACAAAAATTATGCTTACTAAGTATAATTTTAATTGTTAGGTCAATGAATGGAGACTGCTATGATAGCAAAAATTAATGACACGCTAAATAACCTTTTCAATAATCAATCTGCTTCTGGCATTGCAGTGTTTTTGGCAGTCTTGATAGCTATGATATGGGCTAATTCACCCTTTCAAGATGTATATCAGAATTTTATTCATACTGAAATATCAATCGGGATTGATCAATTCTCTATTTCTGAGTCTTTATTGTTATGGGTAAATGATGGCTTAATGGCGATTTTCTTTCTACAGGTAGGCCTGGAGTTGAAAAGAGAAATCATCGGAGGTAAATTATCTTCGTTTAGGAAAGCTATTTTACCTATTGGGGCAGCTGTTGGGGGCATGCTCGTTCCAGCACTCATTTATCTCATTTTTAATTTAAATTCTCCAACAGAACATGGTTGGGGTATCCCAATGGCAACTGACATTGCATTTGCAATTGGAGTACTTTCTTTGTTGGGGAATCGTGTGCCGGCTGGGCTCAAAGTGTTTTTGGTAGCACTAGCCATAGTTGATGATCTTGGTGCCGTAATCGTCATAGCTGTTTTCTATACTGCTGGGATTTCTTATATGGATTTGCTTCACGGTATCTTGTTTGTAATGGTATTGATAATCGCTAATTCTGTTGGAGTTCGTAAAGCTTGGTTTTATGCTCTTGTTGGGATTGGAGGCGTATGGTTGGCATTTTTCTTCTCAGGAGTCCATCCTACCATTGCAGGTATTCTCACCGCTTTTACTATTCCTGGAAAGGTCAAAATCAAAGAAGTGGATTATCTGAAAAACCTCCAAAAACTTCATTTAAAATTTTTGGAATCCAAAGCTATCAAGGGCAATTTCATCTCGGAAGAGCAGCTTGGGATTTTGGAAGAGATCAAACAAAAATCAGATGACGCAGAAACTCCTTTGCAAAAGATAGAACATCACCTGGCACCTATTGTAGGGTTTTTCATTCTGCCGGTATTTGCCCTGGTCAATACAGGAATTCACATTCATGGGAATATGATAGAAATTTTAAGTCACCCCGTAAGCATGGGTATCGCTTTTGGCCTTTTGGTAGGGAAATTCACTGGCATTTTAGGAGCCAGTTGGCTTTTAGTCAAACTTAAGCTGGCAGAGCTGCAACAGGGGATTTCCTGGAGACACATTTCCGGAGTAGCCATGATAGCAGGTATCGGTTTTACAATGTCACTGTTTATTACAGAGCTGGCCTTCCAAAAAGAGCAGTATACATTCATTGCCAAGCTGACCATTTTATTTGCTTCAGTACTGGCCGGAGCGATAGGTATAATTATTCTTCGACAATCTGGGAAGGTAGGTGCTGTCAATAACCCTCCTGATGTTAACTGACGATACATGATGACTTATAAAATAAATACAGGTAATTTCTTAAAACAACTGTTTAAACGGATGCGTCCGGCCCTTCTCTTGGTGACGATAGTAGCACTTGTGTATGTGTATCTTATGCAGTTTGTAGATCATGATCTTGCCTGGGTACCCTACCTGGTGGTTTTATTCGCACTGATTAAAACCATATACTTTACATTTTTCACTTTCAGGCAAGTGAATAAATCCGTCAAGCAATGCCATTCTTTTGGACAATTACTTTGGATTTTTGGCTTACTGGTAGTCTTGATCATATTCTCCTATGCTGCAGACTTTAGTTGCATGGCTGCTGCCAATGAAGCCTCCTTCGAAGGCTTGAAAACATCAGGAAGTCTCGGTTATCTCAGTGTTTTTTTTGAGTTATTCTATTTCAGTGTGGTCACCTTTGCGGCCATTGGTTATGGTGATATCGTACCCCTAACCACTCCTGCGAAACTACTTGTGATCATGGAGATCGGGCAAAGCTTTGTGCTGATCGTATTCGGACTGTCCAACATAAATAACATTCATACTACAATCAAAAATCAATAACATGATGAAAAAAAAAATAGCACTTATAGGATATGGCGTAATCGGTAAAAGAGTAGCCGATTCAGTCGCTCGACAAGATGATATGGAGTTGGCCGGGGTATGTGATGTGATCAGCGACTGGCGGATACAAACTGCAGTAAAGAAAGGGTACTCTGTATATGCAGCTACTGAAGATGCCCAAGATAGTATGCAAAAGGCCGGTATTTCCCTGGCTGGTAATATGGCAGACCTATTAGGGGTTGCTCACCTGGTGGTAGATTGTACGCCAAAGAAGATAGCTGCACAAAATGTAAAAATTTATAAAGAGCGGGGAATAAAATTCATCTTGCAAGGCGGAGAAAAACATGAAACCACCGGCCATTCTTTTAGCGCAGAAAACAACTATGCATCTGCCCTGAACCGGGACAGTACCCGAGTAGTCTCTTGCAACACTACCTCCATTTTGCGTACACTTACCGCTCTTAAAAAAGCAGGGCTGCTGCAGAGTGCTCGTGGTACTCTGCTACGCAGGGCTACAGATCCCTGGGAAAGCCATTTAGGGGGCATCATGAATACGCTCGTTCCGGAGAAAGATATTCCCAGCCACCAGGGGCCGGACGCTCAGAGCGTGGACGCTGAACTGGATGTAGTAACCATGGCTGTGAAAGTACCTCAAACCCTTAGCCACCTGCATTATTGGAATGTCCGTCTTACCCGGAAAGCTGATAAAAAAGAAGTGATAGAAGCATTTCAGACATCTACGCGAATCACCTTGATCAACTACAGCGATGGTCTGGTTTCCAATAATACGATCAAAGAAAAGTTCCTGGATATGGGACGACCCTGGGGCGATTTGTATGAAGTAGCCCTTTGGCAAGATATGCTTAAAGTCGAGGGAGATGAACTCTATTACGCTTATGTGGTGGATAACCAGGCCATTGTTATACCGGAAACAATTGATGCTATAAGGGCATTGACGGGAATGGAAGAAAGTGCTGAGAAATCCATAAAAAAAACGAACAAAAGTCTGGGTATTAATAATGGAGGGCAATTATGAAAGATAGAATGATAATAACACTATTTCTCTTTGTAGTAATAACCTCGGTCACCAAAGCTCAAAAAAGTGAAATCACTTTGTCAGGAATAATTTCATGTGACAACAGTCTGAATGAGCCGCTGAGTGCCGTACATGTATTTAATAAAAATACCAAAAAAGGAACGTTGACAGACAAGAACGGTGAGTTCAGTATAAGCATGAAAAAGCAGGATACCATTATTTTTTCAACAGTTCAGCATGTTGAGAAAATATATACCATCGAAAAAGGAAAATCATTTGATAACAAGCACGTTGAAATCACTTTAGAGGAGGATACTGTATGGTTAGAAGCCGTTACGGTAATGGGATTCAAAAGACTGGAAGATTTCAAACAGGAAATACTTCAAATGAAACTGCCGGATGATGATGTTTCTCTGGCTCTACCAACTGTGGATAAATATGCCAAACAAAATTATACTGGAGATGGACAATATGAAATTAGAGGGCCTTTAACCTATTTACTTAATAAAATTCACACATACGGTAAAAGAACAAATGTGGCCGAAAGGCCTGATTAGAAAATGTTTGATACAGAAATAAAATCTCTTAAATCACTAAATACCTATCTTCAAAAACTGGTAGCAGATAAGCTCTGGTTAAAGGTACTCATTGCACTTTTTCTAGGAGTAGGTTTTGGTCTACTTTTAAGTCCACAAAATGGATGGGTTAGTAAAGCTACTGCAGATGTTTTAGGCAACTGGCTGGCCCTGCCCGGCATGCTATTTCTTAAGCTGGTGCAGATGATCATGATTCCATTGATTGTGGCATCTATCATAACAGGCATTGCCAGCAATGACAAAGACAACCTCAAAAAGCTTGGAGGAGGAGTACTCTTATATTTTGTGGCAACAACCATTATTTCTGTTAGTATTGGAACTGTCTTGGCCACACTTTTCAAACCGGGTCGCTATTTGCACCAGCAGGCAGCAGCTGAACATGAAGAGGCCTTGGCAAAAGGAACTCAAAGTGCAGAATTGTCATTTGGGATAAACGATGTGCCAACTATCATCACCGATCTGCTCCCCGAAAACCCCCTGGCTTCCATGGTTAGCGGAGAAATGTTGAGTATTGTTATTTTCACCATTATCATTGGGGTGGCAGTCCTGTCACTACCCTCAGACTTGTTAAGACCTGTGAGGTTGCTGCTGAGTGCAATACAGGAAATTTGTATGACAGTAGTCAAGTGGGCCATGCTTTTAGTGCCTGTGGCTGTTTTTGGGCTTATGGCTCAACTTACTTCTAGTGTAGGCTTAAGTTCTCTTGCCGGACTAAGTTATTATGTGGCCGTTGTACTAGCCGGATTACTTATTCTTGTAGGTATCTATTTGTTAATAGTGAGTTTGCTAGGCAGAAGGAATCCACTAAAATTTCTAGGAAAAATCAGGGATGCACAGTTGTTGGCTTTTTCTACGACCAGTTCAGCAGCGGTTATGCCACTCTCATTGCAAACAGCAGAAGAAAAACTGAAAGTTGATCCCGCAATCAGCAACTTTATTATCCCTATAGGCGCTACCGTCAATATGGATGGTACAGCACTTTATCAAACCATAACCACTTTATTTATCGCCCAGGCGTATGGGCTGGAGATGAGCTTGTTGAACATCATTGTGGTAATAGTAACCATTGTTGCAGCTTCAATAGGTACTCCGGCCATTCCCGGTGGAGGTGTAGTTATTCTGGCTTCCGTACTTGGTGGTGCAGGTATTCCTGCCGAAGGTATCATCATTATTATTGGGGTGGAGCGCTTGTTGGGTATGTTCCGAACGGCAGTAAACGTAACGGGAGACCTGACTGCTTGTGTGGTTTTCAATCAATGGTATGGTAGCATTACCAAAAACAAGATGACTCATAAAACCTCAATAGCTGATAATGAAGATGGATAAGATGATAGAGGAACATATCAACCATATTAAAGATATTCGTGGCTACTTTCTTACTGATAAAAAACTCATCAATTTCATCAGGTTCCGACCGGGCAATCAGGATATTGATGTGATCAAAGAAAAGGTGATGGCAGTGGCCAACCATGATAGAGCTGATTATTTCATAAGGTGTGGTTTCCAAAATAATATCAAAAAATTGCAAATTGATAGTTCGTTAGGTCAAGGTGAGCTATTAATTGCAGTTAGCGTGGCTCAAAACGGGAACAACTCTATCGATTATGAAAACATAGAATTTGCCTCAAGATATTGTGCAGTTCATTGCCCTGCTTACTTTCCACTATGGAACAGTCATTCTTTAAAAATTGCTGAAGCTTTTTCTCAAAGTTGTTTTTCTCCCGATGATTATTTAGAGTATGGTGCCGTAGTTAAAGAAATGAAATCAAAGCACAACCTGGCTCCTTTGAACTACTTTGATATAAGTAAATTTTTCTGGATTTATCAGGAAGATCTTATTAGATACTATACGTGGAACTAATAAATCAAGACTTATTTGAGGCTTGATTTTAGGTGTTCAACTAGTGATCAGAGACTGACTTTGAATAGCGTAATTTCGTACATCGAAAGTGAGATATCATAAATACCTCCGAGTGTAAAATTCTAACTTTAACATTAAATTGTTAAAGTAGACTGAATGCCAGAAAAGACCGTTTTAATAACCAAGGCTTCCGGAGAAAAAGCACCATTTTCACCAACAAAACTTAGGCACTCCCTTGAAAGGGCCGGGGCCGGTTCTGCCGTTATTGATCGGATTGTGAGTGAGGTTGAAGCGCAGCTTGTTGAGGGCATGTCCACAAAGAAAATCTACAGCCAAGCATTCTCCATGCTACGGAAGCACTCAAAACCTGTAGCAGGCAGGTATAAGATCAAGCAGGCGATTCTGGAGCTGGGCCCTTCAGGATATCCCTTTGAAAAGTTTGTAGGTGAAATTTTAAAACATCAGGGGTACCGTACTAAAGTCGGGGTAATCATTCAGGGGCATTGCGTCTCTCATGAAATAGATGTGGAGGCTGAGAAAGATAATCAGCACTTCATGGTGGAGTGCAAATTTCATAACCGCCAAGGTTATAAGTGTGATGTGAAAATTCCACTTTATATCAAATCCCGGTTTGAGGATGTGAAAAAGCAATGGGAAAAGCGCAAAGGACACGCGACAAAATTTCATGAAGGCTGGGTGGTGACCAATACCCGGTTTACCGAAGATGCCATCCAATATGGCAAATGTTCAGGTCTAATACTGATAGGTTGGGATTATCCACAGCAAGGAAGCATTAGCGACCGGATAAATATGTCTGGTCTGCACCCTGTTACATGTCTTACCAGCCTTACAAAGGCTGAGAAGCAAAAGCTGATTGATAAGATGATCGTGCTTTGTAAGGAGCTATGCGATAAACCCGAAGTACTTGAAGAAATGGGCATTTCTCATACACGAGTCAAAAGAATCATCAAAGAGGGAGAGGAAATTTGCTCAGGTAGTACGTAACACAACAAATGAATGATAAAATGACCATAAACTTTTTAGGAGCCGCTGGTACGGTTACAGGCTCCAAATATTTACTTGAATCAGGAAATAAAAAACTGATGGTGGATTGCGGTGTGTTTCAAGGATTAAAAGAATTACGTTTACTCAATTGGGAACAACCTGAATATGATCCGAAAGCCATTGATGCTGTTGTGCTTACGCACGGACATCTTGATCATACCGGCTACCTGGCTCGTTTGGTAAAGCTTGGTTTTAGAGGAAAAATATATGGTAGTGCGCCTACCTTAAAAATCGCAGAAATTATCTTAAAGGATAGCGCCAAAATTCAGGAAGAAGAGGCAGCCAGGGCAAATAAAGAGGGTTACAGTAAGCACAGTCCAGCAGAGGCTTTCTATGACTTAAAAGACGTTGAAAATACCCTTCCACTTTTCAACCCTGTTTCAGAAGGTAAATGGCATGTAATTGAAGGTGCCTTTAAAGTAAGGTGGCAATACAATGGCCATATCATCGGATCAACTTTTATTGAAGTAGAGACCAACGATAGCCGCCTGGTGTTTTCAGGTGATATTGGCAGACAAAAAGATTTGCTTTTGTATACGCCAAAAAAGCCTGAAAAAGCGGATGTCCTGCTTATTGAATCCACCTATGGAGGAAGGATTCATCCTGAAGAAGAAAGTATTGTCCCGGAACTGGAACGTATAGTCAACGAAACGGTAGAGCGTGGAGGAAGCTTGTTCATTCCCAGTTTTGCCGTAGAGCGCACTCAGCTCATGATGCTAATGCTTTGGAGGCTTTTGAAGGAGAAAAGGATTCCAAAAATACCAATGATCATGGATAGTCCTATGGGTGCTAATGTACTCCATCTATTTCATGCTTCCAGGGACTGGCACAAGCTTAAGCCGGAAGAATGTGATGAAATGTGTTCTCATTTTCAGGTAGTGAGCAACTATCGGGAAACCCTGGCACTGCGGGAAGACAATAAATCCAAGATCGTCATTGCAGGTAGCGGTATGATGACGGGCGGACGAATACTCAACTACATGGAAACAAGATCAGGCAATAGTAACGACACCCTACTTTTTGTAGGCTATCAGGCAGAAGGAACAAGAGGAAGAAAGCTACTTGAAGGTGCAAAAAAAATTAAAGTGTATGGCAAATGGCTGCCATTCAACATGCAGATGGAACACATTGAAGGACTGAGTGCACATGGTGATCAAAACGATTTGATTGATTGGCTCTCTGAAATTAAAAAACAACCCGAAAAGGTGTTTATTATTCATGGGGAAGCAGAGCAGGCAGAAGCTTTGTCAAAAGCCCTGGAAGATAATAAAGGATGGCAAACAGATATCCCACAACTTAATCAAAAGGTAGAATTGTGATGGAAGCAAAGGATACCCGGCATAACGTATTAAAACTAGTAAGATTAGGCATAGATGCCCGAAACGAATATATGGTATTTATGCGTAAGGACTGCCCGGTTTGTATATCGGAAGGGTTTGAGGCTTTAAATCGTATAAAAGTTACAAAAGGAGAAAAAACTATCGTAGCATCTCTTATCGTTTGGGATGATGAGTCACAATTAAGTCACGATCAATTGGGCCTTTCTGATGCCGCCATTGAAGCCCTGGATACTAAAGAAGGTGACTTACTTAGGCTGAGCCATTTGGATGCCCTGGATTCCATGAGTGATGTCCGTAAGAAAATTTATGGTCACCGCTTGAACCAAGCCGAGTTTGACAGGATAATCGGAGATATTGTCAATCGGAATCTATCCAATATCCAACTATCCGCCTTTCTGGCTTCCAGCACTGGAAACTCATTAAATCAGGACGAAGTGATTGCCCTGACCCGTTCCATGATTAACGTGGGTTTTAAACTGGACTGGGGCAAGGATAAAGTTTATGATAAACACTGCATCGGTGGCTTGCCTGGTAACAGAACTACTCCATTGGTAGTGTCTATTGTTGCCGCAGCTGGGTTGACCATCCCTAAAACTTCTTCCCGTGCCATTACTTCTCCTGCCGGTACTGCTGACACCATGGAGGTAGTCACCAACGTAAATCTCACCACCGGGCAAATGAAAAATGTCGTGGAACAGGAAGGCGGTTGCCTTGCCTGGGGCGGATCAGTACAGCTAAGTCCGGCAGATGATATACTCATCCGTATAGAAAAAGCTTTGGATATTGATAGCGAAGGGCAGATGATCGCTTCCGTGCTTTCTAAAAAGGCGGCAGCAGGTTCTACCGATGTGGTGATTGATATTCCTGTTGGAGCTACGGCTAAGGTGCGGTCGCAGGAGGCTGCTGAGCATCTGTCAGAAAAGATGGTTGCGGTAGGCAAAGCCATCGGGCTGAATATTGATATTGTATTAACCGATGGGTCACAACCTGTGGGGAGGGGTATAGGGCCTGCCTTGGAAGCTAAGGATGTTTTATCCGTCTTGAGAAATGAAAACAATGCACCTGATGACCTGCGAGAAAGAGCAATAATATTGGCAGGCAGGTTACTTGAAATGGGAGGAAAAGCAGCCGAAGGGTCAGGTACTCTTGAAGCTTTGAGAGTTTTGAAAAGTGGAGCCGCCTACAAAAAATTCACTGCTATCTGCGAGGCACAAGGTTTTTTCAGGGAACCTGAGGTAGCGCCCCATAAGCATAGGATTAGATCCGCAGCAAGTGGAGTAGTTTCAGAAATTGATAATCGCAGACTGGCCAAAGTGGCTAAGCTGGCCGGTGCTCCAGGTGCGATGACAGCAGGCATTTTGCTGCTTACACCATTGGGTACTCATGTGGAAGAGAACGATACTCTGTTTGAAATCCATGCTGAGTCACAAGGAGAGCTTGAATACGCCCTTTCTTACCTGGATGCACAAAAACAAATTATTAAAATCAAAGCGACTTAAAATATGGAAATGATAGTTTTTGCCTTACCGGGCAACGAAGAACTTACAAAAAAAATAGCAGGACACCTTAAGGCTGAAAAGGGAGAGGCAACCATCCGGCAGTTTCCCGATGGGGAAAGCTATGTGCAGATTCACTCTGAGGTTAAAGATAAATGCGTGGTAATGGTATGCACATTACACGAGCCGGATGCCAAATTGCTGCCCCTGTACTTTTTAAGTAAGACGGCCAAAGAACTTGGTGCTGCCTGTACGTGCCTGGTAGCGCCTTATCTGGCCTACATGCGTCAGGATAAGCAGTTTAATCCGGGAGAAGGTATTACCTCTACGTATTTTGCTGAATTAATATCAGGCTTTGCAGAAACGTTGACCACCGTTGACCCACACCTTCACCGTAGAAGTTCGTTAAGTGAGATTTACACCGTACCTAATAAACTGATCCATGCGGCATCACACATTTCAAAATGGGTGAGCGATAATATTGAAAAGCCGGTATTCATCGGCCCGGATAGTGAAAGTGAGCAATGGGTTTCTCAGGTAGCAGAAGAAGCCGGAGCACCTTTTACGGTGTTAGAGAAGGTGAGGCACGGTGACAGGGATGTGGAAGTGTCCGTCCCCGATGTAGCAAAATACAAAGACCACACCCCGGTACTGGTGGATGATATAATTTCCACCGCCAGAACGATGATAGAGACAGTCGGCCATTTAAAAAAAGCCGGAATGCACCCACCGGTTTGTGTTGGGGTACATGCCGTATTTGCTGGCTCAGCCTATGCGGATCTAAAAAATGCAGGGGTACAACAGGTCGTCACGTGCAACACCATCCCTCATGAAAGTAATCAGATTGACCTTTCAGATATTCTGGCAAAAGAGATTAACCAACTGATGAAGCATCATGCGTAGTGCGCTACTCACCTTAATAGCGTGTCTGCAACTTGCCCCTGCAATTTTGTATGGTCAGGAGAAAGAAATGTTCATTCAGCAAATAGCGCAAAAAAGAATAGTACGTGAAAACTATGATCAAAATGGAGACCTGCAGGGCAAGCAGATATTTTTAACGGGTGAGTTAGAGCAGCAGGGTAAAACTTATCGGATAAAGGTAATAACCGAGCTCTATGACGAAAGCGGCCGGCTTACGGAAAAGTACACGACCACATATAAGTGCAATCCCAATGAGTTTGATGTGCTATTGAATGTATTTCCTTTTACTGATCCGGATGACGAGAAGATAAAAGTGGATGTCACTTCAGAAGACTTTCAGCAACTGTATGAACTGGGTAAAGGAGAAGAATTAAAAGATATTCATTTGAAGATGAGTGTTGAATCCGGGGTGTTAAGTTTTTTCGGATCCAAAAGTCTGGTCACCATAAAAAACAGGAAAAAGGAGGTAGTGAACCAATCAGTAAAAATAAGTAGTGAGGCTGTTATTGAAGCATACATGATGGGAATCCGTATTAAAACGATAAACTATGTCGTGGAAGAATACCTGACTAACGA
>JBDVKW010000017.1:0-58618 GCA_039970995.1 Fulvivirga sp.
TGAAACTTATAATAATCAAAGGCCACATCTTAGTTTAAATATGAAAACACCTAACTTTATACATGAAAAAACCGAAGAAGAGTACCTCCTTCGGTCTTAAATTTATCATCAAAAACTGTCAACCTATTTTAGGACGACTCAATGTTTTATTAAATCTTATTCTACTCTCCTTTTACAACAACAAGTTCAATCGGTATACTTAGCAGTTTTTTGAAGTCTTCACCTGACTCCATCATATCTTCATCCTCATCCTCATAATGCCATAGTACTTTTACATCACTCTGGTCTTTTATGGCTTCCAGTTTTCTTAATATTTCAATCAAGCATTTAGAAGAACTTGTATTAAAATACTCAAGATTTACACTCAACTGAGTAGTACTTGCCGGTGAGTCAATATACTTATCTAGCCACTTCATTAGTGGTTTGTAAAACTCAATTGAGTTTTCAGGTATTGATCGACCCGACATCTCAAAAACACCTTTGCCGGCATTAAAGTATAAACGGGGTGTCTTGGGTGTTGGAGTGAGTGTATAATTTTCCATTTATTTGATAAGTTTTATCTCTAATTTGTAACGTTAACTTCAAGGGTAAAAAAAGAAAATTTATCATCAATTTCCTCGAATTTATAAATCAATTTTTCGCCTGATCTGCGTGCCAGATCAACGAAACCTAAGCCTGCACCACCACCGTTTGAAACACCTCCAAAATTTAAAATCCCTCTATACAATTCTTTTAACTCTTTATCAGTCATGGTATTAACCATATCAATACGAGTTCTGATACCAGGTATCTCTTTTTTTAGCAAGTAATTTCCTGTAATTACCCTGTAACCTTCTCTTAATTCTTTAACTAAGAAAAACAGGTGATCTTCAATCGCTTTACCGTCTTTTTCCTTATTGTAGTTGTGAAGGTTTTGAGTGATTTCAATGAGTATATGGAACATCTTTTTTTTCATCAACTTAGCTTCAACATGCTTTTCGATGAACTGCTCCATGCTTTTTAAAACATCATTAAAATCTTTTTCTTGCAGGGTGCCTATATAGCTATAAACAGTACTGGACTCAATGAGGGTTTCATAACGATCTCTAATATCAAATGCGCTGACATTCATTTATATAACAATAAGGTTTTAAGATAACAATATTTGTATATAAATAATCCGCAAAATTGAAAAAATAATAAAAAAGCCTCTGAAACAGAGGCTTTTAAATATCAATGTAAGCTTATATTAATGCACATTCCCCATAAGTCTTCGAATTGGTTTGGCTAATAAAAATAACACGATACCAGCTCCTATTGTAATATATACAATTAACATATACTGATCAGGCATTTGTTGTACTGCCTCATCACCTTTTGCAGATATCTCACCTCCAACGCGACCTGCGATTAAATTTCCTAGAGAAACAGACATAAACCAAATACCCATCATCTGGCTATAGAATTTCTTCGGAGCCAATTTAGTTGTCAAACTTAAACCAACCGGACTTAAACTTAACTCACCGAATGTATGAAACATATATGTTAACAATAACCATGTGGGAGCAGCTAGTTCACCAGATGCGGCTACTTTGGCCGCAAACACCATTGTTAAAAATCCAACTCCTAATAAAATTAAACCAAATGAAAACTTCACTGGACTACTTGGTTCTAAATTTCTCTTAGCAAGCCAAATCCACATAGCTCCAAATACAGGAGCAAAAATGATAATGAAAAATGAATTTATTGATTGGAATACAGTGGCCGGAATTTCAAAACCAAAGATCGTCCTGTTCGTAAACTCATCCGCAAATAAATTTAACGATGATCCTGCCTGTTCAAAACCAGACCAAAATATTGCGGAAAAAAGAAAGACAATTGTTATTACGATTGTTTTCTTCTTTTCAGCTGGGTCAATTCCTCCTAAAAAGTAAACATAACCTAAAAAGCCAAATGCCACTGCCATAATTAATATCCCAGAAGCATCTGCTATTGCAATGGCATCAACAGGTATAATTCCAGCAAAACATAATACCAATACTGCAACTGATGCAAATAGAATCCAATTCAGTGCCTTACTCATATTGGATTGCTTTTTCTTTTCTTCTTCAGTTTCAGCTACGGGAGGCTCCCCAACATCAGAGATGTAGCCAGAAGTAAGTCTATATTGAATGAGACCCAGTACCATAAATAGACCCGCTACCCCAAACCCAAGGTGCCAATTGACATTTTCTCCAATTGATCCTGCAATTAATGGACCTAAGAGCCCTCCAAGATTAATACCCGAATAGAAAATTGAAAAGCCAGCATCTCTCTTTGCGCTTTCATTTGGAGAGTATAAAGACCCTACCATGCTACTGATGTTAGGCTTTAACAACCCTGTGCCTACTGCGATAAGAATTAGACCTAAAAAGAATGGTATCGTTTCAGTTGGCATGGTACCGTTAATATCTCTGGTAGCATAGCCCATCATATTAAGTACCCCTGGAATTGCCATAGTAAAGTGTCCAAGTGCAATCACTATACCCCCATACCAAACTGATTTCTTCAGACCGAAAAGCCTATCTGCAACCCATCCGCCTGGCAAAGCAAATATATAAACGCCCATTACATAGAGGCCATATATTGCACCAGAAACGTCCTTTTCAAATCCAAGTCCTCCTTCGGCTAGAGTTTTAGTCATAAAAAGAATAAGGAGCGCACGCATTCCATAGTAGCTGAAGCGTTCAAACATCTCTGTAAAGAAGAGGGTAGCTAAACCACGTGGGTGACCAAAAAATGTTTTAGACATGCTTTTAATGTTTATTGTTAGTCAGTTTTTAAAATAAAATTCCGCTAAAGCTAACATTGTTGAAAGATATAAGCAAATAAACAGCCCTGCACCACCTATTTGAAATGATTAATGCAATTAAAAGCACAATCGTTTGAAATTTAAATTTGTGCTATTAGACCAATGAATAATTTGTTAATTTTGCTCACTTTAAATCTAACACGACAAGGAATAAAACATATTACTTAAATCATGGAAGAATTGGGGTTAAAATCAGACAAAGCATCTGTTGAGCAGCTGGGTATAAAAAATGCTACTGCGCACTGGAATCTTTCACCAAAAAAATTAGCGGAAATAGCAGTAGATAAAGGGCAAGCCGAAAGAACTGCCTCTGGAGCTATTACAGTAGACACCGGTGAGTTTACCGGTCGATCTCCTAAAGATAGATTTATTGTAAAAGATGATGTGACTGAAGATGCTGTTTGGTGGGGCAATATCAATATCCCATTTGATGCAGATAAGTTTGACAAACTGTATGCCAAAGTGGTGGATTACTTATCAGGCAAAGAGCTATATGTAAGAGATGCCTATGCTTGTGCAGACCCAAAATATAGAACCAACATAAGAGTTGTAAACGAATACCCTTGGTCAAACATGTTTGTATATAACATGTTCTTAAGACCTACAGAAGACGAGATTAAAACATTTGATCCTGAATGGACAGTTATCAACGCACCTGGATTTAAGGCAGACCCTGAAGTAGATGGAACCAGACAACACAATTTTGCAATCTTAAACTTTAAAAAGAAGATCGCTCTTGTTGGTGGTACAGGTTACACAGGAGAAATCAAAAAAGGTATATTCTCTGCTTTGAACTTTATACTTCCACATGAGAAGCAAACACTTTCTATGCATTGTTCAGCAAATATGGGCAAAGATGGAGACACTGCTATCTTCTTCGGACTTTCGGGAACAGGTAAAACCACGCTTTCTGCTGATCCTAACAGACAGTTGATTGGAGATGATGAACACGGTTGGTCTGATGAGAATACCGTATTTAACTTCGAGGGAGGCTGCTACGCAAAGGTAATCGACCTTTCGGCTGAAAAGGAACCAGATATCTACAATGCCATTAAAGATGGGGCACTACTAGAAAACGTTGTATTAAAAGACGACAAATCTGTAGACTATAAAAGTGGTGCAAAAACTGAAAATACGCGTGTTAGTTATCCTATCTATTACATTAATAATATTGCTGAACCATCAATTGGAAAAAATCCTAAAAATATTTTCTTCCTGACTTGTGATGCTTATGGAGTATTACCTCCTATATCTAAGCTTACACCGGGTCAGGCTGCATTTCACTTTATCTCAGGGTATACTGCCAAAGTCGCTGGAACAGAAGCTGGCATTACTGAGCCTGTTACAGCATTTTCAGCGTGTTTTGGAGCTCCATTTATGCCACTACACCCAACGAAATATGCTGAGATGTTAAGTAAGAAAATGCAGGAAGCCAATGTAAATGTATGGCTAGTGAACACGGGTTGGTCTGGCGGACCTTACGGTGTGGGTAGCAGAATGAGTCTTAAGATTACTCGTTCATTAATAACCGCAGCATTAGATGGCGATCTTGATGATGTTTCATTTATAGAACATGATGTTTTTGGTTTAATGATGCCAACAACATGCCCTAATGTACCGGAAGAAGTATTAAGCCCAAGAAACACATGGGATGATAAGGAGGCATATGACACCAAAGCTAATGCGCTTGCAAATGCTTTTAATAAAAACTTTGAAAAGTTTTCTGATTACGCCAACGATGAAATAATGGCCGCTGCACCTACTGCTAAGGCAGATGTGTAAGGTAATATTCTAAAATCAATTAAAAGCCTTCTCATCATTTGAGAAGGCTTTTTTTATACTACTAAGCTAATGTCCTATGCGTTCATGTACTACTTAAACCAAAATATCCATATTGGAGTAAAACAAGCAATATAAACTGCCGCCATTTGCCAGTAAAAATTAACTACAAATAAGCCCGTCAGCGTTAAGGCATCATTGTCTATTGTTTCTGACTGCATTGAGCCTTTCCAGGAAGCACCTCTATAATCCATAATTTCGTTAGTACCAATGCTTGAAATTTTCCACCTTGAGCTAAGCACATTTTTAAACTTCCACTCGTATTCACTTCCATTGATTATAATCCTGGCCTTTGGCCACCAGCAGTTAAATTTAACTTGCCCGATACGCTGGCCAGTTAGTTTATCAGTAATTACAGCAACCTGAGTAAAT
Organism: Fulvivirga sp.; assembly: GCA_039970995.1. Classification (GTDB taxonomy): domain Bacteria; phylum Bacteroidota; class Bacteroidia; order Cytophagales; family Cyclobacteriaceae; genus Fulvivirga. The sequence goes on from JBDVKW010000017.1 coordinate 5,042, forward strand.
GCACCCTTAACCTTAAAATGTAGCTGATGCTCATTAAGACTACCATGTGCTGAACCTATCGACCAAGGGCTTTCTTTTAATTTTCCTGCCACCCTATCTTTTTCAAAAAGTTGATAGGCACATTTAAACAATCCCTTTTTCCATTGTAAAGTTGTTGTCATAATTATTTAATCTTTGTTTTCAATTTTCTCCACATCCTTAAAAGCTGAACTCACTTTACTCAGATTTGATTTATAAAACCACATCACCAAAAGCCAGGAGATCGGCAATACAATTACACAGGCAAGTAGTACTTCCAATAACTCACCCGTATCCGTTGATAGATCCTTACCAATAACTAGTAATGACACAACTGGAAGTAGTATAAATGGCATAATGAAATACATAACCATGCTAAAGCGCTTATAAAAGCGTAAAATCTTTTTCAGTTCCTTATAATGTGTAATTGCTTCTGTATAGGTGTCATTCAAAATATTAATCATCCGAGCCTTTCTGATTAAGAATATTGCCATTATTACAGAAATGATCAATAAAGCCACTGTACCAGCGCCCGCTATCACATTAAACGTAGAATTAAACCTTTCAAAATTTGCCAAAACATAAATGGCTGCTGCCAGAGCTACAACACTCCCCACTGATTCAGCAAAGATTATTCTGCCTAATCTTGAGTTGCTTTTCTCATGTGCCATTTTTAAAATCAGATCGCTTGTGAGCTTCTTTTGTTTATCCAACTCTACACTCATAGTCGACCATACGGATTTCATTTCTTCTAATTCCATGACTAACTATTTACCATTTTATCTCTTAATTTATTTCTGATCCTGGATAGACGTGTGCCTACGTTACTGGTAGAAAGCCCTATGATATGGGCAATTTCATCATGAGATTTCTGCTCGAGAAATAATAACATAATACCTTTATCTAAATCACTTAATAATTCTATGTGCTTATAAAGTGACTTTACCCTCTCTTCAAGCACAGGATCAGTCACTTCGGCATAGTTTAACACCGCACGATCAATGGGCATCTCCTGCCCTTTCTTTTTCGTTTTTCTTAAACTGGTAATAGCTGTATTGAGTGAAACCCGATAAATCCAGGTACTTATTTTCGATTCATTTCTGAAACGATCAAATGCTACCCACAGCTGTGATACTATCTCCTGATAAAGATCTTGCTGATCAAAATTTGATTTTGCATAAACTGAGGTAATCTTATAAATAAGTCCTTCATTATCCTGTATCACTTCAGTAAACCTGGCCTCTTTACTCATTCAATCTATCACTTTATAACATTAGTCGTCAAGTGTAATAAAAAATCACAGTCAAATAGATATTTTTTACTTTTCGGCAGCACTCACCATCCATTGAATGCCAAATTGATCTGTTAACATGCCAAAGTATGAACCCCAAAAAGTATCGGTCATTGGCATAGTTTCCTTTCCTCCTTCTGCCAGACGGCTATAAAGTTTATCAGCCTCATCCTTACTATCAGCTTCAATAGATATGGAAAAATTATTGCCTTCTACAACGGGTGGGCCAAAGGCTGTTGATGTATCACTCCCCATTAAGATACCATGCTCTCCAAGTGGTAGGGTCACATGCATAACCAAATTCTTGTCTTTATCAGACACTTTATACTCAGAAGGCATCTCACTAAATCTCCCAATATAGGTAAAATCACCTCCAAATACTGATCTGTAAAAATTGAAAGCTTCCTCACAATTTCCATTGAATGTTAGGTAAGGGTTTAAATTTTTCATCATTAGTATATTTAGTTATACTACAAGATAATAAATTAGACTTGGCTCTCAACGGCCAAAAGTCTACCTTTGCAAACTTTTGCACAACCTTTACAGATCATGAGAGAGTTTATAATAAAAAGAACTACCAACGCTAAAAATGACATCTTAAGTGGCCTCACAGTAGCACTGGCCCTGGTACCAGAAGCAGTTGCCTTTGCATTCGTTGCAGGCGTAGATCCACTGGTTGGACTATATGCTGCGTTTATGATAGGGCTTATCACATCAATATTTGGAGGAAGGCCAGGCATGATCAGTGGTGCTACAGGTGCGCTAGCTGTTGTAATGGTAAGCCTAGTAGCACAGGGTAATGCCATGGGAAGTGCAGATGAAAATCTAGGTCTGTATTACTTATTTGCAACCGTCATATTGATGGGAATTATTCAGATGATTGTTGGTGTCCTCAAGCTGGGAAAATTTGTAAGGCTTATACCCCATCCAGTAATGATGGGATTTGTCAATGGTCTCGCAATAGTAATATTTCTTTCACAGCTGGGTATGTTTAAAGAGGTAGTTGATGGACAAAAAGTATGGCTGGGAGGAGTTGAACTTTGGATAATGGTTGGCCTTGTTGGACTTACCATGGTGATTATGCACTTTCTACCTCAGATAAATAAAAAATTACCTGAAGCACTTATTGCCATAGGTGCCGTATCTGCAGTTGTAATACTTGGCGGTCTTGATGTAGCAACAGTTGGTAGCTTCATTAAAGATGGTGGCGGAGAAGGTCTGAAAGGTGGTTTACCAACTTTTCAGGCGGACATTTTCAATAAAATCCCTCTAAACTGGGAAACGCTTAAGTTCATTCTACCCTACTCAATTATACTTGCAGCCATTGGTCTTATTGAATCATTAATGACTTTAAATCTCGTAGATGAGCTTACCGAAACAAGGGGTAACTCAAACCGAGAGTGTCTTGCTCAGGGCGGAGCTAATATTGTAACCGGATTTTTTGGCGGAATGGGTGGTTGTGCCATGATAGGTCAATCAATCATTAACATTAAATCTGGAGGAAGAACCAGACTCTCTGGGATTGTGGCGGCAGTAACCTTACTACTATTTATATTATTTGCCTCTGGCCCCATTGAGCAGGTGCCAATCGCTGCTCTCGTTGGCGTAATGTTTATGGTTGTAATAGGCACGTTTGCCTGGAGTAGTTTTAGAATACTTAACAAAATACCAATTAGTGATGCTATTGTACTTATTGCTGTATCTGCATTAACCGTCATCTTTGATTTAGCAGTAGCAGTAGTTGCAGGTATTATAATGAGTGCATTGGGTTTTGCCTGGGAAAATGCGAAGAAAATTAGAGCTCGGAAGCACATGCTTGATGATGGTACTAAAGTATATGAAATATGGGGACCATTGTTCTTTGGTAGTATACAAGCCTTCAATAGTAAGTTTGATGTGCACGGGGACCCAAACAGAGTTGTAATAGACTTCATGGAATCTCGCGTCTCGGACCACTCTGCCTTAGAAGCCTTGTTTAACTTGGTTGAAAAGTATGAAGCAGCCGGTAAAGAGCTAAAAATTCAGCACTTAAGTGAAGAATGCCAACGATTAATGATCAAAGCCTCTCCTAAGCTTGAAAGAGTGATTGAGCACAACGTGGATGATCCAAGATATCATGTGATGGCTAAGGTAATGGCTTAGGGGTTCAAGAAGAAAAATTGATAATCTATATACAAGCAAAAAAGTCAGTGCAAGCACTGACTTTTTTTATTACTTAAAATTCTTAGTAGGAGTTACCCAAACAACGCCCCGGCTATAGTAGCTGTCATCATGGTTGCTAAGGTAGCTGCCAGCAAAGCTTTTAGGCCTAGTTTAGATAAATCGCTTTGCCTTGATGGAGCCATACCTCCGATTCCTCCTATCTGGATAGCAATAGAGCTAAAGTTGGCAAAGCCACATAATGCATACGTAGAGATTACAATGGCCTTGTCACTTAACACAGCCGCTTGTTTCATATCTGCCAAACTTAGATAAGCTACAAACTCATTGATTACAATCTTTTGCCCCAGGAGACTTCCTACATTGATGGTTTCATGCCAATCGACACCCATTACAAATGCAAATACTCTAAATACCTGACCCAAAATGTACTCCAATGTAAATCCATCAAAGCTTCCATTGGTACTTGATATTACAAACTCATTTAGCCCCGTCCAGCTGCCGATACCATCTTTCAAAATCCAGTTAAGCGCAAAAATGATAGCGATAAAAGCGAGAAGCATTCCTGCAATATTTATAGCAAGCTTTACACCTTCCGCTGCACCTTTAGCCAATGCATCGATTAGGTTTACACCCATGCTATCCTGTGATACTGATAGGTCCGTATTGATCTGATCTTTATGCAATTCGGGAATAATAATCTTTGATAGAACAATGGCTGCTGGAGCATTCATGATAGAGGCACTGAGTAAGTAAGCAGCATATTTTGCTCTTTCTACAGGGTCATCACCACCGAGAAAGGCTACATAACCTGCAAGTACTCCTCCTGCTATAGTAGCCATACCACCTGTCATCAAGCACATCAGCTCCGATCGGGTCATGTCCTTAACAAAAGGTCTTACTAATAACGGTGCTTCGGTTTGTCCCAGGAAAATATTTCCTGCAGCTGACAAACTTTCTGCACCTGAGAGTCTCATGGTGCGTGCCATGATCCAAGCTATACCATAAACGATTTTTTGGAGCACTCCGAGATAATAAAGACCCGTTGACACTGTCGAGAAAAAGATCACCGTGGGTAATACCTGAAATGCGAATATGAAACCAAACTTGCTACTATCAACAAGGTCTCCAAACAGAAATTTTGCGCCATCACCGGAAAAGCTTAAAAAAGTCACAAACTTCTCACTGATCCAGTCAAAAGCATAGGTCACAAATTCTACCTTAGTGATTAGTAGTGCAAAAACGACCTGCAGGAGAATACCAATAGCTACTAATCTCCAGTCGATAGCTTTCTTGTTGCGGGAGAATAAATAGGCTACTCCTATAAGTACTCCTAACCCAAATACACCTCTTAAAATATCCATATAAAAACACAAAAAGGCCTTTCCTTTTTCAGGAAAGGCCTTTATTAAATTTCAATTTAATTTCTACGGCTCAATTCATCTCTGATTTTAGCTGCTCTCTCATAGTCTTCCTTCTCTATGGCTTTGTCCAGTAACTCATTGAGTTTATCTACTGACAAGTTCTTAAGATCATCTTTCGAACCAGATGAAGTCTTTGAAGTTTTAGATTTCTCTGCCTTTAATTCGCTCTTAAGTTCAGCAATATCATCTTCTGTCTCATCAGTGAGGACGATACCCGCCTCCGCCAAAATAGCTTCATAGGTAAAAATTGGAGCATCAAACCTTAATCCAATGGCTATTGCATCAGATGGCCTTGCATCTATTTCCACTACATCAGAGCCGTTATCACAAACGATTTTAGCAAAAAAGACGCCCTCTTTTAAGTCAGAAATAACAATCTCTTTTACCTTATAATTAAAGCTATGAGCAAACGACTTAAAAAGATCGTGCGTCATAGGCCGGTTAGGAATAATTTTTTCTATCTCAATCGCAATCGCCTGAGCTTCAAACATCCCTATGATAATAGGCAGCCTTCTACTCCCTTCAGTTTCACCTAAAACTAAAGCAAAAGAACCTGATTGTGATTGGCTAGATGAAAGCCCCAGTATTTCTAATTTAATTTTCTCCACAAACTATTGAACTGCTTTTAATGCTTCTGTCAATTTTGGCACTACTTCAAATGCATCCCCAACAATACCATAATCAGCTGCCTTAAAGAAAGGTGCTTCAGGGTCTTTGTTGATCACTACTATGTATTTTGATGAGTTTACACCTGCAAGATGCTGAATAGCTCCGGAGATACCAATTGCGACATATAATTGAGGACTTACTTTTACACCTGTTTGTCCAACGTGCTCGTGGTGAGGTCTCCAACCCATATCAGATACCGGCTTACTACACCCTGTTGCAGCTCCTAATGTTTTGGCAAGGTCTTCAATCATATTCCAGTTCTCAGGCCCTTTCATTCCACGGCCACCAGACACTACCAACTCAGCTTCTGGAAGTAATATTTCACCAGTAGCCTTATCTGTTGATGTAATGGTAGCAGCAAAATCTCCCTCAGCTAAATCCACACTGAATTTCTCAACTGAAGCAGCACTTCCAGTCTCTTTCACTTCAGCGGCATTCTTTTTTATCGCCAATATCTTTTTATCAGAGGTGAGCTCTACATTGGCAAAAGCTTTACCCGTATAAATACTTCTTTTTACTTTAAAGCCGTTGTTTGTGTCGGGTAAGTCTACCACATTAGAAACCAAGCTAGCTCCCATTTTAACCGATACCCTCGCAGAAACTGGTGCACCTAATGAAGAGTTGGCTAATACCAGAGTATCTGCACCAGTGCTCTCCATAGCTTTCGCTAGAACGGTTGCATATGCCTGAATTACACCTTTATTTAATTTATCGTCATCTGCATGCAAAACTTTACCTGCGCCATATTTCCCAAGGTTTTCAAGCTCACTTTGCTCGACATCACCAAGGGCTATTGCAGTTACATCTCCACCCATACCAGCAGCATATGCTACAGCTTCAATAGAGGTCTTTTTTACTTTGCCTTCTGCGCTTTCTACAAATACTAATGTTGCCATTTTATTCTTTTAATGTTTTAAGATCTATTTAGTTATATCACCTTAGCGTCATTCTTGAGTAGATCGACTAATTCTGAAACATTCTCAGCATCGATCATTTTTACCTCGCCTTTGGCAGGTGGTAATTCAAATTTCTCAAGACTAGTTCTGGTTGAGTCATCAACCGGATCTACAACATTTAAAGGCTTTGTCCTAGCAGACATTATTCCTCTCATATTAGGAATTTTCCACTCTGCAATAGGCTCCTGGCATCCGGCTACGAAAGGCAACTTCACTTCGAGGTGTTCTTTACCACCCTCTATTTCACGACTCATTTTAGCAGTATCACCATCAATATCAAGCGTCATCACTGGTGAGAAAGATGGAAGGCCTAATAGCTCTCCAACCATACCATGCACCATGCCACCATTAAAATCAATGGATTCACGTCCCATAAGGATGAGGTCATAGTTGCCTTCTTTAGCAACGTGCGCAATTTGCTGTGCCACAAAGAATGAATCTGTTGGTTCAGCGTTTACTCTTATCGCTTCATCAGCTCCAATAGCAAGGGCTTTTCTTATGGTAGGTTCAGTTTCTGCTTCACCTACATTTAATACAGTGATTGACCCACCCGACTGCTCTTTTAGTTCTACAGCTCTGGCAAGCGCATAATCATCGTAAGGGCCAATTATGAATTGAATGCCGTTTGTATCAAACTTAGTATCTCCATCGGTGAATGCGATTCGGGAAGTTGTATCAGGCACATGAGTTATACAGACTAATATTTTCATTTAATTTGTGAGTGTTAATTAGTTAACTGTTAAGCTTTAAATTTGCAGCGAAGATAACGAATAATGAAGCAAATAAAAATTCAAATATAGATGAATTCATCCCGATTAGAACAACTAAAAGCCTTTCTCAAAAATGACCCTAATGACCCTTTTACATTGTATGCGATCGCTACCGAATATCGACATGAACATCCAGATAAAGCACGTGACTACTACGAAACCCTTTTAACAAAACACCCTGATTATCTGGCGACTTACTATCATGCAGCATTATTATTTGATGAATTAGACGAGCCAGAATTAGCGGAAACTACATTCAAAAGAGGCATATCGTTAGCTCAAAAACAAGGAAATGATTTGTCGCTGCGAGAGCTACAAAATGCATACAACGAATTTCTGTTTGAGGATTAGTTCAAATAGAAAAACTGGAAGCAGAAAGTTAGAACAAAGAGGTTGTCTAAGGGTAAAAGTTAGCCCTAAATTATACTAATATTTTTAGTAATTGCAAGTATATATAATTAATATTCAGATATTTAAATAGCTATAAATAAACTTATAGATTAACTATGATTTTGCCTGTCTTTTTGTTGCTTGCCAATTCATCAAAAGCGGAAACAATCTTTTCAAAGGGCTTCACTCCAGCTATAATGGGTTTGATTTTATGCTTCTCAACAAACTTGATCATCTGTTGAAACTCCTTATCACTGCCCATGGTTGAACCCTGTAATTTGATCTGATTCCAGAACATTCTGTAAAGATCCAATGTGGTTGGCAAGCCGTTGGTCGCTCCATAAAAAACAATGCGCCCTCCTGGTTTCATAATTTTAATAAAGTCATTGACTTGGTCACCACCAGCACTATCAATTACCACATCAAAACCACCCTTAGTCTGCCATACTTTTTTAAACCAATCCTTTTCCTTGTAATTATATGCAGCACTCGCACCGAGCTGTACTGCCTGATCCATTTTAGATTGGTCACCAGATGTTACATATACATTGGCATCAACAGCTTTGGCAAACTGAAAGGCAAACTGAGCCACCCCCCCTCCAAAACCTGAGATGAGCACATTTTCTCCTTTTTTGATATTACCATGGTGAAAGCAAGCTCTATAAGCAGTGACACCACCTAATGGCATAGCAGCTGCCTCCTCAAAAGTCAAGTGCTCAGGTTTGTCAACTAACCTGTCAACATTGACCACAACATATTCAGCAAAGGTGCCATGGTCTGGCATACCTAATATAGAGTAATCTCTTGACTGCACTTCTCCATTGCCCCATTGCTGATTAGGATTGATAACAACCGATTTTCCCTTCCAGGACTTACTCACTCCATCACCCAATGCTTCAACCACCCCTGCCCCATCTGAACCCAGCGCACAGTTTAATTGGATATTTGGGTATTTACCCTCTCTAATAAATTGATCGCGTTTGTTGAGGGCAGCAGATTTAATCTTAACAAGAACCTGTCCTTTATCTATTTTGGGTTTATCAATTGAAACTATTTCAACCTTACCCGGGGCTGTAAGTGTAAGTGCTTTCATGAGTTTTAAAGTAAATTCTTTACTTAAATGAAAGCTAATCAATTGCCCTTTCGTACACAATATATTGGGGTTAAAATTATTTAGAAAGGGGCATCCTCATCATCACCAGCATTTTGTTGGCCAAAATCGTCAGACGGGTTATTTTCATTACCCGGACTATTAAGCTTACTGCCTAGAGTGATCGTATTTGAAGAGCCATCAAATTCTGAAGGAATACCTCCACCAGAAGGGAAGTCTCCCGCAAATCCGACATTATCAAGGTCTGCAAATTTGGTGAACTTACCGATGAATTTGAGGTTTACATTTTCAAGCGAACCGTTTCTATGTTTGGCGATGATAACTTCACCTGTTCCTGTAGTTGGCATTCCGCTTTCATCTTCAGTGATACCGTAATATTCTGGTCGATATAAGAACATTACCATATCAGCATCCTGCTCGATAGATCCCGATTCCCTCAAATCTGATAGTTGTGGGCGTTTATCACCACCTCTTGTTTCCACCGCCCTGCTTAACTGAGAAAGTGCGATTACGGGTACTTCCAGTTCTTTGGCAATACCTTTTAAAGCTCTTGATATTGAGGCAATCTCCTGTTCACGATTTCCGCCACCCTTAGAAGAGTCGCCACTCATAAGCTGCAAGTAGTCAATTACGATTAACTGTACATCATGCTGAGCTTTTAATCTTCTACACTTCGCTCTTAGCTCAAGAATAGAAAGTGCAGGCGTATCATCAATGAATATAGGGGCTTTGCTTAGCTTATTAGTTTTATGGATTAATTGTTGCCACTCATAATCTGCAAGACTTCCTTTCTTAATTTTCTCACTTTCAAGTTCTGCCTCAGCAGAAATAAGCCTGTTTACAAGCTGTACTGATGACATCTCAAGTGAGAATATAGCCACAGCATGATTAAAATCAACTGCAGCATTTCGCAAAGCAGAAACAACGAAAGCCGTTTTACCCATACCCGGACGAGCTGCAATAATTACTAAATCTGATTTTTGCCATCCTGAAGTAACTCTATCTAAAGCACTGAAACCACTAGGTACACCGGTAAGACCGTCTTTATGATTTTTCCGCTCCTCCAACTCATGAATAGCCTGAGCCATAAGAGACTGCATATTATCATAATTCTTTCTGATGTTAGCCTCAGATATCTCGAACAATGACTGTTCTGTCTTATCTAAAAGGTGGAAAACATCTGTTGTATCTTCATAAGCATCTGTATGAATCTCCGATGCCACTTTGATAAGTTCTCGCTTGATAGCCATTTCAATGACTACCCTTGCGTGGTATTCAATGTTTGCAGCCGAACTTACTTTTGAAGTTAATTCAGCAATATAATAACTACCTCCAACAAACTCGAGTTTACCATTTTTACGAAGGCGTGCTGCCACCGTACGCATATCCACTGGCTCGGCATTATTGAAGAGCTCGGTAATGGCTAAATAAATCTCTTTGTGAGCATCGGAATAGAAGCTTTCGGGCTTTAATATGTCGATAACGGTCGATAGAGCGTCTTTTTCGAGCATTAAAGCACCGAGTACAGCTTCTTCCAAATCAGTCGCCTGCGGTGGTAATTTGCCTAAGCTGTCTCCAATATCTCTGGATAATCTATTGGACTTATGCCCCACTCTTAAAGACGATGATTTGTTTTCCATGTAGTAGTTGTTGGTTAAATTCCTTGATTGATTTTCAAACCTAAAAAGAAAATAATTAGTCTACAATTCCTGTGAGTTTATACCCCATTTTTTCCTGTGCACAATCAAAAATAGCTTCAGAGGTTGTGCTCCAAAATAATGTGGATGACTGGTAAAGGTTATCAACATTTCTAAAAATTTTATTCACACAATGTGGATAATTATGTTGAAAAATCATGTAGTTATTCACAAAAAAAGTAGTTATTCACATAGTTTATTAACAATTGTGAAAGCAATAAAATTGCCTCGCATTTAACTTTTTTATTTTTACTTTTGAAGCTTAATGACATAGAATTATGGCGAAATCTTCTCAAAGAATACATTTTATAGCAATTGGAGGAAGTGTGATGCACAATATGGCCATTGCATTACACCAAATGGGTGATGTAATATCCGGATCGGATGATGAAATTTTCGAACCATCAAGGTCAAGGCTCAAAGCTCATGGTTTACTTCCAGCCAAAGAAGGATGGGACAAAGCTAATATTACATCCGATTTAGATGCAGTGATAGTAGGAATGCATGCCAGAGAGGACAACCCTGAACTACTGGAAGCTCAAAGTAAAGGAATTAAGGTCTACTCCTTTCCTGAATACATCTACGAACATGCGGAAGACAAGCAACGCGTAGTCATTGCGGGTAGCCATGGAAAGACTACCATTACATCTATCATAATGCACGTGTTAAAGTACTTCGACAGAAAGTTCGACTATGCCGTAGGTGCGCATATCAATGGCTTTGATACTATGGTCAGGCTCTCGGATGCGCCAATAATTATTATCGAAGGTGATGAATACCTTGCCGCCCCTACCGATAGAACTCCTAAGTTTTTGAAATACCACCACCATATCGGACTAATAAGTGGTATAGCATGGGATCACATCAATGTATTCCCTAACGAAGATGAGTACACCAAGCAATTTGAAATATTTGCTGATGCCACACCAAAAGGAGGCTCATTGGCTTACTGTGAAGAAGATGCCATGGCAACGGTTATTGGTAATAAAGAAAGAGAGGATGTGCACAGACTCACGTATCAAACACACCCTCATATGATTGAGAATGGCATTACTTATTTAACCAATGGCAACGATAAGATACATATTAAGCTTTTTGGTAAGCACAATCTACAAAACATAAGTGGCGCCAAAGAAGTATTGAAGAAGATCGGTATATCTGAAGACCAGTTCTATCAGGCCATACCTAGTTTTGAAGGAGCCGACAAACGACTTGAGCTGGTGGCTGATAAACCTCGAACAACCATTTTTAAGGATTATGCTCACGCTCCATCTAAGGTAAAGGCCACAACACTTGCTGTAAAAGAACAATACCCTGAAAGAGAACTAGTGGCTTGTTTAGAGCTACATACATTCAGCAGTTTAACTAAAGAATTTTTAAACGAATACAGTGGTACTATGAAATATGCCAACTTACCGGTTGTGTATTTCAACCCACTTACTATTGAACATAAAAATCTAGATCCTATCAGTGCAGAAGATATAAAAAGTGCTTTTGAGGAGTCGAGGCTTCAAGTGTTTGACAACTCTGATGAACTTATGGCCTTTTTAAAATCACAAGACTGGTCAGATAAAAACTTGCTTATGATGAGCTCTGGCACGTTTAACTCGATGGACTTCGATGACATTGCAAAATCAATAGGTTAATTTTTGAATACATTTTAATGAAACTACACTTAAAGAACCCTCTTACCTTTTTTGATTTAGAAACTACAGGAACAAACATCGTAAAAGATAGAATTGTAGAAATCTCTGTGGTGAAGTTGATGCCAAATGGTGAGTCCATCACCAAAACAAACAAAGTAAATCCTACAGTACCGATTCCTCATGAAACAAGTCTCATCCACGGCATATATGATGAAGATGTAAAGGATTGTCCTACGTTTAAAAATATCGCAAAGAGCTTTGCACAATTTCTGGAAGGCTCTGATTTGGCGGGATTCAATATTTTGAAGTTTGATGTGCCATTGCTTGTTGAAGAATTCCTCAGAGCTGATGTGGAATTTGATGTAAGTAAGAGAAAGTTGGTTGATGCACAGAAGATTTTCCATATGATGGAGAAAAGGACCCTATCCGCAGCTTATAAGTTCTATTGTGGTAAAAATCTTGATAATGCGCATAGTGCCGAAGCAGATACCAAAGCTACACTTGAAGTGCTAGAGGCACAGGTTGAGAAATATGCAGGACAGGAAGTGGTAGATAATCTGGGTAAGAAGCTAGGTATCGTGGAAAACGATATTGAAAGTCTGCACAACCTCACAAAATCGAATATGGTTGATCTTGCAGGCCGCATTGTTTTAAATAGAGACGGTGTTGAAGTATTTAATTTTGGCAAACACAGAAACAAGCCAGTTGCAATCGTGCTTAAAACTGATCCATCTTATTACGACTGGATGATGAAAGGCGAGTTTCCTCAAAATACTAAACAGGTGTTGACAGGAATAAAGCTCAGGAACTTCTCGATGTAGTTAACTCTCGTCCTCTTTTTGCTTGTCGATGATTGCCTTTATTTGTTTTTTGAAATGCTCGTCATTCCTGATTTTTTCTACGATTGAAGGATCTACAGGAGTTTTGGTAGTATCTTTTGACTCATACTGCTGCTTACTTTTGTCTGGTTTTTGATATATACCAATGACTCCAATAATAATCAGGGCTATACCCGTTGCCAAAATGATTAGGGCTACAATTGTTATATCAGTCATATTATTAATCTAATGAAATTAGGTAGAATCACTCAATGAATTAGGTAAAAATACCTCAGCTTTATTTTCATTAATTGTAAAACAATCTACTATATTTACGCAGAAGTATTTTTAATTCGACCAATCTACCAAACCACCACATATGTCAACAAAAAATGATCCTTTGATGGCCAAAGTTGAGCTTATCATGGAGTCTCCAAGTGAACGAAGCAAATATCTCGACTTAGAGACTTTTGAAGATAAAATCAACTTCCTCAAAAATCATTTTATTCTTAAAGATGTGGAAATCAGAATGCTGGAACGCAAATACCTTTTATCTCCTGCTAAAAGAGAAGAGCTTATTGAGGAAGTAAACGACCTCATAAAAAGGATGGATCTCTAAAAATCCACCTAACTCTTCAATGTCTTTCTACTTTCTATAGTATTTCAAAGCCTCAGGCATTTGCTTTTTCAGGTCACTGATTCTCGTATCAGGGTGTGGGTGAGTAGATAAAAACTCAGGGGGTCTTTGTCCCCCACCGCTTGCATCCATTCTTTCCCAAAACTTAGGTGCCTCTCTTGGGTCATAGCCTGCTAAAGCCATAAATATTAGGCCTATCCGGTCCGCTTCTGACTCATGCGTTCTTGAAAATTTCAACATTCCTAGTTGAGTACCCATCCCTACAGATTGCAATAAGAGTTCCTGAGTCATGGTCGGGTTTTGCCCCATTGCGAGACTTACAGAACTTAGTCCCATATTGGCGGCCAACCCCTGGCTCATTCTCTCTCTACCATGATTAGCGATCGCATGTGCTACTTCATGTCCCATAACCACTGCAACACCCGCTTCATCTTTACAAATAGGCATGATGCCGGTATAAAATGCCACTTTGCCGCCAGGCATACACCACGCATTGACGATTTCATCTTCAATTAAATTAAACTCCCAGGCATAACCTTCCAGCTGGTCTTCCCAGCCATTTTGCTTCATATACTGTTCTGTAGCTGTTTTAATTTTACGACCTACATTTTTCACCATACTTACCCACTCACTGTTATCAGAAAGCTTATTTTCTTTCAACACCTGTTGATATTGATCAAAGCTTAAAGGCAAAATTTCCGAATTAGATACCAGGCTTAGCTGTCTCCTACCAGTAACAGGCACTGTCGCACAGCTGTAGATGAATAAACCGGTTATAAAAAGTATTATGATTTTCTTAAACATGGTCAAAGTATTTTCTACGTTTGAAAAAGATTTATCAAATTTGGCAATTGAGTAGAGAATTTCCGCTGAATTGTTGAATAAACTAAATTAAGGATTTCTTTTCCAGAAAAATATAAGCAATGAAAATATTTGCAGTAGGCCGTAATTACACCGAACATATTGCTGAACTCAATAATGAGCGGCCAGATGAGCCCGTTATTTTTACTAAGCCAGATACTGCCCTACTCAAAAATAATCAACCTTTTTATTATCCTGATTTTAGTAAAGATGTACACTATGAGGTTGAACTGGTACTGAAAATTGGCAGAGAGGGAAAAAACATTCAGGAGAAATTTGCGCATAAGTACTATGACCAAATTGGTTTAGGTGTTGATTTCACAGCACGCGATTTACAACAAAAGGCCAAAGAAAAAGGCTTACCATGGGATTTGGCTAAGGGCTTTAATGGCTCAGCACCTATTTCAGTATTCAAACCTATCGGTGACTTTTCTGACTTACAGGATATTAACTTTCGATTGGAAGTAAATGGAGAACAAAGGCAAGTGGGTAACACCTCGCTCATGCTATTCTCTTTTGATTATATAGTATCATATTTGTCTAGGTTTTTTACACTTAAAAAGGGTGACCTCATATTTACCGGAACCCCAAAAGGTGTTGGCGCTGTTAATGTTGAAGATAGACTTGAAGGATTTATAGAAGATGAGAAACTGTTGGACTTTGTGGTTAGATAAGCTTGTAGTTGGCTTTTTATTATTAGTGCCTGTTGTGGGTCAGGCTCAGCTTGAAGAGTCATACAAACATGACGAGCCTTATTACCTATTCCCTATCAAACCAGGTGAAAGAAACACTTTGGCGGGCACCATGGGTGAGTTAAGGTCCTCTCATTTTCATACAGGGCTTGATATACGTACAGAAGGTCGCATCGGGCTACCAGTTGTTGCATCTGCGGAAGGTTATATTTCAAGAGTAGCTGTTTCTACTTCAGGTTATGGCAATGCACTTTATATAACACATCCTAATGGACACACAACTGTTTATGCTCATCTGGATCAATTCAAGGGACCCATTGCAGACTATGTGAAAAAAGAGCAGTACCGCAGACAAACGGCTTCAGTAAATCTCTACTTTCATAAAGATCGCTTTAAAGTAAAAAGAGGCGAAGTAATCGCTTTGTCAGGAAATAGTGGCTCATCTGGTGGCCCACATTTACATTACGATATAAGGGATAAGAATAACAACCCCATCAATCCGCTGTATTACGGATTTTCAGAAATATTAGACAGGACACCACCTGTAGCACAACAACTAGCTATTAAGACCCTGGATAAATACTCCAGAGTAAATGATCAGTTTGGCTTAGCAACATTTGATGTTAGAAGAATTGGTAATGATTATGTAATTGATAAGCCAATTAATGCATATGGTAACATTGGTTTAGAGCTTTATGCCTATGATAAATTAGATAATTCAAGGTTTAGGTGCGGTATAGTAACTATCGTTGTGGAAGTTGATGGAGAATTGCTATTTGAGCAAACTATAGACGAACTTTCATTTGCCAAACAACGAAATATTCTGGCCCACATGAACTACTCACAACTTGTGAGTACGGGTAGAAGATACCACAAACTTTATGTTGATGATGGCAATGAGCTTGATTTCTATAAAGCCACAAACAAAGGTCATTTAAACCTTTCAGGCGATTGTGAAAAACAAGTTAAGATCACTATGATTGATAGCTACAAAAATAAAAGTCATTTAACTTTCAGCCTTACATGTAAAACACCAGACCATAAAATAACAGGCTACCCTTCTATAAATAAAAACCATACACTCATAGACAATACATTGGTAATACCTGCGCCACTAAAAGAAGGTGAAAATACTATCGAGTTGTATATACCAGAGAAAACAACTTTAAGCCCTGCATATATAGCTAATAACAAAGCCATTTACCTTTGGGATATGCAAAAGGGTCTGCCCCATTCTGCTCGTGTTGAAAATAAAACGGAGCTTTTTAATTATCAAAACGTTGTTTCTCCAATCAGTGACTACAACTTTTATAGCGAGTATATAGACATCACCTTTCCGCGATCATCTCTATTTGATACATTATACATGCAAACAGCATATCACTATGATTCCATAATTGAGAAAGAGGTTTTTAGTATAGGCAACCCATTTACACCACTGAAAAAACACATAAAAGTAACACTAAAGCCTAAAAAGGAATATGACGAAAAGTATGCTGTCTATTCAGTAAACAACGGTAACTATTACTATCAAGGGGGTACTTACTCAGATCAAAAATTCACTTTCTACACACGAGATTTTGGGAGTTACACCTTTTTGAAAGATACAATTCCTCCTAAAGCCACTGTGATCAAAACAAATACCAACGATCTTGTGTTTAAAATTCAAGATGAGTTATCAGGCATTAAATCTTATGAATGCACAATTAACGATCAATGGGTACTTATGCATTATGACTATAAAAGAAACCTGATTTGGTCTGAAAAATATGCCGATGAAAAGTACTCAGGAAAAGTAACATTAATTGTGACCGACAATGCCGGTAATAAATCTGAAACAATTATTAACATCTAAAACGTAGCTATTATGTCATTATCAGTAGGTGATAAAGCACCAAACTTCAAAGTAAAGGATCAAGACGGGAACGAAATCAAGCTTTCTGATTATGAAGGAAAGAAAGTGGTATTATACTTTTATCCGAGAGACAATACTCCGGGGTGCACTGCTGAAGCGTGTAATCTAAGAGACAACTATGAAGCTTTGCAAAAAGCAGGTTATGAAATTTTGGGAGTAAGCACTGATGATGAAAAGTCTCACAAGAAGTTTATCGAGAAGCAATCATTACCCTTCAAACTACTTGCCGATACTGAAAAAGATATTCATGAGAAATACGGCACCTGGGTAGAGAAAAACATGTATGGCCGAAAATACATGGGTACAGCTCGTAAAACCTTTCTCATAGATGAGGAAGGTAAGATTGAAGAGGTTATTGGTAAAGTAAAAACCAAAGAACACACAGCCCAAATATTAAAATAATTTACTGGTGCTGTTTCGGTCGAAACAGCACCTTCCTTTTTCTATCTTCCAAAAAACTTCTTTATCTTCGCAGCTTTATTACTTCCCAATTTATTACTATGAGCAACCAACCCAGCATCGAAGAATTAAAGAATATTTGTAGTCAGGTAAGAAGAGACATTGTCAGAATGGTACATGCAGTGCAATCAGGTCACCCGGGTGGCTCTCTTGGTTGTACAGAGTACTTCGTTGCCATGTATTTTCATATCATGCAACACGATAAGTCTTTCAATGCTGATGCAAAAAATGAAGACCTATTCTTTTTATCTAATGGCCATATATCGCCTGTTTGGTATAGTACTTTGGCCAGATATGGGTATTTCGATACGGAAGAGCTCAATACATTCAGAAAATTAGATTCCAGATTGCAAGGTCACCCTGCTACAGAGGAAGGTTTGCCAGGCATTAGAGTGGCATCTGGCTCTTTAGGTCAGGGCCTATCAGTAGCATTAGGTGCTGCGCAAGCCAAGAAATTAAATAATGACGATCGCTTAGTATATGTGCTCATGGGAGATGGAGAGCAAAACGAAGGTCAGGTTTGGGAAGCTGCGATGTATGGCGCTCATCACAAAGTTGATAACATAGTTGCTACTATTGACTATAACAGACAGCAAATAGACGGACCTATCGAAGAAGTGATGGACCTAAAAGACTTAAAAGCAAAGTGGGAAGCCTTTGGCTGGACAGTAATAGAGAGTGATGGAAATGATATAAATGCTTTGATAGCCAAAATCGAAGAAGCCAAATCACTAACAGGAAAAGGAAAGCCTGTATTAAATCTCATGAAAACAGAGATGGGCTATGGCGTTGACTTTATGGTAGGCACACACAAATGGCACGGTATCGCACCTAGCGATGAAGAACTTGCTAACGCGCTAGGTCAATTAGAGGAAACTTTGGGAGATTATTAAAATTAATCACCTTCACGATATTCAAGGCGCTTATAAATTAAGCGCTTTTTTTGTGTAAATATCTACACAATTTAGACTCAAATTCCCCAAAAACACCTCTTCTCTGGCGGCTCTCAATAAACGATTAAAAATCATATAAAGTGCATTTAAAGTAACTAAAAGCATTTTTTTAAGAGTTTATTACCAAAATTCTATTTAGTCACTCACGGTTTGGTTACAAACATGCATAAGGATATATGCATAATTGAAAACAATTGATAATTAAATTAAAAACTTATTAAAACTATGAAATTGACGAGAATGAATATTGTGAAGTTGTCTATGGCTTTTTTAGTATCAATTATATTTTTTGCATGTAGTGACGATGATAGCGAAACCCCTATGACTAAAGGTAACGCTTCAATAGAAATGACAGATGCTCCCATTGATGATGCAAACATTGAAGGTGTGTTTGTTACGGTTACTGATGTAAAAGTAGATGGTGAAACATTTGCAGGCTTTACTGGCAAGCAAACGTTTAACCTGATGGCATTGCAAAATGGTAACACCAAAGTATTAGGTAGTGGTGAATTAGACGCCAGAGCTTACTCTAATATAACTTTTGTATTAGACTATGAATCTGACGCTAATGGAAACGCTCCGGGGTGTTATATCATGACAGCCAACGGAACCAAGCAAGAGCTTGAAAGTAGTGCAGGATCAACTGGTGAAATAGTTGTAAATAATGCATATGAAGTAAAAAGCTCTACACAGTCTAGAATTATTGCTGACTTTGATTTAAGAAAAGCAGTAAAATATTCAAATAACGCTGAAAGAGAATTTGAGTTTGTTAGTGATGCTGAATTGAGAAGTGCTGTGAGAGTAATGAATGAAAGTAAGACTGGTTCTATCAAAGGTAACTATAGTGAAGATATGACTTCTGAAACTGGTAAAGTTGTTGTGTTTGCATATGAGGAAGGTACCTTTAATGCCAACACTGAGAGCGAACCAAGTGGTGAAGCAAACATTAGATTTGCTAACGCTGTAAGTAGTTCTGTAGTAACTGAAGGATCAGGAGAATATGAGCTTTCATTCCTGAACGAAGGAAACTACGAACTGAAGTTTGCTTCATACAAGGATACTGATAACGATGGTGAATTTACATTTGACGCCATGCTTGACTCTGAAACACAGATAGATGGAAGTGTATCTGATGTGATAACAGTAGACGCTGAATCACAAATAATTGTAAGTACAACCATTACAGGAATACTTAACTAATATATTGAAATAGAAAACAACGAAAAGAGTTGCTCATCACTGAGCAACTCTTTTTTATTTGTAGTAACCGATTTAACAATTAGCTGGATTGAATCAATGATTTCTTCAATAACTATATTAAATTTGCCACTTCAATTTCAATACTATACAGTATAAACCATCAGCTTCGTGACTAAACTTACTTTCTCAGAAAAAAAAGATACTCGCTCTGGATTTGGAGCCGGATTATTAGAACTAGGTAGAAATAATGACAAAGTAGTCGGCCTATGTGCTGACCTTACCGGCTCATTGAAAATGGGAGATTTCAAAAAGGAGTTTCCAGATCGCTTTTTCCAGGTAGGGATCGCTGAAGCTAATATGATGGGGTTAGCAGCTGGATTAACAATTGGAGGTAAAATTCCTTTCACTGGCACTTTCGCCAACTTTTCTACAGGTAGAGTGTATGATCAAATAAGACAATCAATCGCCTACAGTGGTAAAAATGTAAAAATATGCGCATCACATGCTGGTCTTACACTTGGCGAAGATGGTGCTACTCACCAGATCCTTGAAGACCTGGGCATGATGAAGATGTTGCCTCATATGACAGTAATCAACCCATGTGATTACAATCAAACAAAGGCAGCGACAATTGCCATTGCTGAGCATGATGGGCCTGTTTATTTAAGATTTGGCAGACCTAAATGGCCTGTATTTACTCCTGAAAATCAAAAATTTGAAATTGGTAAAGCAATAACACTAGTTGAGGGAGCTGATGTCTCCATTTTCGCTACAGGGCACATGGTATGGCAAGCCATTGAGGCCGAAGCATTACTTGCTAAAGAAGGTATCAATGCAGAAATTATAGACATCCACACAATTAAACCATTGGATGCCGAGGCCGTAATAAACTCTGCAAAGAAAACAGGTTGTGTAGTTACGGCTGAAGAGCACCAGATTAATGGTGGCCTGGGAGATAGCGTAGCACAGTGTCTTGCATTAAACTTACCTACCCCACAAGAGTATGTAGCCGTTAATGATAGTTTTGGTGAAAGTGGAAAGCCAGAAGATCTTCTGACAAAATATGGCTTAAGCCCGCAGGATATCGTTAATGCAGCAAAAAAGGCTATTAGCAGAAAATGAATTTAGCTGTAATTGCACATGACGGAAAAAAACCTGAGATGGTAGCTTTTTTATTGAACAATAAATCGCTATTAAATCAGGTTAACTTATTTGCTACAGGTACTACAGGTGGCCATGTAGAAAAAGCAGGCCTCAATGTGACGAAACTACTATCCGGGCCAAAGGGAGGAGATGCTCAAATTGCATCAATGGCGGCCGAAGGTAAAATTGATCTTGTAATATTTTTTAGAGACCCGCTAGACAAACACCCACACGAGCCAGATATTCAAATGTTGATGCGCATCTGTGATGTACACAACATTCCCTTGGCTACTAACCCGGCTACCGCTGAGCTACTTTTAAAAGGTTCATCGATTGAATAATTATTGCTTTAGGTGATGATATTGCTACATTGCTGAATATAATCACATGAAAATTCTTTACTACACCCTCCTTCTACCTATTAGTCTCTTACCATTCTGGGCACTATATCTTTTGTCTGACTTCATGTATTTGTTACTTTACAAAGTAGCAGGTTATCGTAGAAAAGTAGTAAACACTAACATTTCAAAGTCCTTCCCCTCTTTGTCTAAAAAAGAGGTGCTACAAATTGAGAAAGAGTTCTTCCGACATTTTTTTGACATTATTGTAGAAGCTATCAAAGCTTTCACCATATCAAAAGCGCAGGTAGAAAAACGCTTTGTACATTACAATACCGACATATTTGAAAAATATAAAGGACAACACATAACGTTGGTGGGTGGTCATAATGGTAATTGGGAGTTGTATGCTGTTAGCATTGGCATGCATATGATTCATAAGCCTGTGGCCTTATATACACCATTGAGCAATAAATTTATTAACGAAAAAATTCTTAAAAGCCGTTCTAAATATGGTTTGATGATGCAAGCCTACAAGGAAGTAAAAGCTTTGATTCAACAAGCTGATACAGAACCCCTGGCCGTAATTTTCGGATCTGATCAATGCCCAAAACTTACCCAAAAACCTTACTTTATGGAGTTTCTCAATCAGGAAACTGCTGTACAGTTTGGGACAGAGAAGTTTGCGTGTGACTACAATACTCCTGTGATCTATGGAGTAATCAAAAAGCTCAAACGAGGACATTATGCCGCAGATTATAGACTAGTTACCGATGCTCCTCGGGATCTTCCTTTTGGTGAAATTACTGAAAAGCACACGCGAATGCTGGAAGAGGATATAAATAAAGCCCCTGCCTATTGGTTATGGACACATAAGCGTTGGAAAAGAACCAAAAAGGACTTTGAGGCATATGCGGCAAAGCAAGAAAACGAAGTGATGTGAAGTCAAAATTGATCCTACCTGTCATTGTCCTTTCACAGTTTTGCTGTACTTCACTATGGTTTGCTGGCAATGCAGTAGTCTCTGATCTTACTTCATTATATGCTTTAGATAGTAGTGCTATAGGGCATTTAACCTCTGCCGTACAGTTTGGTTTCATCATCGGAACACTTGTTTTTGCTGTTTTTACAATAGCTGACAGGTATTCACCTTCTAAAGTCTTTTTCGCTTGTGCTATAGTGGGTGCACTATTTAACCTGACCCTCATTGTCGATTATGGGTATTTTTCGATACCACTGACTTTGCGTTTTCTTACTGGCTTTTTCCTTGCGGGTATCTACCCTGTCGGTATGAAAATAGCAGCTGATTATTATAAAAAAGGGTTGGGAAAAAGCCTTGGGTTTCTAGTCGGTGCATTGGTGCTTGGAACAGCCTTTCCACATTTAATTAAAAATTTCACATCTGACTTACCCTGGAAAAGTGTAATTATTGCAACATCTATCAGCGCAGTTTTAGGTGGTATTCTAATTTTCCTATTTGTTCCTGATGGCCCCTATCGCTCAAAAAGCAAAGCACCCAATTTCTCAAGTTGGCTTTCTATTTTTAAAGTAGTTCCGTTTAGAAAAGCAGCTTTCGGATATTTTGGACACATGTGGGAATTGTACACCTTTTGGGCATTTGTACCGTTGATGCTCATAGGTTATAACCAACTACACTATCAAGACCTTAATGTATCATTATATTCATTCATTACAATTGGCGGAGGCAGCATTGCTTGTGCCGTAGGAGGTATATTATCAAAACAATTTGGCGCAAAAAGTCTGGCTAAACTCTTTATTAGTTTATCTGGAATCTGTTGCCTCTTATCTCCTATTTTTTTCATCTATGCTGATAGCCCGCTTTTTGTCTGCTTCTTAATTTTTTGGGGACTTGTAGTAATTGCAGACTCACCATTATTTTCAAGTCTTGTTGCCAACAGTTCCCCTGACGAACAAAAAGCTACCGCTTTGACCATCACTAATTGCATAGGGTTTGCTATTACAATTGTAAGTATACAACTCATAACTGTGCTAAATGGTGTTATCGCATTGCCGTACCTATTTATGATTTTATCAATAGGCCCACTCTTTGGGTTGATGAGTTTTAGAAAGTCTTGATTAAATAGAAAGTCTATAAGGTTTGCTTAGTGTGTCTTTTACACTATCTTAATATAAAGTTTGCAAACATGGCTTCTAAACACACCTACAACTTAGGGCTTATTGGTAACTGTTCGTACCAGGCTCATATACATACCAACACCAATATTGAATGGATGTGTTGGCCCAGATTTGATAGTAGTTTTATTTTTGGCGGCTTGCTGGACGCTGAAAAAGGAGGCCAATTCACGATCACCCCAAGTAGCGAGATTACAAACAGCGAGCAGACTTATCTGGAAAACACAAATATTCTCTGCACTGACATAACTTGCCCCGAAGGTAAATACCGAATTACAGATTACGCCCCACGGTTTTCTCAGTATGATAGATACTTTAAACCATTAATGCTCATAAGAAAAGTGGAACCCCTGGAAGGAACTCCACAAGTGAAGGTATCCTGTCACCCAAAAGGTGATTATGGCGCTCTTAGCCCAAAACATTATGAAGCAAGCAACCATCTGGAGTTTCTCGGACTAGAGAAAGAACTTAGGCTTACTACAGATTTTCCTATTTCATACATTGTTAGGGAAGAATCAATTGTATTAAACGAAACACGCTATTTGGTCTTAACATATGGTGCCCCTCTTGAAGCTCCTATTAAATCCACATGTGAAAACTTTCTGGAGAAAACGAAGCTATATTGGAGGGCATGGGTGAAGAATATGAGTATCAGCCACTTTCATCAGGCCGCTATAAATCGCTCAGCTTTAGCATTGAAAATACACCAATACGAAGATACGGGAGCCATTATTGCAGCTGGAACCACCAGCCTGCCAGAGTCTGATGGCAGTGGGCGCACATGGGACTATCGCTATTGTTGGATGCGTGATGCTTATTATACATTAACGGCTTTCAATAACATAGGTCATTTCGAAGAACTGGAGAGATATTTTACCTATATCATGAATATCTCTGTAAAAGCTAAAGACCGGTTTCAACCTTTATATGGCATCTCTGGAGAAAAAGAACTGATTGAAAAAGAGCTGCCCTTAAGTGGGTATTTAGGCAATAAACCGGTCCGTATAGGTAATCAGGCTTATACACATATACAAAACGATGTTTATGGTCAGGTTTTAGTCTCTCTTCTACCCTTGTTTACGGATAAGCGTTTTATCAACCGGGAGCGCTCAGATGCTTTAGGCTTGATTTATGAATTATTGACCAAAATAGATCAGCTCATGGAGGAGCCAGATGCAGGTTTATGGGAATTTAGAAACTTTGCACAATTCCATTCATACACCTATCTATTTCATTGGGCAGGAGCTTCCGCAGCCTACAAAATAGGCCATACATTTGAAGACAAAAAGATTGAAAATTTGGCACAGAAGCTTATTGTTAAATCAAAAGAAAAAATCGACTCTTGCTTTGACAAAGAAAGAGGCGTCTATACTCAGGCGATCGGATCTAAAAACCTCGATGCAAGCAATTTGCAGATGATTATGATGAGCTACCTTGATGCCAATGAAGATGTAGCCAAAACTCACTTAGACGCACTGGAAAAAGAGTTAAAAACTAAAGAGGGTCTGTTTTACCGCTATAAACATGCTGATGATTTCGGGGAACCTGAAACCACTTTTCTAATATGTGCCTTTTGGTACGTAGAAGCTCTTACTTGCGTAGGGCGAGTCGATGAAGCCATTAAGACATTTGAGCAACTGCTAACCTATAGCAACCACCTTGGACTCTTAAGTGAAGATGTTGATGCTACCAATGGCAGTCAATGGGGAAACTTTCCACAGGCTTACAGTCATGTAGGTCTGGTAAATGCTGCCTATAGGATCAGCAGAAAGCTTGATAAGCCTAATTTTTTATAAGCTCAGACAACAGGCTCCTAACAAAAGTATGATCCTTTACACTGTAGTTGGCCGCTGAGTGTACGTCCCCTACCTTGATGTTGTAAGCCTCTTCCGGCATTGCTTTGAAAGTATCTTCATCTGTCCAGTCGTCTCCAATGGCCATAATAAAGTCGGGCTTACCTTTCTGCACCCATCTGCTTGCGGCCTTACCCTTATTCACCTCTATATTTTTGATTTCAACCACCTTATTCCCTTCCAGCACCTGAAGGTTCATATTTACAGCTAAGTACTTAAGGTGGCTAATGATCTCTCTGGCTCGTAATTCCCCAAGGCCGGTTTCCACCTTTCGATAATGCCATACCAGCGAATAGTCTTTCTCTTCTATAAAGGAGCCTGGGGTTTTATTTACATACATCTCAAATATAGGGTGTATCTCCGCCTTCCAGGTACTATCAAGTCCCTCAGCCATATACCAATCTCCTTTTTGCTCTTTGAGCCAAACACCATGTTCAGCAATAAAATCAAGCTTCTCATGGCCCAGCCAATTTTGCAATGTGGTTTTATCTCTACCGCTGATGATGACAACGTTGTTATTTGTGTCACTACTTAAGTTTTTAAGTAGTTCCTTCAACTCTTTATCTGGCTTTACAGCCTTTGGATCGTTATCAAAAGGCATTAAAGTACCATCGTAGTCCAGAAATAGCATTCTGTTTTTAGCCTTAGCATAGGCCTTTTTAATTTCTGAGATAGTAGCACCATCGAGTACTTTGGTTGCTAACTCGTCTCGCTTCAATGTAATTTGATCTAATCGTGACAAAAACATATTTACCCAATGGTGTATATTATACTTCTTTAATGTCTCTTGCATCACGGCCATATGTTTCTTTTGCTCAGCTTCGTCCATAGTTAAAGCCTTGTAGAGCGCATCACGTACCTGGTGTTTGTCATTCGGGTTTACAATCAACGCATCTGATAATTCCTTTGATGCTCCGGCCATTTCACTTAATATCAAAACACCCTTTTGATCCAACTTACTGGCAACAAATTCTTTGCAGACCAGATTCATACCATCTCTCATGGGTGTAACCATAGCCACATCAGCCATGCGATAAAATGCTGATAAATCTTCAAGAGGGAAAGATCTGTAGAAATAATGAATAGGTGTCCAATTTACCGTACCATACTTACCGTTGATACGACCCACTAACGTATCTACCTGTTCTTTTAAGTCCTTGTACTTCTCTACCTGATCTCTGGAAGGCACCACCACCATAAGTAAAGAAACCTTGTCTTGATACTGAGGGTATTTTTCCAGAAACAAATCAAATATTTGAAGCCTGGCCGGAATCCCTTTTGAGTAGTCTAAGCGATCGATACTTAAAACCAGCTTTTGTTGGCCTAATGAAGTGCGATACTCTACCTCTTTGGAAATAGTGTCTGGATGGGCCGCCTGATTGGCATATTTGTCATAGTCAATGCCTATTGGGAATGAGTCAGTTACTACAAACCTACGGTCTTTCTGTATTTCCCCATGATGGTTACTGATGTAGCAAATCCGACTTACAGCACTCAGGAAGTGACGCATATCGTCATAGGTATGAAAACCTACAAGATCGGCACCTAAAACACCATCAAGTAGTTCTCGTCTCCATGGCAAAAGTCTAAAAACTTCAAATGATGGAAATGGAATATGTAAGAAGAACCCAACACTCACATCTGGTTGTACATCCCTTATCATTCTGGGCACAAGCATCAATTGATAGTCATGCACCCACACTTTATCACCTGGGTTTAGGTGCGTTAGTAATTCATCGCAAAACTTTTGATTTACCTTTTCATAAGATTTCCAATATGACTTTCTATAGAGCGCATTTTGATTAAAATAATGAAAGGTGGGCCAAAGTGTTTCATTACTAAAGCCTTCGTAATAAAGCTTAATTTCCTCTTCTGTAAGAAACACAGGGCTCATGTGCTGCTCAGATAACGCTCGTATTGCCTCTTTTTTCTTACCCTCCTCAGTGAAATACATGCCGGGCCAGCCAATCCATAGATTGTCTCCTTCCTGATAGACAGAACTGAGACCAGTTGCCAGACCACCAGCACTGGGCTGATAATTTAGGTTACCAGCTTTATCTTTAGAAACATTAACAGGTAGTCGATTTGAAACAATGATCGTTCGGGCCATGAAAGAGAGTAATTTGAAGGTACTCTTAAATTACCAACACTTCAATGCCAAACAAAGCGAATAGGCCTTTAAATATCTGAATTATGCCAGTGTCGCAATCTTACGTGGTGAATATTGAGCAGCTGCCTCAGCAATTGCTTTAATATGCTCTGGGGTAGTACCGCAACAGCCTCCGATGATGTTGATTAGGCCTTCCTCTAAAAACACTTTGATTTGGTCTACCATATCATCAGGTGATTGGTCGTACTCACCAAACTCGTTAGGTAAGCCCGCATTGGGGTGAACGCTTACAAAAAATGGAGCCTCTTTAGCCAAAACCTGCAAGTATGGCCTTAGATCTTTGGCACCGAGTGCGCAATTTAAGCCAATACTCATAAGAGGAAAGTGCTCAAGTGAAATCAAGAACGCGCCCGTGGTTTGGCCACTGAGTGTACGACCACTTGCATCGGTAATTGTACCAGAAACCATGATAGGCACGGATGCATCTCGTTCTTCAAAAAGTTCTGTGATAGCAAATAAGGCTGCTTTTGCATTAAGTGTATCGAAAACTGTCTCTACCAACAGCATATCCACACTTCCGTCTAAAAGGGCGCCAGCCTGATGTTTATAGGCCTCCGCCAACTGATCAAATGTAATGGCTCTAAAGCCAGGGTTGTTTACGTCTGGTGATATAGAAGCTGTTCTGTTAGTTGGCCCCATCGAGCCTGCCACAAATCTTGGCTTAGAAGGGTTGTCTTTAGTTATTTCTAAGGCAACCTCCTTTGCAATTTTAGCCGATTCAAAATTGATGTCATACACAGCATCCTCCAGGTGATAGTCTGCCTGTGCGATGGTAGTACCACTAAATGTATTGGTTTCTACAATATCCGCCCCTGCCTCAAAGTACGCTCTGTGAATATCTTTAATGATATCTGGTCTGGTAATCGAAAGTAAATCATTATTGCCCTTAAGTGGGTGTGTGTGGTCTTTAAACCTATCTCCCCTAAAGTCAGCCTCATCAAGGGTATGGCGCTGAATCATGGTTCCCATAGCACCATCAAGTACCAATATTTTCTCCTCGAGGATTTTGTGAATATCTACCATTACTTTCTCCAGTTAATATTAAAATGGAAAATTACCAATTACTTGTGAATTGCACCATGATGTTTGTTATTTTAGGTTGCAAACAAACAGTTTAGATAATTTGAAGCTCGCAGCCATAGATATCGGTTCCAACGCCATCAGACTACAGGTGACCACTACAATTCACACCAAAGGTCAGCTCAATTTCAAGAAATTGGAATATGTAAGATTTCCACTACGACTTGGTCAGGACGTATTTAATACTGGTGCCATCAGCCCGGGTAAAAAAACTAAGTTTAAAAAGCTTATGCGGGCATTTAAATTACTCATTGACTTGTATGAAGTTGACGACTACATGGCCTGTGCCACCTCTGCTATGCGTGAGTCTACTAATGGCAGAGATATTATTAAAGAAGTTGAAGAGGATATTAAGCTTAAGATTAAAATTATTGATGGGTCCAGTGAGGCTCAGATTATCAACAATGCCATCAACTCTTTTCTGGATAAAAAGAAAAACTACCTGCACATAGATGTGGGTGGCGGTAGTACCGAACTCACTTTAATTAAAGGTGGTAAAAAGGTAAATTCCAAATCATTTAAAATTGGATCTGTAAGAAGATTGGGTCACCATGACTCACCTATTATATGGAACAATATGAAAAAGTGGGTGTCATCCATAATGGCTATAGAAGATAAAATTATAGCCGTAGGAACTGGAGGAAACATCAATAAGCTATTTGAGCTTGCAGGCAAAGCCGCTGGTGATAAACTTACGATTACTAAGCTCAAAGAAGTACAGGCTTTTGTGAGTGATATGTCTATTGATGACCGAATCAATGAACTGCAACTCAATCCTGATCGCGCGGATGTTATTATCCCAGCCTCCGAAATCTACATTTCAGTAATGGAATGGGCCAATTCAAAAAATATTTTGGTGCCCAATGTAGGTCTTAAAGACGGCATGATGCAGCATCTGTATGAAAAAAATAAGAACAAGGAAAAAGTTAGGTTTAGTTAACTAAACTGGGTGGTCCCTATATGTGCATATCTGCGGTTTAGTTCAAAACTTTTTATTCGTATTTCGTATCTTTAAATATGGAAAGCGTAAGAATTGACATATTAAACCCAAAAGCAAAAAAGCTACTTCAGGATCTAGCGGCTCTTGATCTCATAAGTATTCGTGAAAAAATTGATACAAAATCAGCATTTAAAAGCCTTCTTACAAGACTAAGAGACATATCCGATGAAGCTCTTTCATTGGAAGAAATAGACAAAGAGGTACAAGCCGCCAGGAAGAATCGAAATGCCAGGTAAAATTTATCGCGTTATTCTTGACACTAATCTATGGGATTAGTTTCTTAATCACTAAAAACCATTCTCGACTTGACCGACATATTTTTAAAGGCAAATTGACTTTGGTCTTTAGTGAAGAACTGCTTCAAGAATTTATAGATGTAGCTGAAAGACCAAAACTTAAGAAATATTTCCGTTCAAAAGATATAAGCGAATTGATCGATCTTTTTGATGAGTATGGTGACCTTGTCAAAGTAAAAACCAAAGTTAAAAAATGTCGAGACCCAAAAGATAACTTTCTACTTTCACTGGCAATAGATGGTAAAGTCGACTTTTTAGTGACCGGAGACAAGGACTTGCTGGTACTAGACAAAATTAACGGCACTAAAATTATAACACTATCTGATCTTACAAATCTATTGAAATAAGCATTGAACCTAGCAAAGTGAGCTCTTACAGAGCAACGCTCAGATGAGGAAACTCTCTACTTTATCGTTTCACTTTTTTCCATAATCTGGCCATTATTGGAAGCCTTTTCAATATGATCAAAAGTTAGGTCAAGCTCTTCAAGGTTTTCTTTGGTCACATTATAAAACTCTTTATGTATATTAAATGGAGGATCTCCATTGGCTTGCTTTTTCACATAAGTGCCATCCTCCTGCATTACATAGGCATTTACATTATCCTTTAAGTTGTACTGCAATATGTTTTTCACCTGCTTTTTCAGCAAATCATCCGTCAATAAGAAAAGTGACTCAAGTCTTCTCTCAAAGCTACGTACCATCATGTCGGCACTGCCAGTATATAGTTTATAATCACCTGCATTGTGGAAGTAATAGATGCGACTGTGCTCCAAATAATGTCCCACAATTGAGATCACCTGAATGTTTTCGCTAAGCCCTTTTCTACCAGGCCTTAAACAACACATGCCTCTTACAATTAATTTGATAGGTACTCCAGCCTGTGAGGCTGCATACAACTCATCGATCACTTCTTTGTCTTGCAATGAGTTAATCTTAATTACAATCCCTGAATCTATCCCATTATTGGCATTTTCAGTTTCAGTCCTGATCATGTCAATCAACTGCTGTCGCATGTCCTTTGGCGCAGTAATCAGATTGCGATAAACGCTAGGCATCGAATGCCCCGTAATTACATTGAAAAACTCTGATACATCATGTGCATACACTTCATCTGTTGTTAGCAACCCGAGGTCTGTATATAATTTTGAAGTGGACTCATTGTAGTTACCACTGCTAAGGTGGACGTACCTCGTTACCTTATCTCCTTCTTTACGGACGATAAGCATCAACTTGGTATGTGTTTTAAAACTACTTATACCATAAATCACAAAACAACCTGCTTTCTGCAGTCTTTGAGCTTCCCTTAAATTGTTTTCTTCATCAAATCGGGCTTTCACCTCAAAGAGTACAGATATGTGCTTACCATTTTCAGCTGCTTTTAATAGAGCAGAGGTGACTCTACTGTCTTTGGCTAATCTGTAAATAGTGATTTTAATAGCCAATACATCAGAATCCTCAGCGGCTTGTTCAAGAAGGTCAATGACAGGCTCCATGTTATTGTAAGGATGGTGCATGAGTACATCCTTCTCCTGCAACACCTCGAAAATATCATCGTCTTTTATCTCTGGATGGGCCACAGGAGGCACCTCCACAGGCATTTCAGAAAGCATGTCTTTGAATTCAGGATGTTTGATAATTTCCCACAGCCCTGTAAAATCAAGCATGCTCTTTTTAGGTACACTATAGATGTTGTCGTGGTCAATCTCCCACCTCGTTTTCAATACTTTCAAAACCCAATTATCAAGACGGCCCATGACTTCCAACCTCACTACCCTACCCGATCTCCTGGTTTTAAGCTTCTTTTTAAGCTCATCAAGAAAGTTAGCCTCAATATCATCACTTTCATCTAAGGTAAAATCTCCATTTCTGGTAATCCTAAACAGGCTAATAGAAACAGGTTTTACATTTCTAAATAGATGCTCAATGTTGTGCTTTATGATGTCTTCGATATATACAAAGTGGATTTCATCACCAATCTCAATTTCATAAAATCGAGGTAGATTTGATGGCACCTGTATGAAGGATAGCTTTTTATTTTCAACGTTATATTCATTTCCTTCAGTAACAACACCAAAGACCAACCGATTGGTATTAAGCATCGGAAACGTATGGTAGCTATCATACACCATGGGTGTAAGCATTGGGTATATGGTAGTCTGGAAGTATTTATCTACTACTTCCTTATATTCATTAGATAGCTTTTTGTAAGTGCTAATTCTAAAGCCATTACCCTTGAAATGAGGTATCAATTCTTTGACAAACAACTTGTGTTGCTCTGCCGTAAATTGCTCTGCCTTGGCCAGGAGTATTTTTCTAAAGGGCATCTCTCTAAGGCCCGAGTAGTCTATGCGTTGCTTTTTATAATCTATGTAATTGTAGAGACTACCAACCCTTATCGTGAAAAACTCATCCAGGTTAGAGGAAGTGATAGCCAGGAATTTAAGCCTTTCAATAAGGCTTTTATTCGTGTCCTTTACCTGGTCGAGCACACGGTAATTAAAGTTAAGCCAGCTTAGGTCACGGCTTATATAATCACTTTTTGATATTTGATTTCGGGTTCTCTCGGTAACTACCATAGTGTAAAAATAAGAAAAGGGTTCTTTTCAGAACCCTTTTATATATTACGGATTCGTTTAGTTTATACGTCTACATTAGCGTACTTGGCATTCTTCTCAATAAATTCTCTACGAGGAGCAACTTCATCACCCATCAGCATCGAGAATAAATGATCAGCCTCAGCTGCAGACTCAATAGTAACTTGTTTAAGACTTCTGTGTTCCGGATCCATCGTGGTCGTCCACAGCTGCTCCGGATTCATCTCACCAAGACCTTTGTATCGCTGTTGAGACACAGATTCAATCTTGCCATCTCCGGCCAATTCTTCTACAATCTTAATTCTTTGCTCTTCCGTCCAGCAATAACGCTCCGTTTTACCTTTCTTAAGTAAGTACAACGGAGGTAGTGCAATATATAGATAGCCTTTTTCTATAAGTGCATGCATATATCTAAAGAAGAAAGTAAGAATCAATGTTCTAATGTGGCTACCATCTACATCAGCATCCGTCATGATCACTATTTTATGGTAACGCAACTTCTCAAGATTCAGTGCCTTATCATCTTCTTCTGTACCAAAGCTAACACCCAATGCCGTGATCATGTTTTTGATCTCTTCATTTTCGTAAATCTTGTGTTCTTGAGCCTTTTCCACATTCAAAATCTTACCTCTTAAAGGTAAAATAGCCTGAAAATTTCTGTCTCGACCCTGTTTGGCCGAACCCCCTGCAGAGTCACCCTCCACAAGGTATAATTCACAGATTTTAGGATCATTGTTAGAGCAGTCAGCTAACTTACCTGGCAAACCACTACCGCTCATTACATTCTTACGCTGTACCATTTCACGTGCCTTACGGGCAGCATGTCTGGCCTGAGCGGCAACTATAACCTTAGATACGATTTGTCTGGCTTGTTTAGGGTTTTCTTCCAGGAAATTATTAAGCATCTCCCCCACTGTGGTATCTACAGCACCCATTACGTCTGAGTTACCCAATTTAGTCTTCGTTTGACCTTCAAATTGCGGCTCAGCTACTTTAACAGAAACTACAGCGGTAAGTCCTTCTCTAAAGTCATCTCCACTGATCTCAACTTTTACCTTATCAAGCAAGCCTGATTTATCAGCATAAGACTTCAAGGTCCGTGTTAGTGCTCTTCTGAAACCAGAAACGTGCGTACCACCTTCAATGGTATTAATGTTATTGACATAAGAAACTACGTTCTCAGTGTAAGAAGTATTGTAGCTCATTGCTACCTGCACAGGTATCTCACCTTTTTCGTTATCCATGAAGATTGGCTCCGGAATAAGGTTTTCTCTTGTACTATCTAAATACTCAACAAATTCCTTAAGTCCACCTTCTGAAAAGAAATCTTCAGATTTTGGCTTTCCATCGTCTTCAATTTCACGAAGATCTTCTAAATGTATTTTTATTCCAGCATTAAGGTAGGCAAGCTCTCTTAATCTGGATGCTACAGTATCAAAAGTATATGTGGTTACATTAAAGATGTCAGGATCAGGTAAGAAATGAATAACCGTTCCATTCTTATCGGTTTTACCAATTTCCTTAATTGGTTCTTTTGGCACACCTCTTTCGTACTCTTGCTCATATATTTTACCATCACGATATACAGTGGCTTTTAGATTTATCGAAAGTGCATTCACACACGATACTCCTACACCGTGCAAACCACCTGAAACCTTGTAGGTATCTTTATCAAATTTACCACCTGCATGAAGTACCGTCATTACTACCTCTAATGCCGAACGCCCTTCTTTCTTGTGTATATCGACAGGTATACCTCGACCATTATCATTTACAGTGATCGAATTGTTCTCATTTATCGTTACAGCAATTTCATCACAATACCCTGCTAAAGCCTCATCGATAGAGTTATCTACAACCTCCCATATCAAGTGATGCAGACCCTTAATACCAACGTCACCAATGTACATGGCAGGCCTCTTTCTTACTGCTTCTAATCCTTCTAATACCTGGATATTACCAGCTGAATATTCTTTCTTCTTATTTTCTTTATTATCACTCATAAGCTCAATTCAAAGTCCCTCAAAACTACAATATTAAATGGTTTTTTACATGCTTATTTCTTGCATTATTATCAACTAATCATTTAGTTTGAAGAATGCTGAAACAAACCCTTTTTCTGCTATTTTTTTTGACCATAATTAACTTCGATACAAGTGGTCAGGTTAGGTATAGTATCATTAATGGCAAGCCTGCTACAGCCGCTCAGTTAGACTCGTTAAATGCCCTTAGATATCAAAGAAGACATTTCGCTGCGCTAGAGCGTTTTGAAACGTATAAGAAAATTGAAAATAAAGACACCATAACCTGGCTTAATCTTTCTTATGGCAATTTTGAGTCGATTCCTGATTGGTTATTTGAGTTTAACAATGTAAAAACACTTGATTTATCTCATAATCGAATCAATAAGATTGATAAACGCATAAAACAACTTGACTCCTTAAAATCTATCAATCTTTCTTTCAATAAACTGTCATCAAAAAAATTGAAAGTAAAAAAGAATCATAATGTTCAAAGGTTGTATCTAAATGACAACAACCTTAGTTGCTTACCAAAGCATGTTCGAAAGTTTAAGTCTCTTAAAGAAATCAACTTAAGCAGTAATGACTTCCAGGGCATACCGACTTATTTGAAAAGAAACAAAATGCTCACCGCGTTGACCATGAATGACAACTGCATGGTTTTAGACAATCAGAAACTGCATAGACTGAAGCAATTGGAAAAATTGAGGCTGAGCAAAACAGGCATGAATTATATACCTGATAATTTTCAAAGTCTCACAAAACTTAAAGAATTGCAGTTAAATAGTAACGACATTAAATACTTACCCGACTGGATCGATACACTCCAGCAATTAGAGACCATTGCTATTTACAAAAATAGTATTGATTCAATTCCTGAGGCTTTCTACAATTTAAAAGAGTTAAGAGAAATTGATATCTATTTTAACAACATCGAAAGAATATCCCCAAAAATCAAGGAATTAAAAAAGCTGGAAATTCTATACTTATCGAACAACCTACTCTATTCTCTACCAGAGGAACTCTCTCAACTGTACAAACTCAAGAAGCTTTACCTACACCATAATAGGCTCAGTGAGTTACCCGTGCTTACAAATTTTGAAGATCTGAGGATATTAAGAGTTAATGACAACTATATCACAAACTTCCCGGATGAAGTTCTACAGCTTACTCAATTGGAAAACCTCGATGTCTCGAACAATAAAATCACTCAAATACCTCAAGGTCTTTTAAAGTTAGAAAAGCTCGACATATTCTTTTTTAAAGAAAACCCGATCGACTATAATAGCGCCCAAAATGCTCACATTGTAGAAACTGTAAATAGCATGGTCGAACGTGGCGCGGTAGTCAACCCACACTCCTTTGAAAGGGTGAGACGCTAAGCCTAATAATTACCTACCCGTAGCATGACCAAGGTGCAGGCCTCTAATGTTTCCACCCCCTGCTCTTGTGCTTTTTGCACAAGCTCTCTATTCTCAGTGCCGGGGTTAAATATGATCCTTTTAGGTTTCAGGCTTAATAAATAATCGTACCACTCCGGTTGGTTTTGAGCCCCTAAGTACAATGTAATCGTATCAATGCCTTCTATAGCTGGCTTTTGGCGTATATCCAAAATCTCTTCATCAGCAACTTTCCCCTTTTTTATCCCAATGGGCACTATTTCATGTCCATACTCCTTTAGCAACTCCGCGGCAAAATACGCATATCTCGAAGGGTTGGTTGTCGCTCCAATTATTGCTGTTTTCTTCATATGGTTAAATTAGACAATTTGATTAAACTTGAATCTGAAGAATTCTACTTTATCTTTAGGCCCGCTAATATTAAAGCATTGTCAAAAACTAATGAAACATATCAGGTATCATTGACCAATGAACAACCAATTATTGATAACGATTGTTCCTTTTTCTTTCATTCAAATGCTTTTATTGAACGGGACGATTCGGTTGACACGAAATACCTAAATCTTTATAGACGAAATTACCCAGTAGCCACATTTCCTTTCGTTTGTAGAAACAACACTGTCTCGAGTTTACCGAAAAGCCCTTTTGGCGCAATCAATGCAACTGCAGATACAACTAAGAAGGAGCTCGCATACCTTACTGAGCAACTGATTAAACACTGTCAAGCAGAAGGTTTACAAACAATAAGAATTACTTCTTACCCTAGGGTATACAGCCCTATAGCATTTGATGAAATGCAAAAGGCTTTCTTTGATGTTGGGTTTGAAATCAGCACTGATACCAGTCAATATTTACCTATTGATAAAGAATTTAGAAAGACGGTAAAGCCCAGCGAAAGACGTTACTTAAACCATGCAACAAAGGAAGGTTATGTGTTTAGCGAATTGTCAATTGATAATCTAAGTCAAGCCTATAAACTGATCAAAGACTCCCGGGAAAATAAGGGTTACCCTGTAACCATGAGCTTTACAGACTTAAAGACAACTATTGAACAATTCCCTACCAACTATTTTATTTTTGGCCTTTTTCACAACGACATATTGATTGCTACTAGTGTTTGTATTCGTATAAACAGTAAAATCTTGTACAACTTTTACCTTGGAGACAACATTTTATACCGTAAAAAGAGTCCGGCCGTACCTTTACTTAAAGAAATTTATAATTATGCCCGAGATAATAACTATAGCACTTTGGATCTAGGGCTTTCTACCGAAAATGGTGTGATCAATAAAGGCTTATTTAACTTTAAAGAAAGTCTTGGGGCTCTTGCAACGGAGAAGCCAACTTATATACTGTCTTTATAATTTTTAGCAAAGTATACTTTAACCAACGCTTCAGCGCAACGTTCACCATCCATGGCAGCACTCACTATACCACCTGCATAACCTGCACCTTCTCCACAAGGAAATAATTTTTTCACTTCCACATGCTCCAGAGACTCTTTATTCCTGGGTATTCTAACAGGTGACGAAGTACGACTTTCTACACCAACTATTTGTGCCTCGTTGGTATAATATCCCTTCATTTTCTTACCGAATTGTTTAAATCCCTGCTTAAGACTTTCTGAAATGAATTGAGGTAATACTTCTCCCATTTGAACTGAAGAAAGGCCAGGCTGGTACGAAGTTTCGGGCAGAGAGGTAGACACTTTTTTGTTCACAAAATCTACGAGCCTTTGTGCTGGTGCGGCCTGAGTATTACCTGCGATTTTACAGGCGGCCTGTTCAACTTCGGCTTGAAATTGAAGTGCGGCTAGTGGACCTAAATGATGATAGTTCTTAAGATCATCCTCATTGACGGCAACAACGATACCTGAATTGGCATATTTAGAGTCTCTTCTGGAAGGACTCATACCATTTACCACTACTTCTCCGGGACTGGTAGCTGCAGGTACAATAAACCCACCCGGACACATACAAAATGAGAAAACTCCTCTTTGTACTTGCTGATAAACTGATTGATTTACCAAGGCATAGGGTGACGCGGGTAAATATTCCCCCCTACTTGAACCGCAATTGTATTGTATCTGGTCAATCAATTGCTGAGGGTGTTCAATACGTACGCCTAGCGCAAATGGCTTAGACTCTATTTTAACCTTTTTTTCGTGAAGCAAATGAAAGATATCTCTGGCAGAGTGACCTGTAGCTAAAATCACTCCCTCACCTTTGACCTCCAGCCCATCAGATAACTTAACGCCTTTAATTTCATCTCCATTAATAAGGACATCTACTACCCTACTTTCAAACATCACTTCGCCACCGGCAGCAATAATTGAGTCACGCAATGCGGCTACAACTTTTGGTAATTTATTAGTACCAATGTGAGGGTGTGCATCATACAATATTTGATCAGTAGCTCCATGTGTTACTAGGATTTCTAAAACTCGCTGAATATCTCCACGCTTTTTTGATCTTGTATAAAGTTTACCATCGGAGTAAGTTCCGGCACCACCTTCGCCAAAGCAATAATTTGAGTCCTCATTTACTACATGATCTTTGTTAATGGCGGCCAGATCTCTCCTGCGCGCTCTCACATCTTTACCTCGCTCAATTATTATGGGCTTTATTCCGTATTCTATGAGTCGCAACGCTGCAAATAGTCCGGCCGGTCCCGAGCCCACCACAATGGCCTGGTTGGCATTAGAAACATTATTTTGAGGAATAGTATAGGTGACTTTATCAGGAATGGCTCCTTCAAATATTTCAACGAGCACATTTACTTTCACTTGCTTTTTACGCGCATCAATTGAACGTCTTTTGATACGATAATTAGCACCAGCACCAACTTTCTGATCAATCGTATGCTTTAAACGGTCTTCATCTAAAGCCTCTTCAGGCTTTAGCTTCAATTCTAATGATCTCATAGTAAGGTATTTATCCTTAAATAATTATCGCCCTCTTTTACCGAACGAAATGGTATAGCCAAAGTTAAGCCCAAAACTGGTACGGAATGTAATTGGCGATTGTCTCAGTTCTTCAAAGGCCGCGTCAAAATTTTCATCAACATCAAAACTACGATACCCTGTACCAGCAGCTCCATAAATATCTATAGTAAAACCTTTAGCATCTGTATTTTGCATCAATCTATATCCTATTAATACCGAGTATTCAACTTTTTGTTCTGAGGCACTTACTTTTACTTCATTCCCTGGCACCTGCATACTCTCAATATTCGCAAAATGGCTCAAGTTTGAAAACCTAATTTCATGCCCAAAGTACCATAAACCAAAGCGTCCATCACCATTGTAAAACTTTTGCTTCACTGCAATGGAATATCCTCTCGAGAATGTATCATTTAAAGGCACATCATTATCACTCGTATAAAAGGGATCTCTCATACCTTCAAATTCAAACTCATGCCCTAACCGTTCTTGCATGTAAAACTCTACTGCAAATGGTACTCGACCAATAAATGAAGTGAGCGGGTTAAAACTCACAATTACTCCTTGAAATTCATTGATCTTTGCCCTGAAGTAACGCATATTACGTCCTTTAAAACGGTAATCTGCCACGCCATAATCAGGCCTAGACTTTGGGCTTGCCGCTTCAAACTCTTCTTCATCAGTCAGGTACTCATCATATATAGGCTTGTAGTATCCTGTGAGTTCTCCATTTCTATTATACAACTCCCATTTGCCAACTCTTTGACCATCTTCTATAGTGCCTTTGGTTTGCATTGTACCATCCGGATAATACCCATAATAAGTTCCTTTTCCTTCTACAAACTCGCACTCACCTTCCAGATCTCCCCCTTTATAATAATAATTCCAGGTTCCATGGCTTACGCCATCCACCACAGGGCCTTTTACTTTGAGTTTTCCGTTGTCATAGTATTCTCTATAAATACCATCTCCGTCAACAAATGTGGTTTCTCCTTTGAGGCTTCCATCTTCATAAAAAACACCCCAATAACCCGACTTCTCTCCATCAACAAAAGCCCCTCTTGAATTTACCTCTCCATCCTCATAGTAGTAGGTCCACTCTCCATGAGCTTCACCATTTTTAAACTCGCCAAAAGCTGATATATTTCCATTTCTGTGATAATAATACCACTCCCCGACTTTCCTACTATTTTCATAAGATCCCTCGGCTTGTAAGTTTCCATCCTTGTAATAATATTTCCAGTCACCCACGTTTTTTGTGCCTGATTTAGGACCGACTGCACGTTTCTCGCCTGTCTGAAAGTATTCCGTGATGATACCTTTACCATAGGTGTAATCTATGTCACCTTTCACTTTACCATCTTCATAGTAGTAGGTCCAGGCACCTTCTCTCTTGTTATTTCTGAAATTACCACTGGCTTTCAGCTCTCCGCTTTCATAATATATCTTCCAATCACCGCGTCTTTTGTTATTGCTAATTTCACCTTCCATGCTCTTATTACCATTCTCATAGTAATACTCCCAAAATCCATCATTAGAGTTAGGTTTCAATGTCCCTGTCATTTTAAGTTTGCCGGTTTCATAGTAAAATTTCCAACTACCTACTGTCTCATTATTAGAAAACTGGCCTTGAGATTCCATATTACCATTGAGGTAATAAGATATGTACTTGCCCTCTAAAATATTATTAATAGTATCCTTCACTTGATAAACTTCTTTCAGGTGCTTTTTAGCATCATCATGATAAGTATACCTCGTGATTTGTGCTTGAGACACAAACACCCCGAAAGAAAAAAGGATTACTATATGTATTCTGATAGACTTCATAGTCTATACTAATATACGTAGAATGGAATTAATTTAGCTTTGTCTTAAGACTGACCGAAGACTTCCCTGACAACCCATGTCTTTCCCCACTCTTCTTTCTCTTTTTCTGACCACAACTCTGGGAAAAATATAATCTTTTGAAATTTTGGAGGAAGAAATTTTTGCCAATTAGTGCCACCGGTTGCAGCAATGTCTTCCGGGTCTTTTTGTAAGTAACGTACAGCCGACTTGTAATGTGCCAATGGCCATGAAATATTAGCCAAAGCATCGTATTGTTTTAATTTTTCAACTAAAGCATCACTGGGGCCATCGCTGAAATGCTTTTGATATAACTTCAATAAATTATCATCCTTCAAATCCGTAGCTGTCTCGAAAAATTTAGACATGTACTTATCCTCGAACTGTTTCAACGTCAGCGTTTTCTTTCCTGATGAAAGCTCCGTGGCACCATTTTTCCAATAAATATTGTCAAGCAAATCACTTACACTTCCATCAGGAGAAAACTTAGACCGTTCCTTTATGTCTACCAGATTATATAAATCGGTGGATGAAATTTCAATCAACCGATACTGAGCAGATTGAAAACCACTAGCTGGCAACAACGACATACGAAATTTTAAAAATTGGTCTCTCTCCATACCATCGACCATAACCTCAAAAGAGTAAGTGAGTATTTCAAAATATCGAATGAGTCGGTCGAGTTTAGCGATAAAAAAGGCTTCGTCTAAATCCTCTTTATTTGTGAGTTGATCAATTTCATGTAATACCAACTTGAAAAACAACTCTGTGTGTTGATGATAAGTTATGAATATTAACTCGTCTTCAAATTGAGTTTTCGGGTTTTGTAAACTTAGCAATGTATCTAAATGCACATAATCCCAATAGGTTAGATAATCTGCATAAAGTAAGCCATCCAGGTAGGAAGATATATCCTGCCCCATCACTTCAAACTTTGCGTCCAGTTTCTTGATTTGTTCTATAATCTTCGGATCTATCTCAGACTTCTTCATGTGGTGACGAGTATTTAATTATATCTAAAAAATAAATTGGGGCAATTTTAGGTCAATATTCTAAAAACCTGAATAGTAAATTCCTAATGTTGCGTAAATTTGAAATTTAATACGAATAAACCCAAATAATAGATGTCTACCAATATTACAGATGAAAAAAAGGCTACTAAAAAAGCTGCAAACGACATGTTTGAATCACCTGATTTTTATCAAATAGATGATCTGCTTACTGAAGAGCATAAACTTATAAGAAGCTCGATTAGAGACTTCGTAAAAAAGGAAATTAGTCCATATATCGAAGACTGGTGTCAAAATGCGCACTTCCCTTCTGAAATTGTGCCAAAATTTGGTGAAATAGGTGCGTTTGGTCCTACTATACCCACTGAATATGGCGGTGGTGGTTTAGACTACATCAGCTATGGTCTGATTATGCAAGAAGTAGAAAGAGGCGACTCAGGCATGAGAAGTACTGCTTCCGTACAAGGTTCATTAGTAATGTACCCTATCTATAAATTCGGATCTGAAGAGCAAAGAAAAAAATACTTACCAAAACTTGCATCTGGGGAGCATCTTGGCTGTTTTGGTTTAACAGAACCTGACCATGGCTCAAACCCGAGCGGAATGGTAACTAATTTTAAAGATAAAGGCGACCACTACTTGCTAAACGGAGCCAAAATGTGGATCTCTAACTCACCGGAATGCGATATTGCCGTTGTTTGGGCTAAAAGCGAAGAAGGCCGTATCCATGGACTCATCGTAGAAAGAGGAATGGAAGGGTTTTCTACTCCAGAGACTCATGACAAATGGTCGCTAAGAGCTAGCTGCACAGGTGAACTGGTTTTCGATAACGTAAAAGTTCCAAAAGAAAATTTACTCCCTGGAAAAAGTGGTTTGGGTGCTCCAATGATGTGCCTTGACTCAGCGCGATATGGTATCGCATGGGGTGCTATAGGAGCAGCCATGGACTGTTATGACAGCGCCAGGCGTTATGCCACAGAAAGAGAGCAATTTGGCAAGCCAATAGGCTCATTTCAGTTGCAACAAAAGAAACTTTCTGAAATGCTCACTGAAATAACCAAAGCACAATTA
This sequence comes from Fulvivirga sp., assembly GCA_039970995.1. Classification (GTDB taxonomy): domain Bacteria; phylum Bacteroidota; class Bacteroidia; order Cytophagales; family Cyclobacteriaceae; genus Fulvivirga. The sequence continues at coordinate 47,627 of JBDVKW010000017.1, forward strand.
CTCAATTGGAAGCTTGGCAAAATGATGGATGAAGGCAAAGCAACTACTGCTCAAATATCGCTGGCTAAAAGAAATTCTGTAGAAGTGGCATTGAACATCGCAAGAGAAGCACGTCAAATGCATGGCGGAATGGGTATTACTGGAGAGTATCCTATGATGAGACACATGATGAACTTAGAGTCTGTTGTGACTTATGAAGGAACGCATGACATTCATTTACTTATCCTTGGAGCCGAAATCACAGGTATTCCAGCATTTAAATAAGTAAAAAACACATTCATAAAAAAGGCTGAGCATGTTGCTCAGCCTTTTTTATTGGTATTTTTTTAAGTTTATATTGAATGCTAAATAGTATATTTCTATTTTGAGCATTAATCAACAAAAAAGAAAATGAAAAATATTTACCTCGTACTGTTAATACTCACTTTGCTGTCCTTTGGGTGTAACTCTAATAAAACTGAGACCCAATCGGAAGAACCTGAGACAACAACTTCTACAAGTGTCGAAAGTCATGACGTTGAAGGGTTTGATACAATTGAAGAACTTGCTGCCTCGGTACTACAATCTTTAAAAGACCGTGATCATGATTCTTATTTTATTCATGTAATGGACGAGAAAATGGAATTGGAACAGGCAGAATTGATTAAGGATAGCACTATTAGAAAGGAATTTTTACATGAATATGGTTTCAGTCTACATGAAGAAAAAGAGTATTTCGACAACCTATTACACTTTTACGACACCAAGGACATTAATCTTGATAAGGCCGTTTTAGCAGATTTAGATTACGTTGAATATAAGGGTGGAGAATATCAACCCTTAGAACTTTATGAGGTCTTTATACCTATCGAAATGGAGTATGAACTGTTAATCGATTTCACTGCAATAAAGGTAGACGGTAAATATTACCTTACCTCAGAATTAGGCATATAAAAAGAGGCTTTAAGCCTCTTTTTTATTCTACAATGTAGGCTTTCAATGTAACTCTTTGCACAGAATTTCGAGGATCATTTGAGTAAATGGTCACGGATTTTTGCTGATTTCCTCTTCGACCTGTTGAGTCAAAAGTAACTTCCATATCAATACTTTTACCAGGCTTAATCTCTTCTTTGTCTAAATTCGCTATTGTACAATCACAATTGGCATCTGCTTTCCTGATTTTCAGAATTGACTCACCTTCATTTGTCAATTTAAAAGTAGCTTGTACTTTTTGATCCTTGCTAATTCTACCAAAATCATGAGTACTTTCCTCAATTGCCAATTTTGGAGCTTTAGCCAAATCTTCTGAGTTCATGGGAGGAAAATATTCGAGTACCGTTGCAAAGATAGTTATGTCTTTAGCTGCCAAATTTTCATCCTGATCTGTAAAAAACTTGATACTCTGGTTTGAAAAACCCAAATCGTTGTATTTATCACCACTAAAAACAACTTTAATCTCACCTTTTTCCTTAGGTTGAAGTGCTTTAGGTTCAAATTCTAACGTAATGTGATTAGGCGCCTCCAACTTATCAATAAAAGAAATCACAGAATCGGTTGCGTTATACACTTCAAAAGACTTTACAGTGGGTTCTTTTGTAGTAAGTACTTTGCCCAAATTAAATGAGCGGTATTTCACTCTCAGTCCACCAATGTCTGTAGGCAACTCCTCGTCTATTGACTTTGGTTTAGGAATCACATTTCCTTTAATATATAACCTAATGGGTGAGTCGGAGTAGTCGGTAGTTATTGTCAAACTTTTATTAAACTGACCCGGTCTGTTTTTCGGATTGTATTGAGCTTGTACAAATCCAGAGGCACCAGGCTCAACTGCTTCTCTTGTCCAGGCAGGTGTAGTGCAGCCACAAGAGGCTTTTACATTCAATATTTTTATGGCCTTATCGCTATTGTTGATAAACTTAAACTCGTGAATGATAGGTCCGGCTTCTTCTTTCACAGTACCAAAATCATACTGCTTTTCAGAAAAGGTTATCTCCTCGGCTAACTGCCCAAAAGAATCAAGGCTGATAAATATTAAGGCAAAAAGAAATAGACGCTTCATAATTGTTTAAAATTTGATACTTGAAACAAAAATAATAAAAAAGCTTCCGCTTTCTGATTTTTACAACTTTTTAACAAGTCAATAACAACTAGAAATCTTTATCATTGCACAGATTTTAAGTTTATTTGCGCTTAACACCAGATAAAATTATGGCAAGAGTACTTACAGGAATACAAAGTAGCGGTAGACCACACCTTGGAAATATATTAGGAGCAATAATTCCAGCGATAGAGTTATCAAAAGATGAGAAGAATGAGTCTTTCTTTTTTATTGCTGATCTGCACTCTCTAACAACAATTAAAGATGCAGAGGTAAGAAAAGAGAATATCAATGCTATTGCAGCAGCTTGGTTAGCATTTGGTTTTGACACGTCAAAAAATCTTTTTTATCGCCAATCAAGGCTTCCTGAAGTTTGCGAACTTACCTGGTACCTTAACTGCTTTACACCATTTCCAATGTTGGCCAATGCACACTCATTTAAAGAAAAATCTGATAAGTTGGCTGATGTAAATGCCGGATTGTTTACTTATCCAGTGCTTATGGCTGCCGATATCTTACTTTATGATGCTGATATTGTCCCTGTTGGTAAAGACCAAAAGCAGCACCTGGAAATGACTCGAGACATTGCCAGTACATTTAATCATAAGTATGGGGATACATTTATTCTTCCTGAGTCAAAAATTGATGAAAATATAATGACCATACCAGGCACTGATGGTCAAAAAATGAGTAAATCGTATGGTAATACCATAGATATATTTTTATCAGATAAGAAGCTTAGAAAGCAAGTAATGTCTATTGTGACTGACAGCACACCAATGGAAGACCCGAAAGACCCTGATATTTGTAATGTGTTTTCAATATATAAATTACTTGCAGACGAAAGCCAGACTAAAGCAATGAGAGCCAACTATACAGGAGGTAATTATGGTTATGGTCATGCCAAACAGGCACTATATGAACTCATTGTTGAAAAGTTTGAGGAACCAAGGAAGATTTTTAATCACTACATGGAAAACCCTGCTGAACTCGATCAGAAATTAAAACAAGGTGAAGAAAAAGCGAGGTTTATTGCTAACAGTGTACTAGAGCGTGTAAGAGCTAAAATAGGGTATAAATAGTTGAAGTACTTTTAATTATCAGCCTTCCAAACGATTTCTCGTTGGTTACTGTCAATTTGTAATAGTATACGCGTGGGTTTGGGAAGCAACACTAGTTTGGTTTCCTTTCCCACATAGTCATCAACTTCCACATACACCCCTTCCTTAAAATCAACATCATACCCATCTTCTAATTTGTTTATCCTTTTTGGCAAGTAGGCTATGGGTAATAGCACATCACTATCAGGGCAGTACTCATCATGCACTTCATGCAAAGCATCCTCAAGGTAATCTCCATACTTTTCCAGAAAATCATCTTCCAGATCATGAAGTTGTTCTTCCAGGGTATCATATTCTTCATTGCTATAGTCTAACTGACTAAGTCTGATCTTATTTTCAATAATGGTTGTTAGATCACCATCTAGCGCCTTATTGTCTATCATTTGCCCTTGTAGTTATTAGTATGCCTACAAATGTGTTCTGTAGTGTGTAAACATCCAAAAATATTGGCTTAAATATCTAACCCTCTCAAACATTTTTTTAATCTTCTCAAAGGCGTAATTTTACATTGATAAACCAATCAATTACAAAACAAAATGGATCAAGACTTTTTACCTATAAACGGCACCGACTACGTAGAATTTTATGTTGGAAATGCGAAGCAATCAGCGATGTATTACCAAACAGCATTTGGATATGAATTGATAGCCTATGCCGGACCAGAAACAGGAATAAAAGACAGGGTAAGTTATGTGTTAAAGCAAGATAAAATCAGGCTTGTTTTGACCACCGCTTTACATCAGGATAGCCCAATAGCTGAGCATGTCAAAAAGCATGGTGACGGGGTAAAAGTATTGGCTTTATGGGTAGATGACTCTAAAAAGTCGTTTGAAGAAACTACCAAAAGAGGTGCAACTGCTGCAGAAGAACCTAATGTATTAAACGATGATAACGGTGAAGTTGTGGTTTCTGCGATAGAAACGTATGGTGAAACCATCCATAGGTTTGTAGAAAGAAAGAACTACAACGGCCCCTTCCTACCTGGTTATGAAGCTAAGTCCAGCGAATTGGAAGTAAGCTCCATTGGCTTAAAATATATCGACCACTGTGTGGGAAATGTAGGTTGGGGAGAAATGAACAAGTGGGTGGAGTTCTATGAGAAAGTGATGGGCTTTAGTTTACTCATTACATTTGATGACAAGGATATTTCTACCGATTACACAGCCTTAATGTCTAAGGTAGTTTCTAATGGAAACGGTTATATAAAATTCCCTATCAACGAACCTGCTGAAGGTAAAAAGAAATCTCAGATCGAAGAATATATTGATTTTTACAACGGAGCAGGCGTGCAACATATCGCTATAGCCACAGATGATATCATACATACGGTTTCTGAATTAAGAAAAAGAGGGGTTGACTTTCTCAGAGTGCCAGACACCTATTATAATGATTTATTAGAGCGTGTAGGTGAAATTGACGAAGATATACAACCATTAAGAGATCTGAACATCCTTGTAGATCGCGATGATGAAGGATATTTATTGCAAATCTTTACAAAGCCTGTACAAGATCGCCCTACCCTATTTTATGAGATCATTCAGAGAAAAGGTGCTAAATCATTTGGCAAAGGCAATTTCAAAGCCTTGTTCGAAGCCATTGAAAGGGAACAAGAACTCAGAGGTAACTTATAATAACATACGCTAAAAGCAACAACTAGATGGATCAAATGATTTTGGATAAGGCACAGGTATGGCTCAACAGTAATATCGATCAAGCTGCCAAGGATGAGATTAAGTCTTTGATGAACGATGAAGAGGCTTTAACTGATGCCTTTTATAAGGACTTAGAGTTTGGTACCGGTGGCATGCGTGGAGTAATGGGTGTAGGTTCGAACCGAATCAATAAGTATACCATTGGCATGGCCACTCAAGGTCTGAGTAATTATTTAAGAAAGGTGTATCCAAATGAGCAGATAAAAGTAGCTATTGCACACGACAGTAGAAATAACAGTCGCTTTTTCGCTGAGTCTGTTGCTACCGTTTTTTCAGCTAACGACATCAAAGTCTATCTATTTGAAGACTTAAGGCCAACACCTGAATTATCTTTTGCCATTCGAGAACTTGGGTGTCATAGTGGAGTTGTGCTCACTGCTTCGCACAATCCAAGAGAGTATAACGGATATAAAGCCTACTGGAATGATGGTGCTCAAATAGTGGCTCCGCATGACAAAAATATCATTGATGAAGTCAATAATATATCATCAATAGACGATATCAAATTTAAGAAAAACGAACAGCTGATCGAGTCTCTGGGTGAAGCTATGGATAATAAATACCTTCAACAGATTAAGAATTTGTCCTTAAGTAGAGATGCAATAGAAGCTCATAAAGACCTTAAAATTGTTTACTCACCAATACATGGAACCGGAGTTACCTTGGTGCCCCAATGTCTTAAGTCTTTTGGTTTTACCAATGTCACTGTGGTTGAGGAGCAAAGTGAACCTAACGGTGATTTTCCAACTGTAGAATATCCAAACCCTGAAGAGGCTGAAGCCATGAAAATTGGCTTGCAAAAAGCCCGGGAAATAGATGCTGATATTGTAATGGCGACTGACCCCGATGCAGATCGTGTAGGTATTGCTGTGAAAAATAATAAAGGTGAGTTTGAACTCCTAAATGGCAACCAGACCGGGAGTTTATTGATGTACTATGTCTTACAACAATGGCAGCAACTCAATAAATACAAAGGCAATGAGTACGTTGTAAAAACTATCGTTACCAGTGATTTAATGGATAAAATAGCTACTCATTTCAATGTAACATGCTACAATACGCTCACTGGTTTTAAACATATTGCCAGCATCATACACAAACTGGAAGGCAAAGAGACCTTTATTGTGGGGGGCGAAGAAAGCTACGGTTATATGATTGGTGAATTTGTTAGAGACAAAGATGCTGTTGCCTCGTGCGCTATGATAGCGGAAATGGTCGCTCATGCCAAATCTAATGGCATGTCTCTTTACAACATGCTAATGGAAATGTATTGCACCTTCGGTTTTTATAAAGAGCACTTGATCTCAATCACTAAAAAAGGTAAAAAAGGGTCAGAAGAAATTGCTGAAATGATGACGGCATTCCGACAAAATCCACCTACTTCTTTTGCCGGATCGAGGGTGGTTGAAGTGCTGGATTATCAAACCAGCATTGCCACCAATACAAAAACCAATGCTACATCTCCTATTGAATTACCCACATCAAACGTGCTTCAATTTATTACAGAAGATGGTTATAAAATTTCAGCGAGGCCATCTGGTACGGAGCCCAAGATTAAGTTTTACATTAGTGTAAACCAAAAGCTCGAAGATCCTTCTAAATTTGATGAGGTCAGTAGTTCGTTAAAAGATCTTATTGCTTCTATTGAGCAGGATTTAAATGTTTTTGCTTAAAGCAATAGCTAAAATTTATTTTATAGGTGATTTATAATTAACTTCTGATAATTCAATAGTCCTTATAAGATGAGAAATATGATAAAGTCACTTATCCATCTATTTCACCGTGATCTCGATAAGTTAATCAGTGAAATAGAGTTAACAGATGATAGTAAACTTTGGCTTAAAAAGCCCGGTATCACCAACTCAATAGGCAACTTAGGACTTCACTTGTGCGGTAATTTAAATCATTTCATTGGAGCTACCTTAGGTAATACTGGTTACATCAGACAGCGAGACAAAGAATTCTCAGACAAAAACGTCAGCAAAGAAGTGATTATTGATCGAATTAAAGCCGTAAAGGTCATTATTGCAAATACACTAAATCAGTTAAATTCAGATCAGATAGCATCCTCCTACCCTATTAATGTATTTGATAAAACTGTAACCACTGAGTACTTCCTTATCCATCTTCACTCACACCTCAACTATCATTTAGGTCAAATCAATTATCTAAGAAGGATATTAACAGCTGACTAGAAATAAGATGGGCATTCAAGGCCTTTGTGCAATCGAGGAATCTTTATTCGATAATTTAGCATGAACTCATGAGAACCCTGAGATACAGTATTTAAGGCAGATACTGTCATGTCATAAGCATATCCTACATGGAAATTCTCATTAATTTTTAGTTCAAAAAGATACACAAATCCTTCTTTTAACCTATAGCTTAATCCTAACCCAACGGTTTCTTTAAACACACCTGTAGCATTGACATCAAAACTAAATGGTGCTCCTTCCTGTACTCTCATAAGAGTTGAAGCAATGATTTTAAAATCAGGTGAAAATCCATACGTATTCCCTAATGTTAAATAGTAAGTACGCGTATTTCTAATCGTTTCTGATAGAATACCTGTAAAGCTATCATCTTCAACATCCTGTATAATATCATTGTCTAATAAGTAAGGCACAGAAAAACCAGCATAAAACTCTCGGTTAGTATAGAAAAACCCTGAACCAAAATTCCAATTAAAAGCAGATGTAGCTGTATAAAATGGGTCGCTTGCCCCATCAATTCCTCCATTTGCCCCTGTGCCAGCAGAAGGAACTGTTGTTTTTCTAAAATCAGACCCTACGTCATTAAATCCAGCCTGTAAACCAAAATACAGTTTACCTACCGGCATAGGTAACATATAAGAACCAGTGGCATACAAACCCAAATCGGTATGAACGCCCAACGCATCTTTATGTATAATTAACCCTGTACCCATTTTACCTCTATTTACACTAGATTGTGCCGTAAAAGTAAAGGTCTCAGGGGCACCTTCGAGGTTTACCCATTGGTTTCGATATATACTTGTAGCACTAAACTGCACCTGAGTACCTGCATAGGCTGGATTAATCAGTAGTTGATCAAACATGTACAATGATTGAATGGGTCGTTGTTGTTGTGCATTTACATTTAATGTCACAACAGCAGCCAACAATATGAGTATGTATTTAAATTCCCTCATAACTATCTGATTAATTCAAGAAATCCTGCTATCGGCTTAGACCCATCACCCTTTTTAATAACATAATAATAGGTGCCATTTGGTAAATCTTCACCAAACGGATAAACACCGTTTTCACCCAGTCCTTTAAAGGATTTATCAGCGTTATTATATCCATCTATTTCATATACCAGCACCCCTGTCCTGTTAAATATCTGAACATTATTATTAGGGTATCTGGTGATACAATCTATTTGGAAGTTATCATTAATTCCATCGCCATCCGAGGAAACCAGATTGTAATTCGTTATTACAGTTCCGATCGTTACCAATCCAGTATTCACACAACCCTCAAAAGTAGTTACAGTAACCTCGTACTCTCCTGACTCAACATTGTTTATATCGGTGCCAATTTCTATTACCGCATTTGTACCTGCCACACGCCATTCTACTAAAGATGCTTCTGTTCCATTTGTAATTGCTAAAGCAGCATGTCCTGTTGGTTCATCACATTTAGAACCCCTTGTTGTAAATTCAAACTCAGGAATTCTGGTTTGATCCAGGATTTCAATATCAACTGGGTCGGACTCACAGCCAGTTACATTGTCTGAAGCCACTACAGAATATATACCTGCTGCCAAGTCATTTAAATTAGGGTTGTTGCCCAAAACCTGACCACTTGCTGCACTTCCTTCATACCACTCAAAATTATAACCTTGCGTTTCTCCGCCCACAGTTGCTCTGAGCTTTCCATTTGGTTCTGTACAACTTGTTAAGTGTGCAATTACTTCCGGTATTGGAAGTGGAGGGAATAACTGATCTGCTACTACACTATCTGATGCTTGAATACTACATCCACTGATGTTATTTGTGACCAACACCGTATAGAATCCTTCCCCAACACCAATTAATCTATTTTGTTTGGAAAGCGTATCTCCAGCTGCAGTTGCGCCCTCAAACCAGGCGAAAGAGAATCCAGAGGTAATTCCTCCATTTGCAGTAGCAGATAGCTGACCGTTAGGACTAGCCTCTTCACAACTTGTCAATGGATTATCAACTTCAACTTCTACAGTTGGCAATGTTTGAGCATTAATAACTTCCGCAGTTTTCAATGCTACACAACCGGTATTATTATCTACAACCTTAACTGTGTAAAACCCATCAGGCACATTGTTGGCAGTTACATTAACTCCAGCTGAGATACTGGTTGCAGAAGCCAGATCTCCTACCTGCGAAGTATCAGGATTTACACCCGTATAGACATCAATGTCATAATCATATGGAGGTAAAGGATAAATATCAGCACCGGTATTCGGATCAGTAAATGGAACTGCTTTACCGAAAATCACACCATTAACTACATCACAATTAGTAACCGGTTGTGTTCCTGTATTTATCACTGGCTGAAACAAGTCAGGCTGATCTTCCACTATAAATAATGCTGTTGCAGTACAACCCGAAACACTGTTGGTAATTACCACATCATACCTTCCGGATGGCAATTGGCTTAATGTACTAGTTGAAGAAGGGGTTCCTATCGCAGGATTTTGAACAGCTTCTGCTGGTAATGCACCACCCTCATAAGTCCAGGTAAAAGTATATCCCCCAGGTTCTGGGTTACCATCATCACTTTCAAATCCCGTAGCCAGCAATTCTGCACTAAATGGAGGTCCTGAGCAATTGATTTGTGGTATTGATTCTGTAATGGTAACTACAGGCTCAATCACATCAACATCTAAAATTTCAAACTCTTTAGGTATGGAAATACAATTTGTATTGTTTGAAGTAACTATTACATAGTAAGTTCCTACTGTTAGATTTCCAATAGTTCTTGAAGCAATAGGTAATAACGTGCCTTGATCTACAATTGGCTTATCAGCATTCAAACTATCCAGTCCGTCATACCAAGTATAAGTAAAGTCACTATCCAATGTTGGCGGATCAGTAATAGCAGCTCCCCCTCCAATTGAAACTGATGTTACCGTTGCATCGGCACTTGGATTACAATCAATTGGATCATTAGTATCAACCTCCAAAATATTAGGTTGACTTTGAGATGGATCACTTATAATCTCTACCTGACCACTTGTAGTACATCCTGTTGCTGCATTTGAAGCATTCACTCTATATATACCCGGGCCTAATCCAGAATAAGTACTTGATGTAGCTGTAGAGCTGATTGATTCAGATCCTAGTAAAACATCATCACCAGGCTCATTAAAATTACCATCACCGTCCAGATCAGCATCCCACGTAAAAGTTACTGATTGATCAGAATTTACTATGATTTCTCCATTACCAGAAGTGGCTGGGCCACCTCCAGGTGGTGGACAAGAAATATCTGGTTCCGGTTGATCAAAGGTTAATAAAGGTTCGGTACTTAGATCTTCAAGATCAACCCGGATAGGCGTGCTTTCACATCCTTCTCCTGCAATTGTTCCTCCAGTTGAATAGCTGAATGATAAATAATAATCACCAGGTGTTAAACCTGAAAATACTTTCGTTGTAGCTGTCGCTAATCCTGGATCACCTTGAAGCAAGGTAACTAACCCTGAGTCATCATACAGCTCTATCGTTAAGTCTGATACCGGTACGCCTACTCCATTTACTTCGATGTCATTATCTGTGATCGTTATGTCTCCATTATTCGGTGGGCAGTTAAATGGATTGTTCGGTGCTGCCGCCAAACTTACAAATTGTGGCTGCTGTGGATCGTCTTGTACCGTTATACTTCCTGTAATCGTACAGCCTGTATCATCGTTGGTGATCGTCATCGTGTACGTGCCTGGCTGAATGTCTGTATAAGCAGGTGGCGTTTGAGTAGCTAAACTCTGATTATTTGGTGTTGGCAAGGCTATCGGATTGCCTAATGGGTCTACTGCCGTATCCCAGTTGTAGGTGTAACTTGTTGCGCCTGCCATACCCGCATCCGCC
>JBDVKW010000018.1:0-191561 GCA_039970995.1 Fulvivirga sp.
TAACGCCTGGCTAGCACGCGTATGCCACCCAGACTGATTTGTACGAAAGTAATGAAATTCTGTGTTTCGAACCAAGCCTGGCCTGACCGAAGCGTCAGGGTTGCAGAGACCTTGGCGAAGACCTTTCTGCACCAAGAGCCAGCCCGAGTCTGCTCGAGGGCCAAGCACAGCGAGAAGCCCAAGGAAGACTTACAGTTTGGAGCCAAGAACTCAAACACAGAATGAATGGGCGAATAGCACAAGCCAACCAGCAAAGCACTTGAGCATATGCGCTGCTAGCAAATGTTATGGGTAGGCAAGTTCGTTTTCAATTGCTTCTTTGAATTTCGTCTTACTATTATCCTTATAACGCTTAAAAGGCCATAGTTCAGATAATCTCACGCTATAAAAATAAATCAACTTATCATCAAATACACAAATAATTTGTCCACCATGCATGGCTGTATTGTTATCGTAAAATGTCAAGAATGTTCCTTCATTGTCAGTAAGTCCCCAGTCCAACTTTCTTCTTACTGTTAATACCAGTTCGTAATTTTCACTTTTAGTTAGTCCTGTGTTTATCTCAGTTAATTTGATATATCTGTTAAATGCGTAATTAATGTATAAATAAATAACTACAGCTAGAAAAATGATCGTTAAAGCGATGATGAACGAATAGAAATACGCTTTAAAGATGAAAAATCCCACAATCAAAACTAAGGCGCTTATTCGAAGTGCTATATCAAAATACCCCTTGAGTTCTGCAAACAGGTTATACTGCGGTTTTTTCGTTTTAAGTACTTTATTAATGGTGTGAGTATCGATTGGCATAATTTGTAATATGGAGGGGCTTACCCATAACGTCCATGTATGAGGCGTGTGCTCTCACTTAGTGGACAGCACTAAAATAGTGAAGTCTGCCGGTGCTTCCAAAGTTTGTAGAAAGCAGTGCGTTGTGAAGAAGAAAAAATCCCGCGAGCTAATGTTTCCAGACGGCACAAAACTTTCTCGGTGGCAGACTCACGATCAAATCCCGATGCAGTTTGTAGAAAGCACATAAGCACATGCCTTCATACATCATGTTAGCGGTTTTTCTTTTCCGTTAGTAGGAGAAATCCAATAATTCCGAGCCAAATAAAGTAAAGTGCAAGTGACGAGTTAGTTCGAATATATGTTTCATCGTTAAAAACGAAAGTACTGAGTGAACCGAGAGTTCCAATCATTATTGCAACAGTTAGTGTCATCCATTTAACAAAAACTCTAGCTCTAATCTTCATCAAGTCAGTTCCGATGAGTAGGAATCCAATTATGGATGTTAACATGAAGATTATCGTTCTCATAAGAACCAATTTACTGTCGTTGATCATGTCATCAGGAACCATATCAACAAGTCCAAATGAAACCCAGATTAGAGAGGATGCCATTAGAAAAGAGAGTCCAATGATTATTTGCGTGTTCTTTTTATTTTGAATCAGTAAGCCAGTTAGAGTTAATAAGCTGGTTAAACCTGTTGCAATATAAATGACCCACTTTGTCCAAAGTTGCCCGTCTGCTCCGATGATGTTGTAATAGGAAAGCGCTAACAAGTCAAGTTCAATGAGTGCTTGGGGGTTGATTTGAAAGAGAGTTAAAAATCCGATCAACGGGAGTATGAAAGACAGGATTCCTGTCAAGCCAAATACTTTATTTTCCATAGGTGCTGAGATTACCGCTAACATCCGTATAACAGTATTGCTGTTATACACTATTGCTAAGATGCTTAATTTCTACAAACCTTCAAACGGACTCTTAATATCTATCAGATTTTGTGTGCATATGTGTGTGTAGATCTCCGTGGTTTTAGAACTCCCATGACCCAACAAAACTTGTATATGCCGTAAATTCACCCCATTCTCGAGTAAATGCGTAGCAAAACTATGCCTGAGCGTATGTACCGTAGCCTGCTTTGTGATACCGGCTCGCTTTTTTGCTCGGTGAAACACCTTGCGCACACTACTTGCCGAATATTGCTTGTCTCCATAGCTCTCAAAAAGCCAGACTTTTGGCTTGTATTGCTTATAGTATGCCCTAAGTAATGCTAGCTGACCCTCCGAGAGTAACGTAATCCGGTCTTTGGCACCTTTTGCATCGTTGATTAAAATACGGTGGTTGGCAGAGTCGATGTCAGCGATTTTTAAGTTTAGCACCTCAGACATACGCAACCCCGAAGCATAAATTGTACTTAAAATTGCCTTATGTTTTAAATTATCAACAGCTGCCAACAAACGCTGTACCTCACTTTTATTAAATACTACGGGAAGTTTATTGGCCTTTTTTGGACGCTTTAAATCATAATATTCGCGCTCCCTACCAAGCACTTTTTCACTAAAAAACTTAATGGCATTTATACTCTGGTTTTGGTAAGACCTGCTCACCTTACGTACATCTACAAGATAATGCTGAAACTCCAAAATATCGTCCCTTGTAATGCTGTGTAGCGGCTTTGGATAAGTAAATTTTAAAAATTCTCTAAACATACCAAGGTAAGTCCTCCGGGTAGAAGCACTATAACGTGCCGCCAGCAATTCGCGATCGATCGAAATGATGGTGTTTTGATATACGCTCACAATAGACATAAACACAAATATGAAAATGCGAGAGATTATAAATGATATATAAACGTTTATATTCGACAATAACCGTTTATAAAACGGATAAAATTAGCACCTTTACGTTTATAAAACTATAAAAGAAGATGAGTGCACCACAACCTTTCCAACACACCCATTGCCTGCAGTGCAAAAAGCCTCTAACAGGGCGTATAGATAAAAAATATTGTGACGACTACTGTCGCAATGTTTATAACAATAGAAATAAAAAAGCTGATGAGAAATATATACAGACGGTAAACAGGATAATCAGACACAATAGAAAAATTCTAAAGTCTCTATGTCCAATTGGCAAAGCAGTGGTAAGAGAAGAAGTGCTTGACAGTTTGGGCTATAACTACCATTATTTTTCAGGTGTATACCGGGCGAGCAAAGGTGTATATTACATTTGCTACGATTACGCATTTTTACCCACCAAGGAGACCAATAGGGAGACCGGAGAAATCATAAATAAAGCACTCATCGTACAAAAACAAGCGTATTTTACGAAATCAGTTCCTCAGTTGTGGTAGTGCTACTTCACTTTGATATAGTCAATCTCTAACTTAAAATCTTGTTCTTTTTTATTCCCGATAAGAAAAGCAACCTCTTCTAATTGCTCACCATCGTAATTGGGCATATCTAACATACGACCTCTGAAGGCTGGCTCCATGGTGTTAAAAGGTATTTCTATCGTTTGCCAATTTCCGTTGGTATTGAAATAGGCTATGTAAGAATGATTGTCCCGATTAGATTTTTTGGATCTGAATTGGTAGCGCTTGCCATCACCTTTTACACGAATGAAGAAATGGGTTTTATTAATCACAGGTTTATCTTTTACAATGTGCCTCAGAGAGGAGAAGCCACCATTGTTCTCCAAAGAGACATATCCCTGGAATACGCCATTGTGCTCTTCGTTAAGAAAAAATCTGCCATTAGACCGACCACCCATTACCACATCATCTACAATTGACCAATCGCTAATATTGCTATCTTCATTGAAATCGAAAATTGTCGTTTCTGTTGAGCCCATAAATAGTAAAAACAGGAATAAGAATTTCATGATACAGGTACAACACTACACAGGGGCTCTTTGTTAAAAATAAACAAACCCCTTTGTCATATTTACTTAAACTGCCCTACCGGAATATTGTAACCGGGTGGTTATGACCCGGTCTTGTAAGCCTTACTTATTGAAAATATACCTGGTTATGTATATGCCATTTCCATCGCCCTTGCCACTATCACTCTCCACTGCTGAGGTTACAAATATGAGTTTCCAACCTTCAGCTGCCATCTGATTAAGTTTAGAGGAAACCAGCGCGTCATTTGAGGCAATATTTTGAAAATTGATACCTGTCATGCTATAAAAGTTCAGCAACTTAGATTCAGCAAACTCATCAACCTTGGCATCAGAGCGTTTCACATCGCCCTGCTTACTTTTTTTGCCATCGGTTCTTTCAGTAGTGAAATCTTCAATATCAATTTCAGACTGATTTTCGATCATGCGCGACCTGCCCAGTCCACCCGGAACAATAGACTCCACTACAGTGATCACCTTATATTGAGGTGTTTGAGGATCTTCCTGGGCGTAAACGGTAAATACTGTGAATAGAATAAGAGATAAGAGGCATAATTTTTTCATAGCTGTATAATTTATTTTGTGAGTTCAATAAAATTATCAACTCTTATACCATTTTTTAATAAAATAAAAAAAGCCCATCCGATAATACCGGATGGGCTTTAAAAATTATTTCTTCACTTGCTTAAGCCATTTGTGCGTCAAGCTTTTGCGATAGCACGCCCTTAGGTACAGCGCCTACTTGCTTGTCTACGATCTCACCACCCTTGAATACCAAAAGCGTTGGGATGCTTCTGATACCAAACTTGGCAGAAACGTTAGGATTTTCGTCCACGTTTACTTTTCCGATTACAGCTTTGCCATCGTATTCACCAGCGAGTTCTTCTACTACCGGGCCAATCATTTTACATGGTCCGCACCACTCAGCCCAAAAGTCTACCAAAACTGGTTTATCGCTATTTATAATTTCTTCAAAATTTGAATCAGTAATTTCTATTGCTTTGCTCATTACTTTGTGTTTTAAAATTCTAATGATAACGTTCTAATGATCAACGCAAATATAGTCTTTTTTCGTTCCGACATTAAAGCCAAAGCGCCATAATTATTATTGATGGTCTCATAGGAGACAGTTATCTACCTTTAAAAATAAAGAGGTCTATTCTCAAAAAAATCGGAACATAATGGTTTAACTCATGTTTTATAATTATATACGGTTATGAACAAACGATTAGACAAACATATCATAGTTATAAAATATGGCGGTAACGCCATGGTATCAGAAGATGTGCAACAGGCCGTCTTAAAAAACATCTGTGCACTAAAAGAAAAAGGTGTTGCCGTTGTAGTGGTACACGGTGGTGGTCCGTTTATACAGGAGACTTTAGATGTAGCTAAGATAGAAAGTGAGTTTATTGGGGGGCAAAGAAAGACAACACCCGAAGCGCTTAAATATGTAGAGATGGCCCTAAAAGGTCAGGTTAATGGTAAAGTGGTAAATGTCATTAATACACTTGGTCAAAAAGCAGTAGGTCTTTCTGGAAGAGATGGAAATATCGTCACAGCAGAGCGCATATACCATGAAGAGTCGGTGGGTGGCGAGACAAAAAAAATAAGCCTTGGGCAAGTAGGTCGCGTTAAAAAAGTCGACCCATCTTTAATATTTACCTTGTTAGCAAACGACTATATTCCTGTAATTACTTGTATTGCCAGTGATGAAAACGGTGATAGCTATAACATCAATGCAGATTTATTTGCAGGTAGCCTCGCAGGCCATCTTAATGCCACAGTATTTGGTGTACTCACCGATGTGGATGGTTTACTCAGAGATGTGAAAGACCCGGATAGTCTCATTAAAGAACTTGAAATTAAAGAAATCAGAGATCTCTTAGGGCAGGGCGTCATTGTTGGTGGTATGATACCAAAAGTAGATGCGTGCCGTACAGCTGTTGAAACAGGTGCCAAACGTGCCATCATTATCAATGGTAAGAAACCAGAGCAAATGTTGTCGATTATGGACAACAACCAAAGTGTAGGAACTACAATCAAAAACTAAATTTATATATGGAAGCGTCAAGTAACGCGTCACTCAACAAACTAGATCAGAAATATTATTTACAAACATTTAAAAGATACCCCATCGCCTTTGAGAAAGGTGAAGGTTGCACCCTGTGGGATGTAGAAGGCAAGCAATACTTAGATGCACTTGCCGGTATCGCAGTATGTAACTTAGGCCATTGCCATCCTGCAGTAACAGAAGCTATACGTAAGCAGGCAGGAGAGTTAGTACACATTTCAAACTTCTTTGTTAGCAAGCCCCAGGTCGAACTTTCGGAAATGCTCGTCAACCTTTCAGGTATGGATCGAGTGTTTTTCACCAATAGTGGTGCCGAGTCAGTAGAGGGGGCCATCAAAATCGCCCGTAAATACGCAAGAAGTAAAAAAGGTGGTGGAGAAGTTATCGCCATGAAAAACTCTTTTCATGGGCGAACACTCGCAACCATTGCCATGGGCAAAAAAGCCATGCAGGAGGGTTTTGGCCCTATGCCTGAAGGCTTCTTTCAAATAGACTTTAACGACATCGAAGCAGTAGAAAAAGCTGTTTCTGAAAATACAGCAGCTATCATCTTAGAGCCAGTGCAAGGTGAAGGAGGTATACATGTCGCAGAGTTAGAGTACCTCAAAAAACTGCGAGCACTGTGTGATAAGCATAACATCGTCTTAATATTTGATGAAATACAGTGTGGTATTGGTCGGACAGGTAAACTTTTTGCCAAAGAACATTTCGGGGTAGAACCAGATATTATGACCCTGGCCAAAGGCCTGGGAGGAGGTATGCCAATCGGTGCTATACTATGTAAACAGAAAATAGATGACGCCATCAATTTTGGTGACCATGGTACCACATTTGGAGGAAACCCACTGGCCTGTGCGGCTTCTATAGCCACATTAAATCTTATAAAAGAGAGCTCCTTTCTTGATGAGGTGAAGGCCAAAGGCGAATACCTGAAGAGCAAAATTTTAGCGCAGGATCTGCCAAACTTAGAAGAAGTGAGAGGCCTTGGATTGATGATGGGTGCTGTCTTTGGTTTTGAAACCAAGCCGCTGGTGGCCAAAATGCTCGACTATGGAGTGATTGCCAATGCCACAGCCAATAATGTATTGAGGCTGGTACCACCACTTATTATCGCAGAAGATGAAATGGATCATCTGGTAAAAATAATTTCACAATCAGTAGAAGAAATAGATAAGTAATGACCAGGAAGAAAATAGGAATTATTGGAGCAACGGGTTACACCGGGTCTGAGTTAGTGCGAATTCTCATTCATCATCCCGAGGTAGAAATCGTAGCTATCACTTCAGAAAGCAGAAAAGGAGAGAGTTTCGCAGATGTACATGGCTTTTTCAGAGGCATTTTTGATCTAAAACTTACTTCAATCAAAGATATCGACCAGCATGACCTGGATTTGGTGTTTTTAGCACTACCTCATGGGGTGTCTATGGATTTTGTTAAAGCGCATGCCAATGCCGATTACCCCATAGTAGATTTATCCGGTGATTTTCGTTTAGAAAACCCAGAGACTTATGAGGCCTGGTATAAAAAAGATCACATTTATAAAGAAGGTTTTAAAAGTGCTGGTTATGGCGTACCTGAGTTGTTTAGGGAAGAAATAAAAGATAAAAAGCTCATCGCTAATCCGGGTTGCTTCCCCACAAGCGCGATATTAGGCCTTGCGCCTTTACAGGCAAATAATTTGATAGAAGAATCTATCATTGTTGATGCCAAAACCGGAGTTACCGGAGCTGGAATCAAGGCCAAGGAAGTCACACATTTTCCTAATGTAAATGACAACTTTAAGGCCTATGGTGTAACTACACACCGACATACGATAGAGATCGAAGAAGTGATGAACAAATTGGGAGAAGGAAGTGCTACCGTTCAATTTACTCCACACCTCTTACCAGTAGATCGCGGAATCATTGCAACGACTTATACAAAACCTAAAAAAGGTGTTGATACGAGTAAAATAAAAGAGCACTACGAAGCATATTATAAAAATGAGCCATTTATAAGGCTCGTAGATAGTTCACCAGAGCTGAAAGACGTACGTGGTACCAACTATTGCGACATTTTTGTGACCTACGATGAGCGCACTGGTAATTTGATTACCATTAGTGCGATTGATAACTTAGTGAAAGGAGCAGCTGGACAGGCCGTACAAAATATGAATTTGTTATTCGACTGGCCTGAGACAACTGGCTTAAATCAAATTCCTTTAAACCCATAAACCACCTATTTTAACTACACTGTAAATAAGATGATTAAGAATTTAACAAACGTCAGGGGGATCACATGTTGGGGTGCACATACAGGTGTAAAATCAATGCGTAGAGACCTGGCACTTATATATTCGGAAGTACCTGCATCGGCCGCTGCTATGTTTACCCAAAACAAACTAGTGGCGGAGCCAATTAAGGTTTCCAAGAGAAATGTAGCCAATGGCAAAGCACAAGCTATTATTATCAATGCCGGTAATGCCAATGCGTGCACCGGAGAGCAAGGACGCCTGGGTGCCGAGGCTATGGTGAAAACCACTGCTGACGAACTTGGTATAGACGAAGACCTGGTGCTCGTAGCATCCACTGGCTTGATTGGTGAGCCGTTTCCGACTGAAGATGTAGTAGCTGGGATAAAAGAAAACCTAAATAAACTATCGAACAAGTCTAATGCTGGTTCATTCGCAGCCAATGCTATACTTACTACCGATACTTACCCAAAAGAAGGGCACGTTGAGTTTGAAGTAGATGATGTAGAAATTAATATGGCAGGTATTGCCAAAGGTTCAGGTATGATTCACCCTAACATGGGTACCATGTTGGCATTTTTGGTTTGCGATGTTGCGATTGATCCTAAACTGTTGAAGAAAACAGTAAAAGAAGCTGTTGATCGTTCTTTCAACATGATAACTGTTGATGGCGATACTTCTACCAATGATATGGTAGCGGTTATGTGTAATGGCATGGCCAAAAACACGGAGCTGAAATCAACAAAAGATCCGGGATATAAAAAGTTTAAAGAAAAGCTTGATGAGTTAATGATTCACCTGGCACAGCTCATCGTTTCTGATGGAGAAGGTTGCTCTAAATTTATCACCTATGAAGTGGTAAATGCACCAGATGAGCAAACAGGCCGTACTTTAATAAGAGAGGTTTCTGACTCAACTTTGGTAAAAACAGCTATGTTTGGGCGTGACCCGAACTGGGGGCGTATCATGTGTGCCGCAGGTAATGCAGGCGTTCCGTTTGATTTCGAAAAAGCAGATTTATACCTGGGTAGCGACAAAGAAACTATCAAAGTGCTGGAGCAAGGTGTTCCTCAGGAGTTTGACAGGAATAACATGAAACGCATTTTACGGCATTCACAAATTCAAATCGTAATTGACCTTAACAATGGGAAGGCTAAAGCTGTGGGCTGGGGTTCAGACCTCACTACAGATTATGTAATGTTCAATTCTGTGTATACAACATAGTGAGAAGACTTTGGAATTACCTGAGAACCTGGTTGATAATAACGAGAAAGCGCCTTTTTAGGCTTGCTGATAGATCAAAAGGTGAAGACTACACGCGGTTCGCAATTATTTGCGCACCGCGTTCTGGTTCTACCATGTTGCACACTTACCTCAATTCTCATAGTGAGATTTTGTCTCATGGTGAGATCATTAGAATAAAATTAGAGCAAGGAGAGGAACATGTGTCAATAGACGAATTCGTTTATATGCCTATGTCAAAAACGATCAAAGCCGTAGGTCTAAAGCTCTTTTATGAATATCAGGACATGAAAGGCTACGATCAGGTGTTTGAAGAAGTGCTGAGAGATAGCAACATCAATATTATTCACCTCAAGAGAAAGGATCTGCGCAAGCAGTATTCGTCATTGAAAAAGGCTGAAAAAACTGGTATTTGGAGCTCTACACTGAGACGAAATAAAGAAGATGAGCGGATGGATATCTCTGACGATGAATACAAGGAGTATGAAGATCGACAGCAAGAAGTGATACTTTCAATTCAAAATAAGCTGCAAAACCATAAGGTCATGGAGGTCTATTATGAAGACCTTGTCGATGACCCAAAGCATGTCTTAGATCAGATTCAGGATTTTATAAAAGTTCGCAAAAAGCCGCTGTTTACATTGCTGCAGAAACAGGGATAGTTACTCAAAAGTAATTACATTATTGCCGGCTGGTGAGAGTTCATAGCTTTCAAGCCCAGCTGTTATTTGTACATAGTAACTTCCGTCAAAAGTCAGATCATATGCTGTTACCGTCAATTCAATACCAGTGCCATCCTCAAGGATATTTTGCTCTACCTGAATACCTCCAGACCATTCCCAAACTTCTTCTCCATTCAGTTGGCTAATCAATTTAACAGTATAACTATTATCTAAATAAACGTGACTCAAGTTAAATGTTATATCATGAGTTTTAGTCTTGTCAAACGAAGAAGGAGTAAATGTGTAGGTAGGTTCTTCCACTTGTATAATGTCAGAACTTTTTGCTATAAGCTCTATATTATTTACGCTAACTGATATTTTTTGGTTTGAACCTATAGAAATGTTTTCAGGAACTACAAAACCATGAGAAGTATAGTTCTCCTCTTCAATCGCCCAATCAAAACCAGGGTATTCAAATGAAGAATTACCAATTTCTATTATCGTATTTGTTTTAATATGCTGATCCTCAACATTATAATAGTTAATCAAAAATAAGCAACCGGGGGCTACTGAATAAGTGTTGTATTTCTCAGATACTTCATAATGACTTGTAATATTTAATGTTTCATTGAAGCTATAGTTATTTAGATCTGTACTAATTACAGGTATTAAGTCCTTAAAATTATAGTCATACCATGCATAGTCTTCAGGAATTGTTGCGCTAATTTCATCATTTTTAAGTTCAATAATATTTAGAGATAATGCCAACTGGGAGTTAGCATCTTCAAAATTTAATACTAAAGAATTTATATCCTTGGCAAATCCTGAGCCTGTAAATATTAATGTGTCATTTTTAGTTACGAGGCGCCTATCAACACTTCCTGTTATTATATTCGCTATCTCCAGTCCTTCAAATAGAAGGGTCTCATTAGTAAGTTTGATTTCAATTGGTGCTTTGTGGCCTCTTATTACATTAATGGGAATAATTATATTTAAACCTTGAGCATCTGTTTCGTATTGTGAGGGGATGCTATTAACAGAAACGCTTTGAATTTCTTCTTTATTGAAGTTCTTTATAAGTACAGAGATTGTATCTCCAGGTAAAACAATGTTAGATGAAATAGTAAAAATTTCAGGAATAGGCTTAACTATGTCTTCATCTGAATCTGAAGAACATGCACCCAAAACGATAAAAAAGAGTAATAAAGGAAGGAGTGTTTTTGACATTTTAATTTCAATTAAAATGCAATTATAACACTATATTATTTAATAAAAGTAGTATGTAAGATTTTTGCTAATAATACTCCTTTTCTTCAAGCCTTTGTGATATCCACCAATAATTGCCGGCAGGATCAACAATTCCAGCCTGGCGGTCTCCATAATCCATATCGGCAGCTTCAAACTCACTTTGTGCACCGTGCTTCAAGGCATTTGTATAAAGCGCATCCACATCATTAGTATACAAATACATTGAAGTTTTCATGCCTAAAAACTGACCACGGGCTTGTGAAATCATGATACGAGATTGACCGATTTCTATTTGAGCATTTTGAATCTCACCAGACTCACTCACTTCTCTACCGATTTCTTCGGCAAAAAGTCCATTTTTGAGGAAGTCGATGTATACTTCAGGGTTTTCTACAAAAAGATAAGTGTTAACTGTACTACAGTTTTTTGGCAGAAAGGTGTTATAAATTTTATGCATAGGATCCAGTTTGAGGTTCAGTATACTTTATTTACAAGTTAATTAAACTTTTGAATGAATCTCAAATCATAAATCTCAAATCTCAAATCACAAGATAACCTTACAATTAATCTCAGGAATATCTTTCAGCTCCTTTAAAAGCTCATTACTCGGGTTGATTTTGTATTTGCGAGACATCAACTCAACGGCCAGGTTTTCCTCAATGTCGAGAAGATTCACGTGCAATGCACATTCGCCTTTGTGGGTAGTACAGAGCTTTTCTATCTTATCAATGATGCCTTCATTGAGGTCTGCGAGATTAATATTCATGCGTACACCTTTACTCTTTTTATCACGCAGGTCATTGAGCAATTCTATAGTTCTGATCTTGAACTCTAGTCTACGATCGCCCCACTTTTGTTCTACCACATTGCCCTGTATGTACAAAAACCAGCCTTGCATCAGATACTCTTTGAACTTAATGTAGTCGTCTCCAAAAAGAAAGAAGGTAAAGTTGCCATTGTAGTCTTCCATGGTGAGGGTGCCAAATGGCTTACCACCTTTAGTGGTTCTGTGAGCAAATGCCGACACAATACCCGCAAGTCGTACTTCTTTACCTTGTAATGACTGTAGATCTTCCAGTGCTTTGAGCTCTGTATTGCAAAAGCTCTCAATTTCAAAAGCAAAGTCATCTAATGGATGCCCTGAAATATACAGGCCTACGACATCTCGCTCAATGTTGAGTTTTTCTATATCACCAAAAGGCTCGATGGGCGTGACTGTAGGCTTGGGCGTTTCCACTCCACCTTCACCTCCGAACAGAGAGGCCTGAGCACTATCAGCTTCCAGTTGCATCTTGTTGGCGTATTTTATTACCTTCTCGATCAAACTTTGGTCACCTTCGGCAGCATGCAGGTATTGCCGTCTGTGATATGACTCAAAGCAGTCAAATGCACCAGACATTGCCAAACACTCAAATGTTTTCTTGTTTACAGTTCTCAGATTTACACGCTCAGCAAATTCAAAAATATCGCTGAATGGACCATTTTCTTCTCTTTCAGCTATGATGGCTTCTACGGCAGCCTCGCCACTTCCTTTAATGGCACCCAGTCCGAAACGGATTTCACCATCTTTATTCACCGCAAAATTCACCTGCGATTCATTGATGTGAGGCCCTAGCACTTTGATACCCTGGCTGCGACACTCTTCCATAAAGAAAGTGACTTTCTCAATCTGATTTTGGTTATGGGTAAGTACAGCCGCCATATACTCGGCAGGGTAGTGGGCTTTCAAATAAGCCGTCTGGTAGGCTACTAACGAGTAGCAAGTAGAGTGAGATTTGTTAAAGGCGTAGGCGGCAAAAGCCTCCCAATCTTTCCAAACCTTTTCAAGCACTTTAGGATCATGCCCTCGTTCCTTACCACCCTCAATAAACTTAGGCTTAAGCTTTTCCAGTAAGGCGAAAATTTTCTTACCCATAGCTTTACGTAATACATCGGCATCACCTTTGGAGAACCCGGCTAGTTTTTGAGAAAGTAACATCACTTGCTCCTGATACACCGTAATTCCATAGGTTTCTGCCAGATTCTCCGACATGTCTTCTATGTCATAGGTGATTGCTTCATCACCATGTTTACGAGCAATGAAATTAGGTATGTATTCCATTGGCCCTGGTCTGTACAAGGCGTTCATCGCTATGAGATCTTCGAACTTATCTGGTTTGAGTGCCCTTAAATGCTTTTGCATTCCGGGAGACTCAAACTGGAATGTACCATTGGTATATCCTTTTTGATAAAGCTCATAGGTTTTCTCATCATCGAGTGGTATGGTATCGATGTCTATTTCTACGCCATGTCTTGCTTTGATGTTTTTTATGGCCGACTTGATGATGGTCAATGTCTTTAGACCGAGAAAGTCCATCTTCAACATACCGGCATCTTCTACCACACTGTTATCAAACTGCGTGATGAGCATGTCTGAATCTTTGGCGGTTGAAACGGGTATGAACTTAGTGAGGTCATCAGGAGTAATAATCACACCACATGCATGTGTGCCTGTATTTCTCACAGAGCCTTCTAATACTTTGGCTTGTTGCAGTACCTGACCTTTTAAATCTGCTCCTCTTCTTAATTGATCGAGGTCTTTTACTTCTTTAAAAGCTTTATCTAAAGAAATCCCGGGTCTTTCAGGTACCAATTTGGCAAGGTCGTTGGCTTCCATTAATGGCAACTCCATCACCCTGGCAGCGTCTCTGATGGATGATTTGGCAGCCATGGTACCATAAGTAATGATTTGTGCTACCTGGCTTTGGCCATATTTATTAATCACATATTGTATTACCTTATCGCGACCTTCATCATCAAAATCGATATCAATATCGGGTAGCGACACACGATCCGGATTCAGAAACCGCTCAAATAGTAGATCGTAGGCAATAGGGTCAACATTGGTAATACCAATGCAGTAAGCAACAGCCGAACCTGCAGCCGAACCTCGCCCCGGGCCAACGGAAACGCCCATTTCACGGGCTTTGGTAGTAAAGTCCTGTACAATGAGGAAATAACCGGGGTAACCAGTATTTCTAATAGTTTCTAACTCAAAATCAAGACGTTCTCTTATTTCATCAGTGATTTCCTCGTAACGCTTTTTGGCACCTTCGTAGGTAAGATGTCTCAAGTAAGCGTTTTCACCACGTTTACCACCATCTTTATCATCTTCAGGGTCTATGAATTCTTCAGGTATGTTGTACGCAGGAAGTAGCACATCGCGGTCTAGCTTGTAGGCTTCTATTTTGTCAACCAGCTCCGCCAGGTTTTCGATAGCTTCAGGTATATCACTAAAAAGGGTCTTCATCTCTTCCTGGGATTTGAAGTAATACTCCTCATTGGCAAAACCGTACCTAAAACCTCGCCCCCGGCCTTTAGGCGTTGACTGAAGTTCACCTTCTTTTACACAAAGCAATACGTCATGCGCATTGGCATCTTCCTTATCAATGTAGTAGACATCATTAGCTGCAATTACTTTCACATCGTATTTGCGGGCAAACTCTAACAATACTTCATTGACCTTACTTTCCTCTTCGAGTCCGTGTCGAATCAGTTCTACATAAAAATCTTCTTTAAAAACATCAAGGTACCATTGAAAAGCTTCTTCGGCCTGATGCTCGCCAACGTTAAGTATAAGGTTGGGAATCTCGCTGCTAAGGCTGCCTGTTAGGGCAATTACATTTTCCGAGTACTGTTTAATTAAATCCTTATCAATACGGGGGTAAATGCCATATAGACCCTCCATAAAGGCTAGCGAACTTAACTTGGCCAGGTTATGATAGCCATCCTTATTTTTGGCGATAAGTACCTGGTTGTATCGCTTGTCAGGGTTGTCTTTTGTGAACTTTAATTTTAGTCTTTCTTCTGCCACAAAAAACTCACAACCTACAATGGGTTTGATTTCATTGTTCATGGCCTCGCGGACAAACTTAAAAGCACCAAACATATTGCCCAGATCTGTGATGGCAACAGCTGGCATTTCGTACTTTTTAGCCCTGGCGATGAGTCCTTTTATATTTGGTACAGCCTGAAGTACTGAATATTGAGTGTGTACATGTAGATGTACAAAAGGGTGATCTATTTTTTGAGCGGCCTCTTTATCACCACCCATATGTATGGTGGTAGATTTTTCTTTTTTGACAAAGTTGGCATCCTCCAGCTTGGGAGCTTCATATTTAATATCATCTGCAACTGTATCATCAAGAGGAGTAACTACCTTTTGGTCGATAAGACCAAAGAAGCATTTGGCCGTGGCATCAACATCATAGGCAGCATCGTGTGCATCTTCAAAGCCAACACCAAAAAGTTTTTCGTGCAGCTCAATGAGCTTAGGTGACTTTAGCTTACCACCTATACCACCTCTAAGTTGGCAAAATTCTTTAGAGACCTCTGAAGTGTCAATCTTGTTTTTGCCTTGCAGTTCGTTGCCATTCGACTCACGATCGATACGTACAA
Organism: Fulvivirga sp.; assembly: GCA_039970995.1. GTDB lineage: Bacteria > Bacteroidota > Bacteroidia > Cytophagales > Cyclobacteriaceae > Fulvivirga. The sequence continues at coordinate 15,581 of JBDVKW010000018.1, forward strand.
ACTCTGCACCTACTACGCGATTGTCAAAGTCTACATTGTGACCCACTACAACCTGAGTACGGTCCAGGTCGTCTTGAAATTTTGCTAATACTTCAGCAAGAGGTAAGCCCTCTTCAAGCGCACGTTTGGTCGAAATACCATGTATTTTCTCCGAGTTAAAGGGTATTGTGAAGCCATCAGGCTTTACAATATAATTTTGATTGGAGAGTAGATTACCTTTTGCATCATGCAACTGCCAGGCAATTTGAACAAGCCGCGGCCAGTTGTCCAGGTCTGTTATTGGCGCACTATAATTATGAGGTAAACCGGTGGTTTCGGTATCAAAAATTAAATACATATGTAGCGATTGTAGTGGTTTTCAGAATGAATAATTCTGAAGTTTAAATATCGCAAAATCTCCGAGGTTTTACACTCGGTTTGAGGTACAGATTTCAACGGCACAAGAATTATTTAAAAAAAAGAATTATATTCTGAAAATTTATCACTCACTAAATCTCTCTTAACTAAAAAGTTGGCTTATGAAATTAATTAGAATCGGCCTCCTGAGTATACTCTTAGGATGCCTGACAAGTACCCTTTTTGCTCAGGTACAGAAATCAGATCACAACCTGGGCTTTAGCTTAGATATGAATGCTGTAGGAGGTGAATCTTCTGAAAGTAGAACAAACATTTATGTGTCCTATACCTACTTTTTGAGTAATCGTGTTTCATTAGGTTTTGGACCTAGGTTTGGGATTTCAAAAGATTCAGAGGATAACAAAACAACAATAAGCGGATACAATGTTTTCTTAAACTACTCCTTTCTAACAAACGGTGGTTTTGTACTCCCATATTTAGGAGTCCAGTATTCTAAGGTAGGACAGAAGCAAGAAGATTCTGAAAAGTTTACTACCACGAGCATTGGGGGCAATTTCGGATTGAAATTCTTTGTAACAGAACGCTTAAATATCGATAACAACTTTAGCCTTACACGCATGATTGCAGGTAGCGACACGCTAGACGACCTGGGAATTGATGTCGATGGTACGATTATTCAACTCAATATTGGACTTGGTTATATTATTGGCCGTAAAAATTAAAATCATGAAAAAACTAATAATTATACCCATTATGTTGTGCTTTCTAAGTCTATCAGCACAAGTACAACAAGGCGATAGTAACATTGGAGTAAATCTGGGCATCATGGATCAAAATGGTGATGAGGATTTGTTAAACTACTCATATACCTATTTTTCTTTAAATTATCAGTATTATGCCTCCAACAGAGTTTCATTAGGATTTGCCCCGGCAATGACATCTTCTAAAGTGCTCAATGGAACCTTTATTCTAAAAACGACAGGACTTAACTTTTATATAGACTATGCCTTTCTCTCCAAATCTGGAAAGACTATGCCCTATTTAGGAGCTAAATTTATCATGCTTAATACCAAAACCACCTCAGGTGATGTCATTGGAGGTGCAGGTGATTTTACTGATTTTCTAGAGGGCTTTGAAGATCTTTTTGGAGGAGGCTCAGGAGGCACACCTACACCAACTGGAGCTGATTCAGAATTTGAGGTAAAGTATAAAAGAAAAATATTAGCCCTGACAGGTGGTATTAAATTTTTTATCACCGAGCGATTAAATGTCGATAATAACTTTGTTTTCGGTCCAATTATTAGTGAGAAAGTGGAGTATGATATTTTCGGAAGTAGTGCTTCTTTGGATGGATCTGCTGAAGGTTCTTATTTTCAGTTTACTGTTGGCTTCTCTTATATAATAGGTCGTAGAGGAACCTAATATTACCTTGAGGTAAATAAAATAAAAGGAGATCATTACAATCTCCTTTTATTTTGTCATTTATTATTACAAAAATCGTATTTATTAAACATAAAATTTATAATTTAAAGTTTAATTTTTTCAATCTTAACTGTTATCGTTTGGCTACCTGTACAATTGTTGAGTTTAAGGATGTAGAAATAGTATATACTGATGTTTCATACAGCACCATTGAGGATACAATGGCTATCATGGATGTAAATCATGATATCATAAAAGGGAAGCCATTGAACTCGGTACTTTCTTTGGTGAATGTAAAACAGGTGTCGGTAAATGGTCCTCTCTTAGCAAAGCTTCGAAAAAATATTAAAAGAAATAACCCATACATTCTGGCTACAGCAGTAATCGGACTCAACCCCTTCACAAAAGTGATGTTAGATACTTTGATAGCATTTACCGGGAGGAAAATTATAGCATTAGATTCTTATGAAGAGGCCAGACTATGGTTGCATCATCAAAAAGAAAAAGCTAATGTCACTCAGTGATAAGGTACATATACTACCTTCTTGGTTTCAAAAAAGTCTTCTTCAAAGTAATCAGTAAGGTCAAATAATTTATACCTTTTTTTAGATTCGTTGAGTTCTTCTTTTAAGTCACCTCCTTTTAGGTAGAGAATACCATTAGGCATATCATTAATGGAATTCTTTTTAAACTTACCTTTCACCCATTGGTAGAAGGGCTTAAGTCTGGTTACCGCTCTGCTTACAACAAAATCAAATTTCATATCGATTTGCTCTGCTCGTATTTGTTCAGCTTTTACATTTGGCAGCTGCAGCGCTCCAGCTATTGCATTCACAACTTTAATTTTCTTCCCGATTGAGTCAACCAAATAAAAGTTAGTGTCAGGAAATAGTATAGCTAACGGGATACCTGGGAAACCACCACCTGTACCGACATCAAGCACATCTGTGTCAGGAGCAAAATTCATTACTTTGGCAATACCTAAAGAATGCAATACATGGCGCACGTATAGTTCCTCAATATCCTTTCGCGAGATTACATTGATTTGGCTGTTCCACTCTACATAGAGGTCGTAAAGTTGAGCGAACTGATCTTTTTGTTTTTGACTAAGCTCCGGAAAGTATTTGTAAATTATTGCTGCATCCATGCCGCAAAGATGATAATTAATATCTTGATTAGAGCTGCTTTTCAAGTATTATGCGATGGTCATTTACTTTCTTATGATGGTTTACCTCAATAATCTGGAAGCCATTTTTCAAGGCAAATATAAGCATGGGCTTTAGGTAGTTTCTCGTCTTAAAACGGATGCGCTCAAAGCCATTTGCTCTGGCCCATTCTTCCTGATGTTGAGCAAGTTTTTGAGCGACTGATTGCTTTCTAAATGTCGGTATAATTCCACCCATCCAACTATAAAATGTGGTGTGATCTAATGCATACCCTACTTTAAAGCCTACTGGACTTTCGTTTTCTGTGGCAATTAAGATGAGGCTGGTATTATCGGTCAGGCGTTTGAAATACTCCTCTTTTGGGTAAGCATCTACAAATTCAGGAATAAGACCCTGTACATATACGGCATCATCAATAGAGCCTTTATTGATTGTGATTTTCATTGGTATAACCAATTTAAGCCCAAATTCCGAGATTTAAAACTTGATTAGATGTGTTCTTTTTTGTTTTTCACTAAGTCGTACATGAGCTCTCTGGCCCTGTGAAGCTGAGCTTTTACGGTTCCAAGAGGTGCATCTAGTTCGGTAGCTATTTCTTCATAAGAAAGCTCTTCAAAATATCTGAGTTTCACCAGGCGCTGATATTTGGCGGGCAGCTTGGTCACAAACATTTGAATAAGCTCTATTTTTTGACTTTTTATGGCTACTTCCTGCGGATTTAGGTTTTTATCTTCCACATCGATTTGTACAGCATCACCATTATCATCTCTAAATGAAGTATCAAGGCTCATGGTCTCGAGTCGCTTTTTTCTAATGAAATCAATGGCGTTGTTGGTAGCAATTCGGAAGAGCCACGTACTGAAAGTATAGTCTTTTTTAAAGCGATGAAGGTTTTTAAAAGCTTTGGCGAAAGCCTCAATGGTCAGGTCTTCTGCGTCATCTACATTTCGCACCATCTTTAAGATCATATGATACACGGGTCTTTTGTAGCGATCCATGAGCATGGCAAATGCCTGCTCGTTATTCTCTTCCACTGCCTGGTCGATCAGCCTGAAATCTTCAAGTGCTTTGTCAGAGAATTGTTTTTTTAACTCCATGTAACCCGTTTTGTAAATAACGCTACAACACCTGTGTAGCAGTAATAAATGACATACAAAATGTCTAAAAATAGTAAGCCCCAGACATTAAACGTAAGGTTTAACTTTTTGGTTGAGATAATTATCGCCACATAAAATAACAGGACCCTAAGTAAAAAACTGCTTATTACAAGGTATAGTTCATTATAGTAAATAAACAGTACCGGCAATAATAGCCAACTCAATAAATATGACAATGAAAAAGCACTCAAAATAATTTTATCAGACATTTTATAATGCTTTCCCGCGTTTAGATGTCGTGTTTTTTGTCGTAAGAAAGATTTTAATTTAGTTTTTGGAATAGATACAGTTTGGCTGTTTGCTTCAAAAACTAATGATGAGTTGGCTTGGGTGGCGTGTTTGTTTACGAATAAATCATCATCTCCACCCATAACATTCATGTATCCGTTAAAACCTTTATTTGTAAGGAAAAGGCTTTTTCTATAGGCTAGATTTCTACCAACTCCCATATAGGGTCTAAAAAGTTTGGCAATACTGAAGTATTGCATGGCGGTGAACAGCGTTTCAAACCTAATAAAGTAGTTTAGAAGCCCTGGTTGCTTCTCATAATCTGAGAATCCTAAAACAAAATCTTTGTCTTTAGCAGGCTTCGTCATATGATTAAGCCATTCATTTGATTTTGGAACACAATCGGCATCTGTGAGAACCAAGAGGTCGTTTTTTGCTGCTTTAATACCCAACGTCAGTGCATATTTTTTGCTATTCACATGTTCGGGTGTGTGCTCCACGGTAACGACTTTTAGCTGAGGGTATTTTGCACTTTGTTCCTTTAAAAAATCTTGCGTGTCATCAATAGAGTTGTCATCAACAATTATAATCTCAAAATCTGCATGCGATTGTTCCAACAGTGTGGGTAGTAATTTTTGCAGGTTTTGATATTCATTTTTAGCTGCGACTATGATTGAGACTGGCTCAGAATGCTCTTTCTCTACATGTTTTAGTTTTAATAACCCAATGATGTGTAAAATGAAATAACCGCATTGAATGGTAATGCAGATAATAAAAATGATAAACAGCGTATACAACATTTAAAAAATTTAGGTGACAAAGATATCTTGAAAAATCAGACATCAAATTTCTATTTGCTTAAAAAATGTGATTGATCAACTGCTGCAAAAAATAATCTCTATTTTTGCAGCCTTAATTAAAGCAGGGATGGATTTTAAATTAGAAAAGCAAGACCCAAAAAGCAACGCTCGAACAGGAACGGTAACCACAGCACATGGAGCAATCAAGACTCCGATTTTTATGCCAGTGGGTACTGCTGGATCTGTAAAGGCTGTACATCAAAGAGAGTTGAAGGAGGATATAAAGGCCCAGATCATACTTGGTAATACCTACCATTTATACTTAAGACCAGGTCTTGATATCATTGAGAAAGTGGGGGGGTTACATAAATTTAATGGTTGGGATCGACCTATACTTACAGATAGTGGCGGATATCAGGTGTACTCGCTTTCTGATACGAGAAAAATTAAGGAAGAAGGTGTCACTTTTCAGTCACATATCGATGGTTCAAAACACAACTTTACTCCAGAGTATGTGATGGATATACAGCGAACCATCGGTGCTGATATTATGATGGCCTTTGATGAATGTACTCCTTATCCATGCGATTATGACTATGCTGAGAAGTCAATGCATATGACACACCGCTGGCTCAAACGATGTTGCGACCATTTTGACAAAACCGAAGGCAAATATGGTTACGACCAAACGCTTTTTCCTATAGTGCAGGGGAGTGTATACAAAGATTTAAGAAAGCAATCAGCTGAAGCTATTGCAAGCTTTGAAAGAGAAGGCAACGCCATTGGAGGATTGTCTGTGGGCGAACCCGCGGAAATGATGTACGAAATGACTGATTTAGTTTGTGATATCCTCCCTCAGGACAAACCTCGCTATTTGATGGGAGTGGGCACACCTGCTAATATTTTGGAAAGCATTGCACTGGGAGTAGATATGTTTGATTGCGTAATGCCAACGAGAAATGCGAGAAATGGTATGCTTTTTACTTCTGAAGGGATCATAAATATCAAAAATAAAAAGTGGGCTGATGACCTTTCACCAATAGATGCAAATCTTGGAGGTTATGTAGATACTTTCTATAGCAAGGCGTACTTACGACACCTCATAATGAGTAAGGAAATTTTAGGCGCGCAAATTGCTAGTATTCATAATTTGAGCTTTTATCTTTGGTTGGTTGGCGAAGCAAGAAATCATATTGAAGCGGGTGATTTTGCTAGCTGGAAAAACACAATGGTTGAAAAGGTGAGTAGGAAACTGTAGAATGTGATATTGGAGATTTGAGATTTAAAAAAATGGAGAATGAATTTCAAATCTCGAATTAAGAATTATGAACTAGCCACATGAAACTAATAGACAAGTACATATTAAAACGATTTTTAGGAGCATTTATATTTACGGTGCTCATCATATGTGCTGTTATTTTAGTCATTGATATCACTGAGAAGACCGAGAAGTTTGTTGAGGCTGAATTAGAAACAGGGCAAATCATTGGATATTATTTAGATTTTATTCCCTGGATAGCCAATTTTATTACTCCGCTTACTGTTTTTATTGCCACAGTGTTTGTTACCGCAAAAATGGCTGGCCATACGGAGATCGTGGCTATTTTGAGTAGCGGTGTTTCCTTTAGACGTATGTTGCTCCCTTATTTTATTGGAGCCTCAATGATTGCGATTGCCAGTTTCTTTCTCACGGGATGGGTCATACCCAATTCCAACAAATCGCGAGTGGCGTTCGAAGTGGAGTACCTGAAAAGTAAATATTACTTTGATGATGTCAATATTCATATGCAGGTGGCACCTGATGTCTACTTGTATATGCGTAGTTATAATAATCAGTCTAATATTGGCTACAGCTTTACGTTGGAAAAAATGGAAGGCACTCAACTCTTGGAAAAGTTTAGCGCTTCCAGGATCTCCTGGAATAGGGAAACCGAAAAATGGGATATTACTAACTGGAAAAGGATGACCTTTGATGGCATGGAAGAAACCATGGAGGAGGGTAGAAAAATGGATACTACACTGGCTATTCATCCTAGTGAGTTTGAAAATGACTACAGGCGCTATGACGGTATGACCATTGATGAACTGAATGCCCATATTGATAAACTTAGGATGCGAGGGGCAAGCAATGTGGAAGTTTATGAGGTGGAGAAGTATACCCGCTTTACCTCTCCTTTTGCTGTGTTGATCCTCACATTTATGGGCGTAATTGTTTCATCAAAGAAGACCAGAGGAGGGGCAGGCTTTCAAATAGCACTTGGCTTCTTCTTATCCTTCCTGTTTATTATGTTTTTTATACTGAGTAAGACAATTGCAGAGGCGGGCAGTTTGCCACCCGCTATTTCGGTTTGGTTCCCAAATATTTTGTTTGGAGGCATCTCCTTGCTCATGTATAAATATGTGCCTCGCTGATGTCGCAAACTAAAGATTATATTAAGCTTCATTTTATCGTTTGGATTTGGGGATTCACAGCGATTTTAGGGCTTTTGATCTCGATACCATCGGTAGAGATAGTTTTTTACAGAACGCTACTGGCTTTTATTGCACTAGGCCTTTTACTGCATTTCAGAAAGAGAAACTTCTCATTAGGGCATAATGAAATACTTAAAATTTTATCAACGGGAGTGCTTATTGCAGCCCATTGGATTCTATTTTTTGCTGCGGCACGAGTTTCTACAGCCAGTGTATGTTTGGCCGGTATGGCTACCTGTTCCTTATGGACTAGTTTCATCGAACCAGCCTTTAACAAGAGGCGGATCAATATGGTGGAGGTATTGTTGGGGTTAGTAGTCATTGTTGGACTCTATGTGATTTTCCGCTTTGAGTTTGACCATGCGCTAGGACTTACAATGGCCGTTTTATCAGCGTTTCTTTCCGCTTTATTTACAGTGATCAATGGACAGTTTATTAAAAAACACAACCCATTTATGATTACATTTTATGAGATGATAGGGGCTTGCCTGGGTACTGCGCTGTTCTTTCCAATATATATGGCGTACTTCAGTGATGGTGCACTTAATTTATCACCAACCCCACTTGATTGGCTCTACTTAGCGATTTTGGCAGGGGTGTGTACAGTCTATGCCTATTCAATTTCTGTAGAATTAATGAAAAGAATATCAGCTTTCGTGATCAATCTTACGGTCAATCTTGAGCCCGTATATGGTATCATTCTGGCGGTATTGATTTTTGGTGAGAAAGAACAAATGGCTGGTGGGTTTTATGTGGGCACACTCATTATTTTAAGCGCTGTGCTCAGCTACCCATTGATTAATCGATTTAGAAAAAGAAAAGCCATGCAGGTTGATCATTTGCGCTGATCAGATTTCCCTTCCAAAATCCATTAAATTGTTGTATTATCCTCGCCTAACCAATACTTACAACAATGAGATCAATTACTCTAATGATGGCATTTGCCATTGTGGCGTCTTGTAGTCCAAAACAAGACGAGCCACAAAAACCTGAAGTTGACAAATATACCATTGAGCAGTTCATGGACAATGAACAGGTTTTTGGTGGAAGCTTCTCTTCTGATAAGTCTAAAGTGCTCGTAACAAGTAACAAATCAGGTATTTACAATATGTATACTATACCTGTTGATAGTGGGGCATACAATGCGATATCCAGCTCTGATAGTTCGTCTGTTTTTGGCATTTCTTATTTCCCGCAAGATGATCGCATCTTATTTAGAATGGATGATAATGGTAATGAGATATTTCACATTTTCATGCTTGATGAAAATGGAAATACAACCGAATTAACTCCAGAAGAAGGTGCAAGGGCCGTTTTTTACGGGTGGGCGCACGATGGCAATAGCTTCTATTATGGCTATAATAAAAGAGACAGGCGCATGATGGATGTTTATGAAATGAACATAGGGACAATTGAGTCTCAGCTGTTGTACGAAATGGAGAGCGGCTACAATTTCGGAGGTATATCGAACGATAAGCAATACATGGCTCTGAGTTTCGCTATCAATACAAACGACTCTGACCTTTATCTCTACAATTTCGAGAGTAAAGAAAAAGTAAAGATAAACGAGGAGCAGAGTGGTAACAATGCAGCTGACTTTAGTCCAAATAGTGAGTATTTGTATTACCTAACCGATCAGGGATCTGAGTTTTCTCACCTAATGCAATATGAGATAGCTACTGGCAATATTGAGAATGTGCATGAAACAAACTGGGATATAGTCGCTTCGTATTTCTCACACGGGGGCAAATACCGTATTACTTTGATAAATGCAGATGGAAAGAACGAGGTAGAGGTAGTAAACACAGGCGACAACGTACCGGTTGAATTCCCAACATTTGAAAATGGAGATATTACAAGTGTGAGTGTATCCAGAGATGAATCAATGATGAGTTTTTACGTAGGCAGCTCAAACTCACCGTCTAATCTATATGTGTATAATCTGAAAAATGGTGAAATACAACAACTGACCAATACCCTAAATGATGACATTAATCAGGACGATTTAGTCACAGCAGAAGTAGTGAGGTACAAGTCATTTGATGGCGTGGAGGTACCAGCTATTTACTATTTGCCAAAGCAAGCTTCTGAAGTAGACAAAGTTCCGGCTTTGGTTTGGGTACATGGTGGGCCGGGTGGCCAGTCCCGTCAGGGGTATAGTGGGCTGATACAATACCTTACAAATCATGGGTACGCCATATTAGCTGTTAACAACAGAGGAAGCAGTGGCTATGGTAAAACCTTCTACCAGATGGATGACCAACGCCACGGAGAAGAAGATCTGAAAGATTGTATCGAAGGCAAAAACTGGTTGGCTGACCAACCAACAATTGATGCTGAACGCATCGGAATTATTGGAGGGTCATATGGAGGTTTTATGGTCATGGCTGCACTTACAAGTGCTCCTGAAGAGTTTGATGTAGGAGTAAATATTTTTGGAGTAACCAATTGGTTGAGGACATTGAAGAGTATACCGCCATGGTGGGAGTCTTTTAAAGAGGCTTTATATACTGAATGGGCGATCCTAATACTGAGGATTCTGTGAGGTTGTATAATATTTCTCCTTTATTCCATGCAGAAAATGTAACCAAACCGCTGATGGTGCTACAAGGCGCTCAGGATCCCAGAGTGCTGCAAGTAGAATCTGATGAAATTGTTGAGGAGGTAAAGAAAAACAACGTACCTGTAGAATATGTACTTTTTGAAGATGAAGGGCATGGCTTTGCCAAAAAGGATAATCAAATAGAGGCCTATGGAAAAATACTGGAGTTTCTTGATGAGTATTTAAAAGACCAAAAAGGCCAGCCTGTAGATAGACAGGATATGTAATTTGGCACTTATAAAAATCCCTGCCAGCAGATGAAATTTTTAAGGTTGGCAGGGATTTTTGTTTCTTTTTCAAAAATGCCATACACACTGGAGCCAGAACCTGTCATACTTGTATATGAAGCACCGCATGCGCTTAGTGCTTCTTTGATTCTGCCAATTTCAGGGTATTTAATCAAAACTGAATTTTCAAAGTCATTTTTGAGCTTTCCTTGCCATTGATCTAATGGTTTACTTATGATTTCTTCAATGTGTAACTCTGGTTGTTGTGGTTTTACACCACTGTATGCTTCTGCCGTACTAATATGTATACCGGGATTGAGCACGATCAAGTATTTTCCTCCTAAATCAACTGATGCTGTTTTGAATTGGGTTCCTGTGTCTGTAGCAACCACAGGTTTGTTATCAATAAAAAATGGACAATCACTTCCGAGCTGTGCTGCATACGCCTCAAGTTGAATGTTAGATAAGTTTAGGGTATAGATTTCATTCAGACACTTAAGTGTGAAGGAAGCATCTGACGAACCACCACCCAAGCCAGCTCCAATAGGAACGATTTTGTGTAGATGAATATTTACAGGTTCAATGTTAAAATCGTCCTTGATTAGTTCAAAGGCTTTGATACATAAGTTTCCTTCCCCTGGTATTTCAATGCCGCTTGATGTGAAACTCAAATGGGTTGAAGGTAAAACCTCAAGAATATCAGCTAACGGAATAGGGTAGAAGCATGAAGATATGTTATGATAGCCGTCTTCTCTTTTAGAGATAATATCCAGACCAAGATTGATTTTAGCATTGGGAAAGACTACCATAAATTAAAAAGAGGACATGTCAAAAGTAGCCAAAGTTGTCAGACAACTTATAGAAGTCTGACAACTAGCTAGCTTAGTAGTTCTTATTTCGAAAGTTCTGCGATAATCTCTTCAGTTATTCCTGAACAAGAAAATCCGCCATCATGCATGAGGTTTTGCATGGTTACCATTCTGGTATAATCAGAAAACATCATAGCAATGTACTTAGCACAATCTTCAGCGCTGGCATTGCCTAGAGGTGACATTTTATTGGCATAATCGAAGAAAACATCAAAACCGGGTACACCACTACCAGCGGTTGTCATAGTCGGTGACTGACTGATTGTGTTTACTCTTACGTTATTGATTTTTGCAAAACGGGCACCATAACTTCTGGCGATAGATTCTAGTACAGCTTTAGCCTGAGCCATATCACCATAGTCAGGGAAAGAACGCTGAGCAGCAATATAAGTAAGTCCTAATATTGAGCCCCACTCATTCATACTTTCTGTTTTTTCAGCGGTCTGAAGTACTTTATGAAATGAAACACCCGAGATGTCTAATGTTTTTAAGTACCAATCGTAATTAAGGTCTCCATAATCCTTACCTTTTCTCACGTTAGGGCTCATGCCTATAGAGTGAAGTACAAAATCCAGGTTGCCACCAAGCACCTCTTTAGATTTTTCAAATAAATTGGTAAGGTCTTCGATTGAAGTGGCGTCAGCAGGAATTACCTCTGCATTACATTCTTCAGCCAATTGATTGATAGCGCCCATACGCATCGCTACGGGTGCATTGGTCAATGTGAATTCAGCGCCTTCTTCGTGAGCTATTTTTGCAGTTTTCCATGCAATCGAGCTTTCATCGAGTGCTCCAAATATAATTCCTCTTTTACCTTTTAGTAGATTATTAGCCATTGTAGTTGTTTTTTCTTTTTACTCTGGCTGCAATAATACGAAATTATTTTGCGAGATGTGAAATACCTAAGCGCGTATAAGCCGGAGTTCTTTTCCAATAAAACCAGATAAAAAATCACCAAACTTATCTACAAATTCTTTGTATGACTCGTCTTGAGAAGCAAGTGAGAATAACTCAATAGACTTTCCATTTGAAACTGCCATAAAAGTATGTAAATAACTTATTGAGGCAATACCTTCTGCATCTGTCCCACTTATCAGGTCATCAATTTGCAGGTGTTTGAGTTGTAGGAAATCGATGTTAGAAAAATCTATGCGCTTGTCTGGTGATGACACACCTGAAGTAATACTGATCTGTTTGAGCTGGTTAGAGATGTATATTTTAAAGTATTTTCTTGAATAGAAACTAACAAATGGAGTGCTTGCAAGAATAAGACCCAACAGACTTCCGCCAATAATAAATGAGTTGTTAAAATTGCCACCAGAATTGTTGCCCGTAATTAAGCAAAAGGAGACCAAAGCAATTCCAATTATTGAAACGATGATACGCGACCTAAGTCTTCCTGTAGGGGCTCCAATAAGTATAATTTCATTGTCACCTCTGAACTTTAAGAGAAATTCCTGAGAGGAAAGTTTCTCATTAAATTCACTTTCGATGACATGACGTTTTTTCACAGAGAGAGTAGGTTACAAAAGGCAATATAGTCAAATTTTAAAATATATGTTGAGAGGTCAATTCACTTCAGTTTAATTCAATAAATTTGGCAGCTTTATGAAATCCAATCAGCCAATAGGAATATTTGATAGTGGAATTGGTGGGCTCACTGTCGCTCATGCCATCAAAGAGGCTTTGCCCAACGAGCAATTGATATACTTTGGTGATACCGCACATTTGCCTTACGGAGATAAGTCAGAAGCAGCGATACAGGCATACTCAATAAAAATCACTGATATACTTCTTCAAAAAGGGTGTAAGGTTATTGTAATAGCTTGTAATTCGGCAAGTTCTGCTGCTTATGACCTGCTTACAGAGTATACTGGTAAAAAGGCCAAGGTGATTAATGTAATTGATCCCATGGTAAGTTTGGTCAAGAATAAATATGCCAGCAAAACCATAGGCCTGATTGGTACTAAGCGTACCGTGCTTTCTGATATTTATGGACGCAAAATCAATGCGCTTAATGAGCAGGTGTCGTTAAAATCTTTGGCTACACCATTACTGGTGCCTATGATTGAAGAAGGATTTTTTAATAATAAGATAAGTCATGAAATAATTGAGTCTTACTTGCGGTCTCCTGAGTTATCAGATATTGAAGCACTGATATTAGGTTGTACACATTACCCTTTAATCAAAAAAGAGTTGAATCAGTTCTACAATAACAAGATTGATATACTGGATTCTTCAGAAGTTACGGCCACCTATTTAAAGGCTTATTTGAGAACGCAAGATTTGTTAAATGCTGAAGAAAGCCAGAGTGATGAGTTCCTGGTTTCTGATTTCACAAGCTCTTTCGAAGCTTCAGCAAAGATGTTTTTTAAAGATGTAGTTCATCTCGATAGTTATCCTCTATGGGAATAACCAATATTTAGTTAATTTGGAACAGCTAAAATAACCTGATGTCTACAGTACTATTTTTCCTTCCGTTTATAATTCTGTTTACAGTAGTGGCGGTATATGCCGAGCGAAAGGTGTCTGCGTTTATACAGGACAGATACGGACCGATGGAGGTAGGTTATTATGGCATCTTACAGACTATTGCAGATTTACTCAAGCTTGTTCAAAAAGAAGATATTGTGCCCAAAGCGGCAGATAAAAAGCTATTTCTCATAGCTCCAATACTCATATTTGTTTTTGTTTTTGGAGGATTTGCGGTACTGCCGGTAGCTCAGGGCTGGTCAGGAGCAGGTGTAAATTCAGGGGTGTTTTACCTGTTGGCCATTGTGTCTTTAGATGTGTTAGGTATAATTCTGGCGGGCTGGGCCTCCAACAACAAATACGCACTGCTAGGCGCCATGAGATCAGCGGCTCAAATTGTGTCCTATGAAGTGCCGCTTACCTTATCGGTTTTATCTGTAATTGTAATTAGCCAGACTTTAGACCTTCAGCAAATATCATATCAACAAGGTATCTGGATTAATCATATCGAACCGAATGCTGTAAATTACTTATTTGGAGTCAAGGCTCTGGGAGTCGAAACTACCAATATGGGAGGATTTTTAACCTGGAATGTGCTTAGAATGCCCCTGTTGTTCATAGCATGGGTGATATTCTTTATTGCCTCATTAGCCGAAAGCAATCGCGCACCTTTCGATTTACCTGAGGCAGAATCAGAACTTGTGGCTGGGTATCAGGTAGAGTATTCAGGGTTTCGTTGGTCGGTGATTATGCTTAGTGAATATGGTATGATGTTGTTGGTCAGCTTTTTAGGGGTAATTCTCTTTTTTGGAAGCTGGAATACTCCACTTCCTAACATTGGCACAGTAAAATTAGCGTATTGGACAAGTGGAGCTCCGGGTACAATATATGGCTATTTTTCCGGAGGGTTTTGGCTGGTTACAAAAGCGATGTTAATGGTACTCATTCAGATGTGGGTACGCTGGACATACCCGCGCCTCAGAATAGATCAGCTGATGAACCTTGGTTGGAAATATTTAACTCCAATTGCCATAGTTTTACTATTATTATGTGGTTTATGGAGATTGTTAATGATTTAATGTATATTGTTCGAGTTTGAAAAAGTTTATAGTCATATGTTTTAGTAGCGCACTGTTATTGTTCCCAACAATAGTAGAAGCCAGGCAGGATTTATCGGCTGACAGTCTGAGAGAAGTGTATCGGACTACCGATGACAATAGGGTAAAACTTGATATCGCATACGTTTTTATGTATGAATACGAGATATCAGACCCCGATTCGGCATATAAATTAGCCATGCACACCAAGTCACTCGCTGAATCCGTTGGCGACACAACTTATTTAGCTTCTATAAGCGAATATCTTGGGGTTTTATCATCATATAGAGGTGAAAATTACCGTGCGCTTCAATTCGATCTGGATGCCTTAAAATATTATGAAGAAATAGGTGATAAAACTGGTGTTGCCAGGTCTTATAATAACATTGGAGAAAGTTATTTTGAGCTGGACTTATATAATGAAGCCTATGATTATTACAACCGTTCACTAAATCTTTCTATAGAAAATGGAGATGCAAAATCCACTGCTATCTCTACATATAATGTGGGCAGAGTATTGAAAGAGATGGGGCAGCTCGAAAAGGCAAAGAGATTTATACTCGATGCTAAAAAATTGAGTACAGATATAGACGATCTGGGAGGGATACCTTATACGCTCAACGACCTGGGAGAGATATATATTTTAGAAGGTAGGTATGACCTGGCCCTGGAAACCCTCAATGAGGCATTAAGCAAAGCAATGGAACTTCAGGATGCCTTGGAAATATACATTCTGACCCCTCAAATTCTTAATCAGATAGCTGAAACACACAGGAAAAAAGGTGATTATCAGGAAGCGCTAAATTTTCACGATCGTGCATTGGAGTATTATAATAACCTAAGCAATGAAAGCGGCCAGGCCGAGACATATTTGGGTAAAGGCATTACACTTATGGAGGCCAATCAGCTTTCAGAAGCTAACAAGTTTTTAAATACAGGTTTGTCTATGGCCAAAGATGAGAACAATATTGGGCTTGAGGTGCAAATTTACCATGAGATGTCTAAGTTGTACGAACTAAATAAAGACTATCAACGCTCTTTAGAATTTTATAAAAAGTATAAAATGAAAGGAGACAGTTTGTATAGTGAAAAGAAAAGTGAGCAGTTCGCACAATTGCAAATAAAGTACGAAACCCAGAAAAAAGATGTCGAAATAGCTCTGCTTAATGAACGTGAGGAACAACAGGAAAATCAACTAAAAAATGAGGAGTTCCTTAGAAATGTATTGGTTGTAATATTGGCATTCACGGCAGTATTGCTTGTGACACTTTACCGTAGTGGAGCGAGAAGAAAAAGGATTAACGAGCTATTGGTTATCCATCAAAAAGAGATTGAGGCTCAAAGTAAAGAACTTGAAAGTTTACTTAAGCTAAAGGACAAATTCTTCTCCATTGTATCTCACGATCTAAGATCGCCTATCAATGCTTTGGTAGGTATACTAGACATGCTTGATGAAGGCCACCTGACCCAGGAGGAGTTATTACAAGTGACGAAATCGTTACGGATAAGGTTAGATAACACGAGAAAGCTGCTCGATAATTTGCTGGATTGGGCGATGATGCAGATGAACGAGATTGAGATAAAAGAGGAAGGGTTGGCGCTAAAATCTATTGTTGAAGATAACCTCACTTTTTTTAGAGAGGTAAATGATAAGGAGATCAATTTCTTCAATAAAGTTGGAGACGAGCTTGTTATTGCTGATAGAAATATGCTTGATCTGGTTTTACGCAATTTGGTGTCAAACTCAATTAAGTTTACTGAGCCCAAAGGCATAGTGGAGGTCTATGTAGGCGAGTCAACTGATAATGAGTATACTATTTGTGTTGGTGACAATGGTATAGGCATGTCTGCAGAGCAGAGAGACAAGGTGTTTGATTCTGGTATGTTGTATACAACACCGGGTACATCTAATGAAAAAGGAACTGGTCTGGGCCTTAAGCTTTGCAAGGAGTTTGTTGATAGAATGGGTGGGAAGATCTGGGTTGAAAGTGAAGAAGGAAAAGGAAGTACTTTTAAATTCACTATAAAAAAAGCAGAATCTACAGAAGAAATTATTTAGCCTTTCTTAAAATTCTTGGCATCTTTGTTAGGCATGGGTACTAACTATTGGCTAAACATAAAAAACACGTTATCTACACTTCTAAAGGGGCTAAAGATTACTTTTGGCCATTTATTAAGGTCTGGAAAAAGTGTCTCTTCTTTTGCCGTATCCGAAGATAATTATTTCGAAAAACAAAACGGTCTGGCCACACTTCAATATCCGCATGAGAGTATGCCTGTGCCAGATAATGGGCGATACAGGCTGCACAATGAAATAGACGATTGTATTGTCTGTGACAAATGTGCCAAAATATGTCCTGTAGATTGCATTGAAATAGAGCCAATTAAATCGAAGGAGACCTTCGGTCATACATCAGATGGAACCCCAAAACGTATTTATGCGGCAAAGTTTGATATCAATATGGGGAAGTGCTGTTTTTGTGGCCTGTGTACCACTGTGTGCCCCACAGAATGCCTCACAATGACTAAGACATATGATTTTAGCGAATTTGAGATCGATGACCACACCTACTCGTTTGCCAATATGAGTGCAGCAGATATTTTAGCAAAAAAGAAAGAAGCGGAAGAAATCGAAAAGTCGAAGCAGTCAGTAAGCGACAAACCAAAACCTGCAAAACCAAAGATGAAACCATCAGGAGCAAAACCTGTTTTCAAGCCGCGTGTTCCAAAACCAAAAAAGAAAGATGATTGATATATTGTTTTACTTTTTTGCAGGACTGGCAGTGATTTCCAGTGCAACAATATTATTGACAAAAAATGTGCTTTATGCCGCGTGTGCACTGGTCGTCACGTTCCTATCTGTAGCGGCATTGTATGTACTGGCCGGGGCCGAATTTTTAGCCATAACACAAATCATGATTTATGTGGGAGGTATTGTAGTGCTACTAATTTTCGGGGTGATGCTTACAAACAAGCTAAAAGGAAAAGCACTTGTGACCTCAAGCCATAACCCTGTAATTGGAGTGCTGGTAGCTGTAATTCTATTTGCAGGTTTGTATTATACAATGGATGCCATTGATTTTGCAACTGTCCAGACGGCAACACCCGCAAACAACATTAATACACTAGGTATTGGATTAATGACTAATTACATACTGCCATTTGAGGTGGCAGCTATAGTATTGTTACTTGGTTTAATAGGTGCCTCAACAATTGCCTCAAATAAAACTTTAGATAAAGACAAATAGTGTCAATAGAGAATTTCTACATATTGAGCGCTTTTCTTTTTTGCATTGGGTTTGCGATCTCAGCAACTAAAAAAAATGCCATTGTTGTACTTATGGGTATAGAGTTGATGCTCAATGCGGCCAATATCAATTTTGTAGCTGCAAGCACTTTTGATAAAGGTATAGCCGGCCAATACTTTGCTTTATTTGTGATTGTAGTGGCGGCCACTGAAGTTGCAGTAGCACTGGCTATTGTGATCAAACTCTATAAGCACTTCAATACCGTGGACCTCGATAAAATTAATCATTTGAAAGGGTAGTAGTGCATAACGTTACTAACGATATCGAATCCTGGTCAATTATAGCATTACTGAGTGTGGTAACACTATTGTTGCCATTACTAGCATTTATTTTCATGGCAGTAATAAAGAAAAGCGCTGAGAAGCTAAGTGCTGCTATCAGTACAGCCATCATGTTTATTGCTACTGCATTGGCTGTTTACATTTGCTTTCAGGTATGGCCCAATGAATCATTTGCAGGTACACTCAACTGGATATCTTTCTCCAATGGTTCAGTAGTTAATGTAGGGGTTCTAATCAATTTTGAAGCTGCAGCAATGCTGATTGTTGTGCTATCCATCTCTTCTCTTGTGCATTTATACTCCCTAAAATACATGCAGGATGATGAAGGGTTTAAAAGATATTTTGCGTTTTTAGCATTTTTCACTTTTTCAATGATCGGCATTGTTATAGCCGATAATCTGCTGGCAATTTTTGTTTTTTGGGAGCTTGTTGGGTTGTCATCATACTTACTTATTGGCCATTGGTACAAAAAAGAAAGTGCCTCATTTGCCGCAAGCAAAGCTTTTATTGTAAACAGAGTTGGAGATGTCGGCTTTGTGTTAGGGATTGCCATTTTATGGACACACTTTCAAACACTTGATTTGACTGCCTTGAGCATGGCGATGTCTGAAAGCATTATTAAAGAAGGTGTATGGGAGTTTGGAGGTCAGTCGATCGATGCCTCATGGCTCACAGTGGCAGGTATTTGCTTGTTTTTAGGAGCGGTGGGAAAATCGGCACAGTTTCCTTTACAAATCTGGCTTCCTGATGCAATGGAGGGCCCAACGCCAATTTCAGCGTTGATTCATGCCGCTACTATGGTGGCAGCAGGTGTTTACCTGATGATAAGAGTATTTACATTGTTAAATATCGATGCGTTAACTGTGATTGCTACTATTGGTGCCATTACCGCTTTTATGGGAGCCATAGCTGCGCTTACGCAACATGATATTAAAAAAGTGTTGGCCTATTCTACCATTTCTCAATTGGGTTATATGCTCATGGGTATCGGTGTAGGTGCATATGGAGCTGCCTTTTTTCACTTATTTACACACGCGTTCTTTAAGGCCTGCTTATTTTTATCTGCCGGCTCTGTGATTTATGCGTTGCACGAATATTCTGCTAAGAGTAAAAATAAATTTGACACGCAGGATATGCGAAATATGGGTGGGCTACGAAAGTACTTACCCGTTACTTTTACGGCATATTTAATAGCATCATTAGCTTTAATAGGCATTCCATTTTTCTCAGGATTCCTTTCAAAGGATGCATTACTTTCCGGAGCTTATGCCTGGGCTTCATTGATGGGAGGGGAAGGTTTTTCTTTGTATTACCTTATACCTGATCTTGGTTTTATCACAGTGGTGCTCACAGCCGTATACATGTGCAGACAAATCTTATTGGTCTTCTTCGGTGAATTCAGATTAAAGGGAACAACAGATGTTGCTGTCATAGAGTCACCTTTGCTTTTAAGGATTACGCTGGTGATTCTTGCTATGCTTTCATTAGGGCTGGTGTGGTCATTTAATCCTTTTGATTTTAATACTAGTTGGTTTTTAAGTGCCGTACAGGTGCCTGAGATAGTGACCCCTGATTTTGATCAATTCTGGCAATTAAGTCTTGTAGAGATTTCGTCTAAAAATCATTTGTTGATTTCAACGGCATCGATACTACTGGTAGCAGTAGGTCTGGCCATTGGCTACTACATCTATCGACCTCAAGGCAGGTATGTATTAAACTATGCTACACGCCCAATGGCTAAGCACTTCATGCAAAAAATTTCATATTACAATTGGTATTTAGATCCATTTTATTTCTATGCCGTTCACCGTCCGGTTTTATGGCTTTCTCGCGGTTGTAGGTGGGTAGACAGACGGTTGATAGATCGTGGCATAAACCTGTTTGGAATATTTAATGTCATTTTTGCCCATGGTATTGCCTGGCTGGATAGATATGTCGTGGATGGTATGGTAAACCTGGCGGTTTTCGTAGCCGGAAGATTTGGAAATCTTACAAGATCCATACAAGGGGGTAAGGTTCAAAATTATTTGGTTCTTGCTATCTTGGGGCTGATTTTAATCATTTATTGGAGTATATAACTTAAGTTGATGTTGTCAAACCACTTGTTGTCAATTCTAATATTCTTACCACTTTTTGTGGCGTTGGTTGTGGCGTTGTTGCCAAAATCCAAAGCTGGATGGTCGAAGTGGGCTGCACTTGGAGTAAGTATACTGCAAATGATTATGGCGATTGTGCTCTATTTAAGCTACGACACTTCGATTTCCGGTGCATATGATATATCCAGTTTTCAGTTTGTTGAGTTCGTCCCATGGATCAGCTTAAACCTGGGTACCATTGGTCAACTTTCGGCTTCCTATTTATTAGGCGTTGACGGCCTCAACATAGCTTTTGTATTGCTAACCGTGGCGATTGGATTAATTGCAGTGATATCGTCATGGCATATAGATGAGAAACGCAGAGGCTATTTTAGTTTATTATTGATATTAAACGCTTCTATCATTGGTTGTTTTGTCTCTTTAGACTTACTGCTATTCTATCTTTTTTTTGAGTTTATGTTGCTGCCCATGTACTTTCTCATTGGTTTGTGGGGCGGCCCAAGGCGTGATTATGCGTCCATCAAGTTCTTTTTATACACATTGCTAGGCTCAATATTTATTTTGATTGTAATGATAGGTTTATACCTGTCAGTAATAGATCCGGCCGCTACGGCTGTAAAACTTCAAATGGCTAATGAAATTGGCCAGGTGACATCAGACCAAATAACTCAGGTGCAACAAATGCTGAATGCTGGCAAGATACAGGACAGCAATTTGGTACATACCTTTAATATGTTGCACATGTCTGATACCAGCAATTATATTCCGGGAAGTATATTAGACAATGAGGTAATAAGTACCGTATTCGGATACCCTGCCAGATTAGTGGCTTTCTTGATTATTTTTATCGGGTTTGCCATTAAGATACCTGTGGTACCACTGCACACCTGGCTACCCGATGCTCACGTTGAGGCACCAACACCCATTTCTGTTATTTTAGCTGCATTATTGTTGAAAGTAGGTGGCTACGCCTTAATTAGAACAGGCTACTTGGTGCTGCCAGATGGAGCAGTATATTTTAGCTGGCTGGTTGCTTTTCTGGGTGTTCTGTCAATCATATATGGCGCTTTAAATGCGCTGGGAAGCAAAGATTTAAAACGTCTGATCGCCTATTCATCCGTATCACACATGGGATTTGTTTTGCTTGGCTTAGCTTCCTTAACTGTAGAAGGTGTAAGTGGCTCTATTTATCAGATGGTTAGTCATGGGATCATATCAGCAGGGTTATTCCTGATTGCGGGTGTAATCTATGATCGTACGAAAGATAGAATAATAGGTAATTACTCAGGTCTGGCCTCTGAAATGCCAAAATACACGGTGATTGTTGTGATCTTCTTTTTCGCATCGCTCGGTCTACCGGGTTTCTCAGGTTTTATTGCCGAAGTATTTGTCCTTTTAGGGGCATTTAGCTCATCTGTTGTCAATGGTTTGGTACCTCGCTGGATGGTTATTGCGGCTTTGGCGGGTCTTGTACTAAGTGCCGCGTACTATTTATGGACGATTCAAAGGATGTTTTTTGGGCAGTTTCACCTTAAAACAGAAGTGAAATCAGTGACTGATTTGGGCAAACGTGAGTTGCTGATGTTCATACCACTGATTATACTCGCGCTCTTATTAGGTATTTTCCCAAGCCTGCTATTAGATCTGATAAACAACTCTGTAAATACGGTGGTAGATTTTGTGGTTGCTAAAACGCCTATTCAATAAGTGGAAGTTTTAAAGGACAAACTATCGATTATAGCCGAAAGTATACACTTTCTTTTACCGGAGCTTATACTGGTAGGTGCCATTGTCCTGTTCATTATAATTGATCTGATATTTAAAAAGCAAGGGAATCGCATAGTGCATATGATGGCCTTAGGTGTAACGATGCTCTTAATCGTGCTTGGCATAGTTCAGCTCAATTCGCACCCGCAAAAATCCATTTCATTATTCCTCAATATGCTCGAGTTTAGTCAGGGGGCATTACTATGGAAAATTATTTTAGATGCCGGTGCGCTCTTCACTCTTTTGATCCATCTGAGAAATAATTTGGATAGGTACCGATCGGAATATGTCAATATACTTCTTGTGATGTTATTGGGTGGACATTTGCTTGTAATGAGTTCTAATCTACTGATGGTTTATCTGAGTATTGAGCTTTTGTCCATCGGAGCATATATACTCACAGTTTATAGTTTTAAATCACGAGGATATGAAGCAGGTATTAAATACTTGCTTTTTGGTGGTGTAGCCTCGGCCGTACTATTATATGGCCTATCACTCATTTATACTTTTACAGGCACATTACACTTTGTTACACCTGGATTTATTGAGTCCTTGATGCAGATAGAAACATTGCCTTTGTTGGTGGCTGGAATTATGGTAATAGGAGGCATTTTGTTCAAAATAACAGCCGCCCCGATGCACATTTGGGCTCCTGATGTTTATCAAGTGGCACCCACATCTTCGGTGGCTTATTTTTCTATTGTTCCAAAATTGGCGGGCTTTGCTATACTTATCAAATGGATGTTGGCCATCAATTTATTTGGACTTGGTGAGGTGCCCTGGCCAAAAATTATCGGTGCCATTGCCATACTCACACTTACAATAGGAAACTTTTCAGCCTTGAGGCAAACCAATATCAAGAGGATGCTGGCTTATTCATCGATTGCTCATTCAGGGTTTTTGTTGTTAGGCATAGTGGCATTTTCTACCAGCGGGCACCAAAGCTTACTTTTCTATGCAGTCATTTACCTTTTAATGAATATGGCCGCTTTTGCGTTAGCCAATATGTTTGAGCATAAGCACGGGTGTCTTGAAGTAAGTGACCTCAAAGGAATGGTTAAATTTTATCCTTATTTAACTGTTCTAATGGTGGTTATAATGATTGCCTTAACAGGCCTACCTCCAACAGCAGGCTTTACGGCCAAACTATTAGTATTTTCAGCCATTTGGGAAAGCTATACCAACACAGGGCAATCCTGGTTGGTTTTGGTCTTTATCATCGGTTTACTCAACGCAGTAGTTTCCTTGTTTTATTATTTGAAGATACCATATTTCATGATTTTCAGAAATAATGAAAAAGAATACGCAAGTACAGGTATTCAATTAGAGAATTATTTAGTAACAATTTTGGTTGTAGGCATATTGATTTTATTCTTTAAACCAGATTGGTTGATGGACATCATTAATAGTATTAATTTTGCATTCTAAATCCATAGAATGAGCGACAGTATAAAACATGAATGCGGTATAGCTATGATCAGGCTAAGAAAACCGCTCTCGTACTACATCGAAAAGTATGGTTCACCAGCCTACGCTGCCAACAAGATGTACATCTTAATGCAAAAACAACATAACCGAGGCCAAGACGGTGTGGGGTTAGCAAATATTAAGATTGATCAGAAACCTGGATTTAGATATATCAGCAGGTACCGATCTGTTGGGCCTGACCCAATCAAATGGATATTTGAGAAAATCGGGAAAAAGTACCGCAAAGCCACCAAAGAAGGTGGTGATAAGTTTTATGACGAGCGTTGGATGAAAGAAAACTGCGCATTTACTGGTGAAGTGTGGCTCGGACACTTAAGGTATGGTACACATGGCAAAAATAGTATTGAAAACTGTCACCCGTTTTTAAGGCAAAACAACTGGCGTAGTAGAAACCTTGTGGTAGCAGGTAATTTCAACATGACCAATGTAGATGAGCTTTTTGATATACTCGTAAAGCTCGGTCAGCATCCCAAGGAAAAAGTGGATACCGTGACCGTAATGGAGAAGATCGGCCACTTTTTAGATGAAGAGAACAACGAAATATTCAGAAAGTATAAAGACAAATTCACCAATCAGGAGATCACAGAAGTGATTGAAAGTGAGCTCGACTTAGGCCGTGTGCTAAGGCGTGCATGTAAAGACTTTGATGGTGGTTATGCTATGGCCGGTATGGTGGGCCATGGAGATGCCTTCGTGGCACGCGACCCAAGTGGTATCAGGCCGGCATACTATTATGCCGATGATGAAGTGATTGTTGTGGCTTCAGAAAAACCAGCGATTAAGACGGCTTTTAATATTGAGTATAATCAGATTGAAGAAGTAAAGCCTGGCCATGCACTTATTATTAAGAAAAATGGCGAATACGATCAACATCAGTTTATAAAACCACTCGAAAAGACTTCTTGCAGCTTTGAGCGCATCTATTTTTCAAGAGGTACCGACCCTGATATTTATAACGAGCGTAAAAAGCTAGGCCGCTTGCTTGTACCACAGATATTGAAGTCAATCAATTTTGATTTAAAGAATACCGTTTTCTCATACATACCTAACACCGCTGAGACCTCATTTTTAGGCATGATGGAAGGCATGGAAGATTATTTAAGTGAGAAAAGAAAGGAAGTTGTTATTGATGGAAAGCCTCACAATGGTGACATGGAAGATTTTCTTTCCTTTAGGCCACGTGTAGAAAAACTGGTATTGAAAGATGCCAAGCTTAGAACTTTCATTACTGATGATGATCACCGTGACGAGATGGTAGCTCACGTATACGACACTACCTATGAGGTGATAAGGAAGAAAATTGATACACTGGTAATCGTTGACGACTCCATTGTGAGAGGAACGACTTTGGAGAAAAGTATACTTACCATGGTAAGCAGGCTTGAGCCTAAAAAAGTGGTGATAGTCTCTTCAGCCCCACAAATTAGATTCCCGGATTGTTATGGCATTGATATGTCTAAAATGAACGAGTTTATTGTATTCCGGGCTATGGTAGAGCTACTCAGAGATCATAATAAAGAGTACATGCTTGATGAGGTCTATGACAAGTGTAAAATCGCTTTAGAAAATAAGGAACAGGTAAATTATGTCAACGACTTATATAACCAGTTTGCCTATGAAGATATTTCTGCCAAAGTAGCCGAGATTGTAAAACCTGATCTCATGCAAGCAGATCTCGATGTGATCTATCAAACAGTAGACAGTTTACACGTTGCTTGTCCTAACCATAAAGGCGATTGGTATTTTACAGGTAATTTTCCTACCCCGGGAGGTATAAGAGTAGCAAACCAATCCTTTGTCAACTACATGGAAGGCAATTTGGTAAGGGCGTATTAGATAGAGGTTAGATCTTGGTGTGCATGAACAAGCGCAAATAGAAATCTTCATGAACAAATACATTATTCTCCTAGTCTTTATTATCACAATTGGATGCACAACTTCAAAAAACGAAGAGACAGAAAATACTAAGACGGAGAAACCGAAAGTCGAATTCCGAATTACTGAAAGATATAGCTCCGAATCAGTAAAACAATTAGATAGCGCAGAACTCAGAATTAAAAGAAATGAGATTTTTGCTCAATATGGTTACAAGTTCAAATCTGAGGAATTGTCAATTTACTATTCCTCAAAACCATGGTATGAACCAAAATATGATAATGTTGACTCACTTTTAACAGAATTGGATAAAAAGAATATTAGAATTCTATTAAATGAAGAGGTTGAACGTAATAGGCTCAGCAAATTTAACTGCAGCAATTTTCCAAATAGCCTAACCAATTTTTCATTTAATTCATCAATAGCAAGAGCAGTAGATTCACTTGGAAACCCAGATAAAACAATTATCCATGAAGATTTAACGTGCCCGATAGGTCAATTGCACTTCTGGAACAGTAACATTAAGAATCAACAGCTTATAATACTTGGCGATGATTATACAAACGACATAAACTATTTAGCCAATAGCAGATATTATGCAATCCAAATATTAAATTATGATGAGTTGAGCAAATACCATTTCAACCAAATAAAACTAGGAGAATCAGAAAGATCTTTAAAGCTGAAGGTTAATTGTCTAATTACTAAGAACCCTGAATACTCTCTTGGCAGGGCTTCAGGTCAATCAATGGTTGAAGAACTTTACATAAATGACCAGTCGAATCAATATATAATTTCTAATGGGAATATTTATATTAGATTTATACTGGACTCTAAAGCAAAATTAGTAGCAATTGTTTACTCAACTATAAATGACCGTTTAGCTTGTTAATCTACCCTGCTCGTTTGATTGGGCTGATCATTGGTCTTATTATAACCCATAAAATGGTGAAAACTGTCACTAGTGCAAACTAGACTGAGTAAGTAGACCTTACATATATTACTACTGATCACCAGCCAACCAGCCAACCAGCCACCAGCAACGAGCCTACCTCAACATACTTAAAAAGGCATTTCCGAGATTAGCAGCAATAATCTTTTTGTAAGCTACACTTTGCTTGTACTCCTGAGTAAGAAATTCATTCCATAGCGGCTGCCAGTCTGAGTTCATAGGCATAATGAAACCTAGTTGTTCTTGTGGGCCTCCAACATCAATATTCTGACGCTTTATCGGAGCCTTGTTTCTAACGGCATCAAAGTACTCAGTGAAGTCGAGAATGCTAAACGTTTTAGGATTGCTTTCTATTTGTTTCAATGTTTCGATTCCTGAGTTTGTATAGGCGATATTCAGGCCTGGAAAATATTGAGATTGCAGGTTTTTCATTATGGGCTCATGTGTACTTCCTTCAATTACTAATGGTGTGAAGCCGGCAAACTGAGAACCTATCTGTTCGGCTGAAGATATATCGGGCGCGGAGCTATGCGTGAGGAAAATCAGAGGATTTTGCATAAATGCCGGTGAAAACTTCATAGTACGCTTTCTTTCATTTGTGATGGTCACATTGGCTACACCTAATGCATTGTTGCTTTTAAGCGTTTTGTCTAAAAACTGAGTCCATACTGTTTCCTTACCTACAAACTTGATGTTAACGGTTTTACCGTATTTTGACTTTACGTACTCTTTGAAGTCATCCAGAATATCTACACAAACTCCTTTTACCTGTCCGTTTTCTTCAAAAACTAAACCAGGTGTGGGATAGTAAATACAAGCCAGCGTACCCGAACCGTTAGATCTCACTGTAGACCAACTGTCACCTGAGTAGGTCTGGGCATTTAAACAAACACTGATTGTAAGGAGGCAAAGTACAAGTAGATTTCTTTTCATGGCGGTTATTTATAAATATTGAGTCAGCAAAATAAAAACTTTTGCTTTTACACAATAGCTTATGGGATGTAAAAATCGAAAATGATATTATTCATGCATTTAAAGTGACCCTTGGGGCATTTATTATAACCGATTTTCGAGCACGGTCGGCAATCAAGTTTGTTGTTTTCCAGTACAGTGAATTTGGTCCTGTACGGGTACATACCAAAAAGGGGTATGGTGTTGCCCCAAATACTAAACACTTCTTTTTTGAATGCAGCGGCTATATGCATAAGCCCGGTATCATGACTAAAGACATGTGTGGCTTGCTTTACCAAAGATGCAGATTGGTTTAAATTGTACTTACCACACGCATTATAGATAATGGTTTTTTTATTCATTTCAGTCAATCCTTCCTCCATGGGAGCAGATTTCTCGGTGCGGTCAAAAAACTTTTTTATTTCTTCACCTACTTTTTCATCCCCGGGGCCACCCAGCAAAACGATGGGCTTGTTGATTTTGTCGCAAAGCTCAATCATTCTATCCAGAGGCAGTTTTTTCGTATCATGTTGCGCCCCTATGACATAGGCCACATATTCTTTTTGGTGTGTTTCGGGAAGCCAGTCTTTAGGTACTTCATCTTTTTCCGGGATAAAGTAATCTAGACCCAGGTTGTCCATTTTTACACCTAGTGACTTCACCGTATCCATATACCGGTCTACAATATGTCGGTTGGGTAATTGATTAATCTTAAGATTTACGATTAACCATTTTTTTCTATTGAGCTTATCGAAAGCATAGCTTTTGGCACCTAATCTAAATTTGATAATAGAGGTGCGCAGATTGCGATGTAAGTCTATTACATAATCAAACTTTTCTTTTTTCAGCTCAGAAATCAATGTCTTTAAGCCGTTTTCCAAATAGTGCACCTTGTCGATATATGGATTGTGGTCTACAATTGCTTTAAACTGGCTTTTAGTACAATAATGCACCTCAACATCATCAAGCTGTGTCTTCAGGTTGCGTACAACAGGTGTTGTGAGCACGATATCACCTATAGAAGAAAATCTAATCACCAATACCTTCATAGTATACTTGAGATTTTATTTTGAAGTTGATTAAGGTGTAGTGACATATAGCGTGATTTGAGTTAAAAATTATGAGCCTTTTGTAAGTTGATTAATTGTGTAAATTTATAAAAAGGAAACTATGTTGTAATATAAAATTAAGGTCTAATGAACTACTGGCTTATAAAATCGGAACCCAACACTTATTCATGGGATGACCTGGTGAAAGATAAACAAACTTACTGGGATGGTGTGCGCAATTACCAGGCTAGGAATAATATGAAGGCCATGCAAAAGGGCGATTTAGCCCTGTATTACCACAGTGTAAATGAGAAATCAATTGTTGGTATCGCTAAAATAGTAAAGGAGCACTATCAGGATCCTACTACCGATGATGAGCGTTGGGTTGTAGTAGATGTGGCCCCTGAAAGACCGCTGAAAAAACCAGTTACGCTCGCAGACGTAAAAGCAGATGAGCGACTTGCTCAAATGGTTTTAGTGAAAAATAGTAGACTTTCCGTACAGCCTGTAAAAAAAGAAGAGTTTGATATAATCATTGGCTTAAGCGAATAATATGAGGATAAAATTACTGGTTGGTCTTTTTACAATAGGAGTTACATTTCTGGCACAGTCTCAGGTAAAGCAAACTGAGCGCTATGAAATGGAAAAGAAGAACACTGATGATTTTTTCACAGTGCTGTCTGCTGGGGAAAAAGGTGCAGTAATTGTCAGAGATGTAAACAAAGAGTTTTCTTTTAAAACTAAATCGAAAGGTGATGCCTGGGAGATAACAGCCGTTGACACCACGCTTCAGGAAGTATGGCAAAAGGAAATAAATGTAGACTACGGACATGTGTTTAAAGCCTTTGAAATCACTGATGACGATTTGTATCTACTTTTTCGAGATGGAGAGTTTGAGAAAAATGACTACCGATTGGTTACAATAAATATTGCCAGTGGAGATACCTCATCATATGTAATAGAAAATGAGCTCGCACTAGACCTGTCACACATCACTGTACTAAATAAAAAACTTATGGTATTAGCAGGCTATGTACGCTATAGTCCAACACTTGTAAGCCATACGATCGGTAGTAAAAAGTTTGAAGTAATACCGGGTTTTTTTAAAGACAGAAGTGATGTTATAGACCTTAGAAGTAATGAAAACGGTACGTTTAATGTGCTTACGCTGGAAAAAGGATATGAGGGCTTTTTCATCAGGTTAAGAACACATGGCTATGATGGTGCAATCCTATTTGAGCGTGAGGTTAGGATGCAAGAACAGTATCGTGTTTTGAGTGGTCGATCGACTGGCTTTATTGATGGTAATATAATTATCACCGGTGCTTATGGAGGTAGAAATTCTTATTACTCACAGGGTATTTACCTTGCTATTGCTAAACCAGAAGGTCAAGACAATATTGTAAAATACATTGATTTTACTGAAATGGAGCACTTTTTTGACTATATGAGACCCAAAAGAGCGGAGAGATTGCGCAATAAAGTAAAGCGTAAGCGAGAAATGGGTAAAGATTATAATTACAATGCACGGCTCTTGTTACATGAAGTGTTAAAAACCAAAGAAGGGTTCGTGGTGTCAGCAGAAGTCTATGACCCCAGGTACGATCGAATGGGCAGGCCTGAGTTTGATAACAACTATTTTAGCCCTAATAATAACAACAATCAAAATTTTTCTGGAGCCAATTACAATTACGTCAGGCAACCCAATCGATTGGCAAATGTTGATCAGGCCAATCACTTTGAATACTTAGAGTCGATAGTCTTGTCATTGAACACAAAGGGGGACCTTTTGTGGGATCAAAGTTTTACAATAGACGATGTAGAGACCGCTTCGCTTGAGCCTGTGGTAGACCTTACTTTAGACCAGGAGCACCTGCTTATGCTGTATAAAAATGAAGAAGAAGTGAGCTATAAATATATACAACCTCAGGATACCGCCTGGCAGGAAAAGGTTCCCATTTTACTTACTCATGAAAATGATGAAATAAAACATAACTATGACCTGATCGGTGGTACGGAACACTGGTATGGCCGTAACTTTTTTGTTTGGGGGTACCACAAAGTTGGAAATAATGTGAACCCTGCGATAGACAAAAGGAGGAATGTGTTGTTTATTAATAAAGTGAAGTTTGAGTAAGTATTTATATCTATCGATATTCATCTGTCTGTCTGTTTCCTCTTTAGCACAACTACAGCAACCCAACCGCTATGAAATATTGCAGGGTAGGGAAGAAGAAAGTAGAAACCTGCTTACCTGCGATAAGTCCGGCATTTTGTTGTGGAGAACCCTGGAGATACCCACATCAAGAGATAGTCTGTTACTTGAGTTAGAAATAATTGATACCACCTTTGCTTCCAGCTGGAGTAAAAACTATCTCATGGACGCCAACCTTAATTTTATTGCGCAAAAATATTTCGATAGGAAGGCCTATTTACTTTTTGGTAATTATACGCCCACTACCAGAAATCTGGTGTTAATTGAGGTGGAAGCATTAACGGGTTTCACCAAAGTACATATCATAAAAAATATCATTCCGTTTTCTTATTTCGGTATGGAAGTGACCGGTGAAGCTGTAATAATTGGCGGGTATTTTAACTACAGGCCCCTTGTATTACTCTTTGACTTTGAAGAAAGGATACCCCGGATTTTACCTGGGTTATTCAATGACAAAACGCAGCTGGTACAAATGCAGGTAAATGAAAACAAAACAATAGATGTAATACTGCAGGGTAAAAATGCGGAAAAAGTAAACACCCTTTTCATAAACACCTTCGATGCGGAGGCCAGGCTGCTGAAAGTGGTAGAACTTGAGGCAACTAAAAGAAAAGCACTGCTCTTTGGAAGATCAAAATCTCTCGATGGCCCCGCCCAATTGGTGGCCGGAGTATATGGTAAGAGAAACTCTGAATACTCCAGAGGAATTTTCATGGCGAACATTAATCAATTCGGTGAAAATCGGATTAAGTACTACAACTATGCAGAGTTTGAAAACTTCTTTAACTATATGCGTGCAAAGCGGGAAGAACGAGTAAAGAGACGTATTGAAAGAAAGAAAATTAAGAATAAGAAAATCAGGTTCAACTATCGTTTGCTCGTTCATGATTTAATAGAGCATAATGATCAGTTTATACTGTTAGGAGAGGCATTTTACCCTCAATACAAAAATGTGCAAAACTCATCTGGAATGTTTAGTCCGGTGTGGTCGGTAAATCGAGGGATGTTTTCATACAACAGAATATTTGAAGGCTATCGTTATACACATGCAGTTGTGATTGGGTTTGATAAAGAAGGAAATGTACTTTGGGACAATAGCTTTGAAATTAAAGATGTGCTGTCACCCAACCTCGATCAGTATGTACATGCCAATATCGGAGATGATAAAATCAATCTACTTTACGTTTTTGATGACAACATTTTAAGTAAGGTAATCAGTGGGAATGAGGTTTTAGAAGGCAAAGAGCTGTTTGATGTGAGGCTGCAATACGAAGAAGATAGAGTTGGAGAAAATGATACAAGAATTAGGGGCTTGCAACGCTGGTACGGTGATATTTTTGTTACCTATGGAACACAGAGAGTAAAAAACCTTCGACAGCAAGGTGTTGATTTAAATAGAGACGTTTTCTTTATCAACAAAATCGTAACAGAGTAATAAAGAGCAGAAGGTATTTTTTTATTTGTTTTTGAAACGTAAAACTATCACGTATTAAACTTTTATCTATATTTGCATGAGTTTGGCTATGCAAAAAAAACTGATACTCGATACAGAGCTCCTCAATATAACAGTCGATCGACTTTGCCAAGAACTCATTGAAAATCACGGAAACTTTCAGGAAACGGCAATTATAGGCTTGCAGCCTAAAGGTGTGTTTTTAGCAGAAATGATTCATGAGAAACTTGAGTCTGCCGTAAATCAAAAAATTGATCTTGGCTATTTGGATACCACCTTTCATCGTGATGATTTTAGAAGAAGAGATACGCCTGTAAAAGCCAACGAAACTAAGGTTCCTTTTATCATTGAAGATAGAAATGTGGTGCTCATAGACGATGTGTTGTTTACCGGACGATCGGTACGGGCGGCTTTAGATGCCATGATAGCTTTTGGTAGACCAAGAAAAGTGGAGCTACTGGTTTTGGTAAACAGAAAATACTCCAGGCATTTACCTATTGAGCCTGACTATGTAGGTCGTGAAGTTAATACCATGGAGTATCAGAAAGTACTTGTGGAATTAAAAGCCCAAGGCTTTAAAAACAATAAAATCTGGCTAGTAAATAAGGAAGAAAAATAATGTCTCAATTAAGTCAAAAACATCTGCTCGGCATCAAAAACATCACCCGAAAGGATATTGATCTTATTTTTGAGACGGCACAAAACTTTAAAGAGGTCATTAACAGACCCATTAAAAAAGTGCCTTCATTACGTGATGTCACGATAGCCAATGTTTTTTTCGAGAACTCAACACGCACAAAGCTTTCATTTGAGTTAGCAGAGAAGAGACTCTCTGCAGACGTAGTTAACTTCTCGTCATCGGGTAGTTCTGTGAAGAAAGGAGAAACGTTACTCGACACAGTAAATAATATTCTGGCCATGAAAGTTGACATGGTGGTGATGAGACATGGAAGCCCTGGTGCTCCTCACTTCCTTTCTAAACATATCGATGCCAATATTGTAAATGCCGGTGACGGTACGCATGAGCATCCTACGCAAGCCTTGTTGGACACTTTCTCGATCTTTCAAAAGTACAAGTCGTTAGATGGCCTCAAAGTCGCAATTATTGGAGATATTCTACACTCAAGGGTGGCCATTTCAAATATTTTTGCTCTCCAAAAACTTGGCGCTGAAGTGATGGTCTGTGGGCCAGGTACGCTGCTGCCAAAATTCATTGGTTCGCTTGGCGTGAAGGTAGAGTTAGATGTAAATAAGGCGCTCGCATGGTGCGATGTGGCAAATATTTTGAGAATACAATTGGAGCGTCAGCATATAAAATACTTCCCATCCTTGCGCGAGTACTCCCTGTACTATGGTGTCAACAAAAAAATGCTCGACAGATTAGATAAGGAGATCACCATACTTCACCCGGGGCCTATTAATAGAGGGGTAGAACTTAATAGTGATGTGGCAGACTCAGATCACTCAATCATACTAGAGCAGGTCGAAAATGGGGTCGCAATTAGAATGGCCGTATTATATCTACTCGCTGGAGTCGCTTAAAACTCGTCATTTACAAACAACAAGAACATATCCTGATTTTTGTATAGCTCTTCGTAGTTAGCATAGTTATCAGGAAGAGGTATAGGTCTTTTGTAGCTGTTGTATTTAAATTGATCTTCTATGGGAACATTGTTAGCCAAATCTGCAATGAGTGCATCAGGTATTTTTTCCTGGTCTTGCCAATAATTAGGGTCATAAGTTACACTTGGATTGACCATTTCGTTAAACACAACTAATCGTTGGTCATAATTGAGATCTTGTGTACGATTGTTGTCAAACTCACCACTTCTTAGCTTTAGCTTCTCTTGTATAATAATATTCTCAGTTTCGTAAGTAATTGACAGTTCCATGGCGTTAAAGAAGTATTGCTTTCCTACCTGGGTAAATGTTGTTAAGAAATCAGTTGCTTGAGGGACTTTGCAATCATCATCAAAAGTATCACTGGCATTTCCTTCTGTTACGCTCAAAGCAATAAGTGCGTAATCATCAGTTTTAACAAATATTTTACCTCTAATGTCACGCTCCAGAGATCTAAATCCAATGATAAATACATCGGTATTGTTAAAAGTTGTCAGACTATCCATTGTGTACATATAGTCGTCTAAATTATTTTTTGTCAACGGCCCATTGTACAAGTACCGGGCTTTTGCTTTTGATAATTTACCGATGCTTAGTGCGCGTTTCTTATTCAAACAGGAGGGGACTAGATACTGTACTCTTCTTAGGTGTTTCCACTGTGCAAGGTCATAAGCAAATAATTCATTCTTTCGATTATAAGCAGGTTGATAACCAGAGACATGCATCATTCCCTGTGCTTCTGCAAAACCGGCATACTTATCATTTTTCTTTATGGTTTCAGTATAAAATACATGCGTATAGTACGGTTCTTTTCCCAGGAAATTCTTTAGGTTGTCAGAGGTGTTTGCAATCATTTCTTTGGGAGCTACAGTTTCTGCCTTCACAAGGATTTCCTTCAAAAATGTAATTTTTGGTCGTAAAACTATGGTGTCTAAATTTTGATCATACATTTCTCCCAATACACCTTCAAACTGTTCATAACCAATACTTGAGATATTAATCTTCTTAAATTTTTCTACTTGAGAAAAGCGTATTCTAAAGTATCCATTTGCGTTGGCGCTAAATCCGTATTGTTGCTCTGGGTATATGATTGTAGCATATGCAATAGGTGATTTGTCTTCACTATCTATTATAACTGCTTCATACAGGTTTTGCGCTGAGACTAGATGTGGTAATGTGAAAAATAGTATTGCTAAAAGAAGTCGCACAGTCATAAGTATAGGTTTACTATTGGTTAAACCATAAAATACAGATTCTTGTTTCACAATAGGGGGATTAATAAAAAGTTATTTTCTTACAAATCAGGCTTATCTTCCCTAATTTTGCAGCAAAAAATTATAAAGGCACAAAAATGTATTACAATTCACTTATAGAAACTATTGGCAATACCCCTTTGGTAAGGTTAAATAGTGTTAATAAAGGCGTTAAAGGTACTATCTTGGTTAAGGTGGAGTACTTCAATCCGGGCAACTCTATGAAAGATCGGATGGCATTGAAAATGATAGAGGACGCTGAAAAAAATGGCACATTAAAACCTGGAGGAACAATTATAGAAGGGACCTCTGGTAATACAGGGATGGGTCTTGCGCTTGTTGCTATAGCTAAAGGCTATAAGTGTATATTTACATTGGCCGACAAACAATCTCAGGAAAAAATTGATATTCTTAGAGCTGTGGGGGCAGAAGTAATTGTTTGTCCTACAAATGTTTCTGCTGATGATCCTCGGTCTTACTACTCAGTGGCAAAAAAGTTGAATGAAGATACACCAAATAGTATATACCCAAATCAGTATGACAATCCTGCCAATGCTGAGGCCCACTACCTTACTACAGGCCCTGAAATCTGGGAACAAACGGAAGGTAAAATTACGCATTACGCTGCCGGTGTAGGTACCGGTGGTTCTATGTGTGGTACAGCCAAATACCTCAAAGAACAAAATCCAGATGTTGTGACAGTTGGTATTGATAGCTACGGCTCGGTGTTTAAAAAATATAAGGAAACGGGTGTATTTGATGAAAATGAGATTTATCCATACATGACCGAAGGGATTGGAGAAGACATCTTACCAAAAAATGTTGACTTCAGTCTAATAGATCATTTTGTAAAAGTAACAGACAAAGCATCTGCGATTATGACCAGAAGATTAGCCCGGGAAGAAGGTTTATTCGTGGGTTGGTCGTGTGGTTCTGCGGTACATGGTGCGTTAGAGTATGCCAAGGCCAATCTTTCGGAAGATGATACGATGGTAATCATATTACCAGATCATGGTACGCGTTATTTAGGTAAAGTCTACAACGATAACTGGATGAAAGACCATGGATTCCTGGAGTCAAGAGATTTTGCAACTGCACAGGATGTAATTGCCAATAAAAATGGGCAGGCAGGCTTATATACTGTAGCCAAAGATGCTAAAGTAGGCGATGTCATAAAAATGCTCAACAAAGAAGGTGTAGACCAGCTGCCTGTTGTTGATAACGATGATTTTGTAGGCAGTGTAAACATTTCCAGGATATTGGAGCAAATCATTGAAAAGCCTGAGTTAAAAGATGAAGTGGTAGAAAAGGTAATGGAAAAACCCATGCCATTTGTAGCTATGGATAATACACTTGACGTGTTATCATCAATGATCAATAAAGACACTAAGGCAGTTCTTGTTAGGGATAGCGAGGATAACGTACATATTATCACTCAGCATGATATTCTAAAAACCATGACCAACTAGAATTTGGCACAGTAGTTGCCTTATGTTAAGTGGTTGATAACATGTTAAATGTAAGTAAGTTTTGGTAGAAAGGCCTCGGAAACCCGAGGCCTTTCGCTTTTTATAAGTTATCGTTTTACTGCACGCGAAATCAGTGAGATTACAAATAATACTAAGAATATATAGAATAATATTTTTGCAATTCCAGCTGCTCCTGCGGCAATACCACCGAAACCAAATACGGCTGCAATCAGTGCGATAACTAAAAATATGATTGTCCATCTAAGCATAGTTGATAATTGTTTGGTTCGTCTATTACATAGAAAATATCACACCAAGTGCCCTTGAGGCTTTATTTTAGCATGGTTAGAATGAAAAATGAGTAAATACATGGCTTTATTGTGTACGGTATTCCCCAAAACATTACATTTTGACTTCCGTTAATTGGATAATTGTATTTTTGTGTCTTGTAGCACTATATGAGAAGTTTTCTATTCCATATTACATTTATTTTAATTACTTCTATTTCTGCCGTTGGACAAAATACAGAAATAGATAGCTTGTCACGACTATACAAGTCTAATCTCGATGATACTACGCAAATAATTGTACTCAATGAACTAGCGTTTAACTATGTGTACAATAATCCTTCAATTGCCAAAGACGATGTAGATATAGCACTAAACCTGGCCAGTTCTATAGACTATGAAAAAGGAATAGCCAGGTCTTACAACATTTTGGGAGGCATCAATTGGGCAGAAGGAAATTATGCCATGTCATTAGACTACTACCTAACTTCTACTGAGTATTATGAAAGACTTGGCGATAACCTGGGACTGGCAAAGTGCTATAATAACATTGGAGAGATCTATAAGAAGCTCAATGAACTTGATAGAGCATTAGACTATTTGTTTAAAGCAAAACTGGTACTTGAAAAGGCCTTTGGAAAGGATAAGTCGTTATTAGTGTATAATAACATTGCTGAATTGTATTTGCAACAAGGTAAGCTTCAGAAAGCTGAAGAGTATTTTATGCTCGTGCTTGAAAGAGATCAATTATCTTCAGAACGAAAAGATGCTTATGCACTTACAGGCTTAGGAGATATTGCCGCTCGAAAAGGGAAGTATCTGGAAGCTGAAAAATACTATTTTGATGCGCTAGCCATACGGCAGCAAAGCCAGGATAATAGAGGTATTGCAAGTTCATATATCAAAATTGGCCAATTACTCAATGATCAGGACCTACATGACTCAGCAGCTATTTATTTTGGCAAAGCCCATCAATCATCACAAAGGATAGGTGCCAGAGATTTAGTACTTGAGTCGATGATGGGGCAGGTTAAAAATGATTCTGCAAAAAGTGATTACAAATCAGCACTTACAACATATTTCAACTACTCGTTATTAAAAGATAGTTTGTTTAACGAGCAAAAATCTGAGCAGATTGCTCAAATGCAAACCGCCTATGAAACTGAACTTTTAAAGAAAGAAAACGAAGCCAACCTTGTGAAAGTGAAGCAGCAGAATACCATCGTTATCGGTGTGATCATGGCATTGATCCTATGTCTTGCAGTGGCTGGTGCTTTTTACAAACAACGCCAGATGCAGCAAACGGTAAACAAATTACTTTCAAATAAGAATAAGGAAATAGAGGATCGAAACAAAGAGATAGATGCACAGTCAAAAAGATTGCTTGAACTCAATAAGAGTCTTGAAAGTTTAAATGAGGGCCTGGAAGAAAAAGTGAAAATCAGAACCAAAATGCTGCGTCAGCAAAATGATGTTTTATCTCAATATGCCTTTACCAATGCTCACGAACTCCGAGCCCCTGTTGCCAATATCCTGGGCCTTATTCATCTTTTAGAGAAAACCGAACTTACAGAACGAGAAAATGATGTTGTGCTTCACTTGAAGAAAGCTACAGACCAACTAGATAATGTAATCAAAGATATCCGTGCCAGGCTAGAAAGTGGTGAAGATCTGAGCCTGGAGTATGGTAAGCCTTCAGACTAATACAATCCGTCTTCTTCCAGGCAATGGTTCCATCAATTCTGGGGGTGGCCCAAAATGTTGATCCATAAATCCATCCAACTCATCAAGCGTTTCATTAGATAGTAAGTGTGTGATTTCATCTAAAGCCTGACTACTGATAAGATAAGGCATCTGTGCTGTAACGAGTTGCTTGCCTTTGCAATGGGCATAAATTTGATATTCCTCCAACTGATTTGCCTGTGTGCCTTTTACCAAACATTGTTGCATCCATGCCTCCGGATTGTCCGGATGTGCCTGCATGAGTTGCATGCGATCGATAAAGTTTACATTCTCAGAAAAGTACTTCTGAATACTTTGCATGGATTCAACAGACATTTGTTTTCTCATGCGTTCTGCGCAATTCATACAAATGGCATATTCAAATATTACATCTGTAGCAGTGTAATCTTTATATGACTTTATTGCCTTTTCTACAAAATATTCTATCTGGCCGTCAAGTAGATATGTATTACAATCTATACATCGCTCAAATGGAGATCCTGTTTCAAAATTGTGAAAGGCTTTAGGAATTGCATTACTATTTTCAAACTCTTCAGGGGTCATATCTCCGTAAAGGTATCCAATATGTTTTGGAGTGCACAGTGGGCGAGATAAATAAAATTATTCGCTATTGAGGTCTATTCATTGCCTAACCCAAACTATTGTTTTAACTTTTAACTCTTTTTAAAAATTACTTATAAATGACAGCGAAACTCAATAAAATCAGTAAAGTAATGGTTGCCAATCGTGGCGAAATTGCCATTAGGGTATTACGTGCAGCAAGCGAATTGAAAATACGTACAGTAGCCATTTATACTTTTGAAGATCGCTACTCATTGCATCGCTATAAGGCAGACGAGGCCTATCAAATTGGAGAAGAAAACGATCCGCTAAAGCCTTATCTGGATATTGAGGAAATTTTAGCTGTAGCCAAAAGAAACAAAGTAGATGCGATCCATCCGGGGTATGGTTTTTTATCTGAGAATGTAACTTTTGCCAGACGCTGTAGAGAAGAGGGAATCACTTTTGTAGGGCCACTACCTGAAGTGATGGAAAAGCTGGGTGATAAAGTAGAGGCAAAAAAGATTGCGATACAGGCCAAGGTGCCAATTATTGAAGATAGCAAAGAAGATCTTACGTCCACCGATCTAGCCATAAAAGAAGCAGCAAGGATTGGGTATCCGATAATGGTGAAAGCTGCAGCTGGAGGTGGTGGACGAGGCATGCGAGTTGTTAAAAATGAATCTGAGCTGGCGAAAGCATTTACCGAAGCGAGAAGTGAAGCTGCCAATGCCTTTGGTGATGATACCATTTTTCTTGAGAAATATATAGACAACCCAAAGCACATTGAAGTGCAGATCATGGGAGACAACTATGGAAATCTGGTACATCTCTTTGAGCGGGATTGCTCAGTACAGAGAAGATTTCAAAAAGTTGTAGAAGTGGCTCCGTGCTCTACTATTTCTCAAGATACGAAAGACAAACTTTATGGATATGCCTTATCTATTGCTAAATCAGTTAACTACAACAATGTTGGTACGGTAGAGTTTTTAGTAGATAAAGAAGAGCAGATTTACTTCATTGAAGTGAACCCGAGGGTACAGGTTGAGCATACGATTACTGAAGAAATTACAGGCATAGATATCGTAAGATCTCAGCTCCTCATTGCTCAGGGTTACGATCTGCCTGATCCGAGAATTTTCATCAAGAGTCAGGAAGATGTTAAATGTAACGGTCATGCCATACAGTGTAGGATCACTACAGAAGACCCTATCAATAACTTTAAACCTGATTATGGCACCATCATCGCCTATAGAAGTGCCAGTGGCTTTGGTATAAGGCTAGATGCTGGTAATTGCTATGCTGGGGTCAATATATCGCCATTTTTCGACTCGCTTTTGGTGAAAGTATCTTCCTGGGGAAGAACTTTAAAGGGTGCTTCCGAGCGATTGAGTCGTGCGCTTAGTGAGTTTAGGATAAGGGGTGTAGAAACCAACATACCTTTTCTCGAAAATGTGATTGCACATCCCACTTTTTTTAAAGGGGAGGCGACTGTCAATTTTATTGCTGATCATCCTGAGCTTTTTAATATGCCACGGAGGTTTAATAGAGGTACCAAATTGCTCAACTATCTGGGGCATATTGCAGTGAATGGCCATCCTGATGTAAAGAAAATAGATGCCACCAAAACTTTTAGAGAGCCTAAGATTCCAGAGTTCAGCCGATTAAGCGGTTTCCCCGAAGGCACAAAAGATAAGCTTACACAATTGGGTAGAGAAGGCTTTACCCAATGGCTGAAAAATGAAAAAAGCATCCAATACACAGATACAACTTTTCGCGATGCACACCAATCATTATTGGCTACCAGAGTTCGAACGATAGATATGCTTAAGGTGGCAGAAAGCTTTGCCAAAAATCATCCGCAAACATTTTCTATGGAGGTATGGGGCGGTGCCACTTTTGATGTTTGTATGCGTTTTCTACACGAAAATCCCTGGGAGCGATTGCAGCTGTTTAGGCAAGCGATGCCAAACATATTATTGCAAATGCTGCTAAGGGGCTCCAATGGGGTAGGATATAAGGCTTATCCTGATAACCTCATTGAGAAGTTCATAGAGAAATCCTGGGAAAATGGAATAGATATTTTCAGAATATTCGATTCACTCAATTGGGTGGAGGCCATGAAGGTGAGTATTAAAACAGTAAGAGAGCGTACGGAGGCATTAGCCGAGGCATGTATTTGCTATACTGGTGACTTGTATGACCAGAATTCGAAATACAATTTACAATACTACCTGGATCTGGCGCGACAGTTGGAAGATGAAGGGGCCCATATTTTAGCGATAAAAGATATGGCGGGATTACTGAAGCCACGCAGTGCCAACTTGCTAATCACAGAATTGAAAAAAGCAGTTGATTTACCGATTCATTTGCACACGCACGATACTTCATCTATTCAAAGTGCCACTTATTTACAATCTGTTGAAGCGGGAGTTGATGTAATCGATGTAGCGCTTAGTTCTATGTCCGGGCTTACATCACAGCCCAATTTCAACTCATTGGTGGCTGCTATGGAAGGGCATGAAAGGTCTCTTGATTATAATTTGAAATCTCTAAACAAGTTTGCGACCTACTGGGAGTATGTAAGAGAATATTATTATCCATTTGAGTCTGGTCTTAAAGCGGGCACTGCGGAAGTATATGATCACGAAATTCCTGGTGGTCAGTATTCTAACTTAAGGCCACAAGCTGAGTCGTTGGGTCTTGGTGATAAGTTTGAGAAAATCAAAGAGAACTATGCGGCTGTAAACGATCTGTTTGGTGATTTGATAAAAGTAACACCATCGTCAAAAGTGGTGGGTGATATGGCTTTATATCTCACTTCAAACAATATTTCTGCAAATGAGGTGATGGAGAAAGGTAAAACCTTATCTTTTCCTGAATCTGTGGTAAGTCTATTTAAAGGTGAGCTGGGGCAGTCACCGGGTGGCTTCCCAGAAGCGCTATCTAAAATTATTCTTAAAGGTGAAAAACCATTTACAGATAGACCC
Source organism: Fulvivirga sp. (assembly GCA_039970995.1). Taxonomy (GTDB): domain Bacteria; phylum Bacteroidota; class Bacteroidia; order Cytophagales; family Cyclobacteriaceae; genus Fulvivirga. The sequence goes on from JBDVKW010000018.1 coordinate 57,787, forward strand.
AATGCGCACTTAGACCCTGTTGATTTTGAAGCGGAATTCAAAGCGTTTCAAAATGACTTTGATGAATATTGTGATGAACTGGATTTTCTGTCATATAAGCTATACCCTAAAGTATTTAGAGATTTCTATGACCATTGGCAGTCGTTTGGTGAAGTCTGGCGTTTGCCTACACTGGCATTTTTCTATGGTCTGAAAAACAATGAAGAAATATTTGTAGAGATAGGCAGAGGGAAAGCCATTATCATAAAGAAATTATACAAGTCTGCACCTAACGAAGATGGGGTGTGCAATGTTTATTTCGAAATGAATGGGCAAGCGCGAGTGCTAGAAGTTAAGGATGCTAACTTTAAGAGTACCAAAATAGCACATCGCAAAGTAGAAAGTGAAAACCATATAGGAGCACCTTTACAGGGCAGGTTGGCTGAGATTGCTGTCAAAGAAGGAGATTCAGTTAAGGAAAATGCCCCCTTATTCGTCATTGAAGCTATGAAAATGGAAACTTCGATCAGCGCACCAAGGGCAGGAAAGGTGAAGAAAATTCATTTACAGGCATCAGAAATGGTAGAACAAGACGATTTGGTGATAGAATTAGAGTAGATCCCCTAACATCTTGGTACAAGGATACGTTATGCTAAGAACTTTAAGTTTTAAGTTGTGAAGCATAGTCTATTTATTTTTGTGGGTTTATTATCTCTTACCAGTTGTTTCGAATACAGCCCAAACCAAATTATACTGGATGATAGTGAAAAAAATCTAACAGCCAGGAATATACAAAAGATCAGTCAGCGAGCACCGACTGATACGCTAACTGTAGCTTTCATGGGGGATAGCCAAAGGTGGTATGACGAAACGGAAGATTTTGTAAGGCATGTTAACCAATTTAATGATGTTGATTTTGTGTTACACGGAGGAGATATTTCCGATTTTGGTCTGGTGAAAGAATTTAGGTGGATTAATGAGATTTTATCTGAACTTAAGGCGCCATACCTCACGGTGGTAGGCAACCACGATCTGTTAGCCAATGGTAGAAAGGTATATACCGAAATGTTTGGTGACTATAATTATGCATTCGATTATGGAGATTTTCGCTTTATCATTTTAGATACCAATTCCAGAGAATATGAGTTCAATGGTAGGGTACCTGACCTGGAGTGGCTTCAACAGATGTTAGATGAGAATACTGAAAATAGAAGCGTAATAGTAGCATCGCACATTCCACCTTGGGATGGCGACTTTGACGCTAACCTACAACAGGCCTATGCTGGTATATTGGCTAACGATCCTAATGTAGTATTGTCACTTCATGCACATAGACATTCCTTTTTAGATCAGGAGTACTACAATGATGGTGTTAGATATTTTGTGACAACTAGTATGCAGAAGGAAGGGTATGCACTCTTAAAATTTTCTGGTAGTGACGTTGCAATAGAAATGGTGAGTTATGATGATTAAGTATTTGAAATATGTGCTTGTCATTTTAGCCAGTTTCATTGTAAAATCGGCTGAGTGTCAGGAGAAACAAAAGAAGTGGTATATTCCCGACCATTATAAGGCTCAATATGCCGGAAATATAGGATTTGTTTCATTTGGGGCCGGCTACCTGCATGGTAAAGACAAGTTAGAAACAGATTTTTTTACAGGCTATGTGCCCGAGGCAATAGGTGGTGATAGAATAATGACTTTAACACTAAAAAGTACCTACGCACCCTGGAAAAAGTTGATCAGAGAAAACCTTACGCTGAGACCATTTTCAGTTGGGCTCTATCTTAATTATTCATTCGGTAGCCAGTTCGACACTATTTCTCCAAATGAGTATCCTGAGGGCTATTACTGGTGGGCAACTTCACTTCGAGTCGGTGGTTTTATTGGTGGTACTTTAACACTCAACAGGAAGGAAGATTACGAAATCAAACGGGTTTCACTATACTACGAGCTCGGTACCTACGACCTCATATTTCTGAGCTTTCTACAAAACACCGAATATTTAAGAATTTGGGATGTAACAAGCCTGGCTTTAGGAGTAAAATTTGAATTTTAAAGGTGCATTAATTATCAATGTTCAAACATTGATATAAGTTTTCCGTATATTCAATTATGCAAAAAATAATACATCGCGCAGAGAGTAGAGGCCACGCCAATCATGGCTGGTTAGACTCACATCACAGTTTTAGTTTTGCAGGTTATCACAACCCCGAGCGTATGCATTTCGGCATGCTAAGGGTGCTCAATGATGATTGGGTAGCTGGGGGAAAAGGGTTTGGTACGCATCCTCATGACAATATGGAGATTGTTTCCATTCCACTGGAAGGTGCATTGGAGCATAAAGATACTACTGGCAATTCAAAAGTGATTAAAACTAATGATGTGCAAATTATGTCTGCTGGATCAGGCATCATGCATTCTGAGTACAATCACAGTTCATCTGATAAAGTCAATTTTCTGCAGATCTGGATATTTCCAAAAGAGCGAAACATTGAGCCTCGTTATGAGCAAAAAACCTTTGCACCTACGGATAGAATGAATCAGATTAAAACAGTTGTAAGTCCTAATAAAGAAGATGACGCCATCTGGATAAATCAGGATGCATATTTCTCATTAGCTTCCTTTAAAAAAGGAAGTAAACCGACCTATAAAATAAATCGACCAGAGAATGGGGTCTATACGTTTGTGATTAGTGGTGATGTAGAAATTGCTGGAGAAAGTTTACATACCAGAGATGCAATCGGTATTTCAGATGTTGAAGAGGTCAGCTTTGAATCGAAAACTGATGTCGAGGTACTTTTTATTGAAGTGCCTATGACTAGCCGTTAATCAATTTTGTTGTCGATCAGCAGCTGATCCATTTGATGGTACACTGTTTCCTTCAATTGTTTGATTTGTTTTAGCGTAAGCCCTTTTGCTGATACCGGCTTGCCAAACACTACTTTTATTTTACCTGGTTTGATTTTAAAGCCACTGGGGTGCATGAGGTTTCCTGCATTTACAATCACCATTGGCAATATTTCATTTTGGGTTTCTATGGCAATACGAAAAGCACCATCATAAAATGGCTGTAGGCGTTCTTTTGTGCGGTTTTGTGTGCCTTCAGGAAAAATCAAAATCGACAATCCTTCTTTCAGTAAATAAGTCAATTTGTTAACACTTGCTCGTCTGCTCTCCGGGCTGGAACGGTCAACAATAATTGTCACTACTCTAACTATTAGACCAAAAACAGGTATTTTCTTTAATTCTTTTTTAGCCAGAGGTCTAAATTGAGTAGGTACGGCCAATACTAATCCGGGGGCATCCAAAAAGGAAGTATGGTTGCAGGTGTAGATGTACGACTGTTTTTTGTCTACATTTTTTTTACCCTTTATTTCGTACCTGATAAAAGTTAGCTTGCTAAAAATCCATGCCCAAACGGCAAGTCCCCAATAAGTAATGTACCCGTATTTCTGTCCGATAAGGATAGGAAGAATAAATACTGGTAATAAAATGAGCATAAACACAGTAAATACTATGATTACCCAGAGAATATAAATTTTAGAAAAAATGTTTTTTATCAACTGCATAAAGGCTGCTAAATTACCAAAAGCATTTTATTATAGTGTTCCTCATTATCTTTTTTCACCTACCTTTTGTAACTTTTGACTTATAAAATATTTAGTGGGCATGAATCAAAAAATCGTATGGATATTATTGATAGTGAGTTGTTTGTCAATAAATATCTCAGAAGGGCAAATCAAAAAATTCTTTAAAGACGCCACAAAGAAAGTAAAAGATATTGATACCAAAGGCAGTCTTGGTAAGCTGAAGGAAGGTACAATTGACAAGTTAGGTGATAAACTTAACGAAGCCAGGGCAGAGATGGATTCAACCAGCTTTAGTTATGCTATTTCTGTTAATGACAATGCTGATTTTGTAGAGACCGATGGTTTTAAAGAGCAATCGGTAAAGTGGCTAAGCAATGTAGCCAATAGAACGGATGCCGATGAATCAGAAAATGCCCGTGCATTGGTAGACCTTGGTGAACTATCATATGCCAAAGGATACTATAAGAAAGCGGGGAAAATATTTGATAAAGCCCGTGCTAAATATGAGGAGAATAAGCTTATTGATGATCCTAACTATTATCGTGTAATCTCCAATATAGGCTTATTATATAGTACCATGGGGAGGTACAATATGGCAGAAGAAGTGACAATAGAGGCCCTTGATTTAAGAAAAGATGCCTACGGAGCCGAACATCCTAGCTATGGAGCCTCACTAAACAACCTCGCAGTATTGTATAAAGAAACGGGACGTTATAACGACTCTGAAGAAAGCATAAAAAATGCTATAGAAGTGCTCGGTAAGTGGCCCGAAACCAGGGAGATGCCGTTAGCCATAGCACTGAATAACCAGGCTATGTTGTACCAAACTATGGGAAGGTATGATCAGGCTCAGGAGTTATTAAGCAATGCGATCGCGATATCTGATGAAAATCAAGGAGAAAGATCTGGCAATCATCAGAAATTTCTTACCAATCAAGCATTGCTCTATCAGCAATTAGGCGACTATGAGCAGGCAGAAAAGACTTTTAAAAAGCTTATAAATATTAAAAAACTACGCTTTGGCACCAATAGCCCAGACTATGCTCATATGAAAAGCAATTTAGCCGCTTTATATATGGAGATGGAAAAATATGATAATGTGGAGGCCTTACTCAATGATGCTAAAGAGATATATGCCAAAAAATACGGGGAGGATCATCGGTTATATGCCAGATCCATTCGTGATTTAGCCAATTTTTACCGTTTTCAAGGGAAGTATGACGATGCTATGCCGTTGTTGCTTCAAGCGCAAAAAATACAAAAAGAACAACTTGGTGAAGAGCATCCCGAGTATGTAGAAACAGTTGAAAGTCTGGCCATTTTACATTGGAAGAAGGATGAACTTGAACAAGCGGAGAAGCTGTATCATGATGCCCTTTCTAAATCGCTGGCATTTATTAATAGCTACTTCCCACCCATGAGTGAAGCCGAAAAGACTAAATACTGGGATAAGCTAAGACCCAGGTTTGAAAGGTTTTATGCTTTTGCAACTGATGTTTCAAATCATGATGCAAAGTTGATAGGTGAAATGTTCAATTATCATATTGCTACCAAAGGATTACTGCTGCAGGCAACAAATAAAATTAAACAGCAGATTTTAAACAGTGGCAATAAGCAGTTGATCAACCAGTATATACAATGGTTGGACCAAAAAGAAACATTGGCTCGATATTACAGCTACTCCAAGGCAGAACTCACCGAACAGGAAATTAACCTTGATTCACTTGAAAAAGCCACAAATGCCACCGAAAGGTCACTCTCTGCCAAATCGAGTGTGTTTAACGAAGGTTACAAACTAAAACAGGTGACATTCCAGGATGTGAAGAGTAAATTAAAATCAGGAGAGGGAGTGATTGAGGTGGTAAGGGTAAGGAAGTTTGATAAAGCGCTCACACCAGAAGTACAATATGTAGCCATGACTTTAAAGCCAGGCTATGAGTTGCCAAAACTCTCTGTCCTGTCAAATGGGACACAATTAGAAACACGGTATTTTAAATACTACAATAACGCTATCCATCAAAAGATCAGTGATGAATATACATATGATCAATATTGGGCACCTATTGCAACAGAAGCTGCTGGCACAACCAACCTATATATGTCTTTAGACGGCATTTATAACCAAATCAACCCAAATACATTAAGAACACCTTCAGGAAGTTATGTGCTGGATCAATATAATATTACTTTCATTGGCAATTCTAAAGAATTAGTGTCAGCCAGTAAATCCAGAAGTAGTTCAAAAACAGCATATCTGGTTGGTAACCCTGTATTTGGACAAGGGGATATACAACCATTACCAGGAACAAAAACAGAGGTAGATAATATCAGTAAGGTGCTGACTTCGCGTGGTTACAGAGTGTCTAAACTAACTGAAAATGAAGCTACTGAGACTGCTCTGAAAAAAATATCCAGTCCGAAGTTGCTACATATTGCTACACACGGCTATTTTTTGGAAGATACTCAGTTAGATAAAGGAAAAGTCTTTGGCGTAAATACTGAAAGTGCAAAGGATAATCCGTTGCTTAGGTCTGGTCTGCTATTAGCCGGGGCTGCCAATGTATTGGAACAGGAGCAATCCGCCTCCCTGGAAAGCAGTGATAATGGAATTTTAACTGCATACGAAGCAATGAACCTTTCACTTAATAATACCGAACTAGTGATTTTAAGTGCATGTGAAACGGCAGTTGGTGATGTGAAAGCCGGAGAGGGCGTGTATGGACTACAAAGAGCCTTCTTGTCGGCCGGTGCAGAAGCACTACTCATGAGTCTTTGGAAAGTAGATGATACAGCTACCCAGGAGCTTATGTCTTCGTTTTACAACAACTGGATCAGGTATGGTGATAAGAAAAAGGCATTTAGACAAGCCCAACTATCTCTAAAAGAAAAATACCAAAACCCATACTACTGGGGGGCTTTTGTACTAGTTGGTCAGTAGCTTGCGTATATATCGGTGATTGATTAGCTTAGGTTATTATTTAATCTTTTTTTTGTTTAACCTCTTTGCTTGCAAGTCGGCCCTGACTGATCGTTGGGGCCGACTTTTTTATGATACCCAATCATATTTTAAAATCAATGTGTGTTCGTCTATTCGATTATTTACTGATTGTTTAAATTTACCGCTTTATTAAGCTAAACAGACAACCCATGAATAAGCCCAACTGGAAAGTAGCCAAAGAATATGAAGACATAACTTACAAAAAGTCTGACGGTGTAGCTCGTATTGCATTCAACAGACCTGATGTACGCAATGCCTTCAGGCCCAAGACTACAAACGAATTGTTCGATGCATTTTTAGATGCACGTGAAGACCCTGAGATAGGCGTAGTATTACTCTCTGCAGAAGGACCCTCGAGCAAAGATGGCGTGTATTCATTTTGTAGTGGTGGTGACCAGAAAGCTCGCGGCAAACAAGGCTATGTTGATGAAGCAGGTGTTGGTAGACTTAATATCCTTGAGGTGCAGCGTTTGATACGCTTTATGCCAAAAGCTGTAATTGCCGTTGTTCCTGGCTGGGCAGTAGGCGGTGGTCATAGTTTACATGTTGTATGCGATATGACACTTGCCAGTAAAGAGCATGCGATATTCAAACAAACAGATGCAGATGTTACCAGTTTTGATGGCGGATATGGCTCAGCTTATTTAGCCAAAATGGTGGGTCAGAAAAGGGCGAGAGAGATATTCTTTTTGGGTAGAAATTACAGCGCTAAGGAGGCCTATGACATGGGCATGGTAAACGAAGTGGTACCACATGCAGAGTTAGAAGATACGGCCTATCAATGGGCACAGGAAATTTTAGAAAAATCTCCTACATCCATTCGTATGCTGAAGTTTGCTTTCAACCTCACAGACGATGGCATGGTAGGCCAGCAAGTTTTTGCAGGAGAAGCAACCAGACTCGCCTATATGACTGATGAGGCCCAAGAAGGTCGTGATGCATTCTTAGAAAAGAGAAAGCCAGATTTTAAGAAATTTCCAAGAGTATCTAATTAGCTTTTACCAGCTGCCTTTGGTTTTCATTTGGTATTGCATATTTAATGACCACAAGAGTTAAGGTTGGGATCAACAATAAGCCAACTAAAGAAAACCAGTCAGTAATATTTGTTCCGCCTACACTTACGATTAACCCATCACCAAGTGGGCCTTGTGAAAAAATTGTGTTATGGGTGAAATTCCAACCTAAATGAAGGCCTATAGGCATCAAAATAGAGTTTGTTTTATAAAATGCCAATGCCCAGGCATAGCCTGAAAGACCTGTTCCAATAAATACAAAAATCATTGGAACAATATCGCCAAAGACGCCAAATGAAAACCAATGATAAATACCAAAGGCAATGGCAGAAATAATGACTGCCCAAATACCGTTTAACTTTTTAATTAAAATATATAGGATTGCCCCCCTAAATATAAGTTCCTCTGTGATTACAGATCGAAAATCCCACCAAAGCATGCTGGTGATTTGCCTTAAACTTGTATCCTTATTGATACTTAGTATAGAGGAGCTTAAGATTGATTCCCAGTATTGAACAATAACACATAATACAGCGGTTATTATGAAGCCTATTAAAAATTGAATTATTTTTTTACCAATTGGTAAAAAACCCAATACCAGAAGATTTTTTTTCTCAATAAAATAGACCAGGCCCCAAGAAATTGCAAGAGCGACTAAAATTCCAATCATTTAAATTATTATCTAAAAAGATGTCGACTATGGAGTTAGACTTTTGATAGACCTTTAGTGTTACAAATTTTAGATAATTAGTGATCTTCAAGCTTTTTAAAATCAAGCAGGCATTGATTGAGCACCACAGCAAGATCGTATTCCGAGGCACGGTAGATGAACGAATCTTCAAGTACACAGAATTTCATAAAGTCTTCTACTTTATCCTCTGGCAGGTTGGTGATTTCCATTACTATGGTCTCGTTGTACTTGGAGGTCAGTACTTTTTGGTAGTCATAAGCCTTTTCGTATTTTTTTAAGAGCTTCTTTTCCTTTTCCTCTTTGCTAAAAGCTTTGGCGATCATGGTCAAAGGCCCACCTATGCCTATCCCTCCACCTTCTGCACTTCTTACCTTTTTAGCAGGCAGGCCTGGGATTGTGAATTTTTCCTGTTCTTCTAATGGAGCATCCATTTCGATCAAAGCACGTTTTAGGGCTTGTTCGTTTCTAAAAGCAAATACTTTAACTGGTGCAAGCTCCATAGTAGACGTGTTGAGCTCAATGGTAACATTTATTTTGTCTGTGGTGATATTGGGTTGAAGTGTAAATGCGTAAGTTTCAAAACCAATGGCTGAAAACTGCAGGGTATCTTGTTTATCCATTCTAATCCAAAACCGACCTTCAGTATTACTTACAGTACCTTTATTTATCGATGCATTTACAATGTGTACAAAAGGAACAGCATCATTGGTTTCTTTATCAATTATCTGCCCGGATATTTCGATTTCCTGTGCAAAAGATACAGTAGCAAAAAGACACAAACTTAGAAGGGATAGTAAAAACTGCTTCATATTTAAGATTTTGTAACGCACTTTGAGGTAAAAAGATGCAAGTTTTCTTTGATTTTATTCATTATTCATATGATATAGCACAATTTTATTAAACTACCTATATTTATACCTTTACTAGCAAATACCTCTCAATGAAACATATACTTATTACTACTTGTCTGTATTTGGTTAGTTTGGCTTATAGTATTGCACAGGAGTTTAACGATCGTTACGAGCTTGTAAATCTTGGTAGAAAAGTAAATACCGGATACCATGAAGGTGCACCGGTAATTTCGGCTGATGGTAAGACATTATATTTTTTCGTGCACAATCACCCGGACAATCATTTTGGGAAAGATAATAGCCAGGACATCTGGTACTCTACTTTAGATGAAAATGGAGAGTGGACTGAAGCTCAACACATAGGGTCACCATTAAATAATCACCATGCCAATCAGGTTTTTACGGTCATGGGAGATGGCACATTATTTATTAGAGGAGGTAATGGTAAAAATGAAGACGGATTTTCTTTGACGCGAAAGGAGGGTAATTCATGGTCAAATCCTTCTGAAGTAGACGTTGATAACTTCAAAAAAATGCACAAAGGCAAGTTTTACGGTGCAACATTGTCGAGTGATGGAGAGTATATGGTCTTGTATTTTAGCGAAAAAGAAAACAGTACATTTAGTGACCTTTATATAAGTAAGAGACAAGGAAATGGCAACTATTCAACACCAATGAAGCTGGGAGATAACATCAATACAGGCCGTGATGAATTTGCTCCATTTATGTCTCCAGATGATAAAATCATGTATTTCTCATGCAACAGAAAAGACATGGGGGAAGGTAGTTCAGATTTGTATATGACCAGACGCCTTGACGACACATGGATGAAATGGTCTGATCCCGTAAACCTTGGAAGGCCGCTAAACACAAGGGCTTTTGATGCTTATATGTCAGTAGATGAAAACGGTAATGTTTTTACTACGCAATCCGGACGCACGATTGATGGTGGTAACCTCGATATCTTTCAGCTACAGCTAAAAGATATTAAAATTTCACTAAAAGGATTGGTGTTAGATGATAAAACAAGGCAAGGTCTATGGGCAGATATCATAGTGTATGGAGATAACGACCAAACGGATACTTTACAAGCCGGTACTGCGGACGGTTCATATGAGACAACATTAATAGGAGAGGGCGCTTACCACATGGATGTGAGTTTGGATGGGTATGAGTCTTCGGCTGCTATGTTTGAGCTAAGGGATGTCTTTAATGACACGGTGGTCATCAAAGACTTTTTCTTAAAGCCTATTAAAAGAAATCCTATACTTAGTGGTACCATTTACGATGCAAAGACTAACGAGCCGATGGACGCCAAACTGCAGTTAGAGTTAAAAAATAGCAACACCAGCTTGGCTTTAAAAACTAACAAGGGTTACTATGAGAAAGAACTGGTAGAACAGGGTTGGTATATGTTAAATGCCTCAAAAGAGGGCTATTTGAACACCACAGATAGCATTGCTTATGAAAGTGACGAAACAACCTTACTTACAAAAGATATTTATCTGAAACCCATAGAAGTTGGAACAACCGTGAGGCTGGAGAATATCTTTTTTGACTTTGATAAAACAACCCTTAAATCTGAATCATTCGTTGAGCTGGATAAAGTTGTAACATTTTTAAATGATAATCCATCGCTTGAAATTGAAATTGCTGGACATACGGATAGTAAAGGGTCAGATGATTACAACCTCAACTTATCCCAAGGCAGGGCTCAGGCTGTGGTAGACTATTTAATAAAAAACGGTATCAATGAATTTAGGCTTGTTGCTCGTGGTTATGGAGAAACGGTACCTCTTGAAAGCAATGAGACTGATGAAGGCAGAGCCTATAATAGAAGGGTAGAGTTTACAGTTTTAAAGAAGTAGTTACTTCACTGTTATTCTATAAATGTTAAACTCTCTTTTAATCAGCTTTGAAGATTCTAAGTTGTGAAGATTAATACTTTCAACAACTCTGGGATTTACGCAACAGTCGTTATCTCTTTGGAAACCAAATTTCACTGTAGCTGAATCAATCAAAGCATTATTATAAAAGAAAATAACAGTATCTGGTTCGGGTAGGTCTGGGTTACTTTGAAATAATGAAACTACAAAAGCAGTATCTGTTTCGGTTTCTTTTCTCTCAATGGTAAATTCGTTACTCAGTTGATCAGTAAGTGTTAAGCTACCTCCGTCATTTAATACTTCTTGCCCTTCTTTGTTTACAAATTTAAAATGTAGAGCATAATCATCATCACACTCTTCACAAGTAGGAGAACACGCGCTGGTAACTGCTAAAGCCAAAAATAGAAGCACTGCGTAGTAAAATGCTCTATACATATAAGTCAAAAAATAACCTGTTTCTGCTGCCAATATACAAAAGAAATCCTAAATAGAATACAATTAAAAAGATGCTAGTCAGGTGTAATAGTTACATCTGGCTAGCATCTGCTATAAACTTCTTTTTAGTGAATGATAAGTCTTATAGTACCGATCTCTTCAGTTGCTTGTTTTAGTTGCAAAAGATATGTGCCCTTTGCAGCGTCATTGAGAGGTAGTTTAACTGTTCTGTTATTGGCTATTTCTATTTGAGAAACAGTTCGACTTGTTACAACTTCACCTTTTAAGTTGTACAGTTGAATAGCCACCTCACCTTTGATGTTAGCATCTTGAGTAAATGTAATATTAATTCCTTCAGAAGAGGTTGGGTTAGGGTATACCCTAACTTTTTCAATGATCTTATCTGTCAGACCTGTAGTTGAGAGTATGGTAACCGCGATTTTACCATCGGCAACCAAGGCCTCTAGCTCAAATGCATTATCTATGTTTTCCTGTATGTTGAGATCAACATTTGTCGTTGTATCCATAGGGTATCCTGGATACTGGATGTTAATTCTGTACTCATCAGCTGGTAAGTTTTCAAAAGTAAATTCACCATTATCATCTGTCAATACATACTCTACCAGCTCGAAAATCACGTCTTCCTCTGGTCGACTGGTTCTAACTTTTCTGCGCATTGATACACCAGCTTTTCTCACTCTACCACGTGCCATCACACGTCCATTATCATCGCCCTCTTCAAACTCTTCTTCAACATAACCTGAAACCACACCATCACCTTCGGGGTCCTTTGGTTCGGCAATAAGTGTTATGTCAAATACTGGGTTGTCCGTATCAATTAAGAGTGTGTCAGCTTCTTCCCACAAGTCAATTTGCTCATAATATGTTGGTAATTGACCTGGAAATTCATCACTATTGGCATTTGCCAGCGCCAGGTAATCACCAATAACAATATTATTAAATGTAAATTCCCCCTGATTGTTTAAACTAGTTGCCAAAGTGTCAAATGCAGCTCCTTCCTGGTTAATTTCAAATAACAATACTTCACCATTAGTTACAGCTTGATTATCAGCAGTAAATATACTACCGGAAGCCGTGGTAGTTTCTGCAACAAATGTTAGTTTGAGTGGAACACCCCTCACCCCCAGGCTGTTTTTAGGCCATATCATCATGTCCACCGCTGCACCAGGCGTAACTGCCCCTAGCCTTGGTCGAAACAATACCTGTACAGGGTCACCGGCTTCTAACCTTGTTACATTTCCTTTTTGGACAATATTTCCTGCCTCACCTAAGCGATATCTCAATTGCACTATATCTGTCCCAGTTTCACTTTTAGCTTCTGTATTAATCCTTATTCTGCCAACATCTTCTAAAGTAAAAATATGCGGAATTGGTGCCATTCCTGATAATACATAAGGGTCTGAGCCAGAAAAAGCACCTTTGCTTGTTGGAGACTCAAAATCATTATCAATGCTAAGCGTACCACTGGCGTTTGTGAAGTTTGCAGTACCATATCCTATATTTCCAGTGGTTGAGTTGCTAGTAGACTGGTTGTCATTTATAATATTATTGGTGATCAACACATCCTCAATACTATCAGTAAATACATTGATTGTGTTTCTGCTAAACTCTACGTTAGTCATTAAGTTTCGCGCAGCAGTAGCTTTTGCTAATGCGGTTGTTACGGTATCTATAATGTTATTTTGAATAAATATATCCTGATAGGATCTGCTCGTATTAGCCACTGGAGTTGATGCAAAATTGAATTGTTGAATAAAATTCTTATTGATCAGTATATTTTGAGCATCGTCATTTATACTCATTTCTCTTATTTTATTTCCAGTGATATGCACGTTTCTTAAGGTATCGTCAATGGCAGAGCCTTGATTATTAAGAAATACTTGATCTATGACCAAACCATATACCTCTGAGCCTTCCGACCCGCTTCTAAATAGTACATTTTGTACATAGGCTGAATCTGTTACGGCTTGTGTTTCAGGATTCTCAGATAAGAAATATCCAGGTCCGTAAATTATGCGTGGGTTTCTAAAGAGATTACCGCCAAGGTTATATGGTATTTTTGAGCCCATTACATAAAGTGTATCACCATCATTAGTACCGTAAGTGGCCGCATAGAAAGACTTAAAGTCTGCAACAGAGCCAGGTGAGTTGTCTACTGTCCAGCTTTTTGGGGCTCCTGTAAATGCCAGATTATAAAATTGTGTATTGATGATTAAGTCAGGTACAGATGGGTTTGTTACAATACAAAAATAGCCTCCCAAATCATCGATTGTGGCATTATTTATCACGTAATCCATTGTGGTTAAAGTAGAATCTGCGATATTTTTCACCCATTGGTAAACATTCCCCGCTTCGGTATATTCATTGACGAAAGTAATTGAACCGGCTTCATCGATAGTGAGATACTGCTCAGGTCTACGGGATTGAGGGGCGTAGTTAAAAAAGGAAGTAGGTACTCCCAGGTTAGGGATTACATCTTTAAAACCTAGGTAGTTATATGCAATTTCCAATCCTTCTAAGTTAGACATCCCAGTCATATCAGGAAACGAGGTAAATTTATTACCACCAATGCTCATATCTCTAAGATTGGTTAAAGTGGTTATTTCAGATGGGAAGGCACCTTCAAGCTGATTGTTCCATATATACAAATTATCCAATTGGGTCCAATTGCTTATTCCGCTACCGTCAAGCGTACCAGTAAATTGTTGTCCACCAAGAGATAAACCTGTGAGATTAGTTAGGCTATAAAAATCTGTTGGAAACGGACCTCCAATGGGTAAAGTACGGTCTAACCTAATTTCAATAAATTGAGTCAGTGACTCGAGGTTAGTTGGTAGGTTAGGGTCAAGACTTTGGTTATTACCAAGATTGATAGACTGTAAAGTTGGCATTTGCCATATTGCATCTGGGAATGTACCAGACAGGTCGTTTAGTTCAAGCATTAGGTTGATCAAACTTGTGTTGCTTAATTCCTGAGGCACGGCTCCATTGAGCTGATTGTTGTAGAAGTCAAGATTTTCTAAGTTGGTGAGGGCGCCTAATTCTGTAGGGATACTTCCTGATAGCTGGTTGTTATATGCATTAAAAATAACCAGTGATGTCAAACTACCCATTTCAATAGGGATACTTCCGGATAATTGATTATCACCCAATTGTAAAACTTCCAGGTTAATTAAACTACCAATCTCTACTGGGATAGATCCTGTTAATTGGTTATTAGCAAAGTCAATTTCTATTAAAGAAGTAGCGCTGCCAATTTCGGGTGGAATTGTACCATTAAGACCTGAGTTAAAAGCTCTGATGTTGGTTAAAGAGATCATCGCACCAATACCAGCTTCGATTGTCCAGTTAAGATTTGAGTTATCATGTAAAATTATTTCTCGCAGGTTTGAGAGATTCCAAAAAGTTGAAGGTATAGTACCTGTGAGATTATTGTTATCTAGATATAATCGTTCTAATGCTGCAAGATTACCAAATGAAGCAGGGAAGTTTCCATTCAAATTATTACCAGCAAGAAATAGTTCGGTAACTCTACCGCCATTTACGGTTACGTCTTCCCATGTATTGACATTTCCAGTAAGCCAATTGCCTCTACGGTTCCAGTTAGCGCCATCTGTGTTGTTGAATAGTTCTACAAGCACAAGCGAATCACTTTCTAAAGTTGCGCCATCAAGCATAAATATACTTTCAGATCTAATTGGACATGAACCAGCCGCTACCTCCACCGCATATTCACCATTGGCAGAAGCTACATATGTGGGAGTAGTTTCACCTGGAATTACTGCACCATCTCTATACCATTGATAGGTATATAATCCGCCACCGGGGTCGTATGCCGTTAGAGTTTCATCTGGATCTAATACCCCATTTTCTTGAGTGATGTGAATGACGGGTACTGGGCGGTTACTAATCCACGCTGCAATTCTTGTATTGACACCATTGTTGCCGTTAAGTGAGGCAAATAGTAACTGATCAGACCCATCGTCATAGATGGCATCATAGCTAAATATTCCTTCATCAGATATATTATTGCCTGGATTGGCATCGATGTTACCATTTGCAGGCTCAAAAGCAAATATGTAATAGCCAGAAAGAGGAGGTAGGGACATTGTTGTACCTGCATAGTTGATGTCGTCTGTTACCACTTGTGCGCCTACATAAACGGTTGATGTATTTATGCTGTAATTAACAGTGGTTGCAAATTCATCAGCGGTGCTTATGCCCCCAAGTTGCCCGGCCCATCTGAAAGCACCCGTGGCATCGACACTACCAACGAATGCATCGGTGCCTCCGGCACTAATAAGATCATTACCTAATATATTTATATTGTCATTAAAGGCTCCTACAAAGTAAATATTGTTGCCATCATCAGAGTCAATGTCATAAATATTGTTAAACCCTACCGGATCATTGTCCATTCCTACAACCCAATTTGCCGATCCATCAACAGGATTGAGAGAAGCTATATATGGATTGACCACGTCAATGTTGGTAGCTGTAAATGAAGTCCCACCAAAATCAACTGTGCCAGTAAAATGCCCTCCAATAACTATGTCACCATTTGCAACCTCTTCAATAGTCCAGGCCCTGGCTCTTCCACCTGAGCCCGTTGACTGTACAGCCCATAGATCGTTACCAGTTACCTGGTCGACAGCCATAACAAATGTCTCTGAAAGCCCGACTGTAGTACTTAATGTAGGTGCTCCAATGGTCACACTACCAGAATAAGCACCAGTTATAATTAGCCGGCCCGTTACATCAATAATTGCCTCATGTGGGTTCAATTGTGCGCCAAAAGGCAAATTACTTGATGATACCGGGATAATATAGTTGTTAGACCAGCCTGGGGTGCCATCAGGAGCTGAATATTCTAATATTTTAAAATGATGTTCAGCATTATTGTTTTCAATAGAAGTGGCTGAAACATACACATTGTCAGCACTGGCTGTTAAAGCTGGCTTGGTTGTAAAAAAAGACGTTCCAGGAATCTGTTGAGACCATAACAATCCCCCAGTTAAATCATGTGCCATGAGTACAAGACCCCGTGCGTCAAATCCAAAGTCGTCCTGAAAGTAAACAGAGCCACCGATATCAATTGTACCTTGAAATTCGGCTAATGAAAATATTTGTGTCCCATTGGCTTCAATATCCCATACAGTTAGATTTTCATCTTCTATAATGTCAATGTCGCCCGGGCAAAGCTGAGCAAACAAGGAGAAAGTTGATGTAATTGATAATAGAGATAAAAGTAGAAGTTGCTTCATGATTTTTGAACTATTTAAACTGTGCAAGGTAAGTTAATTGACTCTTTCAAGCAAGATAAATTATAGGATTAAGGGTTATTTTTTTGTTATTTAAATAAAGTCCAATTTTGACTTTAGAATACAATGTAAATCTTTTATATTGTTAAGTTTAACCGATAACTCAAACACATGAAATACCCAAAATTAGGTATATTTTGTAGCCTGCTAATGTTCAGTTTTTGCCATGTCACTGTGGCTCAATCTGTTGAGGAAATTCATGATCAGCTCACTGTAAATTATGACAGTGGTCTTTATGAGAAATCCATAGCGCTTGAATCAAAAATCAATGCAATTGAGAATATATCTGATTCTGCCTATGCAGAGCTCTATTATTATTTGGCAGATGCATTTCTGGCTGATTATAATCTGGAAAAGGCAAAAATTTATTTTGAACGAGAGCTATCATATAGAAAACAATTAAGCCCTGTAGCGCAAACAGCATACAGCGATAATCTATATAATCTCGTATATGTATTACTTGAGCTTGGTGAATTACAGGGCGCTCGAGACCGAATTGTTTCGCTTTTGGGTGTGGATGAAAATTTATATGGCAAAACTTCTGAAGAGTATCTGCAGTCATATACCTGGTATGTTGACATTCTTTTGCAGGACAATGATTTGAATCAGGCATTAAAGTCAGTTGATAAAAAATTATCTGAAATACCTCAATCTGATTATTACCATGCGGTATTACTTTCAAAAAGGGGGGATATTATGATGCTCTTGGGTCGATATGATGATGCAGAAGCTGATCTGATAAAATCGGCTACACTTTTCCAGTCTTTGGAGAGCCCACTAGATGCAATACTTACCGAAGGAATATTAGGATTGGTTTATGTAGATCAGGGCAAGTATCCTGAGGCTGAAGAGATATTTCTAAATACAGAAGAGCGTTTGAAGGAACTAGCAGCTCCAGAAGCTGATATGGCTCTGGATGATTTATACAATAACCTGGCTTATGTATATATGGCACTGGGACGTTACCAAAACGCAGTGGAGCTATACGATCAAATCCTTGAACGAGATAGTAAGAATTACGGAATTATGCACCCCAATTACCTATCATCGATGGTTAATCAGGGTACAGCATTTTATGACATGCGCGATTTTGATCAGGCTGAAAGTGTTTTTGAGAATGCTTTCAGTATAAACGAAGAGGTGTATGGTAGTGAAAGTTTGATGTTTGCAAAAATTAAAAATAACCTGGCTAATGTATATCGCTTAAGTGGAAGGTTGGAAGCGGCTATTGAAGTATTCACTGAGGCTCAAGAGGTATTTGAGCAAGTGCATGACGAAAAAGAGAATACCGATGTAGCTACGGTACAATTCAACTTAGGTAAAGCGCATTTAGCAAAATCGAGTAAAGAGACGCTCAAATTTTTACAAAAGGCGCTGAAAATGAGAAAAAGCCTTTTAGGAGCAGCACACCCTAAATATGGGGAAGTTACTAATTACATTGGTATATACTATTGGCAGCAGGGAGATGTAAAAAAGGCTGCTGAATATTTTGATGAAACCTTTCAGAATTACTTTGATCAGATCAGACTCTTTTTCTCAGTATTGAGTGAAGAAGAGAAGACCAGGTTTTATGCAGGGAAGCTGAAGCCTTCATTTGAACAATTTAATTCTTTTGCGTGGAACAGTTACGAAACCAACCCCGAACTAATGGGTGAAGTTTATAACCTGCAGTTAAGAACAAAAGGCTTGATCATGTATGCTACAGATAAAGTGAGAAAAGCAATTATGGACAGTGGTGATGCTCAACTGATTGAAAAATATGAGACGTGGAGAAACTTAAAGGAACGTATTTCAAAACTGTATTCTTCCAACCTGGCCAGTCAGCAACTGCTTATCGACTCGTTGGTAGACTCCTCTAATACGCTAGAACGTGAATTGGTAAAAAAATCAGCTGCTTTTGCTGACACCTATGAGAATCAAGAAGTTACCTGGCAACAAGTGAGAGATAAACTTAAACCGGGTGAAGCTGCTATGGAGATAATTCGTTACAGAGTTTTCGACCCAAAGCAAGTCAACAATTTTACTGAAGACATATACTACTTAGGGCTCATTGTGACAGCCGAGACAAATGATTATCCAATACCAGTGTTGTTAGAAAATGGAGCTGTATTAGAGCAAAAGTATTTAAATAATTATCGAAATGCCATTAAGTTTCAGATAGAGGAAGCTTATTCTTATGAGCAATATTGGAGTAAATTTAATAAGGCCCTTGGAGATATTGATGTACTTTACTTTTCACCTGATGGCGTATACAACCAGATTAATATCAACACTTTGGAAAACCCTGAATCTGGTGAGTACCTAATAAAGGAAATGAAGATAAAGCAAGTGACAAATACGAAAGAGCTTGCGATTGCTAAGGCAGAAAAATCAAATGCAACAGGTAAGGCATCTTATCTTGTTGGTTTTCCTACCTATACGCAAAGTGGTAATGAGAGCAGCAACGGGGGCTCAGTATCTAGAGGTGGGCTGAGAGGGGCTGTAACAAGAGGTGGAAATACCCGTGGGGGTCTTTCCAGAGGGTTACGAGGAGGTCTGATGCGTTATTTGAGAAGTGGAGAAGGAATTGCTCCATTACCAGGTACAAAAACTGAAGTAGAAGGCATTGCAAACTTGTATGAGGGCAATGTGAAAAATCATGAGGTGATATTAGAGACAGAAGCAAACGAAGCCAATATAAAGGCAATTGAAAACCCTGAAATATTACACATAGCTACACACGGTTTCTTTCTGGAAAATCCTGATGATGCTGATATAGAGTCTAGTCAGAAGTATTATGAGAACCCATTGCTGAGATCTGGCATTGTACTGGCAGGAGCGGAAGATTTCCTTATTGAAGGGCAATTGCTCGAAGGAAATGAAGATGGAATACTTACGGCTTACGAGGCGATGAATTTAAATTTAAATGCTACGGATCTGGTGGTTTTATCCGCTTGTGAAACAGGCCTGGGTACTGTACAAAATGGAGAAGGTGTATATGGATTACAAAGGGCGTTTAGGTTGGCTGGTGCCAAAAGTTTGATCATGAGTATGTGGAATGTAGACGATGATGCCACTCAAGAGTTAATGACGCTTTTCTATAAAAACTGGATTGCCGGTATGACCAGGTATGAAGCATTTTATAACGCACAACTTCAGCTTAAAGAAAAATACCCCGAACCTTTCTATTGGGGTGCGTTTGTAATTGTAGGATTATAAAGTTATGTCTAAAGCCCCATTCAATAATGAAGACAATGAGCTCACTACCATTTTGGTAGTGAGTGACATGTCTAAATCGAAGGAATTTTATATTGATAAACTAGATGCAGAGCTGTTTAGAGCCTATGGCGGTGATTCTACAGTATTGAAATTTTTAAGTCAATGGATTTTACTAGTTACATCTGGAGAACCCACAGCTGACAAACCTGAAGTGCATTTTAAACCGCCTGCACAGCCATATAGTGTCGCCCATTCATTTACAATTAGGGTTAAAGATTGTAAAGCCACTTATGAAATTTTAAAAGATCGTGGGGTTGAATTTATAACCCCTCCCTATGATTGGGGACAGGAAATTAGATGTTTCTTTAGAGATCCGGATGGTCATTTGTTCGAGATTAGCGAGGTTTAAGGGTTGTTTTATCCGATATCTTAAAATGTTACTGAAGTTCACAGACTAATCTCTTATCTTTGTATTTGGAAAGCGATAAGCATCACCCTGCACACGCCTCATTAGACCTTCGAGGTAATTCTGTAACTGATTTTATTTCTTCCTGTATGTCGGAACTACCGGGATATCAATTTTTTCACTTAAAGCACTACAATGGGCAGATCACAAAATAGTTTTATCAAAAAACAGAAAGAGAAAAAGAAAGCACAAAAGAAAAAAGAAAAGCTAGAAAAGAAGCTTGAGCGTCAAGAAAATAATGACAAAGGGGGCACCCTTGATGATATGATTGCCTATGTTGATGAATTTGGCAATATCGTAGACGAAAAACCTGAAGAGCCTACAAATAAAGAAGCTAAGAAAAAGAAAAATGAGGATTAAGCGGAATATTTTTTTACCGACAAGATTTTAATAAATGGCATCTTTTAGATGTCATTTACTTTTTTTATTCATCGGTAATGTAATTGTAAATGTGGTTCCTCTTTCCAAAGTGCTATTGACCTCTATGCTTCCCTTGTGTTGATCAATAAACTCCTTACTTAAAGTTAGTCCCAATCCAGTACCCATTTCTCCAGATGTGCCCATTTGACTGATATGCTTGTCCAAAGTAAATAAATCATTTATGGTTTGATGATTCATTCCAATCCCGTTGTCTGAAATGACGATTTCAACATTTCTCTTATTCTTTTTTCTGGTTGTAATTGTTACTTCACCCAGCCCTTTGCTATCAGTGTACTTGATACCATTAGATACAAGGTTTCTTATCACAGTTTTAATCATGTTCTTATCCGCTTCTATGCTTATCGAAGGATCTAAATTTTCTGTAATAACTATATTCTTTTCTTTAGCAAGCAAATGAAGTTGCTGTACCTCTTCTACGATTGCCTCACTCAGTATAAATTTACCTGGGCTGAATTTTAATTCACCAGTTTGTGATCTGGCCCATGTGAGCAAATTGTCAAGAAGACTGTGGGTATTACTCGTTGCATCGCTCAGATCGGCAATGAGTTTATTGAGTCTGGGGTCATTAATTTCTTCAAATTTAAGAATGTCCAATAATCCTTTGATCGAATTTAGTGGTCCTTTAATATCGTGGCCTATAATAGAGAAAAACTTGTTTTTAGTGTCGTCTAAAAGTTTTAATTCTCTATTTACTTTCTTATATCTGGTGATTTGCCAGGATATTGCTACAATGAAAAGCACAAATGTGGCAAGCCAACCCCATATTACTCTTTGTAAGGTACCATCTGGCTTAAACTGTTCTTTGTATGCAGTTCCAACAATGAATGTTTGACCGTAGAAATTCACATTAGAGTAGAGAAAGTCTGCACTGTCTATTTCAAAATTTTGGTAATACTCTTCATCCTGACTACGATTATATATTTTCGACCCGTCATAAAATACCTCTCTATCGAAGTTGCCTTTATCTGTTGAAAATCTAAATGCATAATCTTCACTTGTTTTATCTTCGTAAATCGATTGAATGATAGATTTAAAATTTATAAGCGGGGCAATGTACCCTAATGTCTGACCCTTTCTATGCACTCTGAAGTTAATAGGAATACCTACCCAACCCTCAACCAGATTTATAGGATAGAGTAGTCTTAGGCTATCATGAGTCATGAGTCGATTAAGCCGATTTATTTCAGCGGTATCCCTTAGTGTTCCTACTTTTCTTCCAGTAAGATTTGCAGGGTCTAATTGGGTTTTAGTAAAAGTGTATTGAAAAGTATGCGTTGTGTCTATAAAAGATACAACAATAGAATCTTCATAATTAATATCATCGAGCTGCTGGTTTACATACACCTGAAGTTTTTTAGCGTCTGGCATTTGGTCAGACAGATTAACATAAGCGTGCATTCCGGCTACCACTGAGGCAAATTTGTCAATTGAATTTGAAAATTGACTGATGGCCCTATTATGTGTCTGCGTTAGTTTAAGCTGTCTATTTTCTAAACCAATCTGATTTTGAGAATAGTTTAAATAGTATAGTGCAAATGCTCCGGCCATTGCAATGGCGATGGCTAAAAACCAGTGAATATTATTCTTCAAATTAATATTTAATTTATAAATGGTTAACTCCACCAGTTGGCTGAAGGGAATGTTTTGTCAGTAAACTTTCGAGAAAATACATAAGCAATGTTTTCACTAGGTCCGGGTTTTAGCGCAAATAAGGTTTGCCAACTACTTATACCACTAAGACTATAGAATTCTTTCTCACTTATTGCATTGTATCTCATGCTCCAGCCTTTAAAAGTCCTAAAAGCTATAGGGTGGTCGGAAACGGTAGTGACTTGCTCATGTCTCTGATCTAATTTTATTTTTGCATACAGGTCTTCAATATCTTCTCTTTTTCCTTCCAACACCTGGAAAAATTTACCATCAATATACAACAGCATTCCAGTAATATGTTTTGCTGCATTAACTGACCTGCTAGTTGCTAGTATATCATTTAATTTTTTTTCAGTAATATCTATACCCTTACTGACATATATGATATGGTGGAGTTTCATAGTTTAGTTTTTAATAACAAGCGCATACCAGTCATTATCAAGTTCAAGATAGCCATATTCATAGCAAAAGTAATAGGTGGCGCCAGCTTTGGTTGTATAAATACTGGTTAAATAGCTAAAGTCAAAGCCTTTTTCTAAAAGTCGAGATTTCGGTGCCTTTGATTTGCCATTTGGGTTTAACTCCATCAGTACTCTGCGGTTTTTTCTCAAGATGTTATTGACATTTCTCACGTAGTTGTTGGTATCGCTATTCAGCTTATTGTTGTAGCTATTACGACATTGATCTGAGCAAAATTTCTTATCAGCTCGCCCAAATATCTTAGTTCCACATTCCAGGCACTCTTTTTCTTCCATTTTATTAATTATTGTAACTAATTGAAAATCAGTGATAAAAACGTTTACAAACGTTTACAAGTGTAATTTAAACGAATACAAACATTTATCATACGAATATCACTTTTATCTCAACCTTACTTTGCTCCAGCGAATCGAGAAAAGCTCATCGCTCTAATTTTAAGTTTAACATTTAAATATTTTAATCATGAAAAATTTAAGAAACAGCGTGCAATTAATCGGAAGACTTGGTAAAGATCCTGAAGTTAAAACTTTAGAAAATGGCAATATGATAGCCACATTTAGTATTGCTACATCTGATTATTATAAGAATGCGGAGGGCGAAAAAGTAGAAGACACCCAATGGCACAATGTGGTCGCCTGGGGTAAAAAAGCTGAACTTGTGAGTTCATATTTAAAGAAGGGAAATGAAGTAGCTATTGAAGGAAAGTTAATTCATAGAAACTACGAAACAAGCAATGGAGAAAAACGCTATGTCACGGAGGTAAATATGAATGAAATGGTAATGTTTGGTGGTAAGAATTAAACCAGTACTTGACCCAAAGTGAAGGCAGGTCTTTCGACCTGCCTTCATCTATGTGATAGGTCGTAAGACCTATCACCACTCATAAAGAGGACCATTCCATAGATGTGAGGTCAGGTCTTTCTTCGACCTGCTTTGTGTTAGGTCGAAAGACCTAACACCTCCATGTCCATGGTCTGCCTTACTGTCTGTGGCTCACAGATCACTTATGGTGAAGTCAGGTCTTTCGACCTGACTTTCTATCATCATTATTTTGAGTACTTGATGTTATTCTATTTTCACACGTGTGGTCTGGTCTTGCCATCCGACCTTTTGTTTAACTCCACTAGTAATTACCAAGTAAATGGGACTTAGAAATCGAAACTTATACAAAGGTGAAAAATGCTTCTTTGTAACTACGACATGTATTCATTGGATTAACTTTATTGAATACTCCAAGAGCTATGAGATACTAGAGAATAGCTTAAATTATGTATCTGAAAAATACAAAGCTTCAATACTAGCTTATGTGATTATGCCTAACCATATGCATGCAGTTGTTTATTTCAATGAGGATAATAGACTTTCTGATCTTATGAGAGATTTTAAAAAATTCACGTCAACAATGGTGAGAAAAGGTATTGATAATCTCCAATTTGAAAATCTTTTGGAAAGGCTTAGGAGTAATAAAAAAGGTAGAGCATTTCAGGTATGGATGCAAAGGTTTGATGACTTGTGTCTGTTTAATAAAAATTTAGTGGAACAAAAAATTGAGTATATACATTGCAATCCATTACAGGAAAAATGGAATCTAGCTAGGTGCCCCGAGCAATATAGATACTCAAGTGCAAGTTTCTATCAGCAGGGGATACAAAGAAATTGTAGGGTAACTGATTATAGATCTCATTTTTAATGGGTTTGAGTGTCAGGTCGTAAGACCTGACACCACAAAAAGTGAAGGCAGGTCTTTCGACCTGCCTTCATCAATGTGGTAGGTCGAAAGACCTATCACCACTCATAAAGAGGACTATTCCTTAGATGTGTGGTCAGGTCTTTTGACCTGCATGATTTATTCCATTCAAGTGAAGTCAGGTCTTTCGATCTGCTTTGTGTTAGCTCGAAGACCTAACACCTCCATGTCCATGGTCTGTCGCTCACAGACCATCCTTATCACCACCATTTCCACCGTCTATGGTTCACAGACCACTAGGTGTGGTCAGGTCTTTCGACCTGACTTTTTTATTTCAATTAAGCTAATTCCAGACTTTCTTGCCTTACGCGCTCAACACCTTCGATGGTTTTTGCAACAGGCTTACCAAGCAATCTGGCACCATCCGAAGTTATGACGAAATCCTCTTCGATTCTGATGCCACCAAAGTCTTTATATGTTTCTAACACATCATAGTTGATGAAGTCAGCATATTTATTCTCAGCCTTCCACATATCAATGAGCTCAGGTATAATATAGATTCCAGGCTCAACTGTAATTACAAAATTCTCTTCTAGTTCTTTACCCAACCTTAAAGACTTCAGCCCAAATTCAGTTGATTTTTTAAAGCTCTCAGTATAACCTACATATTGTTCGCCTAAGTCCTCCATATCGTGAACATCAAGGCCCATCATGTGACCTAAGCCACATTGGAAAAACATAGTATGGGCACCTGCAGCAACAGCTTCATCTGCGTTGCCCTTCATCAGTCCAACTTGGGTCAGTCCTTCTACCAAGGTCTTACTTGCCAGTAAGTGCACATCTTTGTATTTAATACCTGGTTTTAGAGCAGCAATAGCCGCTTCATGGGCGTTTAAAGCTACCTGATATAGTTCTCTCTGTCGTGAAGTAAATTTTGTACCTGCAGGGAAAGTACGCGTCATGTCACCTGCGTAACCCATGCTTGTTTCAGCTCCGCAATCACACAGTACCAGATCATTTTCTTTGAGTGTATTACCGTGGTAATGGTTATGAAGTATTTGACCGTTTTTTGTATAGATTACAGGAAACGATAAGTTGCCACCTCCAGCAATGGCTATCTGATGAATTTTTCCAACTACTTCAGCTTCTACCATACCGGGCTTGGTAAATTGCATAGCTCCGAGGTGCATGGCACTGGTTATGTTAACAGCTTTCTCAATTTCATTAAGCTCCTCCTGAGTTTTATATGATCGCAATGCAACTACTGCTTTGATCAAAGTAGTCGATGCTTCAGATACTACACTGCTCATTGGTTTTGACAGCCATCCACTCAATTTGTATTGATTATGTGTTCTGTATGGAGGCAAATAATGCACTTTACTACCAAGATTACTGCTAATCTTACTCGTTGGGAGCGTTTTTTCAACACCACTTTGAGCTGCTAATTCAGCAATGGTAGGTTGTGGCCCGGTCCAAACAATATGGTCCATAGTAAGCTCGTCTCCGAAGATTATCTCCTCACCTGAATCGCAATTGATTACAGCGGTAAGGCCTGGCAGATTGATGCCATAGAAATATAAAAAAGTACTATCCTGACGGAAATGGTACCAATTGTCTTTGAAATTAATGCTACTCTCATTGTTGCCTAAAAGCAGTATCGTGCCACTCCCGACCTTCTCTCTTAGCTTTCTTCTTCTTTCTTTATAAACCTCTGCGCTGAACATATCAATTGTATTTATTAATGTATAATTCTAAAAGGAGCGAAAAATTAATGAAAACATTAGTAATACGATAATTTAGCCACTATTATCTAACGGAATACTGGTAGTTGTAAATTCAATTTAGCACAATAATGCTTTATGCTCTGATAATGCATTATATTTAAGTATGTCATTATTGGACGAGAAAATAATCCCACAGCTCTCAAACACACCTAAGCTTTTTGATGCCTGGTTGCGAAATATGCCTGATGAGTTGATTCATGGCAATGAAGGCAAAGACACCTGGAGTCCATTCGATGTAATTGGTCACCTCATTCATGGGGAGAGAACGGATTGGATACCACGGGTTAAGATTATAATTGCTGGTACCAATACTCCATTCGAGCCATTTGATCGATTTGCTCAGTTCGAAAATAGTCAGGGAAAGACTATGCATCAGCTACTCGATGAGTTTGCGGTGCTTAGAACAGATAATATTCAGGAACTGAAAAATCTGAACATTACTGATAGCATGTTGGGGTTGAAAGGTATACATCCTGCTTTAGGAGAAGTGACGTTAGAAAATCTTTTAACTACCTGGGCCGCGCATGATCTGAGTCACATTCACCAGGTCTCACGTGTGTTAGCATTTCAATTGAAAAATCAAGTTGGGCCGTGGAAACAATATTTGGGTGTCATGAAATGATGATCCCAAACAGACAGAACAAAGGAAGACGCTGTCTGTTTGTTAAATCTTAATACATACTATGAGCAACAAGGTCTACCATAACATTAAGCCAGATACAGATTTTTCTGATGTAGACCATGTGGTTGTAGGCTCCGGTATTGGTGGCCTAACTGTGGCTTCCTGGTTGGCGCAAGCGGGAAAAAATGTCGTTGTTTTAGAGCGGCATTTTAAACCAGGCGGGTTTACGCATAGCTTCAAACGCGAGAAAGGTTTTGAATGGGACGTGGGTGTTCACTATATAGGAAATGTAGGTGAGGGGGAGTCATTAAATAAACTGTTTGGTCACCTGACCAATTACAAATTGAAGTGGCAAAGCCTGGGCTATACTTATGATGTTGTGCATATCGGCAAAGATGTCTATGAGTTAAAAGCTGGTGAGGTCGCGCTTAAAAAACAACTGGTGAGCTACTTTCCTGGTGAAGAAAAAGCAATAACAGCTTACTTAAAGCTCATTAACAAAGCCAATAAAATGGGCCGACTGTTTTTTCTCGAAAAAACCTTTGAGCCAATATTAAGCAAGACCCTGGGATGGGTAATCAAGAAATTCTACAACAGGTACTCTCAGAAAACTACTTTTGAAGTGCTTAACAACCTCACTAAAAACAAGCGCTTAATTGCCGTGCTCAGCGCACAATGCGGCAACTACGGCCTGTCACCTAAGTATTCAAGTTTTGCAGCTCACGCCATAGTAGTGGGGCATTTTATGAATGGCGGCTACTACCCAGAAGGTGGCTCTACGGAAATGAACAATTTCGTAATAAACAATTTCGTGGAAAATGGAGGCAGACTATTTATCAATGCCACTGTAGATGAAATTGTAGTTGAAAAGAATAAAGTTCAGGGTGTACGGTTAGGAGATCAGTTTATCTCATGCAAAAGTGTGATTAGCAATGCGGGGGTACGTAATACTTTCAAATATTTGATATCGAATGATCTGCAAAGGCGATATAACTATACTTTTAAAGGAGTAAAACCTTCAGGGAGTTGTCTATGCCTGTATGTAGGACTAGACCAATCTGTGGGCCAACTAAAATTACCAAAGCACAACATTTGGTCGTTTGCAAATGAAAATCTTGACTTGACTTATGATAATGCCTCTTTATCTATGGCGCCTGAGGAGTTTGCGTACATCACTTTTCCATCCTCAAAAGATAGCAAATGGGATATAGAACATCCCGGGACATCTACCATTCAGGCGATAAGTATGGCGCATTATGATTGGTTTGAGTCATACGCTCATAAGCCATGGCTAAAAAGAGGTAAGGCATATGATCAACTGAAGTTGGATTTTGAAAAGACCATGATTCAAAAACTTGAACAGCTTTTCCCTCAAATTAAAGGGCATATTGTTGTTACCAATGTTTCTACTCCATTGTCTGTTCAGCATTTTTCTAATTATGAAAATGGAGAGATTTATGGTCTTGAGCATTCTCCGCGCAGGTTTAGTCTTCCGTTTTTAAGGCCACAGACTAAGATCAAAGGCTTGCGATTGGTGGGGCAGGATATCACGCTGGTTGGTGTTGCCGGGGCTATGTTATCAGGGATACTTTGCGCAGTTACAATTCTTAAATTCGGTGTATGGAAGATTTTTAAGAAAGTGGCTAAGGGGGAAGAGGTTGTAGCCTGATAATTTCTTTATTATTGCTTCATGAAAGATATTTTTGATAAGCACTTTAAATCATTAGATAGGCTGGAAAAAGGTACCTATGAAGCATGCCGCTTTACCAATTGTGATTTCAAGGAGCTTGACTTTTCAGAGTACAGCTTTATCGACTGCGAGTTCGAATCTTGCGATTTGAGCAATATAAAAACCCATCAATTGGCCTTGCGGAATGTTGTATTTAAGCAGAGTAAGCTATTAGGTATTCATTTCGAACAGTGTAATCCATTCCTACTGGAGATTCACTGTTATAATTCTCAGTTGCAATTTGCTTCATGCTATAGGTGTAATCTAAAAGAGACTCAATTTATTGGCTGCGACCTAAAACAAGTTGATTTTACAGAGGCTGTGCTTTCAAAAAGTGATTTTAGTGATAGCAATTTAGAAGGCGCAACCTTTGAAAACACTGAGTTGTCTGGAGCGGATTTTTCGACCGCATCAAACTTTTTGATTGACCCGGATTTAAATGAGATAAGCAAGGCGATTTTTAGCATTACCGGATTGCCGGGGTTGCTTGCCAGGCATGGTATCAAAGTGGTTTAGTATTTCAAAATAAACTCCTGAAGGTTTTCTGAACGTTCCAGATTCAGCTTTTTCCTAAGTCTGTAGCGGGCAATTTCCACGCCTCTTACAGAGATATTGAGTAAATGCGCTATTTCTTTAGTTGATAAATTCATACGTAAATAGGCACTCAGTGGGCAGGAAATTATATCGTTTCTCAAAGTTTTCCGGTTATAGCAGAGAGTGACGCCAATATCAATGGCATGTGGAATAAGTCTTTGCCATATGTGATTTTTGCAGGCTGCATTGTTATACTTATCATATTTATTCAGAAATATGTGATCGAAACTAAGGGTAAGAGCCTGGAAGAACTTGAGGGTATTTGGGCAGAAAAATATGGTGAGATTAAATCATAAGAAAAGAAAAAGGCACCCACGCAACGCGTGAGTACCTCAATCAACCACCTATCAGAAACTAATTATCTTGATGATTCACAACCTTTTGCTTAAAGTCTAGCTTACCAATTTTAAGTCGTTGCATGGATGCATATGATAGTAAGCACCCTGAAAACGTACCCTCAATAAAAATTTGTAAGCTGGCTCCATATTTATTGATATAACTGCCAAACAGCTCATTGTCTCTAATGAATTCGATAAACTCGGGATTTATTACTGATAAGTAGATAAAACCGAAAATGGCAAATATGGAAGATCCAATCGTTGCGGTAGCCAACCCTGTGCCAAGCCCTTTGAGATAAGTAAAATCCTCAAAAGTATATTTGGCTTCTTTAGTTGCTTTGTAGACTGCAAAAAACATAATCCCTGCATTGAGCAGTCTCAATTCTAATATGTGGATAAGGTCAAAAATGACCATTCCTACAAAATATCCAGCTAAGGCAAAGGCACTTAAAATGCCCCACTTCAAGCCTATTTTTTCAATGGTATTAAATTTCATGATAGGGTTTTTAATTTTTTTTATTATTTATTTCACAACTTTCAAACATTTCTGAAAGTATAATGTTCAAATGGAAACAAAAAAATAATCCAATGAAAGAATTACTATTAGTTGATCTGGTTACAATCCCTAAAGATGATCCTGTAGCCTTCACGTTTTTCACCGGCTATATGGCCATGTTCGCTGCTTCTATTTTCTTCTTTTTCGAAAGAGGTAGTGTTTCAAAAAAATGGAAGACATCATTATTAGTCTCTGGTCTGATCACCATGATAGCCGCTGTGCACTACTATTACATGCGTGATTATTATGCAGCCACTGGTTCCAATCCGACAGCGCTGCGTTATATCGACTGGACTTTAACTGTGCCGCTCATGTGCGTTGAGTTTTATTTATTAACAAAGGCAGCGGGTGCCAAAATCGGTCTCTTATGGAAGCTCATTATTGCTTCAGCTTTTATGTTGATTATGGGATATATAGGAGAGGCATTTGTGCCATTAAATGCTGATGGAACCGCAGCGGTAGGTGCCACTTCTCATAGCGTTATATATGGTGTGTTGTCCACCATTGGATATTTATATATCCTGTATACCGCATGGTTTGGTGAAGTGAAAAAATTAGGTGATGCCTCTGGAAACCCAACGGTAGTAAAGGGCATAAGAACTTTGGCGTGGTTCGTACTTGTGGGATGGGCAATCTATCCAATTGGTTACATGTGTATGCCAGGAGGTTGGTTAAACATGGCCTTGGGTTGGACTTCTTCTAATGTAGATTTATTCTACAACATAGCTGATGTCATTAATAAGATAGGTTTTGGTTTAGTTGTTTATTCTATTGCTGTATCTGACAGTGCGGACACCGCCACTGCATAGTTGTAAGCGGCTCGTCCAATAATGGGCGAGCCCTTATTTATTTCTATGTCAAAAAAAATTGATATACCTCTTTTTCTACTCACGATCATATTTCTGATCTATGCATCATTTATCGATGTGAGTACCTACGCTTACACCATTTTTTTGGTTATAATATTTACAGTAGGTATTCCCCATGGTGCGCTTGACCACATTATTTATTTCAAAAAGAAGGCCACTGCCAACAAAAATGTGGTGCTTTTCTATGTGCAATACCTCCTATTAATCATTATCACGGGTATTTTGTGGTTCATCTTTCCAATTGCCTCCTTTATAGTCTTTTTATTGATTTCTGCGTATCATTTTGGACAGTCTCAGCTATTCTATTTAAATGGCAATCAAGTGGTGAGGCAACTGTTATTTATTTCATGGGGTGCATTTTTACTATCCACCATCATATATTATAACTATTCTGAATGTTTTAAAATATTCTCATCTTTTGAGATGATCGAGGTTGACAAATGGATGACAACCGATATGTGGCTAATTACAATGCTTACCTCTGGTTTATTAACCATTTTTGGGATGGTATATATAGCTATATCACAAAAGCTGGCAACCAATAAATTATTCTTTGAGTTAGCTTTGCTTACATTATTCTTATTATTATCCGTTTTTACCACAGCCGTGATAACTTTTACAATGTATTTTGGTATCTGGCATTCACTGCGATCACTGATTGTGGAGTTTAAAACATTGAAGAACAATATATTTGATTATAATTTTAAAATCTTCTTAAAAGATTTAGTACCATTTAGCCTGGCGGCCTTTATTTTCCTTGCATTTACTTATTTTTATAGTGCCGACATAATACCTACACTGTCACCTTATATGATTTTCATTATAATAATATCAATGCTTACGGTACCACATTTTCTCATTATGCGAACTCTTTATGATCAATACTCTGTAAACTTGTCTTAGTCGAATCGATATTTTTTATGGAGTACATTCAAGCTAAAGAAGAATTTATACAAGCATGGGGTGCATTGGGCAGCTCTTGGGGTATAAATAAGACAATGGCTCAAATATTTGCCCTATTAATAGTTACGCCTAGATCCATGACTGTAGAGGAAATCATGGAAGAGCTATCTATCTCTCGGGGTAATGTAAGTATGAACCTCAGGTTACTCATCGATTGGGAAATCGTAGAGCGAACGACAAAAAAAGGAGAAAGGAAGGATTATTATTATTGCGAGCGAGATGTCTGGGCTTTATGTCGGAAGGTCGCTGAACAAAGAAAGGATAGAGAAATTAAGCCTGTATTAAAAGTTTTAGAACAGGTAAATAACATTGATACAACGGAAGGAGAAGACGCAGTTGAGTTAAAAAGAGTTACTTCCGAACTAATTGATGTAGTACACTTAACTGATCAGGCGCTAACTACTTTTACCAATTCTGATCGTTCGTGGGTATCTAAAACCATCTTATCAATGATGAAAAAGAAAAAATAATTACCCA
The DNA here is from genome assembly GCA_039970995.1 of Fulvivirga sp. Lineage (GTDB taxonomy): Bacteria > Bacteroidota > Bacteroidia > Cytophagales > Cyclobacteriaceae > Fulvivirga. The sequence continues at coordinate 90,429 of JBDVKW010000018.1, forward strand.
CGCTTCATTTCGGGTCTCTTGTCAACCTCATTTAGTTGTTCCTGCATGCTTACAATCGCCTCACTTAGTTCATCCAAACTAATGTTTAATCTTTCGTTAAACTCAGCATCGTCTACAGCATTCAAACTTTTTAACATCATAAGGCCTTTAATTCTGCAAAAAGGACCTTTAATTAAGTGCGCATTATAAAACGAATACTCTGTAAGTGTCTTGTTGGCTTCTGCCAGATCCTTAGTTCGGATTTGTACCTGTTTTTCTAGTTGTTTGTTTGTGTTATCAACAACAGTATTCATTTGTTCTAATTCAGTATTTTGATCGATAAGTTGTAATTGCTGCGCTTCATTTTTATCAATTAATTCATCGATTACTTTGATAACGTAAAATGTGATGGTGTTGAATAACAACCAGTACAAAATGGCCACAAGAGAATAGTATATACTACCAACGACTTCATTATTTATCCGACTGGGGTTTGAATCGAAATAGATTAGAAAATCCCTAAATGAAACAATTACTATTAGACTCAAACTCATCATTAAGTAAAAGGTAAACTGCTCACGCTTAAAAGAGATAAACAGCTGTATAAGAATGGAGTGAAATATCATGCCTAATGGAAAGGCAAGGTAATAGTCAGAAGGCGTATTGAGTAGAATAACGGGCAAAATGTGCATGAGCAATGGCCATATGATGAGAAACCCAAGCCTGCCCAAATAGGAGTAACCTTGCCTGTTAAGATATATACCTAACGCACAGTAAATGATCATAACAGGAACAGTGATTACATCAAAATTCCACTGGCTTATTGGCATTGTATAGGATTCGTAGTCCAAAGCAATAAATACAATGTACACGGCAGGTAAAGCTGTAAAGATTACATTTGTAAATAGAATCCTTCTAGCTAAATGTGGGTTATGCTGATCGTTAGTGCCTGAATAAATAATGCCGTTTAAAAGGCCCTTAAATGTCATGATATGTAGTTTTGAGAAGACACAAAATTATAAAATAGTAATTGGCTGTCTATTATTTAATTCATCTTATTAAGATAAGAATGTTTGCTAAAAACTGTTTGCTGATAATCTCGTTTCGAGTAGTAGCATTTTTTACTTAATGTTTTACTGATTTTTTCTACTTTTGTTGCCAATGAACTTTTTGTATCCGCAGTTCCTGTATGGTCTTTTCGCTCTCGCTATTCCGATCATTGTTCATTTATTTAATTTTCGCAGAACCAGGAAGGTTTATTTCTCAAATACAAAGTTCCTAAAAAAGGTAAAAGAAACGAGTAGCTCCAAGTTGAGGTTAAAACATTACCTGATTCTATTATCTCGCTTATTGTTCATCTTCTTCTTAGTAATGGCTTTTGCACAACCAGTTATCAGGTCAGATGAAAACATAGCCAGTCAGCAGGATGTGCTTATATATTTTGACAACTCTTTTAGTATGAGTAATGAGGTAGATGAGAGCTTGCCTGCATTTGACAGAGGGCTTGCTTACATAGAAACCTTGACCAATACATTGCCCACGTCTACAAACTATAGAATTTTAACTAATGATTTTGATGCTGCCGGATTGGTAACAAAAAGCAAGACAGAGGTTAATGATTTAATCACTGAGATGAATTATAGTAGCAGCTCAAGGTCGTTTGGCGAAATTTATGATAGAATAACAGCGGTAGAAGAAAAACCGGAAACCGTGTACTGGATAAGTGACTTTCAGGAAGTGAATCGCGACAATGATATCATTGAAATAGATAGTACAACGCAAGTCAATGCCATTCCACTGCCGTTTATGTCAGTTAAAAACGTCTCGGTCGACTCTATTTGGTTAGACAACCCATTTTTAATCGGTGATGAAAAACTACAGCTAAACGTAAAACTCCGTAATTATGGGCTAACCGAAGTCGAAGACCTTATATTAAAAGTATTTGTTGATGAGGTTCAGGCAGCTACTGCCAGTATTAACATTCCTCCTAATGCCTCAGCTGAAACTACTTTTGATCTGGCTTTTCAATTGGAAGGTATTAATAAATGTAGAATTTCTTTTGAAGAGTTTCCTGTCACTTTTGATAATGAATTTTACTTTACTATCAATGGTAGTAATCGAATCAATGTATTAGAAATAAAAGGTGCTGATGATGGAACAAGTATTTCCAAAGTGTTTGGAAACGAAAGACTATTTAATCTTACTAGTCTCAATGTTGCAAACCTTGACTATAGTCTGATTGAACAAAATGATTTGGTGATTTTAAACGGAATCAATGAAATAGACCCGTCTTTGGTTGCGGTTCTCAATGGACATTTAGGTCAGTATGGCACCTTACTTTTCATTCCCGGATCTTCACCTGACCTTAATAGTTATCAATCACTTATCGGAATGTCTGGGGTTAGTGAAAAAGACTCGCTCTACACCACCGAGCTTAGTGCTCCTGATTTTAACAACCCATTTTTCGCCAATGTATTTGAAGACCAAAATGTGAATATGGCCATGCCCTCAGCTCAAAAGCTAATTGATTGGGGCAGAGACAGAGCGGCTATTTTAACATTTAAGAATGGTGAACCATTTTTGAGCAATATAACTACTCAGGGTAATCTTTTTCTTATGAGTAGTCCATTAGAGAGCGATTATAATACGTTTGACGCCCATGCATTATTTGTGCCTGTGATGTACCGGATTGCTTTGGAAAGTGCGAGCTCTGACCACAAATTATATTACTTTATAGATCAGCCACAAGTTACGTTTAAGACTGACTCACTCATTTCTGAGAAAGTTTTTAAGTTGATTAATGAGGATACTGAAATAATACCTGCTCAACGATTGATAGGCAACACAGTGATTATGGAAGTGCCAAAGAATGTATTAACAGCCGGATTTTATGATGTAGTGCTCGATGGAAAAAAGGTTAATACAGTGGCATTTAATAAAGACTTTTCCGAGTCGGATTTAAATCAAATGAGTACGGAAAGCCTTAAGCAACATTTTCAAGGTAATATAACTTTCTTTGAAACAAGTGATGCGGCTTCCTTCGGTAAAGAAGTAGAAAATAAATACATAGGTACCTCACTTTGGAAGTACGCACTGCTGTTGGCATTGTTATTTCTGCTTGCTGAAGTTTTATTAATCCGGTTTTTCCCATAATTTGAATTGCAATTGATCTAGCATATGAAAATACTCATCTCAGGAGCCCAAATTATAGACCCCAGTTCTAAATTTCATAAGAAAACAGCTGATGTATTAGTCAACAACGGCAAGATTGAGAAAGTCGGAAAGCTGTCGAACCCAAAAGCTGACAAGGTAATTGATGGTAAAGGTAAAATACTTTCGGTAGGTTGGTTTGATATGCGAGCTATGGTTGGTGATCCGGGATTTGAGTACAAAGAGGATTTTGCATCTATCGCTGAGACAGCAATCACAGGAGGTTTTACAGGCGTTTCGGTTTTACCAAATACCAAACCTGTAATTCAGACAAAAAATGACATCAAATATGTAATTGCAGCCACTCAGCAGGGAGTAGATTTTTTTCCTATTGGAGCAGTCACAATAGACAATAAAGGCGAAGACCTTACAGAAATGATTGACCTGCATACCGCAGGAGCTGTAGCATTTTCTGATGGTAAACAACCCATTTGGCATACCGATATATTGCTCAAATCTTTACAGTACCTTCAAAAGTTTAACGGGCTTTTAATCAATAGACCTGAGGACATTCACCTCAATATGTTTGGGGTGATGAATGAAGGTGTAAGTAGTACCACATTGGGCATGAAGGGCATGCCCAAGTTGGCGGAAGAGTTGATTGTGCAACGTGATTTAGAAATATTAGCCTATGCTGGAGGTAGGTTGCACTTAAGCAATATATCTTCAGCACGATCCCTGGCACTTATTAAGAGTGCAAAAAAACGAGGACTCGATGTGACTTGTGATGTGGCCTCCTACCAGACGGCCTTTACAGATGATGATTTACATGATTTTGAGACTAATCTTAAAGTAAATCCTCCTTTTAGAGAAGAAAAGGATAATAAGGCTATATTAAAAGCCCTTGAAGAAGGTACTATTGATGTAATAGTTTCTAGTCATGTGCCCCAAGATGAAGAAAGTAAAAAACTTGAGTTTGATCTTGCTGATTTTGGAGTGATCAGTTTACAAACAGTAGCTGCAGATTTAGTACGTATGTCTCAAAAGGTTGACATGTCGTTATTGATAGATAAAATCACACAAGTACCTCGTAAGTTGTTGGGTATTGATCAACCATCAATTGCTGAAGGAGAAATTGCCAACCTCACCTTATTAGACCCTAAAGCCGAGTGGACAATCGATGGCAAAACCAACAAATCAAAATCTAAAAACTCGCCATACTGGGGAAGTACACTGACAGGTAAGGTTGTAGCTACCATACATGATAAAGTAAGCTTTATCGATTGATATGTGAGATGGTATTCCTCTGAGGCGATCTCTCTAAGAGTAGTGGAAAGCAATTAATGAGGTCTACAAAGTCGATGACATTAAATTTTGACCAATAATGATAGCATCCCTGTGAGGGATACCATCATTTCTACTACTTTTACAGTTGATTTTACAATCCTAATCAATGAATAATATCAAACCCATTTTTAGAGTGCCTTTAAAGTATGGTGCTGCGGCATCAGTGCTTGCCATCGTGTTGATGATTGTCATGTATTTCTCCGGTAAACACCCCATGTTAATACCGGTTTTTTATGACTATCGCATATTTCTCTTTGGCGTAATTATTTTCTTTTCAGTAAAAGAATACCGAGAATATTATAATGGTGGTAAACTACATTTTTGGGAAGGGTTAGTGAATGGAATAGTCACTTATATTATTGTGGCACTTATAGCCGGAGCTTTTATTTGGGCATTTTCACTGATCGTGCCCGATTTTCTAGATAGCTATGTAAATGGCACTATTAGCGGCCTTGAGCTTGACAAAGAACAATTAACCGGTGAGGGTACTATAGCCATAAGTGAAGAGGAGTTTCAGAAACAGGTGGCTATGTTAAGAGAAATAAGACCTTCGGTGCTTACCCTTGATTATATTATAAAAAGCATGGTCATAGGATTTCCTATTACTTTAATCATAGCAGTATTTCTTAGAAAAACAGAGGATCGTTTTAAAAGCCGTTCAACATCGGAATAAACCTCGCAGTAGATTAGATTTTGGTTTAAAGTAGCAGGATAATATTTTTAACCTTTATTAAAAGTATTAAATTACGAACAATCAAACCTAAAACTATGGAAAACAATACAGAAAAAGTATCGATTAAGGACGTTTCAGTGAAGTGGGGCCTTATTCTTGGAGTGATATCTATCGCTTTATTTATCATCGGAGCAGTTACAGAAACAAGTCAGGAATCTTGGTCTCAATGGCTTGGGCTAATCCCTACAATTATCATTTTTGTTATGGCCCATAAGCAATTCAAAGAAGAAGGCGATGGTTTTATGTCATTCGGCCAAGGAACTAAAATTGGTCTTTTTGTAACGATAATTTCTTCAGTGATTTCAACGCTTTTCTTTTATATCTACATCAGCTTTGTTGATAATACTTTTGTAGAAAACATCAGAGAGAAGTCACTTGTAGACATGCAGGAAAGAGGCATGAGCGATGAGCAGATCGAGCAGGCAATGGGCATGACAGAAACATTTACAAGCCCTGCAATGCTGGCTATATTTGGTATATTAGCGGCTGTGTTTTTTGGATTTATATTATCTTTAATTGTTAGTGCATTTACTAAAAACAGCAATCCTGAATTAGAAGTGTAATTTATGTTACAAACCGATATTTCGGTAGTTATTCCTCTTTACAACGAAGAGGAATCTCTGCCCGAACTTTGTGAATGGATAAGCCGTGTGATGCAAACGCACGGCTTTACTTATGAAGTGCTTTTAGTCGATGATGGAAGCACTGATTCAAGCTGGCAGATTGTTAAAAATTTAGCCGCTGGAAATCCCTTTATCAAAGGCATAAAGTTCAACAGAAATTTCGGTAAATCAGCCGCGCTTAACACGGGTTTCAAAGCTTCCAATGGAAAGGTAGTCATTACAATGGATGCCGACCTTCAGGATAGCCCTGATGAGATACCTGACCTTTACAAGATGATCACTGAGGGTGGCCATGATATGGTATCTGGTTGGAAAAAGAAAAGACATGACCCAATCAGTAAAACCATTCCATCGAAATTCTTCAACTACGTTACACGTAAAATTTCTGGTATTAAACTCCATGATTTTAATTGTGGTCTAAAAGCATATAAAGGTCAGTTGGTCAAACACATTGATGTGTATGGTGAAATGCATCGCTATATCCCGGTTATTGCCAAATGGAATGGCTATCTAAAAATAGGAGAGAAAGTAGTAGAGCATAGGGAAAGAAAATACGGGACTACCAAATTTGGTCTTGAGCGATTTATCAATGGCTTTCTAGATTTACTTTCTATCACATTTGTGTCAAAATTCAAGAGAAAACCGATGCACTTTTTCGGCACCTTAGGTACACTTTCCTTTGCCTCAGGCTTTATTATCACTTGCTATGTGATTGGCATGAAAATCTATAATTTGTATCACAAGCTACCCGCCAGAGACGTGGTGGAGCAGCCGTTATTCTTTTTAGCACTGGTTGCTCTAATTGTAGGAGTGCAACTATTTCTTACCGGTTTTATTGCTGAAATGATTGCAATGAAATCAAACAGCAAGAATGAGTATCTCGTTACTGAAAAGATTGGCCTTGAGTAATGTATTGCTACTCAGTAATCATACCGGTTTATAATCGGCCAGATGAGATAGACGAGCTGCTTGAGAGCCTCACAATACAAACCTACTCAAATTTCGATGTACTTGTAATTGAAGATGGATCCACCAAAAAGTGCGACCATCTGATTGAGAAATACAGTGATAAACTAAAGCTCACTTATTACTTCAAGCCCAACTCAGGTCAGGGATTTAGTCGTAATTTCGGTTTTGAGAAAGCCGCAGGTGATTATTATGTAGTCTTCGATTCGGATTGTATTATTCCAGCTGATTATTTTCAAATCGTTGATAATCATCTTAGTGAAAATCACCTGGATGCCTGGGGAGGCCCTGATAGAGCACATCAGAGTTTTACGTCCATTCAAAAGGCCATAAGTTATTCAATGACTTCTATTTTCACCACTGGTGGTATTAGAGGAAGTAAAAAGCGCATGGGTGCGTTTCATCCGCGTAGCTTTAATATGGGCATATCTGCAGAAATTTTTGAAAAAACCAAGGGCTATAAAATCACTCGTATGGGTGAAGACATCGAATTCAGTATTAGAATCATAAACAGCGGATTTAAAACGGGTTTAATAGAAGATGCATACGTTTATCATAAAAGAAGAACTAGTCTCAGTCAGTTTTACAAACAATTACATTTCTTCGGTCGAGCACGTATCAATGTGAGTCGCTTCTTTGCTAGTGAAATAAAGCTTGTACACTTGTTTCCGGCATTGTTTACAATAGGATTCGTATCCGTTTGGTTACTATATTTTGTCTTTAAACCACTTTTTGTTGTGGGCGTAGGTTTTTTAGCCATTTATTATTTATTGATCTTCATCGATGCTTTGATTAAGACCAAAGAAATAACAGTAGCGTGCACAGCCATAGCTACCTCATTTACACAGTTATTTGCCTACGGAGTCGGATTTCTTACAGAAGGTTGGAAGAAGTTAATAAAAGGCTAAGCCTGTTTCCTGCAGAAATAGATGATCTCATTTTTTGGTAATGCATAGCGCTCAACAAGATCGGCAGGGATGGTATGTACAAAGTCATCTTCCACTACTTCAAATCCAGCTGACCTGATTCTATCCGGATAGTCTTTACCATAGAGCCTTACATGGTCATCCTGGCCGTACGCTTGCTCTCTAGCCTCGGGTGATTTGATAGAGGCGTCTTCAAATGTGGTATCCGGTACCGGACTAAAGAATGGCACTTGCATAATGGCCCATCCTCCAGGCTTCAACACCCGGTAAAGCTCTTTCATAGCAATGATGTCATTGTCTACGTGCTCCATTACATGATTGCACATGGCTACATCAAATGTGTCGTTGTCAAATGGAATCTGATGAATGTCCATTTTTACCTTAGCCAATGGTGACTCGATATCTCCAGTGATATACCCATCTTTATGCTGCTTTTCGAAAGGCTTCATAAAGCACTGCTCTGGTGCCACATGTAAGAAGTGAAGCTTTTCCTCAAAGAAGTTTGTCCTTTCCTTAAGGTAGAGCCAAAGTAATCGGTGTCTCTCCAGTGATAGTGAATCAGGACATAGGGCATTTTCTCTCGGGTTAATTCTGCCATAAGGTAAAAACTTTCTATAGCTTTTATTGATAATAGGACAGGTAACATTATTCCCTCTGAGAAATAATCCAAGCATTTTTAATGCAGGCTTACTTACGAGTTGCAGATACTTTCTTGGAACCCTCCTTATAAAAAAACTTATCAACTTTTTCATGCTGGCGCCAAAGTTATAAAGCTCACATGAATGATAATGACAATCAGCGAAAAAATAAGGCTATTAGTGCCAAAATAAGGCTGTCGTTAAAATAGAAACGAAATTGGGGGACAAATGAACGATGTGATTCACGCAAATTGTTGGTTGCTTAAGGCGAACCCTCTGGCTAAAAACTATGATAGGGAGTTTGTCGAGAGTTTGAAATAATTATTTAAATAATAATTTGTACTCTTTTGTATTACATATACGGAGGTTTTTGTTGATATATGGAGATGATTGCCATCAACTATTTCTCTAGTTTTGTAACATAATCATTAGGTCAAAAAAATCATGAAAAAGAAAGCTTTAATTGGGGTAGGGATTGCGGCAGTTTTGCTTATTGTAATTTTTGTAATTACAAGTAGCGATAGTGCTGATAATTCCGATATTGTTGTGTCGGCTGAGCGTGGCTTGTTTGAAGTACGCATAAATACAACTGGAGAATTGGAAGCCAAGAATTCTGTCAAAATTATGGGGCCGAGTGGCTTACGTAATTTCAGAATCTATAATGTCAATATTCAAAGTATTGCAGAAGAAGGCAAACAAGTAAAAAAAGGTGATTGGATTGCTACATTAGATCCTTCCGAATTAACTAACCGTATTAGTGATGCACAAACGGAATTAGACCAAAAGCAGTCGCAGTATACACAGACTAAGCTAGATACTACTTTGCAAATGCGTCAGGCGAGAGATGAGCTTATCAACCTGAAATACGCTGTTGAAGAAAGAGAAATTATTTTAGAGCAATCTAAGTTTGAGCCACCAGCCACAATAAAGCAAGCAGAAATTGATCTGGCTAAATCGAAAAGAGCATACAGTCAGGCAAAAGAAAATTACAAGATTAAGTTGGAGCAAAACAAGGCGAAGATGATGGAAGTATCAGCTTCGTTAGGTAAGGCCAAAAGAGAGTTTGACGCCATGATGGAGTTGAGGAACTCATTTAGAATATCTGCACCAGAAAGTGGAATGCTCATCTATAGAAAGGGTTGGGATGGTAAGCCAATGAAAGAAGGTTCTCAAATAAGTGCCTGGGATCCTGTGGTGGCAACACTACCTGATCTATCTGTAATGCTTTCTAAAACTTATGTCAATGAGGTTGATGTAAGAAAAATAAAACCTGGCCAACCTGTTGAGATTGGTTTAGATGCTTTTCCTGATAAGAAACTCACTGGTAAAGTAATAAGTGTGGCGAATGTGGGCGAACAACGCCCTAACTCTGATGCGAAAGTTTTTCAGGTTGATATTCAGGTGGAAGGAAGCGATCCTTTACTTAAACCATCTATGACTACAAGTAATGCGATTATTGCCAAAACAATGGAAGATGTTGTTCATGTTCCATTAGAATGTCTACATAGTCAGTTCGACTCAATCACCTATGTTTATAAGAAAGATGGCCTGAATGTATCAAAGCAGGAGGTAATTGTTGGGGCTACTAATGCAGATGAAGCAGTAATTAAAAGTGGTGTTGAAGCAGGCGAGAAATTATACCTTTCTATACCAGGTGGAATGAAAGAGGCCGAGATAGCATTATTACCGGAAATGGATGGTAAAAGAAATCTTGAGCCAGAGGAAGAAGAGGAGCCAGCACCTGAAGCAAGAGGACCACGTGGAGGCAGACCAAATAGTAGGAAGTAGCAGATGAACGAACGTCTTTTAGCTAATTTATATATAGCCATAGAAGCAGTTGTGGCTAACCGAGTACGATCCATCCTCACAGCACTGGGAATAATATTTGGAGTGGCAGCCGTAATTGCTATGTTGGCCATTGGAAACGGAGCCCAGCAAGAGATACTTGAGCAAATTAAACTGGTCGGTGTAAATAATATTGTAATTGAACCCGTTGTCGAACAAACTGAAGAGAAGGTAGAAGATGCCTTTGAAGGCGGTGAAAAAAAGCAAAGCTTTTCACCCGGTCTTACTATGAGAGATGTTGAAGCAATTAAGAAAGTGGTGCCAGGAGTGGCCACCGTAAGTCCGGAAATTGTAATAGATACCTATCTGATCAAAAGAGGAATCCGAAGATCGGCTAAACTGGTTGGTGTTGAGCCAAGCTATTTTAACATAAGTAATTTTGAGTTAGCCGAAGGTGACATGTTTAATGAAGAGCACCTTATTAAAGGGGCACCAGTTTGTATTATTGGCAAAGCCATAAAGTCGAAATTTTTTCCCACTGAGGATCCTATTGGCAAAACCATCAAATGCGGAAACAACTGGCTTACTGTAATAGGCGTGCTCAAAGAGCGTCTTATCAGTGAAAGCAGCATCTCAAATTTGGGTATTCGGGATTATAACATGGATGTGTACACACCTTTACAGACTGTACTTATCAGGTATGAAAATAGGGATTTGGTAACACAATCTATGATTCAGGGCGCTAATAGAGGCAGCTCTGGAAGGGTGATTATAATCGGAGGAGGAAGCTCAGAAGAAGGAGAAAGTAAAGTCGTGAATTACCATCAATTGGATCGATTGGTTATTCAGGTTGGTGAAACTGAAATGTTGAACCCGACAGCAGACGTGCTGTCAAGGCTGTTAGCGCGTAGGCATTTTGATGTAGTGGATTTTGAAATCGAAATACCAGAGTTACTATTGAAACAGCAACAACGCACCAATGATATTTTTAACTATGTATTAGGTGCTATTGCTGGCATTTCACTGCTCGTGGGAGGCATTGGTATTATGAATATAATGCTTGCTTCAGTATTAGAGAGAATTAAAGAAATAGGTTTGAGACTTTCATTAGGTGCTAAGAAAACTGATATCATCAATCAATTCTTATTTGAAGCGGTAATGATCAGCGTTACGGGAGGCATCATAGGCATTTTATTAGGCGTTTCACTAGCCTATATAGTGGCTGAAGTTGCTGAAATACCAACTATCGTTTCATTTAGCTCAATTATTTTATCCTTTGGTGTAGCTGCTACTGTAGGTCTTATTTTTGGAATAGCACCAGCCAGAAAAGCAGCAAAACAAGACCCAATTTCATCGTTACGTTATGAATAAATCAATTTTAATTGTAGGCCTTTTTGTGTTATTAGCAACGGGTGCTTCTGCACAAAAAGTAGAACTATCGTTACAGGAAATTATTAACCGTGCGGTTGAACAATCTCCTGCAGCCAAACAAGCAGAAACTCGTAAGGAAAACAGGTACTGGCAGTATCGATTTTATAAGTCGAACTATAACCCACAGTTGAGATTAAGCGGATCAGCTCCTGGATATGCAAAGGCATTTGATAGGGTGCAGCAGCCTGATGGTACATTTGGTTTTGTACCGGTAAACCAGATTAACTCTCAACTCAATCTGGGCCTTGAGCAACCCATACCATGGACTGGAGGAAATGTAGCTATCAACTCAAACCTCTTTTATTTTGATGTGTTGGGCGATGATGTTGAAAATCAGTTATATAGAGGTTCACCGCTCAACATAAGCTTGACTCAACCAGTCTTTGCATTTAATCCACTTAAATGGGATAAAAAAACAGAGCCCTTGAGGTTTGAGGAGTCAAAAAGAGAGTTTGTCGAAGAAAAAGAAATGATCTCAAGGCAAGCTGTTGATCTGTTTTTTAGCTATCTGGTTGCTCAGATTAACTTGCAGATTGCAGAATTTAACCTGGCCAATAATGACACCATCTATAAGATCGAGCAGGGTAGGTATAATATCGGTACTACCTCTAGAAACAACCTTTTACAGGTGGAATTACAACTTTTACGCTCTAAACAAGATGTGACTCAAGCTCAGTTAGATTTAGAGACTACTCGACTTGAATTAAGGTCTTTTGTGGGTTTAAATGCAGAATCTGATTTCTCATTACAACTACCGGAGATTATTCCAGAGTTTGAAGTGAATTATGGAGAGGCTTTAGAATATGCCAAGAATAATCGCTCCGATTTTTTAGCCTTTGAGAGGCGAAGGTTGGAGGCAGATCGGGCTGTTGCTCAGGCCCGAGGACAACGTTTTCAAACCAACGTAACAGCTACATTTGGACTCAACGATTCTGGGCCGATGTTAAATGATGTTTACAGTGACCCGTTGGATGAACAAAGGGCAAATATAAGTTTCAGCATCCCAATTATGGACTGGGGAAGAAACAAGGCGCGCATGCAGACAGCTCTTGCCAATGAAAGACTTTCTGACTACGTAATTGCTCAAGATGAACAGAACTTCGAGCAGGAAATTCTTACACAGGTGCGCCAGTTTGAAGTGTTGAGAAGCCAACTAGAGATTACCAAAAAATCTGATGAAGTTGCTCAGGAGCGGTATACAGTGGCTCAAAACCGCTATTTGATTGGAAAAACAGATATAACCAACCTCAACATTGCTCTGACTGAAAAAGACAATGCAAAGCGTAGCTATATCAATGCGTTAAAGTCATTTTGGGTGGCTTACTATGACTTACGCAGGCTAACACTTTATGATTTCGTAAATAATCAACTGCTTTATAAACCCGAAGAGTAAAATACTTATCAAACACAGACTCAATTTTGATTAAGTTTTTTTACTTTAAAGACTGATGAGAGGTCTGCTGATAACCATATGTTTGTTTTTTATTATTCCTGTAACCGCACAAGAGAAACTGAAGTTTGGTGATACCGGTAAAACAAATACGTCACCTACCTATAAGCCCAGCGACAAAAAGATTAAAAATAAGAAACCACTTCAATGGGTAAAGAATAGCCCAAATGGCTTACTCATGGGCAATACATGTATGGAAGAGGTGTTTAGCGATTTGGGCTTTATTTATACAATCCAACGAAAAGGCAGAAGTGATACCATGAACGAACTACACAGATTCTTTCATAACATGATGGTGAAACTGAAACTGACATTTAAAAACGGTCCTTTTTGGAAGTTTAAACTTAAAAAGAGACGTAAAGAATGCCGAGCACTTACCGGTGATTATGTTGGTTGAACTCTTAAGGCTAGTCAACCAACATTTCTTTTAGAATAGACTTGCACTGCTTTATTTCCGAGTTGTTTAAAACTTTGAACTTCTTTACTATTCGGGCCTTATCAATTGTCCTTATTTGATCTAACACGAGCCAGCCTTTTTTATTATTATGCAATACAGGAATTCTTGTAGGGTACTTCTTTGACTTTGTAGTCATAGGAGCCACAATAACAGTTTTTAGGTTATGATTCATTTCATTTGGAGAAATGATTGCACAGGGTCTTGTTTTCTTTATTTCACTTCCTATTGTTGGATCAAGGTTGACTAAAACGACTTCGTACTGATTAATTACCATTGCTCAAAATCTTCATCGTCAAAGACATCGTCAATAAACAGCTTGTCGTCATTATTTTTGGCCATTTTTTCAAAAGATTTGCCCCAACCTTTTCTAGGCTTAGCTATTGGTTTAAGAACAATTCTGCCTTTCTCCAATATAAGTTCTACTTTATCTTGAATGTTATAGCGTTCAAGTATTTCTTTACTTAGACGCAAACCTTTTGAATTGCCAATTTGAATGATTGATGTTTCCATGTAATTACAATGTTATTACATAAAACGTATAGAATCAAGTTTTTGTTCTGAATATAATCAATATTTAATCTCAAACCTCAAATCTCAAATCATACTAAACTCCCGTATAATTCATTGGGCTTATTTCCTTTAGCGATGTTTTCAAGTCTACATCTATTTCCAGTGTATCGATGAACTCATGGATGGTCTCTCTAGTGATCTGAGTATTCTTTCTAGTAAGTCCCTTTAAGGCTTCATAAGGGTTGGGGTAATTCTCTCTTCTTAATATTGTTTGAATAGCCTCAGCTACTACTGCCCAGTTGTCTTCCAGGTCAGCATCAATAGCCTTTTTATTCAGTTCAATTTTACCTAATCCTTTTATGAGTGAATTGAGTGCAATTACAGTGTGAGATAATGGAACTCCAATATTTCTCAATACCGTAGAATCTGTTAAATCACGTTGTAGTCTTGAAATAGGCAATTTTGCAGATAAGTGCTCAAATACGGCATTGGCGAGGCCAAGATTTCCCTCAGCATTCTCAAAATCAATGGGGTTTACTTTGTGCGGCATGGCAGAACTGCCAATTTCACCTTCTTTAATTTTTTGTTTAAAATAACCCATTGAGATGTACTGCCACATATCTCTACTCAAGTCAATCAAAATTGTGTTGACTCTTTTTAGATTGTCAAAAAGAGCAGCCATATTATCATAGTGTTCAATTTGAGTAGTAGGGTGGCTTCTTTCCAACCCCAGATGATTCTTCACAAAGTCATTGCCAAATTTCACCCAGTCGGTTTCAGGGTAGGCAACATGGTGAGCATTAAAATTTCCGGTAGCACCCCCGAATTTAGCGCTATGAGGTATTTGTTTGTATAGGAATAGTTGCTTATCAACACGCTCCTTAAAGACCATCAATTCTTTCCCTAACCGTGTGGGAGAGGCTGGTTGTCCGTGTGTTTTAGCTAACATAGGTATGTTTGCCCACTCAACCGCAAGTTCTGCCACTTTGTTGTTCACACTGTTTAATAATGGCAATACCACGCCATCCATCGAATCTTTTAGAGAAAGAGGAATAGAGGTATTATTGATGTCCTGCGAGGTAAGACCAAAATGAATAAACTCCTTATGCTCCTTCAGTCCTAAATCTTCAAATTTTGACTTAATAAAATATTCAACCGCCTTTACATCATGATTAGTGGTTTTCTCAATGTCTTTTATAGTTTGGGCATCCTCTTCACTAAAGCTCTTATAAATACTCCTAATCAACTCAAAGCTCGATTCCTCTACGCCTTTGAGCTGTGGCAGAGGAAGTTTACAAAGGGCAATAAAGTACTCCACTTCAACAAGCACACGATATTTTATTAAACCAAATTCAGATAAGTGTGTTGACAATCCGTTGGTGTGTCTTCGGTACCTTCCGTCTATAGGTGATATGGCGGTAAGCTCGTTAAGATGCATAAGTAGAGGCTTTAGCGTTTTGAAAAGCCCAAAATTAAATAAATTATGCCTATCCGCTTATGTAATTTGCATAATTATGGAAGCTTAAATTTTTCCAAAATAATTAGATTTGCCTCTTATGAATCGAATCAGAGCCTGCCTGCCAGGCATTTTATTAATCATTACTATCCAGGGCCTTTCTCAGGTTCATTCCGAACAATATCAGCTCACGGCAGAAAGGCTTACATCTACTATTCTTTTAGATGGTAAACTTGATGAGGAGCACTGGCAGACTGCTCAGCGAGCAGATAATTTTATCCTTACATTTCCGGTAGATTCTATAGCGGCTACTTCTCAGACTGAGGTAATGATAGCCTACGATGATCAATATTTATACATCGGTGGCGTTTGCTACGAAAACTCTGATAAAGAGCATGTGATGCAATCTTTGAGAAGAGATTTTGATTGGCCACGAAATGAAAATCTTAGTATCTATATAGACCCATATGATGACTATACTAACGGGTTTGCGTTTGGCATCACACCATTCGGTGTAAGGCGGGAGGGCCTGGTCACCAATGGTGCAGATGTATCCACTGACTGGGATAACAAATGGTTTTCTAATGTACATGATTATGGAGACCGCTGGGAGTTTGAATTAAAAATTCCTTTTAAAACCCTCAGGTATGATGAAGAAAACAGAGAGTGGAATATTATATTCTTACGCAAAGATTTAAAGAATAATGAGGAATCTACCTGGTCGCCTGTGCCTCAGGGATACCGACCTTCGAGTATGGCATTTGCAGGTAAACTAATTTTTGATGAACCGTTAAAGAAAGCAGGACCTAATGTGGCGTTTATTCCTTACGTATCTTCGGGGTTTAATAAAGATTATCAAATTGATGAAAGTGGCAGTGATTTTAATGCTGGATTTGATGCTAAAATTGGCCTGAGTAGTTCATTGAATCTTGACCTGACGGTAAACCCTGATTTTTCTCAGGTGGAGGTCGATAGGCAAGTAACCAATCTGAGTAGGTTTGAAATTTTCTTCCCGGAGAGACGTCAATTCTTTTTAGAAAACCAGGATCTGTTTGGTGAAAGTGGCTTTGGGGAGTCGAGACCTTTCTTTAGTCGGAGAATTGGTATTGCAAGAGATAGTGCCGGCAATAGAAAACAAATTCCAATACTCTACGGAGCACGTATAAGTGGGAAAATAGGTAAAGACTGGCGCATTGGAATACTCAATATGCAGACTAAAAAAGAATCAAACGCATTATTAACAGGAGTGGGTGAGAGAGATTCCACCGCAATAGATCTGTTAGCCCAAAACTATACGGTAGGGGTAATTCAACGGCAAATCTTTGGCAGATCTAACATTGGTGTAATTATGGTCAATCGCCAGGCGATTGATTTTGATGATAATGAAACCACATCTTCTACAAGTGAATATAATAGGGTTATTGGGGTAGATTATAACCTTTTATCAACTGATGGTAGGTGGGAAGGAGATTTCTTTTTTCATAGGTCATTTGATGAAGACCAGCAAGATGATGCTTTTTCAGCAGGAATGTTTTTGGGATATAATACCACCAACCTGGAGTTGAGAGTGCTCGCGTCCGGACTTGGCTCTGGGTTCAATGCTGAAACCGGCTTTGTTCAGCGTAAAGATATCATCAGACTCGGTACTTTCAATGATTTTAACTTCTATCCTAAAAATTCATTTATTGTACGTCATGGGCCAGGAGTTGATTTTAATTACCTCACCGATTTCAATTTTGAGAAAACAGATATGGACTATAGTGTAAGTTATGGTTTTATTCATCAAAACACATCTAACCTTAGTTTTAGAGGTTCTTATGATTATATAAGACTTAGAAGATCTTTTGATCCCACTGACAGTGACTTGACAGAAGCTGAAGAATTACAGGCAGGAGATGAATTTGAGTGGTATACATTCAACGCTGAATATGAAACAGACAGTAGAAAAGTGTTTTCTGCTGAAATTGAAGGCTCTTATGGTGGGTTCTTTAACGGGAAACGTTTCAATGCAAATGCGCAACTTAACTTTAGATATCAACCATATGGTTTGATTGCTCTGGATATTGACTATAACAACCTACATGATTTCCCTGCCCCTTTCAAAGCCACAGAATTTTGGCTTATCGGACCAAGAATTGATTTTACGTTTACAGATAAGTTATTCCTTACTACCTTTGTGCAATACAATGAGCAGGCCGACAATGTAAATTTGAATGCTCGCTTTCAGTGGCGCTACAAACCAGTGTCCGATTTGTTTGTTGTATATACAGATAACTATTTTCCCGATGATTTTAGGACAAAGAATCGGGCACTTATTTTGAAACTAACGTATTGGTTAAATTTTTAGAAATATGGCATTTAGCTTTTTTAAGAAAAATAAAGATTCAGAAGATAAACCAGCTTCATCGGGCCAAAATAGGTACCATGAGCTAAAGGTTAAGGAAATAATTCAGGAAACTAAGGATGCAATAAGTATTGTGTTTGAACAACCTGAAAACAAAATTGAATATAAGTCAGGTCAGTTTTTAACCCTGATTACTCCCATCGATGGCAAAGAAATCAGGAGAGCATATTCTTTAAGCTCATCACCTTATGTGGATCAGGATTTAAAAGTAAGTGTGAAACGTGTAGAAAACGGTTTGATGTCCAACTGGTTACCTGATAATCTTAAAGTTGGCGATAGCTTAAAGGTAATGGAGCCGATGGGCGTATTCACGACTGATTATGACTCTACCAATAAAAGGCACCTGATCCTGTTTGCAGGAGGTAGCGGTATCACGCCTATGATGTCGATTATTAAGTCGATGCTCAATGAGGAGCCTGATAGCTTAATATCACTCATTTACTGTAATAGAGATATTGACAGCATCATATTCAAAGAGAAATTAGATGCCTTGCAGACTGATTTTGAAGGGCGTTTGCATGTTATCCATGTACTGGATGACGCACCAATGAACTGGCAAGGTCATAGTGGTTTACTAAACCACGACATGTTGGTGAAAATTTTTGAACGCATACCTAATTGGGGTAGTGACAAGACCACCTACCTGATGTGTGGGCCTGAGGGGATGATGAAGAATGTTGAGAACCTATTGGCTGAACAAAACATTCCGAAAGATAATATTTTTAAGGAAAGCTTTGTAGCCGGAACCATTGATAAAGAACTCAAAAAAGAAGAGCCGGCCGAAGGATCCAAAGTGGTGTCAAGAGAAGTTACTGTCATTTATGATGGAGATGAGCATAAGTTTACTGTAGAGCCAGACAGTACTATATTAGAAACGGCTTTGGATATGGGTATCGACCTGCCATACTCCTGCCAGAGTGGACTTTGTACTGCATGTAGAGGCAAATGTCTTTCTGGTAAAGTTAAACTAGATGAGGAAGAAGGCTTGTCAGAATCTGAGTTGGACGAAGGCTTTGTACTAACATGTGTCGGGCACCCACTCACTGATGATGTAGTGATTGAGATTGGATAGGTGAATGAAGTATTATGCTATTTTAATCTCAATTCTGATATCAAATCTATTGTTTGGACAGGTACCAATAATAAATGAAATACCTAAAAAAGGTATTTATTCTAGTTTTGAGGAATTTAAATACAATAGCCCGTCCTTAGTTTTCGATTTTAAATTTGAAAGGAATGATAAAAATGAAATGCTTGTCATTCCAACCGATACAATTATTGATGATTTTAAAATAATTTCTTCTTGGGGTATTTCTGATGGGTACAATATTTATATCAATAGAAGAAACTACTCTGACCATGGTGGGTTTACTCAATTAGACGGTTTGGGATTACTTTGTTATTTCTCAGATACGATTAATATGTATAACGAATCCCTTAAATTAAATCTACAAGATAATTATGGCAAAGTTAGGGAGGCAATAGTTATAAATATTAATAGCGGCAAAATCTTCGTCTTGTCTAATGCCATGGTTCATGATTTGCAGAAAGGATTAGAAGAAAATCACAAACTGACGAGGAATGGTGATAGAGTTGACGATATTCTGACATTCATTGAGAATTACAACAGGTTAAAAATTGATGAGGTCATACCGATGGATAGTATAGATATAGTGATTTATCGGAGGGCCAAAAAAGAAAAAGATGAGGCCGTTACGGTTAAAGTAAATGGAATCAATCGAGGAGAGTTAAATACTGAGGATGCTATTACTTTAAAATTGAACAACCCACTCAATGCACAGTTTTGTATTAATGATAAATGTTGGGATTTCGATTTAAAATCAACTACTACAAATTTCATAGAATGTAGCTACTCTTCTAAAACTGGAGAAATAGAATTAACGCAAGTATCTCAAAAAGAAGGAAAGTTTTATAGTAATAGAATTATTGCAAAAGAAAATTAGAGAGGAATGAATACGCAAGAAATAAAACTACCAAAAAGAAATCCTAGAAAATTTATCCCAGAAGATTTTAAAGTAGATAACTGGGAAGGCTTAGAGCCGTTTTTTAAGGATTTATTGGAAAGAGAAGTAGAAAATAAGGACGATTTAAGAAAGTGGTTCCAGGATAGGAGCGAGTTAGAATCGATCATTTCTGAAGATGCGGGATGGAGATACATCTATATGACCAGGTATACTGACAATCAAGAGTATACTCAGGCCTACCAGCATTTTGTTCAGCAAATTCAGCCAAAAATTGCACCAATCAGCGATAAACTCAATAAAAAAGCTTTGAATAGCCCGTTTTTAGCTGAGTTAGAAAAAGAAGATGGGTTTGATATAATGATCAGAAGCCTTAAAAAGGCTGTTGAAATATTCAGAGAGCAAAACATACCGATTTTTACTGAAATACAAACAGAGACACAGAAATATGGTCAGCTGTCAGGTGCCATGACTATCGAACTGGATGGCCAGGAATTAACCTTACAACAAGCTGCTGTAAAACTACAATCGCCAGACCGTGAG
This sequence comes from Fulvivirga sp., assembly GCA_039970995.1. GTDB lineage: Bacteria > Bacteroidota > Bacteroidia > Cytophagales > Cyclobacteriaceae > Fulvivirga. The sequence goes on from JBDVKW010000018.1 coordinate 110,809, forward strand.
GAGCGTGAGAAGGTGTATCATAGAATTGCTGAAAGACGTCTTGCTGATAAGGATAAATTCAATGAGCTGTATTCAAAACTGATAAGCCTTAGGCATCAGGTAGCTCAAAATTCTGATTTCGATAATTTCAGAGATTATAAGTTCTCTTCCATGGGGCGCTTTGATTATACCCCACAGGATTGCTTTGATTTTCATGAATCAGTGAAGAAAGAGGTGGTGCCTATGCTAAATGATCTGGCCGCAGAGCGTAAGTCAAAACTCGGTGTTGATACCTTGAAGCCTTGGGATAAAGCTGTTGATCCTGAAAATAAAGAAGCGCTAAAGCCTTTTAATTCAAGTAAAGAGTTAACAGATAAGACCATAGAATGCTTTAAGAGGCTTGATCCGTTTTTAGGGCAGTGCCTTGAAATAATGGACGAAATGGGTCACCTGGACCTGGAGTCACGCAAGGGAAAAGCTCCTGGTGGATATAATTATCCGCTTTCAGAGATTGGAGTACCATTTATTTTTATGAACGCCACGTCTACTTTGAGGGATATGATCACCATATTACATGAAGGTGGCCATGCTGTACATTCATTCCTTACGCGTGATCTTGAGTTGAGTGATTTTAAACATACACCATCGGAAGTGGCAGAGCTTGCTTCTATGAGTATGGAGTTGATATCTATGGATCACTGGCACTTGTTTTTCGACAATGAGGAGGATCTGAAGCGTGCTAAGAAAGAGCATTTAGAGCAAATCATAGAAACGCTTCCCTGGGTGGCCATTATTGATAAATTCCAACATTGGATTTACGAAAATCCAGGCCATAGCGTTGAAGAAAGGCTTACTGAGTGGAATAATATTTTTGATGCCTTCTCTGATAATGTTACCGACTGGTCAGGTCTAGAGGAAAATAAAGACCATTTATGGCAAAAACAGCTGCATTTATATGAAGTGCCGTTTTATTACATCGAGTACGGCATGGCACAATTAGGAGCAGTGGCTGTTTGGAAAAACTTCAAAGAAGACAATAGTAAAGGTTTAGAAGGCTACCTCAATGCCTTGAAGTTGGGGTACACCAAGTCTATACCAGAAGTTTATGAAGCCGCCAACATCAAATTTGATTTCAGTAAAGATTATATTAAAGATCTTATGGCCTTTGTAAGGCAGGAAATCGAAGCGTTATAGTATAAAGAAGGTGGTTTTTACCACCTTTTTTTACAGCATCTTCGCCATTAATTCTTTCATCAACTTATAACCAACCATGGCAGTCATATTGTTGATATCTCTAACAGGGTTATACTCAACTAAATCTGCACCGACTATTTCTACCGGTATTTTTTGAATGATATCAATGACTTGTCGTGTGCTAAGGCCACCAGGCTCATGGTGTGAAACTCCTGGTGCGTAAGCTGGATCGAGACCGTCCATGTCGAGTGAGATGTACAATGGGTGTTGCAGCTTAGAGATGAAATCCAAATTGTGATCTTTCATTTCAATCACATTCACTCCAAATTTAGCAATTTGATCTCGTTGGTGTTGGTTTAAAGTTCTGATCCCAACTTGAGTCAGAGATTCGATTTTTCCACTTTCTAGCAATCGTGCAAAAGGCGAGGCATGTGAATATGGATTGTTATCAAAATCATCATATATGTCGGCATGAGCATCGATGTGCAATATATTGAGCTGATCATAATGCTCTAAAAAGGCACTGACAACAGGATAACTTACAGAATGATCTCCTCCTATAGACAATACCTTTTCATTGTTTTTTAGCAACCCAGTAATGCGAGATTTTATGGTTTCAAATGCTCTTGAAGGGTCGGTAGTTGGAAACTCCATATCACCATGGTCGATATAATTAGCCCTGTTTTTAAACTCAACTCCATTCTCAGCAAAAGCATTGGCTGAACCTTCAGTAGCCATTAATCGAATACGCTGTGGTGCAAAGGCAGGACCTTTCAGAAAGGAAGAGTTAGCATCGTATGGTATACCTATTAGATTGATCATGATGTATTTTAAAATAGAGGTTTACAATTTACCCTTTCACAGCCACCTGTTCTTGTGATTGCTCTTCTAATTTACGTTGCTGTTGTTTTACGGTGAGTGTAGAGCCATCGGGGCTCCATCCCGGCTCACCAAAGATATACATAAATACCTCATAGGGGTTTTTAGCTCTTTTTATGTCTTCATAAATATTTTTGTATTCATGCGTAACAATCCTCAACGGATTGTGTGAGTTTGGTTCACTAATCACACCATACTCAATATCAATCTTGTCATCTAACTCTTTCCAGCTACCGAATATCTTATCGAAGATATTTAAATAGCCACCATGGTTTTTATCTAAGTACTTGAGGTTGCGTGCGTGATGTACCTGATGTTGTCTGTGCGTATTAAGAAATTTTTCAAGAAAGCCTAAGTGCGGTACGTATTGAGTGTGCAGTTGAAATTGCCAGAGGGCTTCTATTCCAAGACAAACGAGCACCATTTCAGGATGGAAGCCAATGGCGGGAATCCACATATAAAATAGTGGCTTATATAAGATGGTAAACCAGCCGTTGCGCAGGCCTGTGCCCAAATTATAGTGATTTGAGGAGTGGTGAACACTGTGGGCAGCCCACATGAACCTTACTGTATGATTGAATCGATGTAACCAATAGTAGCTAAAGTCATCTAAAAACTGACAGATCAACCACAGGTACCAGGCCCAACCAAACGATTCATAGCCCATGATATTAGTCCTCACACCATTTATCTCAGGATTAAAGAGTTCGTAGACTAAGTAAAAAATTGTGGCTGCTGAAACCACTTTGACTAAGGGCGCCAAAACAACAGCTCCTAAGCCCATTGACGAACTGGCGAAAAGGTCTTTCCAATTATAGAGTTCTTTATTGTTGTGTGTTTTGCTATAAGCAAGTTCGAGGAGAACAAGTGCAATAAAACACGGCACACCCCAAAGCAATGGGTTGACAAATTCAATATTCATTTTGATGACTTTTAAACAGGTTTATAAAAGTAAATAAGAAATGATTACCAAGTGAAAATCAATAAGCAGCCTTATAATTGATCTTCAAGATTACCTCTTTGAATTTTTGTGCTTCAACAGTTATAGGATTTAAATTCATTTCACCATCAAAAGCATTGGCGAAAAGTCCCTCTTCTTCCTTTGTAAACACAGAGTATCTTCCTGCCGGGAGAGACACCTCAAATAGACCATCACTATTACTTTGAGCAATAGCTATCGGTTCTTGATCAGGCATTTCATATAATTTGTTACCTTTTTCCTGTAAGTCCTTTGCGTTGATCACGTCATAGATATAAATTTCGCGCTCAACTGGCTCACCTTTCTTGTTTTGACCAGGTCCCGGCATGAAATTGCCCTCCAGCCACAATACCTGACCTTTTAAACCTTGATTAAGCGTTTGTGTTTGTGAGTTTTTGCAGCCAACAATGGCTATAAATAAAACAATTGCGATGTATTTTACCATACCCTAAGCTAGCATACTCCTGGTTTGATAAAAAGGTAATCATAAAAAAAGTCGCCTGTATAGGCGACTCTTTTCATTTGTTGTTATTGGATGATTAAAACCAGCGCTCTCTTTTCACCTTAGCGTTGCCTTTATACTTTACAGAACTTGCTAATGTTTCTTCAATATCAAGCTGCTCAGAAACATTAACGCGTGCTGAAGATGCTCCATGTGCTTCTACCCTGGCTCGCTGTACTTCAAATTCATAAGCATTGAGATGAGAGGCTCCTGTAATGTCAGCCGTTAACTCGTAGGCAGAACCTTGAAGCTGCATTTCAGAAGCTCCAGTGAGCTCTATCTTCATATTGTCCACTTTAATATCGTGGGCTTTTACAAAAGATGCACCGGTTAAGGTAAATGACATCTCACGCTGTTTAAACCCATTGATGTATAACTTCGCAGCGCCAGTGAGCTCTAAATCCTCCAATTCCGGCATAGTTATGTTTACTGTTACCGCATCTCGAGACTTAACAAAATCAGACATATTGTATTCGTCATAATTTACATAAAGCTTGTCGCCATCCTGATAGATGTTGAGTTTATCAATAAATCTGTCTTCACCTTTTACTACCACCCGATGGTCACGGCCATTATTAATGTTTACAACAAAAGCACTAGCAATATCAAGGTCATTGAAATCTGAGAAATTAAGGCTTTTACCATCTCCTCTCATAGAAATGACTTCGTTATCATCGTCATCCTCATCAATTACTTTGTCGCAAGTAACACATTGTAAACCCTCTTCAGTAAACACCCAGGTATTGTTAGGCATATCCCATACTCTATATCCTGATCGATAGATCGTATTATAAATAATGTGATGAAGGTTTTCGCTCATTTGGAATGGTTTGTTATACGGTATGTATAATGTCATATCCAGTCGCTGTGCTCTAAATATTGCGTCATCTTTAAACTTAATGTTCGAGTCGAAAACAAGTATTGAATCTTCTTCAAACGCCACATTGTACGAAACCATTTGAGCGTTTTCAATAGCATTTCTTCGAGAGCTACCTTGTGACTCAAACTCTTGTACCAATTTATATTCTGATTCATCATGCCCACGAAGTGTGAGTCTGGTCACGTCATAATCTTCCATACCTACTTCTTTCATTGTAAGCACTGCAGTCTTATTTCCAAGATCATAAGCTTGAGTGACCTTATGGGTGCCATCTTCTCTAAATTTGTACACAATTGCAGGAATATTCACACTTAGAATAATGCCACAGATAATGAAGGCAGCAAATAAGGACCAGCCAACTGTAGCATTAAAAATTATTCTTTTGGCTACCAATGATATTCCTAATAGTATGAATACTATACAAGGTACTATTGCCATAAAGAATGCTGCGACTGAAGTAAAGACTGGAATTGTATCAGAAATTAATTCTACAGGAAAACCAACATCACCTACAAGGAAGCCAGACTCCCAAAGGCCGCTTGAAACTACTCCGAACAATATGCCGGCACATACAACTACTGCAAACGTGCAACACAGTCCAACCATAACCATACCTATCCCGAAAGCTACTCTTATAAAGTCTACCAGAAATAGCATGACGGGCCCAAGGGCTTTACCTATACCACTGATGATTGTCGCAATAAGCCTAAAAGGAAACAGCAAGATTTTCACAAAGATGTTTTCCTCTTCACCATCTTTAACTTTTAAGCTTTTTTTGATATTAGATTCTATATTGGATAAAGTTACAGGATCACCTTGCATTTGTACTTTATCTGTAATGGTGCGTGCTTCTGGCAGAATGATCCATAAAATAACATAAGCAATGAGACCTGTACCTCCCAAAAATATGGAAATCACAAAAAGAAGTCGGATTACGGCCACATCGACACCAAAGTATTTTGCAATACCTCCTGCGACACCACCAAGTACCTTGTCTTCGGGGTTCCGATACATCTTTTTGATTTTTTTATCATCAGATAAGTCAAGATTGCTTGGTACTACTATCCACATGATTATGTAGACAAGCAAAATGGTACCATAGCTACCAAAGAAGAGGATTAAAAAGATGAGCCTTACCCAAAGCGGATCTATTTTAAAATAATGGGCTATACCTGCACAAACACCGCTTAATATTTTCCTTTTCTCATCTCTATATAGGCGTTTAGATGAAGTGTCTTTCCATTGATTCTGGTTGTCACTGTCATAAGATTCATCATCACCGATAGCCTGATCTTCAACGGCCTGGAAATCTTTGATACTACCCATGGTAGTAATGAGATCATCAACATCTTCTTTATTTATGACTTGCTTATTTTCATTAAGCTTAGCCAGAAATATCTCTGCGATGCGGCTTTCTATATCAGCTATAATTTCGAGGCTATCATCAAAGCTTGAGAAATACTGATTGATCGAACCGAGGTAATCTCTCAGTCGCTCATAGGCATCCTCCTCGATATGAAAGATAATTCCGCTTATATTGATACTTATATTTTTTTTCATTGTTTTCTTATTTATTCTTTTGAGAAATTTTTTGAACCGTTGTTATTGTTTTTTTGCTGTTATCTTTTTGGTTGACTGCACCAGTCCTTTCCAAGTTAGATTTAAGCTGTCCAAAAACTTCTGACCTTCTTTAGTAAGTGTATAATACTTCCTTGGCGGCCCTGATGTAGACTCCACCCATTTGTATTCTACCAGCCCTGCCTTTCGCAATCGGGTAAGCAAAGGGTAGAGGGTACCTTCCACTACCATGATTTTTGCAGAAGTAAGCTCTTCAAGCATATCTGATGCGTACACCTCACCCCTGGAGATGATGTGTAAGATGCAGTACTCAAGAATGCCCTTCCGCATTTGTACTTGTGTGTTTTCCAGATTCATACTTTCTGTGTTTGTAGAGACATTTACGTCTCGGGTTTTTGACCTTTTAGACAAGTATACGGAAAAGGTACTGTGTATGGCCAAGTACTAAGTAAAAAATATTAGCTTGTATTAAAATTTATTTAAATAATTAAAATAAAAATTAGTAAGACACTATTATAAAGAGTTTTTATCTAAATTTATGAGCGATTATTTGGCCTGATTTCGATTTCATGAGATGATTTTTACATGATTTTCGTTAAGTATTTTGTTACTTTAACATACCCAAATGTATTTACTAGAAGTAGATGTTTTTGGTGATAAGTTAGGTGCCATAAACACAAGTTGGTAGATGAATTGATAATGCGGATAAAGCTACTTTTACTTTTACTTTTTATTTTTCCTGAGTTTGCTGCTACTGCTCAGGATAAGACTCCGAAATACAGCAATGAATTTTTATCCATAGGAGTTGGAGCCAGGGGGCTGGCGATGTCAAATAGCCTTACAGCTATTACCGATGATGTAACTTCAGGGTATTGGAACCCTGCAGGACTTTTAGAAATTAAAAATGATTATGAGTTTGGCCTGATGCATGCCGAATACTTCGCAGGTATTGCAAAATATGATTATCTCGGTTTTGCCACTCCTATAGACTCAATGAGTGCTTTAGGTGTTTCGATTATTAGGTTTGGCGTAGATGATATTCCAGATACCAGATTCTTATATGATGCAAGCGGTGCTATCAATTATGACAGAATTAGGTTCTTCTCTGCAGCAGATTATGCTTTTTTACTTTCATATGCTCGAAAAGTAGATTTTCTAGATGGGTTAAAAATGGGGGCAAACTTTAAAGTAATACATCGTGTGGCAGGCAATTTTGCTACAGCCTGGGGGTTTGGCTTAGACCTTGGAGCACAACTAGATATAAAAAAATGGAAAATTGGTTTGATGGTAAGAGATATCACAGGTACATTCAATGCGTGGTCACACAATACTGAACTCATACTGGATATCTACACGCAAACAGGTAATGAAATCCCGGAAAATTCTGTTGAAATAACAGTGCCGAAAGCCATGTTAGGTGTAGGCAGGTACTTTCCGATTAATTCCTTTGGTGTGTTGGCTTCCGCTGATCTTATTTTTTCATTTGATGGTAAACGGAATACACTGGCAAAGTCCGATTTTGCTTCGTTTGATGCTGCAATTGGTTTAGAGGTAAATTACAAAAAGCTCGTTTTTCTAAGAGGAGGTGCTGGTAAAGTACAGGAAGTTAAAGACTTTGATGAGTCGACATACATGACTTTTCAACCAAATTTTGGTATTGGTTTTAATATAAAAGGTGCAGTGATTGACTATGCGCTAACAGATATTGGTGACCAGTCTGAGTCTCTCTACTCACATGTTTTTTCAATTAAAGCGGGATTGAACAAGAAGTGATGTATAGAATATTAAATATTACCATAATTCTCATAGCTGTGCTAGGCAGTGTTGCTAACGCCCAGACCTATGGCGATGAATGGATTGACTACAATAAATCATACTACAAGATTTCCATTGCGGAAGAAGGCATTTATAGAATTACATATACTGACCTTGTAAACGCTGGCTTTCCTGTTACTTCAGTAGACCCAAGAAGAATTCAACTTTTTCATAGGGGAGAGGAGCAGGCAATTGTGGTCAATGGTCAGGGTGATGCAGTTTTCAATACCTCTGATTATATTGAGTTTTATGGAGTAAAAAATGATGGAACATTAGATGCTGACTTATATCAGCCCAGTTCTGCCCAGCCACACCAATTCTATAACTTATATTCTGACTCTACTGCTTACTTTCTCACGTATCACCTTACAAGTACCAATGGGAAGCGAATGATGCCATTTTCTGAGAACAATGTAGGTGGTTTGCCTGCAGAAAGCTCTCATAACGAAGATGCCTTAGTACTAAATGTTAGTCAATACTCACCAGGTCAGAGTTTTAATAGTGGTGATGTGACTAAATACACTTTCTTTGATATAGGTGAAGGCTGGACTAGTGCGCAGTTTCAGGAAAATGAATTTTTAGATCAAACGATAACTGGTATTGAAAATCAAGTGACTACTGATGGAGACCCTCAATTGGAAGTGCTTTTAGTAGGTAGGGATAATGTAACCCATCGGGCAGAAGTTTTAGTTGGGCCTAATGCGGGAGCATTAAGGTCCTTAGGCACCATTGATTTTGACGATTATGAGAGTCAGGTGTTTACAAGCTCAATTGAGTGGACGGATATCAATGCGTCTGGTAGCCTGATTGTACGTGTACGGGCATTAGGGTTTAATAGTGGCAATGATCGAATTAGTGTTTCTTATGTCAGGCTTATCTATGCCCAAAATTTTGATGCAAATAGCAGTGGGGTCAAGCATTTTTATTTAAGGCCAAATGGTGGAAATAAATCTTTTGTCGAAATTGATAACGCTCCGGTATCAGCTCGTATGTATGATGTGACAGATAAGAACAATGTTATTAGAATTGGCTATAACCAATCTGGGAGTACAATTGATGCTATTGTAAACAATACAGCAAGCAGTCGTAAGCTGCTGTTATATTCTGACAGTCAGTTACTCACGCCTATACTAAAACAGGTGACTTTTAGGAACCTAGCAGCATCAGATCACAACTATATTATTATTTCTAATAAACTACTTAGAGATCCTGTTGATGGTCTCGACCCGGTAGAAGAATATGCCAAATATCGTGCGTCTGCTGAAGGAGGAAATTTCGATACGCTTACTGTGGACATGGACTTACTTTACAATCAGTATAGTTATGGTGAAACGAGCCCATTGGCTGTATATAATTTCATGAAATTCATGGTAAACGAAGGGGATCCTGAATACCTCTTTTTAATTGGAAAGGGGCTTGACCCACGTTACAATTTTCATCGAAACCCTGCAGGATTTGTCGAGGTGACAAAACTTGGAATCACCAGAAGGCTACGGGATCTGGTACCATCTGCAGGCAACCCCGGATCTGATATGGCTTTTACTGCAGGATTGGGTGGAACGACTTTCGAACCAGCAGTGCCGGTTGGTAGAATCCCGGCAGTCACCCCTACACAGGTTATGCAATACCTGGATAAGGTACGTGAGATGGCTTCAGTTCCGTTTGATGAACTATGGAGAAAAAGAGTGCTTCATTTAAGTGGAGGAATATCCACTTTTGAATTAAGTCTATTTAAAACCTATATGGATGGATTTAAATCTATAGCTAATGACGATTTTTTTGGTGGAGATGTAACAACAATCAATAAACAATCAAATAGTACAGTGGAATTGATTAATGTGGCGGATGAAGTAAATAATGGTTTAAACCTTATAACATTTTTTGGTCATTCATCACCATCTGTAATTGACATAGACATAGGTTTTGCAACAGATCCTGTGCTAGGGTATAACAATGCAGGACGTTACCCAATGTTCTTAATTAATGGTTGTAATGCAGGTCAGTTTTTTAATCAGGACATATTGTTTGGCGAAGATTGGATAAATGCGGCCGATAAAGGAGCGATTGGCTTTATTGCGCATGCTTCTTTTGGGTTTTCTTCCTCTCTCAGATTATATACGGATACATTTTATAGTGTAGCCTATGGAGACTCTTTGTTTATCAACAAATCAATTGGACAGATTCATAAAGAGACGGCTCGAAGGTACTTAGAAAACACTACAGCTATACCAGTACATATCACTCAGGCACAACAAATGGTACTTTTAGGAGACCCGGCAGTACAACTGTTTGGAGCTGATATGCCAGACTTTGAAATAAATGATGATAATGTATTTGCTGAATCATTTACGCCAGATCCTATCAATGCCGAGCAGGATAGTTTTCTATTAAAAATCATTGTTAGAAACTTTGGTATTACCACCAATGACTCTTTAAAAGTCAGTATTACACGTACATTATCAGATAATACTTCAATAATGATGGATTCGATATATCCGTCACCACTGTATCAGGATACGTTAACATTTGTAGTTAACAACCAAATTCCTAATAGTTTTGGCAACAATCAATTTGCTATAGACCTTGATACAGATAATGCTATTGCGGAAATAGACGAAGCAAATAATAGCGCCATTTTTGACTTATTTATACCACTTTTTGGCACCAAAAATTTGTTTCCAGTCGATTACTCAATTGTGAGCAATCATGATGTGAGATTGTTGGCGCAGTCAACAAACTTATTTAGCGAGCCCCGCGATTTCTTATTTGAAATTGATACACTAAATACCTTCAATAGCCCGGCATTGAGCCAAACGACAGTTAATGCTAAATCGTTGGCGGAGTGGCAACCAACGCTTTTACCAGATATACCAGCCAATGATAGCACTGTATATTTTTGGAGAACGAAATTTGCACAACCACAACAGGGCGAAAGCGATGAATGGGTAAACAGTTCTTTTATTTATATCAGCGATGGCCCCGAAGGCTGGTCTCAAAGTGTATTTAACCAATATGACGAAAATGCGCTTACGGGATTGTCTAGGAATCTTTTTGATAAGTCACTTGATTTTAAAGAAACATCCACAGATGTATCTATACGTACATATGGTAGTGCCAATCCTGCAGGTATTGCTGATATATCTGTTCAATTAAATGGAGCAGAGTATAACATTGATAACCTAAAGCGGTGTAGAGATAACACCGTAAATTTCATAGCTTTCGACAAAAGTACAACAGTTCCATATGCGGCCATTCCGTTGATTTTTCAAGACCCTAAGACATGTGGAAGAACTCCTCAAGTAATAAATAGTTTTACAAGAGCAGAGTTTGAATCCGGGAATGATAATCTTATAGACTACATAGATGCCATTGCCGCTGGAGACTCGGTTATCATGTATACCATTGGTGATCCGGAGTTTTCTTTATGGGGCGCAAGTGTTAAAACTAAATTAGAAGAAATTGGTGCTTCGACTGCAGAAATAGAGTCATTGCAGGATGGAGAGCCATACATTCTAATTGGAAGAAAGGGTGTAAGTGCCGGAGATGCTGTAACGTTTACGACTTCAACTGCTCCCGAAGATGAGCAGGAATTAAGTATTGACGAAACAATTGAAGGGGTGTTTTCAGAAGGTGCAATGGTTTCAACAATTGTTGGTCCTGCCTCTGTATGGCAAAGTGTAATAAATGAAATCAAAGTCTCTGAGACACCTGTAACGGATGTATATTCTGTTGATATATTGGGTATTGATGCTGAAGGTGAAGAAGTTGAGTTGATGAATAACCAAACATCAAAGATTATAGATATATCAGCTATAGATGCCACTCAATATCCTTATTTACGTCTTAGGTATAATACGGAAGACCCCGATAACTTGACATCTGCCCAAATACAAAAATGGCAGGTAATTTATACTGGTGTCCCTGAAGGAGTTGTCGTTTTAAACGATGATTTTCAAATGAGTCAGGATTTACAGGAGGGTGTTCAGCTAACGGCCAATTTTGGGTTTATGAATATCTCTGATAAGAATTTTAGTGATTCGTTATTTGTAGATTATACGATATTTAACGATGACACAAGGACCTCACAAAAGATCACTCAAAAGATAAAATCACCCAACGTAGGTGACACGACTAATTTTAGTTTGAACCTTAGTACTATTGGTAAATCAGGTACCAATGACTTAAATGTCTTTGTAAACCCTCGTAAAGAGCTCGAACAATACTATGAAAATAATATTGTTGATATCAATAATTATTTAAGTGTGACTGAAGATAATGTTAATCCGATTCTGGATGTTGTTTTTGATGGAGAGAGAATTCTTGACGGGGAGATTGTATCTCCTTCACCCCTAATCAGTATAGCTTTAAAAGAAGACAACCAGTTTTTATTTAAAAAGGACACCACGGGCATAAATGTTTTTATCAAAGAGTCTTGTGAGACATGTACGTTCAAGCGAGTTCCATTTTCATCTCCTAACGTTCAATGGTTTGAAGCAACTGAGGAGACCGATTTTAAAGTAGAGTATAAGCCAGAGCCACTGGCTGATGGCATTTATACGCTGAGAGTAGATGCTTCGGATGAAAGTGGCAACCCAAGTGGAATGGAGCCATACAGTATAAATTTCGAAGTTGTAAATGAATCATCAGTAACTAATTTTTACCCATATCCTAATCCATTTTCTACCAGTACACGATTTATTTTTACGCTTACAGGTAGTGAAATCCCCGATCAAATTAAAATACAAATCATGACGGTTTCAGGTCGAATTGTGAGAGAAATCACACAAAATGAACTAGGGCCGATAAGGATTGGCAACAATGTGAGTGATTTTGCGTGGAATGGTAAAGATGAGTACGGTGATCAACTGGCAAATGGTGTGTATATCTACCGTGTGATCGTAAAATCAAATGGTCAGGACTTGGAAAACAGATCAACATCTGCAGACAAAGCTTTTAAGAAAGGCTTTGGAAAACTTTATTTGCTCCGTTGACTTATTCCCCCAAACGGGGTGAATTTATTTTTAATGTTATTTTGGCCTTTAATATGAGGTCTACTACCTACATAACACTATCTCTTGTAAGCTGTCTGATGGCACTTACTTTCATGCTTTCGGCACAGTCATACAACTTTGTCAACTATGACATAGGTGACGGACTGGTGCACGATAAAGTATTGGATATTACGGAAGACAATTTCGGCAACCTATGGATTGCCACATTACTTGGGGGGCTTTCTAAATACAACGGAGAAAGTTTTGAAAGCTATACCATTAGAGACGGTCTGGCGAGCAATTATGTCAGAGATATAATGGTAGACAAAAGAGGCAATTTGTGGGCTGCAACCGCTATGGGCATTTCCAGATTTGATGGCAATAGTTTCAAAAACTACTACATTAATAAAGACAACGAAAGCGAAAACTCAGTAAGTGTTATCGCAGAAGGGCAAGGGTATATTTGGTTTTCTGCCCCAAAAGGAGGAGTTGGAAGGCTTAATCCGGTAAATGGAGCGATTGATATTTATAACCTGGATAAGAAATTTAAATCAGACAAAGTTATAGCCATCAATACTGATGATACAGGAAATGTCTGGCTGATTTCTGTAGTCAATGGTCTTTTTAAATTGGAAGGTGATAGTTTCGTTAATGTTGTTAAGAATGCCGATTTCAAAGGTTATTTACTGTCTATTTTTATTGATGACAATGGCTTAATGTGGCTCGGTTCCAACAAGGGATTACTAATGTTCGACCCAAAAAAACCAACACAACTCAATAATTTCTATAAACCACTCGAAGGAATTTTTATTAAATCAGCCAGTGTGAAAGATTCAACCAATTTTTGGGCTTTGTCTGCCTTTGGTATGCTTAAAGTAAATGCTGGTGAATTTAAATCAATTGGTACAAGGCAAGGGTTTACTTCTGAACGCGTAAATACAATTTATTGTGATCGAGAAGGTACAGTTTGGGCAGGAACAGATGGAGAGGGAATCTATAAGTTGGTAAATGAAACGTTTGTACATTTTGGTCAGCAACATGGTGTAAGTGACAATCCCATTACAGCAGTTGTGAAAGACCTTGATGGTAAATACTATTTTACTACATATGGAGGAGGTATTGATGTTTACGATGGAGAAAGTTTTACAAATATTAATACTAAAGATGGCTTAGTAAACACATACATTTCATGCGCAACTTTAGACAAACAAGGCAATATTTGGTACGGTACACGAGGCTCAGGGCTTTTGAAGTATGATGGAGAAAAATATACACAATACAATACAAGCGATGGACTAATCTACAATACCATTCGGTGTATTTTTAATGATAGCCAAAACAACCTATGGATAGGTACAGCTAATGGTGTAAGTAAATTCAATGGTCGCAGGTTTATTAATTACACTGTAGATAATGGTCTTTTTGACAACACCATATGGAATTTTCAGGAACCCCTACCAGGAAAAGTTATGGTCGTTACCCGTGAGGGCTTTACATGTTTTATCGAAGGGAGAGAGCCTGAGAGATTTTTTGAAGAATCAATTTTTAATAAGCGTATAAATGTTGCGCTGGAAGATGAACAAGGAAATTTTTGGATTGGCTTTTCCGGACATGGGGTGCTTAAATATAACCGTTTTACTGGCCTTGAGAAATACTATACAACAGAAGATGGACTCACATCAGACCTTGTTTATAATCTTATATTAGATAAAGACGAAAACCTTATTGTAGGTACAGAAAGAGGAGTGGATAAAATATATCTTGATGAGGATAGAAACGTCACACGAATTAAAAACTTTGGGGAAGTAGAAGGGTTTGAAGATATTCAAACCATTCCGAATTCACATTTTCAGGAAGCCAACGGTGATATTTGGTTTGGCACTGCCAAAGGCATTTATAAATATCAACCAGGAAATGAACACCTCAATCAGATAGAGCCTATTACCTATATTTCAGGATTAAAGCTATTTTATAATGAAGTAGATTGGTCTGATTATTCAGACAGCCTAAGCAGGTGGTTTAGGTTACCTATGAACCTGAGCCTGCCTTACAATAAAAACAGCCTTGTCGTGGAGTACTTTGGCAATAGCCTTGTAAATCCTGAGGAGGTGAGGTATCAATTTAGGTTAGAGGGACTTGAAAAGACCTGGTCACCTGTCACTCATAAAACGGAAGCGGTGTATACTAACCTTTCTCCTGGTAAGTATACTTTTGAAGTTAAAGCGGCTAATAGTGATGGAAGATGGAATGTGGAACCAACAAAATTCTCTTTTGAAATTGTGCCACCTTTTTGGCAAGAACCATGGTTTTTTGCTTTAGTTGTAATCGCGTTTTTGTTAGGTATTAAACTATTTAACGATTATAGAATAAGAGCAAATCTTGAAAAAGTATTGACCGTAGAGCGCATACGATCAGAAGAATTGGTGAAGGTGAGGAAGAAAATGGCCAGAGACTTTCATGACAACATGGGTAATCAGCTGGCCAGTATTACAGTATTTGCCAACCTTATAAATTTAAAGCTTAAAGACAAGTCAAAAGAGGTTAACGAGTTACTCCAAAATATTGAAAAACATACAAAATCGTTATTTAATGGTACAAAGGACTTTATTTGGTCGATTGATCCCGAAAGCGATAACCTTTCAGAGATATTCACCTACATAAAAGATTTTGGCGAAGAGTTGTATGAAAATGTACCTGTAGAATTTTACTCAGAAACCTTTGGTCTGAATGGGCAGCACACGCCTTTGCCATCGGGCTATAGTCGCCAAATCGTATTGGTTTTTAAAGAAGCAATGACAAACGCTTTAAAACATGCTAAAGCTGATGAGGTCTATTTTACTTTGAACCTCACAGGAGATGAATTCGTAATAGAGTTTAGGGATAACGGAGAGGGGCTGAATAGTGATAAACTTGGAAAAGGCAATGGCTTTAAGAATATGAGATCAAGAGCGAGACAAATCAATTGCAATGTACACATAGAAAGTAATCCAGATAAAGGAGGTACAGTTATAAAATTGTTTGGAAATATAGAATCAGATCAGGCATCGAAACGAATGAAGATTTTTTAAAAGACTTAAATGTATAGGAATGAATTATTTTAGATCAAGGATAGTAATTGTTGAAGATAACGATGCTGTAAGAGAGGGTTTTTCGCTCATCATAAATAGTGTAAGTAAATATTATGTTGTGGCTGGGTATGATAATGCAGAGGAAGCATTAAAAAACCTTAAAAAAGACAAACCGGAAATTGTTTTAATGGATTTAGAGCTGCCCGGTATGAATGGTATTGATGCCATTGCCGCCATTAAGAAGATAAACCCTAATATCGATCTTATTGTAAATACCATCTACGAGAATAGTGATTTGGTATTTCAGGCATTGTGTGCTGGGGCTGCAGGTTATATAACCAAAAACACCAGCCATAGTGAATTGCTCAATGCAATTGATGAAGTAATTAATGGTGGTGCTCCAATGAGTAGTAAAATAGCTAAAATGGTCGTTGGATCTTTTCAAAAAAACCCTAACTCTCCATTATCAAATAGAGAGACTGAGGTGCTAGAACTCTTGTCGCAAGGCAAGAGCTATAGTATGATTGCTCAAGAACTCTTCATTACTAAAGAAACGGCTAAGTCTCATATCAAAAACATTTATTCCAAACTTCAGGTTAATAGCAAATCAGAAGCTATTGCAAAAGCTACAAAAGAGAAATTGATCTAAAAGGGGATGCCAATACCCCACATACACTGGTTTAAGTGAAACAACCCCCCAATAATTCATACTTATTGGGGGGTTTTTGCTGACCACCGTATGGTGACCTTTGATAATAAGACCCTAAGCCTACTTTGGGACGCATTATCGTTGTGTTATTGCTCTTCTAAATTCGGCTTTGGGTTGAATTAAATTTTCACTTAAACAACCCAATATGAAGAAGTATTTACTTTTATGTTTCATGTTGATGTTCGCATTCACATTTAGTGAATCGTGGGCTCAAGAAAGGACGGTGTCCGGTAAGGTTACTTCAGCAGAAGACGGAAGTACGCTGCCTGGAGTTAACGTAGTCCTTAAAGGTACCACATCAGGTACCGTAACCGATATTGACGGTAACTACAAGTTGTCTATTCCAGAAGACGGTGGCGTACTTGTATTTTCATTCATTGGTCTCGCATCACAAGAGGTGGCCATTGGCAACCGATCGGTGATAGACATCCAGATGTCTTCTGACATTACCCAACTTACGGAAGTGGTTGTAACTGCTCAGGGTATTGAAAGAAAAACTAAAGCACTTGGATACTCTGTAGCTAATGTGCAGTCAGATCAGGTACAACAGATTTCTGAGCCAGACGCTGTAAGGTCATTACAGGGTAAGATTCCTGGTGTCCAAATCCAAGGATCAAGCTCAGTGCCAGGTGCATCTACCCGTATAACAATTAGAGGTAACTCTTCCGCCTTAGGAAATAACTTACCTTTGTTTGTTGTAGATGGTATTCCTTATGCATCAGGTCAAAGCTCTACTGGTAGCCAGTTAGCTAATGGCGCTGCTTATTCAAATAGAATTTCTGACCTTGACCCTAACTCAATTGCATCCATAACGGTACTAAAGGGAGGAGCAGCAGCAGCACTTTACGGTTCCAGAGCAGCAAACGGTGTTGTTTTGATAACCACAAAAGGTGGCTCAGGCCGAGCTTCTCAAAAAGGGCTGGAAGTTTCATTTGCCAGTTCATATTCTTTTGAAAACGTCTCAAACCTTCCTGATTATCAAAATACGTACGGTGCAGGTTCTGATGGAGATTATGGTAATGTGAATGGATCATGGGGCCCTAAATTTTCAGATTTAGATAGCATTCCTCACTGGTATGGTGGACCTAACGGTTTACCAAATGCATTCCCGCAGTTTTCTACATTTGACGAAAATGGAAATGTAACTGGCGCAGTGAATATTCCTTATCAGGCATACCCTAACAACGTAGAAGATTTCTTTGAAACAGGGTATGTTTTTGAAAACAGTATATCTGTAAATAGCGGTGGAGAAAAAGGGAACATGAGTCTTGTGGTATCTCGTACAGAACAGGACGGTTTTATACCAACTACTGAGTTTGATAGAACTACAATAAGCTTAGGGGGCCGATCAATTCTTGATAATGGCTTAATAGCTGGTGGTAACTTCAGTTATACACAAACCAATCAGGTAGGACCTCCGCTTTCAGGTAATGCTGTGGGTGCGACATCACTCACATCTCGTTTACTTTGGTTGAATAGAGCATGGCCAATAAACGATTTTGATGTGCTGCCTTTCACTGATCCTACCAATGGAAACAACGCTTTCCCAATTGGTGCTGATAACCCATATTGGACACTAAATAACAGTAGGTTTTCAAGTGAAGTACACAGGTTTGTTGGTAATGTCAACTTCTCCTATGATTTCACAGATTGGCTAACAGCCAGCTATAAGGTTGGGGTGAACCAATATACTGATAATCGTTTCCAAACAGTAGCAGCTGGTTCGGTTGGTAGAAATGGTATAGGAGAGATAATTAATGACCAGTATTTCTGGCAAGAAATTGAGTCTAATTTCCTAATCACAATTTCTAAGGACCTCTCAGAAGATATCGATTTAACTGCAACGGTTGGTCAAAACTTCAACCAAAGAAGATTTGATAATCAAACAGTTACAGGAACAAGTATCGTCTCAAGAGGGATTGTTGATCTGGGTAATACCGCAAACCTGGTGAGCCCGGGTGATTTAGGTGATAGTAAAAGGCGACTTATAGGTTTGTTTGGAGATATATCTTTAGGCTATAAGGATTTTGTATTCTTAAATCTAACTGGTAGAAATGACTGGTCATCTACACTTCCAGAAGAGAATAGAAGCTTTTTCTATCCTGCGGTGAGTTCTTCATTCATATTTACCGATGCCTTCGACATAGGAGGAAACATACTTACTTTTGGTAAATTAAGAGCAGGATGGTCTAAGGTAGGTAACGATGCGGCACCTTATAGTATTGACCCAATATTCGTAACAAACTCGGCTTTGGGTAATAACTCAAATACGCTCGCATTTCCGCTTAATACCTCAACAGCGACTAATGTTTCGTCTGCTACACAAGGTAATGTACTAGGTAACCCAGCGCTTACTCCTGAATTTACAGAGGAGATTGAGTTAGGAACATCGTTACAATTCTTTGACAATCGCGTTGGACTAGATTTTACATACTATGACAGAACTACAACTGATCAAATCATATCAGTAACAGTTCCTGCTGAGTCTGGCTTTACCAGCCAGGTTACAAACGTAGGTGAAATAACTAATGAAGGTGTCGAGATTGGGTTGGACCTAACGCCAATATCTTTAGCTAATGGTTTTAAGTGGAATATCTACGGAAACTTTACGCATAATAAAAATAAAGTAGTAGATATTGGAGACAACGATCAGTTAGTAATAGCGGCCGGTTTTGGAGACCCTCGCGTGGTGCTGATTCCTGGTGAAGAGTACGGTGTACTACAGGGTTCTTATAATGCTACCGATGATGAGGGCAATCTTTTAATTGATCCTAATACAGGTAATAAGATTGCAGCAAATGATACGAGAATAGTTGGTAACCCAAATCCTGATTTTATTATGGCTGTGACGAATACATTAAGCTATAAAGGCTTAAAACTTCGTGTGCTGTTTGATTGGAAAGAAGGAGGAGATTTATTCTCTCAAACTGTTGCAACATTATTATCAAGAGGTGTGACGAAAGATACCGAGGATAGAGATGCTTCTGTAATTATACCTGGTGTATTTGGCGATGCCAATACTGGTGAGCCTTTAAGAGATGCTGAAGGAAATAAAACACCTAACAATATCCAGATAAACACCAACCGATTATTCTTCAATAATTATGGTTTTGGTGGTACTGCAGAGGATAATGTTTACGATGCCACTGTGTATCGTTTGAGAGAGGTTTCACTATCCTATTCACTTCCTGATAAACTACTTCAGTCATTGCCGTTTGGTTCTGTTGAAGTTTCTGTTTCAGGGCGTAACCTTTGGTTTTTTGCACCGGGATTTCCTGAGCATACAAACTTTGATCCCGAAACTAACACGTTTGGTTCTACCAACGCACAGGGTTTTGAGCAGAGAACTTATGTTCCCTCTACCAGAAGGTTTGGGGTTAATCTAAAAGTTACACTTTAAACAATAGAGAAATGAAGAGAATTAAAATATATATACTCACATTTTTGATTGCCCTCTTTGGGTTTTCATGTGAAGATGGCCTTGATATTAATCAAGACCCGAGTAATCCACTCGATGCACCGTTGAGTCAGATATTACCGGCAGGTCAGGCAAGTGTTGCCTTTAGAATGTCTCAGATAACTGGCGGAATCAACAATGCTGCCTCGGTGTTTGCACACCAAATGGTCAATTTTAGAGTTGACCAGTACGCTATGACAGGAAATTCATTCACCAATGACTGGGTTTTCTTGTATTCGAATGGTCTCAGAGACCTTGAAGCCGTAATTGAGAATGGAACAGAAGCCGAAGCATGGCATTATGTGGGTGTGGCTCAAATACTTAAATCATTTGCCTTTGGTGTAATGGTTGATGTATGGGGCGATGTTCCTTATTTCAATGCACTGAAAGGTAGCGGAGACTTTAGCCCATCTTATGATGGTGGTCAGGCTGTTTATGCTGATTTGTTACTTGTTTTAGATGAAGCAATTGCAAACCTGGAAAGAGAATCTTCTTTGAGTCCTGCGGGAGACGATGTTTTCTACAATGGAAACCTCACACAATGGATTAAATTGGCTAACTCACTTAAACTGAAGCTTTATCTCAATGCAAGGTTAACATCATTGTATGATCAAAATGCAGTGAATCAAATTATTGCAGATGGAGACTATATTACTGCTAATACTGAAGATTTCCAGTTTAACTATGGTACGGGAACAGCACCTCAGAATCAAAACCCGGCTTATCAGACAAACTGGGCAGCTGCGAGTAGAGAAATGAGCATTAGCCCGTTTTTCTATCAAAGAATGAAATCTTTGAATGACCCTCGAATGAATTATTATTGGTTTAACCAAATCACTGAGGGTGGAACTGCACAAAATCCAACTGATTTTCAGGATGATACACCAGATGGCTTGTTTGTATCTACTCGCTTTGGTGCAGTAGGACCAAATGCCAACTTTGCTCAGCAAAATTCACAGACTTTATTGGGTCTTTACCCGGTAGGAGGTTTGTATAATGATGGCAACGGTGGTACAGGTGGAGCAACAAGTGCTCCTGGTAATGCTCCTCAGCGATTACTTACCAATTATGCGATCAACTTTATACTTGCTGAATTGGTACTGGAAGAAGGTGCAAATGGAGATGACAGACAGCTTTTTGCTGATGGAATCCAGGCTGCTTTTGACAAAGTAAATGAAGTGGTTGGAGTTGTTGGAGCAGGTGATCCAACGATAAGTCAAGCTGATATTACAGCTTATATCAATGATCGGCTTGCTGAATATGACGCTGCTGATAATACAGGAAAACTGGATTTGATATTGCAGCAGAAAGCAATTGCGAATTTCGGTTGGGGGATTGATAGCTACAATGACATTAGAAGAACAGGTCTACCTGCTATTTATGATCCTAACGCTGATGGTGATGTGAATACAACCAGTAGCAGAAGTTATGCTTTGAGCTACACATATGTTGATACACAACTAGATGCTAACCCTAATGCACCATCGCAGCGACTACCAGCTTCTGATAATGTTTTTTGGGACGTTAATTAAAATAGAGAAATGATGAAAATAATTAATATAAAGTACTATTTCATGGCTGTATGCTTATTGTTAGTTACAGCATGTGAAACCGAATACGATAGCCCCCTGGAGCAATTTGACAGAGGCGGGACTGTGAAAGCAACGCTAGATCCGGATCATGCTTTTATTGATCTTTTTGGTGATGTAAATACTGCTACCGTAGAATTTGATCTAACACCATTTGATGACAATGGATCAAATGGCGATTTGATTGAGCGATTGGAAATTTCTATGCAGTTTATTCCAGGAGATGGAAGTGCTCCATCAGAACAGGTTGATGTTTCAACTGAAACTGATCTTAACGCAAGGGTGGTTTATCAGGTAACAGATCTGATAGACCTGGTTGATGGTTTAGAAGCTGATGATTTGGCCCCAGGAGATATTTTCCGTTTAAGCTTTGATGTATTTATGACTGACGGCAGAGTGTTTGGCCCATCGAATACGGCAGCTCAAATTTGCGCGCCAGCAGGCTCTAATGGTACGTGTACCTTAGACATCACTGTAATTTGTCCTTTGGAGGCAGATTTTACTGGAATTTATGAAATGAATGATTCAGGTGGAGCTTGGGGAAGTCAAGTGACCATTACTAACAGTGGGGGAACAACAAGAACTGTTTCTGGCACTTGGTTTGGTTTTGCTGTAACATTTAATTTTGATCTTGTGTGTGGTGAGGTGATTTTGAACTCAACCTTCGCAGGTGTAGCTTGTGGTGGAGGATCTGTTCCTATAAATGTAGTTACACCTCCGACACCGTCCACCTATGACCCGACTGATGATTCTTCGTTTGAAATTGATCTGCTTTTCACAAATAATTGTGGGTTTGCTGCAGGAACAATTCTTACATATACATTAAGTAAATAGAAATCGTATGAAAAGAATAATATATTTTATAGCAATAATATTCGCATTGCCATTTGCTTGCGATGACGAAGATTTTACGCCACCTCAGAATTTTCTAGACTCACCTTCCTTTATAGCCACTGCTTCTACAAGCAGTGCTGAAGGTGGTGATGTGGTGACTGTAAACGTGGCTGTTACAGATGCTCCTGCAGGAGTTGACAGTATCGCTGTTAGTACAACCAATAGTTTGGGAGATGTTACCGTTAATAGCGGTGGGATCATTGGACAAACCAGTGGTGAGTTTAGTGTGGATGTTGAACTGCCATTTATCTATTCAGGATCGTTTGACATAACGGTGGAAGTATATGATAATCAGTTTGATAAGAAGGAAAATGAACCTGCCAGAAAGTCGTTTTCACAAACGCTTTCTGTAGATGTAGCCTACAGATTTGATGCACCTAGTTTTACAGTGGCTTTGGCTGACGCACAACTATCGGCAGGAGATACAACTGATTTGACGATCACAATAACATCTGCCCCTGGCGGAGGTATAAATAATGTGGTGGCTGTTGCTGGCGCTGGTACGGTATCTTTAGATGAAGGATCTTTAGAAGCAGTAATCGGAGAATCATCAGGTGTGGTAACCGGAATTTACATTGCCAGTGAGTCGCCATCTGCGACTAGCGATGTGGATGTAAATGTAACGGTATCGGATGTTGGACAGCAAAGATCAGCTGCAGGTAGCTCTTCAGTTTTCGTGATTTGCGGTTCTGATGAGGATATTTCTGGTACATATAATTCGTATGCGAGTGGCTCACTAGGTGGTAGTAATCCAGACTACGAGGCAATTACAGCGGTAGTAACAATTACACAAATCAATGAAGGCCAGTTTATGGTTAGTGATTTGAGCTTTGGAGTTTACCCACAATTATATGGTGATACTCCTGTAGATGGCGTAATCAATGTGTGTGGTACTGAGATTAGTGACTTCGAAGTGTTTGATGGATTCAATGATCCTTTTACCATTACAGGAACACTGTCTGATCCTGATGTAATTAATAGTACTATTAAAATAGAATGGTCTAATACATTTGGTGATAGCGGAACTGTTGAACTGGAATTACAATAGTAATTGTTTGATAGATTGATAAAGTAAAAGCCTGAGAGTAATCTCAGGCTTTTTACTTATAAGAGGGAGTTGTAAAACTTTATGATTGCAATGAGATCATCCTGATCTTTGAATTTGAGTTTGTTCTTTTCTGCGAAATCAGCTACTTCTTTATAGTTGTTTCCAAAAAAATCCTGATTTCTTTTAAGCTTACCATTTAGTTCAAAAACGGTTTTGTCTTTAATGGCATATACCTGTTCTTTTTTAATGATCTTCTTATTACGATCACCCATATCAACCGTAGGTACGTATGTCGGTTCTTTCATTTCAGTATACAAGTGATTGATTACCGTAACTTTTCCTTCATATAGTACTTGAGCTATACCACTGGGTAACTCATAGTTGCTTTCTATTTCATTTGTATTGATATATTGCTTACTGCCTAATTCAAATTTCGAAAACATAGGTAGGCTACATACCTTTACCTGATCTTCAAACCTGATTTCGATCAACTGGTTTTGTAGATCAACCTTTATAGGGTAGCCATCTATCAGCTGATTAGACCTGAGCGTGATGGTTCCATTTTTCCATTCTTCGAAAAGGTAAGCATGGCCTTCAATGCCCGGTGGTGGTAATGGTAGTTCGTCAATGACAGCTCCCGGGTTAATATTCTCATCAAAAATGGCCACTTTTCCACTTTGTGCAGAAAGTATTTGATGAGAAAAAAGACAAATTGTAAGGATAAAAAGAGTTTTCATGTTTAACGTATTTAAATTGTATTAATAAAAATACGCTATTCCTTAATTTCCCTTATTTAGGGGGATTTTCTAAAACCTATCCGGGGTCTGAATCACCTTTATAACAATCTCATGTGGGTCACCATCTTTGTCTAGCAAGTAGAATTTAACCAGCGGATTATCTTCTTTAATCTTGTTTTCTATCTTTATAATTTCATTATCCGGCAGTCTTTTTTGAATATCATCTTTCAGATCTTCTAATGCCTGAGCAAAGGCTACTTCCAAATCGCTGGGATTGTATGAGCTAGTTTTCATAGTGGTTACAGTGTTTAATTATTAAGATAGCTTTTGGTAATCAAAAATCATAATTATGCTTACCACCTGATCAGTGCTGATGCCCAGGTAAATCCACTACCAAAGGCAGCCAGACATACCAAGTCACCTTCTTTTATTTTGCCCTCAGCCCAGGCTTCACTCATGGCGATAGGAATTGAGCCTGCTGTGGTGTTACCGTAGCGCATAATATTGTTGTATACCTTCTCTTCTGGTAACTCAAGTTTTTGCTGTATATAGTTGCTGATCCTCAAGTTGGCTTGATGCGGAACGAGCAGATCAATGTCCTCTTTTGAAAGTTTATTTTGATCTAAGGCTTCTTGTATAACTTCCATAAATCGCACCACAGCATGTTTGAAAACGAGGTTACCATTCATGTATACTTTAAAGCCAGATGTATCTAATATTTGTTCGGGTTGCCTTTCTTCATTTGATCGGCTACCTCCAGGATCTTTTACATAAAGTTCTTCAGCAAACCTGCCGTCTGAGTGTAAGTGGGTAGAAAGTATTCCCTGCGAATCACCCGCTGTTAGTACTGCTGCTCCGGCTCCATCTCCGAAGATCACAGCTGTACCTCTGCCTTTGTCTGATAAATCAAGTGCAGAAGATTGTATTTCTGCACCAATAACTAAGATGTTTTTATACATGCCAGTTTTAATAAACTGATCAGCCGTTGATAGTGCATATATAAAACCAGAACAGGCATTTTTGATATCCATGGCCGGGATGCTTTCAAGCCCTAATTCTCTCTGAAGCAAAACACCTGAGCCAGGAAAGTAATAATCTGAAGTAATAGTGGCGAAAACAATCATGTCTATGTCCTCAGCATTCATATTGGCCCTTTCTAAGGCCATGCGACTGGCTTTGGCAGCCATATTTGCTACAGTATCTTTTTCAGGATCGATAAACCTTCTTTCATGTATTCCGGTCCGCTCAACGATCCACTCATTACTCGTATCTATAATTTTTGAAAGGTCATCATTCGTAACTACTCTTTCCGGTACGTAATGTCCAACGCCTGCTATTCTAGTGTGATTCATAGTGTTTTTTACTCGATAAAAATCAAATATAGGTATTTTTAACTAATGTTAGTTAGCATATAAAATTATGCTTAAATTCATGTAGACCAATGAAATAGCCATGATCTTCACTACAATTTACTTACTGGTTTGTTTGCAAGTTTCGATCACCGATGAGATCAAATCTATGAACACCCAAATGGAAGAGGCCTTTAATGCTAAAGACATGAAGAAAGTAGGTGCATTTTATGCAGACGATGCAATATTACTGAGCCAAAGTGGGAGAGTTGTACAGGGCAGAGAGGCTGTTGATGATTACTGGATGAATATTTCTAATCCCGTGGCTTGGGAATTGGAAGTGATTGAGGTAAGTACTAATGAGAAGGATATTTATGAAAATGAATATTACAAAGCCCTAAAAAATAAACCGCCAGGCTGGCGTGAAAAAGGCTTTGAGTTCGATGATAAAGAAAATCTGGTCTATCAGCTTGGCCATAGTACCTTAAAAACAAGGAGGGATGGCAAAGTAAATAGCGGTGAAGTTGATTTTATCCTCATCTGGCAGGCTACTGATGGTGGGTTCAAAATACTGCTCGACACCTACTCGTGGCAATAATAAAACAACTTTTTTCTTATTTGAGTAAAATCGATGCAACCTTTTAATTAAAAGGGTGTCTAATGAGTATAGCTATTAATTTTACATATATGGAAAATATATGAAAGGGACTTACCTTGGAGAGTTTGAAGAACTGGTATTGTTAACAGTTGCTGTCATCCAGCAAGATGGGGCATACGGCAATCCTGTGATGCTTGAAATTGAAAATAGAGCTAAAAGAAATGTATCATTAAGTGCTGTACATGCAGCCTTACACCGTTTGGAGAAAAAAGGCTTTGTGGAGTCGTATAAAGGGGAGGCTACAGCTAAAAGAGGAGGTAAAAGTAAAAGGTTGTATAAGATCTCAGCTTATGGATTAAAAGCGCTAAACGAGGCCAAAGATTTGAGAGAAGGGATGTGGTCAGCAATTCCAAATGTTGTCTTGGATAAAGGAAGCTTATGAGTAATGTTCCTCCTAAATGGATTATTAGGTTTTTAGAATGGGTTTGCCCGGAGCATTTACTCGATGAAATAGAGGGTGATCTTTATGAGCACTATGCTGATGTGGCAGAAAGAAAAAGTGTTAGTAAGGCAAAGAGAAAAGCCTTCGGATTTGTCCTTTTATCAACACCAAGATTACTATTAAATAGAAAATATCATCAATCAACCGCTACAGATATGCTTAAAAACTATGTTATAATCGCTTTTAGAAATATCAAACGCCAGCTTGGCTATAGTTTAGTAAATATATTTGGCCTGGCCGTGGGTCTGGCTTGTTGCATACTTATTGGATTATATGTAAAGCATGAATTGAGTTTTGACCGATTTCATACAGAGGTCGAGAATGTTTATCGTGTAGATCTTACTTTTCGATCAGCTCAAGGTGAGAAAAAAACTTTTATGACTCCCACGGCATTGTTACCAACATTAAAGCGCGAATTTGATGAGGTAAAGCATGGAGTGAGAGTTTTCGATGTAGGCGGTTTTAGCCCTGTCATTTTACAACATGGTAATGTAAAATATCAGGAACCCGAGTTCTTTTTTGTTGATAGTGCCTTCTTTGATGTTTTCTCATTTAAACTACTCGCTGGCAACCCATCCAAATGTTTGACAGAGCCCAGGTCTGTAGTGCTCACTGAGTATAGTGCTAATAAGTATTTTGGTGATAATGATCCAATGAACCAGGTGATCAAAGTAGACGGAAATGATTACACAGTAACAGGGGTAGTGGAGAATACACCTGACAACTCGCATTTTCAATTCGACTTTTTAGCCAGTTTTTCATCCTTGCGAGCGGCTAAACAAGAAATTTGGAGTAGTGCCAATTATGCCACTTACATTAGACTGTCAAGTAATAAAAATGTTAACAGTATTAAGCAAACACTCAATGATAAGGTAAAAGAAGCCCTGGGAGAGGGGCAGTCAATGAGTCTCATATTTGGGTTTATGCCCATTACTGATATTCATTTGAGATCAGATATAAGTGATGAAATGCAGCCCCAAAACTCGATTACATATATCTACATCATAAGTGTAATTGGTGTGCTGATATTGCTTATAGCTTGCATCAATTATATGAATCTGGCTACAGCGAGATCTGTAGAAAGAGCGCGTGAAGTAGGTATGCGCAAAGTGTTGGGAGCTGTTAGAAAACAGGTATTTGTACAATTTTTAGGAGAGTCTGCCATTGTTACAGCGCTTTCGATTATTGTGGCTTTAATCTTTGTGAATATTGCAATGCCAGCATTCAACTCTCTGACAGGTAAAGTAATAGTTACTGAAGATCTTTTAAATACTTCTGTGCTTACGGGGTTGTTAATCACTTTCCTGTTTGTAAGTTTTGTTGCAGGTGCTTATCCAGCATTATCGTTGTCTTCATTTTCACCGGGTAGTATGCTAAAAGGCAACTTTACCAGATCTAAAACAGGAAATTGGATGCGTCAAATATTGGTTGTTTTCCAATTTTCAATTAGCATATTTCTCATTATTGGCACCCTCGTAGTTTGGAAACAACTTGACTATGTGAAGAATAAAAAACTAGGCTATGATAAAGAGAATGTAATCATATTACCGACTGACGGAAATGTCAATAAAAATTTTGAAACCATTGTTACAGAGTTAACGAAACGTCCTGATGTAGCTGGTGTGTCGATTGCATCAGAAAGCCCGGTGAATATAGGAGGTGGCTATACACTTAGTGTGCCAGGGATTATTGAAAATCCAATATCAGTAAATGCCGTAGCTGTTGACAAAAGGTTTGTTGAAAATATGGGTATTGCGCTGCTGCAAGGAAGGCATTTTAATGACGCTGACCTAAAGCTAGTGTCTAAAGAAAATCGGGAGGAAAGGGAATATGCTTTTATTGTAAATGAAGAAGTGCTTGCCACGCTGTTAATAGACGAGCGCGAAAAGATTCTGGGGCAAAAGGTAAACCTTAATGGTAGACAAGGAGAAATTGTTGGCGTAATTGAGAACTTTCATTCAACCTCTTTTCATAGAAAGATCAATCCACTTGTGTTGATGATTGAACCTAGTCAGTATAATATGCTATTTGTAAGATTAGATACTGATAATTTACAAAAGACGCTATTGGCTGTAGAAGATGAGTGGAAGCGCATTGTGCCAGATAGGCCTTTTGTATTTGAATTTATGGATGAAGAATATGATGCTATGTACCGCAGCGAAGAAAGGCTAAGCAATGTATTCACGGTATTTGCAGTTTTAGCCATTGTGATTGCATGCCTGGGGCTGTTTGGCCTTGTAGCATTCGCTGTAGAAAAAAGAAACAAGGAAATTGGTGTGAGAAAAGTGTTGGGCGCTTCAGTACCTAGTCTATTCTTCCTTATATCTAAGGATTTTTCTAAACTGGTAGTAATTGCATTTGTGATTTCAGCGCCTATTGCTTATTGGCTCATGCAAGAGTGGTTAGCTGATTTTGAGTATAAAACAACGGTTGGAGTTTGGCCAGTTGCCATTTCAATTGTATGTACGCTGTTTATCGCATTGTTGACAATAAGCTACCAGTCAATAAAAGCGGCACTTTTAAATCCAGCAGAGACATTAAGAGCAGAATAACCTATGAGATTAGCTTTAGTTATAACCATTTGCCTGATAACTCAGGTTGCATCAGGGCAGGACTTTACCCCTGAGCAGACCAAAGAAGATTTACAATTTTTAGTAAGAAGTCTGGAGGCGTATAATCCTGCTTTATATGAATATAACCCTTCATTTAAAGATAATGTGGCTAAAGTCACGCAAGAAATCACTAATAATGTAGACAAGTTTGGCTACTTCCAGCTTGTTTCGCGCGTAGCCGCACTAAGTAATGAAGGACACATTGGTGTAGGTAATTGGGAGGACACATTTCATAATGGATTTCTCAACAATACCTATAAGTATTTACCATTGGCTGTAAGCGTGGTCGATGGTCGAGTTTATGCGTGGGCAGACCTTACGGTCGAAGAAGCAATCCAGAAGGGTGATGAAATATTATCGATTAATGGTAGGCCAACAGATGAGTTGGTAGCCGACATGATGACGTATTTATCTACCGATGGACACATTAAAAGCAGTGCATACTACAAACTCACAGCTGGTTTCAATTGGATGTATTATCTGTACATTGAGCAGCCGGAAAAGTTCGAATTAAGTTATAAAATCAGGGAAACTGGCACAATTGCTGAGATCACGATGCCCGCGATTACACGCCAGCAGATGGTCGACAACCTGAAAGATAAAAATACTACTAAGAAAGCGCCAATGGCACCATCGGGAGCTGAAGAGGTTTATGAGTTCGAAATTGAAGACGGTGTGGGCTTCCTGACGCTAAAGTCTTTTAATCGCCAACTTATTGAGAGGCATAAAATCAAAGCTAAAAAGCTATATAAAGAGGTTTTTGAAAAGCTAAATGAATCTAATGTGGAAAATCTCGTGATCGATTTGCGAAACAATAATGGTGGTCGATACGAATTTGGTTTTGAGATACTTCCGTTTATCATGAAAGAAGAACGATCCGGTTGGTTCAAAACTTCTATATCCTGGGAAGGAAAGGTAAAAGAGTACAAGCTGCCCCGACAAGATAAAGCCAATTTCATGGGTGATATTTGGGTCTTGGTAAACGGAGGGACATTTTCTACATCATCGTCACTAGCCAGATATCTAAAAGAATATGCAGGTGCTACAATTGTTGGCGAAGAGGGAGCTGGCAGATACGAAGGATTTGTAGCAGGATCTCAACAGTACGTGCATTTGCCTAACTCCAAATTGCGCGTGGCCATACCAAGGTATCATAATAAGTTTCCGGAATCTTCTGTACAAAAAACCACCAACAGGGGCGTGCTCCCTGACCAAGAAGTGGTCTATACTGTTAATGATCTCATTGAAGAAAGAGATATGGCGATGGAAAAGGTAAGGAAGTTAATTGCAGAATCTAACTAACATTTTTTGCTCCCAACCTCTCATAAATGGTGACATTCATCATGAGCAAAAGCATACCATAAAAGGTGTCTTCAACAGGTATGGTGCCAAGTCTGATACTTAAATTCTCGGCATTGTCATACCATACCACCTGATCTTCAATGCCTGTGCCAGTCAATATGCCATTGATTATAAAGAAAGGTATAAGTATAAAGAGAAAGGTCAGGTAGAACCTGCCTAAATAGTCCGATTTCCAAACATAAATATGCAGTAGGAGAAATCCTGCTAGCAAGAAAAAGGTGGTTGCGGTATAGGCCTTTTCGTGGTTAAATATGGCTAGTGCTAATAAAAAGTAAATCAGCGCCCAACTAATAGATTTTTGATAGGGGCCAAGCACATCCTTTTTTATCAAATGATTGAGAGAAAAGTATGTGAATGTACACGCATAAGGTATGCAAATAAAAAACAGCCATTCTTCTATCGGG
This sequence comes from Fulvivirga sp., assembly GCA_039970995.1. Taxonomy (GTDB): domain Bacteria; phylum Bacteroidota; class Bacteroidia; order Cytophagales; family Cyclobacteriaceae; genus Fulvivirga. The sequence goes on from JBDVKW010000018.1 coordinate 141,935, forward strand.
AGGTTGATGATGTCAATGCCGATAAGATAGCGTTCGTTGAAACCCCACACACCCCATTTGGTAAATAACACGTCCCATAGGATGAATATTATTGCAGGTATTGCTATCGCAATACCCAGGCGACCCCAGGTTTTAGAAAAGTTAGCTTTCGGATAAAAACTCGCCAGTAAGGGAATGGAGATAGCTGCTATGTCTAGGGTAAGGTAGAGATTTTTCATGTTTTATGACCCCTCTGTGTCTCCCCTTACAGGGGAGAAGCGGATAAAATATTTTTATATAAGTTATTCATAATTAATAGCTCACCTGTGCTTTCCCCCTGATAAGAGGGAATTAAAGGGGGTTATTTAAGGCCTGCTTCACTTTATCAATAAGTGCATCAGTTGCTTCAAAAACTTCTCTATTTTCAAACCTTATTACTGTTACACCAAGTCCTTTTAAGTCCTGATCTCGTTTCATATCATTTTCGTACCCGGCAGTCGTATAATGATGTGCGCCATCAAGTTCTATGGCTACCTTTTTCTGCGGACAATAAAAGTCAATAATGTAATTACCAATACTAAATTGCCTTCTAAATCTATAACCATCTATTTGTTTATTCTTAAGAAGCTTCCATAAACCAGCTTCAGCTGAGGTGAGATTATTTCTGAGATCTCGCCTTCTTTGTTTTAGATATTTCTTGTTATTAACCTGTTTCATCAGGCTTCTTTCACATCCTTCCCCTCATACTTCTTTGGTGCATAAAGAAAGCCAAAGGCTTCGCAATCTTTTTTTGTACGTTTTGTATGGTGAATATAATGGGCATTGATCATGCGCTTGAGGTATTTGCTTTTGTTTTTAACCTTCCATTTTATACGCTGGTGGACTATGAAGTCATGAAAGAGCACGTAGAAAACTCCATAGCAAAAGATGCCTATGCCTACAGCTGTAAGGTATGGCTGGTTGTTTACTAATGTTGAGTAGTAAATCAACCCAATACTTGGCAGGCTAAACACTATTGCAAAAAGGTCATTGCGTTCCAGGGTATGGTCGTGCTTCTTATGATGCGATTTATGCCAAACCCATAAAAACCCATGCATGATGTATTTATGTGTAAACCAGGCCACAAATTCCATAAATAAGAACGTGCCTATTACAATCAGTGCGCAAAGTATAATTTCTATAATACTCATGCTGCTTTTCCTTTTTGATTATTAAATCTCTTTTCCAAAATATCGTAACGATAGTCAAATATAGCTCTAACCTGCCTTCCGACAAATAGCCAATTGGCCAACCTTCCTAAAACACCCAATGGAATAGCATAGTTTACTTCGTCAGTCATTTCTACACCTCCATCTACAGCCTTGAAGTGATGCTGATGGTGCCATAATGCATAAGGGCCAAAACGTTGCTCATCAACAAAGTAATTTGGTGCCCGTACGTGTGTTATCTCGGTTGTCCACGAGGTGGGTATGCCCTGAATGGGAAACAGCTTGTAGCTTATAATTTGTCCCGGATACATTTTGTCTCCGCCTGACATATATTTTACCTCAAATTTCATATGTTGAGGGGTTATTTCTTTAAGGTTACTGGGGGAAGAAAAAAAATCCCAAGCCTCATCAAGCGATATGGGAAGGAACTGTCGCGTTTTTAAATTGTATACTTTCATTGGAATAAAAACACTTATTTGTTTACAATGTTTTTAGCCATACGCGGAAAAATCAACCAGTGAAAAGGCAAGACACTAAACCAATAGATACGCCCCCATAATCCCAATGGGCGAAATGTCGCTTTCTGGATGAGTTCATGAGATCCGTCATTGAGTGTTTTAATTTTAAACTCTAGCCATGCTTCTCCTGGGAGCTTCATTTCAGCATATAATAATAAGGTTTTGCTATTACTGTCAGCTTTTAGCACCCTCCAAAAATCCAGTGCATCACCGGCTTTTAAATCATCAGGGCTGCGTCTACCTCTACGAAGACCGACCCCGCCAAACAACTGATCCATAAAGCCTCTGATCTTCCAGAGAAAATCTCCAAAATACCAACCGCGATCACCACCGATTTCCCAGATGTTTTGTTGCACTTCCTCTACCGGTCGAGAGAATTTTATTTTTTGGATATCGTTGAAACACCCATGTTGGGGAACTTCAATGAAGTCTAAAAAGTGTTGATCAAACTCAATATTGGTTACAGCATCTTTCCAGCTTGAAATAACATTTTTTTGATTGATTCTACTGAAAGCCATCTTCAAAGCTTCCGGGTAACTGTATAACTTCAATGGCAAGACCTCTTGAATATTCCCTTCCTGAACTACTACATTGTGCTTCATGCTGTCCACCAAATTTCTGGCTAAGGAAAACGATGTGGAGGTCACGAAATAAAGCCAAAGCGAAGAAAGTTTAGGGCTCAGTACAGGAACGCTGAGTATGTACCGTTTCAGTTTTCTGACTTTGGCGTACTCAAAAAGCATCTCTTTATAGTTGTAAATATCCGGCCCACCGATATCAAACACCTTATTGTAGGCTTTTTCTAACAGCAAAACACCATTTAAATACTCAATGACATTTCTGATGGCTATGGGTTGGCATTTACTCTTCAACCATTTTGGAGCAATCATAACGGGTAGCTTTTCTACCAGATCCCTGATGATTTCAAATGAGGCACTGCCAGAACCAATAATAATGGCTGCGCGCAGTACCGTTAAAGGACACCCGGTTGAGGATAAAATATCTTCAACATCTTTGCGAGATTGTAAGTGTTCTGAAAGCCCTTCGTCATTTACAATGCCACTGAGATAGATGGTTTGCTTCAGACCACGGTCTTTAAAATGATTATTAAAATTCTCAGCACATATTCTTTCGGTATCAGCAAAACCTTCGTACGATGCCGTCATAGAATGGACCAAATAGTAGGCTACTTCAATGCCCTCAGGAAGGTTTTTGAGCGTTTCGGCCTTTTCCAGGTCGACCTCAACAACCGTTACATTTGATAGAAAGTCCTGATCAAAATCTTCCCAATCAAACCTTCGTTGATCTCTCACAGCACAGACTACATGATGACCGTCATTTACCAGAATGGGTAACAACCTGCGTCCTATATAACCTGTAGCACCTGTGAGTAATATTTTCATGTGTCTAAAGCTGATTTGTAAGTGCTAAGTGCTCTTTCGCGAGCTTTTTTATGATCCACGATAGGTTCTGGGTAGTTGAGTTCCTGAAATTCAGGCACCCATTTTTTAATGTACTTCAGGTCCTTGTCAAATTTATTAGTTTGTGATTCTGGATTGAAAATTCTGAAATACGGCTGTGAATCTGTGCCCGTGCCAGCGGCCCATTGCCAACCACCATTATTAGATGCTAACTCATAGTCCAGCAGTTTTTTAGCAAAGTAAGCCTCACCCCAACGCCAGTCTATTAGCAGGTGTTTCGTAAGGAAACTGGCAACAATCATTCTTACACGGTTGTGCATGTAGCCTGTATTATTCAACTCTCGCATGCCGGCATCAACAATCGGGTAGCCGGTTTTGCCTTCACACCAGGCTTCAAATTCCTTTTCATTGTTTCGCCAGTTAATGGCATCATATTTTGTTTTAAAGTTACCATCAACTACTCGGGGAAAATGCCACAGTATCATTTGGTAAAATTCTCTCCAAATCAACTCGTTGAGGTAAACATCACTTTTTTTACGAGCTTCTTGTGCAATTTTTCTAATACTGATCGTGCCAAATCTAAAATGTATACCTAATCGGGAAGTGCCCTTTTCTGCGGGATAGTCCCTTTTGTCATTGTAATTTTCTAAGGTATGATCGGTGAGGGTTTCGTTAGGGATGTTAAGGTCTGATCTCTTAAAACCCATCTTGTCCAGAGGAATTATTTCACTGTATCTTGTGGAGATAAAATTATCAAAATACAGGGCAGAAGGGGCGGGTTCCAGATCGGTTTCGCTTAACAATTTTTTCCACAGCCTACTGTAGGGCGTGAACACTACATAAGGGGTGCCGTCATCTTTTAGCACCTCTTCTGGACCCTTAATTACATGGTCTTTATATTTCTTGAAGGTGATGTTATTATCAGTGAGAAATTGTCCGATTTGCTCATCACGTTCCCGGGCGTATGGCTCATAGTCTTCATTCGTAAATACTGTGTCAATGCTATATTTCGATTGAAGTTCCTTGAAAACTTCAACAGGAGTGGAGTAGAATGTAAATAGTGATGAACCTTTATCTTTCAAATCCTGATTGATGTTGTTGAGTTGATCCCAAATGAACGTTACTCTTGCATCATCTTTATCCTCAAGATCGTCAAGTATGTTTTTGTCAAATATAAATATGGATAAAACCGGCAGGTCACTGTCTAAAGCATTGTATAGCCCCTGATTGTCGTCAAACCTCAGGTCTCTGCGAAACCAAAAAATATTGACTTTGGGTTCACTCATTTATTGTCAAGGGCTTCTAATTCCTTGTCCAATTTATCGACCTGCTCCATCATGCGGGCATAGGCCTTTAAGTCTCCTGATCTTTGGACTTCAACAGCGTCTTTTAAAAGTTTAGATCTCTGCTTTTTAATTTTTTTGGCAGGGTCTGATTTAAATAGCGAAAACATAATTTATGCAGTTAATGTGAGGTGTTTGTCGATATTTTCGACAATTATTTTGAACCATACAGTGTATTGTTCGGGGTGTGCTGTTATATCCTTTTTCAAATCATTGATGGCCATATACTTCCAATCCGAAACTTCATCTTTATTGATATTAGGAGCTCCATTATGCTCCCCTATAAACACATAATCAAGTTCATGCTCGATTAAGTCATTATTGAAGTCTGTTTTGTAAATAAATTTGTAAACAAATCTTGGAGTGATGTCAAGACCAATTTCTTCTTGTAGCCTGCGTTTTGCAGCCTGTGCAGTATCTTCATCCGGTCGAGGATGACTACAGCACGCGTTAGTCCATAATCCTCCGGAGTGGTATTTACTTTCAGCTCTTTTCTGCAAAAGCATTTCACCCTTGTCATTAAAAATAAGTACAGAAAAGGCTCTATGAAGTGCACCTTTCTTATGCGCTTCAAGTTTTTCCATCTGGCCTATGGCATTATCTTTAGTATCTACCAATATTACCTGCTCCATTAAATAAGTCTTAATCGGTGTTTGAGATAGGTTGAAAATAGAATGCTCACCTTAATCGGATTGGCTATCCTTATTCTTTTTGACAGTACATTTGACGAAGGGGTTTTTCTGATTTTCTTAAATAGTGAGTAGTAATAAACGTAGGCCAGATAGACGCCAAATTTTGCACATTTAGGGAGTCTTTTAATGCCTTCGAAACCTGCTTTAAAGTCCTCTTCAATACCCACTTCTATTTCAGCCTTAGATTTTTCATCAAACTCAGTCAATTCGATTCCAGGGAAGTATGTTCTGCCCATGTCGACATAGTCATCCTTGAGGTCTCTCAGAAAGTTTATCTTCTGAAATGCGGAGCCCAGCTTCATTGCATAAGGCTTAAGCTCTTCAAACTGCTCTTTATTGCCGTTGCAAAATACATGCAGACACATGAGACCAACTACTTCAGCAGAACCCAAAATATAAGTCTCAAATTCTTCATTTGAGTATTTTCTTTCGGTAAGATCCATCTCCATACTATACAGAAACTGATCTATAAGTTTTAAATCGATATTGTATTTGTTGACGGCTAGTTGAAAGCTATGTAGAATTGGGTTCAAACTTATTTTTTCTTCAATGGCTTTATAAGTATCCTCTTTAAAGCGCTGGAGTAACGATGCTTTATCATAATCATGAAATGTATCAACAATTTCATCAGCAAACCTTACGAATCCGTAGATCGAGCATATTGGTTTACGTATCGATTTATCGAGACACCTAATTCCAAGTGAGAATGAAGTGCTGTAGGCATGAGTCGTCAATTGACTACATCGAATCGATACTTCATCGAAAAGTTCTTTCATAAGGCAAGTTTTTTGATTTCTTCAGCTACCACCTGCCCTGAAATTATCGATGGGGGAACTCCTGGACCTGGAACGGTAAGCTGACCGGTAAATAGTAAGTTTTTCACTTTGCTATGCATAGATGGCTTCAAATTAGCAGTTTGCATCAAAGTATTTGCTAAGCCATATGCGTTGCCTTTAAATGCATTGTAATCTTGCTTAAAGTCATTGTGGGCATAACTTCTTTTAAAAATCACATGATCTTTAATCGATTCACCCGTCAACTTTTCAAGCCGATCAAGTATCAAGGTATAATATTTTTCTCGTATAGATTCATTGTCTTGAAGATTAGGTGCCACAGGCACCAGGATGAATACGTTTTCACAACCATCAGGGGCACTCGCTTCGTCTGTTTTGGAGGCGCAGCAGACATAGAATAACGGATTGTCTGGCCATTTCGGGTTAGTGTAAATTTCTTTAGCATGTTTTTCAAATGACTGATCGAAAAACAATGTATGATGTAGCAGATTTTTGATTTTTTTATTGATACCAAGATAAAATATTAGACTGGAGGGGGCCAAGTCTCGTGTATCCCAATATTTGGCTGAGTACTTACGAAATTTCTTGGGTAATAAATTTTGCTCTATATGTTCATAATCTGCAGCGCCTACTACATAATCTGCTTGTATTTCCGAACCATTAACTCTAATACCTTTTGCTCGTGTGCTGTTCATAGTAATTTGCTCTACAGCACTATTATATTGAAAATTCACCCCCTGCTCCTCGGCAAGCTTTACCATGCCTTCAATAATTTTGTGCATACCTCCTTTAGGGTACCAGGTGCCTAACGAGATATCTGCATAATTCATTAAGCTGTATAGAGCAGGGGTCTTAGAAGGCATAGCACCTAAAAAAAGCACCGGAAACTCCAATAGTTGGATCAATTTCGGGTGCTTAAAATATTTTCTTATATATGACGCTATGGAGTTAAAAACGTGAAGCTTGAAGGCTCCAGTGATTAATTTAAGGCTAGCTAATTCTGAGATTGACTTACCGGGCTTATAAACTAAATCATTGATGCCTACTTCGTACTTATAGGCTCCTTCATCTAAAAATTTCTTAAGTTGTTTAGCACTCCCTGTTTCAATGCTTTCGAAAAGTTCAAATACTTTTTCAAGGTTAGCGGGAAGGTCTATTGCATCATCTTGACCGAAAACCACTCGGTAAGAAGGGTCTAATCTTTTCAGTGTATAGTAGTCAGAGGTGGATTTGCCAAACTTATTGAAAAAGCGTTCAAACACGTCAGGCATCCAATACCAGCTAGGTCCCATGTCAAATGTAAACCCGTCAGCCTCAAACTTTCGTGCTCGACCTCCTGGCTGTTCATTCTTTTCATATACCGTTACCTCATACCCATCTTTTGCTAAACAGCTAGCTGCGGATAAACCTGCGAAACCTGACCCAATAACAGCTATCTTCTCTTTCATCTAATAAATTTAAACTAATTTGAATAAGCGGTCAGTTTCTTTTGAATTTCTTTTCTGGCATGAAAGATTCTGTTTTTTACTGTTCCGATAGGGATTTCTAAATGCTCAGCAATCTCTTGATACTTATAACCTTCAACATGCATTTTAAAAGGAACTCTCAAATCATCCCGTACTTTGTCTACAGAATTCATTATGTCCTTAAATTCATAAGAACCATCTGGCGTATTGAAGGTATGATTATCAGCTACGTTTAGATAATATAATTCTTTTGTATCATCATGTGATGTCTTAGCTCGCTGCGCTTTTCTGTAATTATTAATGAAGGTGTTGCGCATTATAGTGTATAACCAGCCTTTCAAGTTAGTGTTGGCTTTAAATTTAGATCTGTAGGTAAGCGCTTTCAAAATTGTTTCCTGTACCAGATCTTCAGATTCTTCCTGAGACTTTACAAACTTTCTTGTAAAAAGTTGCAGTGTATCTTTAAGTGCAGCGACTCGGTGATTAAATTCAATAGCAGTCATGTTTAATAAATTAGGTTAATAACTAAACAAATATAAATATCTATACGGTGTTAACAATAAAATGTTTAATAAAATTAAAAATAAATTAAACAAAAGTAAAATAATGGTTAAACACCAATTCAGATACACTTACGAAAGAAAACATTATGCCGGATTAAGTTGTTTAGCGGAGTTTACTTAAGGTTAGCCTTTAATTCTAGCGCTGAAGTTACATGGCTTACATTCTTGGGTAGTTCTTTATCATATTGCTGAATAGGATAGCCAGAAATAAGGATCTTGGTACTGGGGAATTTTGAGGATAACTGTGTAATTAATTCCTCAACTGTAGTGTCGGTGGGGATATGAGTCACAGATGTAAGTAGATAATTGGGTTTTATTTGATCTGTTATTTTCTTTAAGTCGTTGAGCGGGACCGATTGGCCCAGATAAAAAGTATTGTATTGCAACTTCTTAACGATGTAACAATAAAAGAGCAAACCGATTTCATGTAATTCTCCTTCGGGTAGAAACAACACTACAGATTCTGCTTGTTTGTCACTTGTTGCTGATAAACCATCGATGGCGACAATAATTTTTTGCCTGATAAGATTAGACATGAAGTGCTCTTGCACGGGGGTAATATTACCAGAAAGCCACAATACACCTATTTTTTCTAAAAAAGGGTAAAGTATATCAAGAATGGTTTTTTCAAAGCCAAATCTTAGAATGTAGTTAGATAAAAGTTTTTCAAATTTTAACTCATCTAACTCTACCATGGCAATAGATAGCTGATCAATGTAAAGTGAGAGATCATCATCATGGTTCTCAGCGCTCAATTCAGTCACGCGTAGTTTAATCTCTTCCTCTTTCATTTTAGAAATTTTAGAGATTTTGACACCGTGATGATTTAAAATGGAAATGTTAAGCAGCTTCTTCAATTCCTCATCGCTGTACTTGCGAATGTTAGTATCAGTACGGTCTGGCTTGATGATAGCATATCGTTTTTCCCATATGCGCAGGGTATGTGCCTTTATACCTGATAACTTTTCTAACTCCTTAATTGAATATTTACCCATTGTTTTGCCAGTTGTTTGAGTGGCAACATTTGCATAGATAAATTGTTTAAAGATTTAATTCAAATGTTATACAATAATTAATCGCTGATTTTTCTTACGCAAACGTTTGTTTAAACATTAAAAGGTAGAAAATATTGAGATTTATAGATCACATGAAATTAAATATTGAATATTGGATTAAAGGCCATATAAATTATGCGTTGTAATAAAATTTTAATAAATAGCGTAGTCAAATTTTCAACCTGAACCAACTGCCTCTCACGAGGTGGCTTCTTGTAAGTATAGTTAATATGCCTACCATTTTGTGGTTAGGGTTGGATGTTTTGATATGTATTTTCAACCTTAAACCAAATTTATATGTTCAAACGTTTACTAATGATTGGTGCTTTAGCAGGCTGCATGCAGTTTGCCAATGCCCAGGAAAGACATTGTGCTTCTCAGGAAGTACATGAAAGGCATTTGGCCAATGATCCTGACTATGCTCAGCGACAGGCCGAGATTCAAGCACTTACAGAAAGATTTGCTCAAAACCCTGAAAATCGTCAGGCAAATGGACAAATCATCATACCATGTATTATACATGTTGTGTATGAAAACTCGCAAGAAAATATTTCTGATGCACAGGTTCAATCTCAAATTGACCGATTAAATAAAGATTTTAGTGCAACAAACAGCGACTATAATGATGTGCCTTCAATCTTTACAAGTGTAAGATCTGGTGATACTGATATCAGATTTGAAATCTTAGAGATTCAAAGACTTGCGGATAGCCGCTCTACGTGGGGAACCAACGATGCTGTAAAATCAGCTTATCCTCCGATTGAGCCAGCAAGAATATTAAACATGTGGGTGGCAGATATCGGTGGTGGTATCTTAGGTTATGCACAGTTTCCTGGTGGAGACCCTGCCACAGATGGTGTTGTAATGTCTCCTCAGTACTTTGGAGATGCTACTGTCTCTGGTGGAGGTAGCTTTTATCTTTCAGCACCATTTGACCGTGGTAGAACAGCTACTCACGAAGTAGGTCACTGGTTAAACTTGAGACACATCTGGGGTGACGGAAACTGTAACCAGGATGACTTTGTAAGTGATACGCCTGTTGCGGGTAACCCTAACTATGGATGTCCTTCTCCTGGAACCAATAGCTGTTCAGGTGGGCAAAGCGATATGTTCATGAACTATATGGATTATGTGGATGATGCGTGTATGTTTATGTTCTCAGCTGGTCAGGACTCAAGAATGCAAGCCACTTTCTCTTCAGGCGGTGGTCGTGAAGGTTTCTTATTAGACCCTGTTTATACACCTGGTGGTGGAGGCGGAGGTACTTTCGCTTGTGAAAGCACAGTATCTTCTTTCCCTTACAGCGAAGGATTCGAATCAGGTCTTGGTGGATGGGTGCAGTCATCTGCTGACGACATCAACTGGACACGTAACTCAGGAGGAACGCCTTCAAGCAGTACTGGTCCATCTTCTGCAAATGAAGGTTCTTTCTATTTATTTGTGGAGGCATCTAGCCCCAACTATCCAAGCAAAGTGGCTATTGTAGAAAGCCCTTGCTATGATCTTTCTGGTGAAACCAGCGCATCATTTGACTTTGACTATCATATGTATGGTTCAAATATGGGTACGTTAGTTTTAGAGGCTTCTACTGATGGAACATGGAATACAGTGTGGTCTAGAAGCGGAGATCAGGGAAATAGCTGGGCAAGTGCCAGTGTGGACCTTTCTTCTTATTTAGGAGAAACAGTTAAACTAAGATTTAAAGGAACTACAGGTTCTTCTTACAGAGGAGACATGACAGTTGACAATATTTCACTAACTACCACAACTGGTGGTGGCGGAGGCGGAGGCCTTACGTGTGGAGCAACTGAAACTCCTGGTTACAGTGAAGGATTTGAAAGTAGCTTTGGTGCATGGGCACAAGCTAGTGGAGATGACTTCGACTGGACAAGAAGAAGTGGTGGAACGCCTTCTAGCAACACAGGTCCTGCTGCTGCTTATGCAGGAAGCTATTATATGTATATAGAGTCTTCTAGCCCTAACTATTCAAACAAAACGGCAATCATAGAAAGCCCTTGCTTAGACTTATCTGGTGCAAGTAGCGCAAATTTTTCATTCAGATACCATATGTATGGTGCTACTGCAATGGGAGGTCTTGATCTGGAAGCAACCATTGATGGAACCAACTGGTCAAGTGTTTGGTCTAAGAGTGGCAATCAAGGAAATAGCTGGCAAGAGGCTAACGTAGATTTAGCTGCATACACTGGAGACAATGTTAAACTTAGATTTGTTGGTACTACAGGTACTACATGGCAGGGAGATATGGCGGTAGACGCTATAAGCCTTTCTTCGTCAGGTGGTGGCGGAGGTGGTACTACCACGGTAAACCTTTCTATTACATTAGATAACTATCCTGAAGAAACAAGCTGGGAAATCAGAAGTGGATCGACTGTAATTGCATCTGGAGGTACTTACGGGTCGCAGCCTGATGGCTCTACTATCAACCAGGCGATAGAATTGGCTGATGGATGTTATGACTTTATAATAAGTGATGCTTACGGTGATGGTATTTGCTGTTCATATGGAAATGGTTCATACTCACTTACTTCTGGAGGATCAACATTAGCTTCTGGAGGATCATTTGGTTCAAGTGAAACTACTAACTTCTGCGTGGGTGGCGGAGCAAGAGCATTGGCTCGTTCGGTAACAACTGAAGGTACAGCACCTGCCGGATTCTCAGTATTCCCTAACCCTGCAAATGACCAAATCACTATCTACTCAGGTAAAATGGAGTCACCTGACTATGTGATTATAAACACAGCAGGTAGAGTTTGGCAAAAAGGAACACTTACTGGTAATCAGTCTGAAATCAACGTTTCGGAGTTGAAGTCTGGTTTTTACTTTGTAAGAGTAACAGACGGTGAAAACACCGTTATTCACAAGGTTGTGAAGCAATAGTTAACTAAAATCAACAACTGTAACCGAAAAAGGCCGCTCCAAGCGGCCTTTTTTTGTTATAAACCAGTCGTCTGACAACTTAGAGTGAACTAGCGACTTTACTAAAAGCGAATATTTAATTCACTCTGTTATTTGAGTGTTTGTTTAATTAACTTCAAAATCTCTTCAAAAAGCGAAGTTAATTTAATAGCCTGATGAAATTATTATTAGTAGAAGATCATGATGAACTGGCCAATAATATCTCTGGTTACTTGGCTAAAGAGGGCTATGTTGTTGAAACTGTGCTCGGACAACAAAGGGCAATAAGTAAATTAACAGGCTTTGACTATGATGTAGTTTTACTCGACCTGATGTTGCCCGATGGCTCTGGTATGGATGTATTGGAGTATATCAAATCACATTACCCGGATATCGGAGTATTAATAATATCTGCAAAAAACGCGTTAGATGATAAAGTTAAAGGCCTGGAGCTAGGTGCAGATGATTATTTGCCTAAGCCCTTCCATTTATCGGAACTAAACGCCCGTGTAAAGGCAATTTATAGAAGAAGACAAATGAGTGGGCATAGTAAAATGGTATTCAACGAAATTACCATTGATACTGTGACTATAGAAGTAGTCGTCTGTGATACCACACTTGACCTTACCAGAAAAGAATACGAACTACTGTTGTTCCTGCTAGTTAACAAAAACCGAGTATTGACAAAACAATCAATCGCTGAGCACTTATGGGGAGACTATATGGATGCCATGGACTCTTTTGATTTTGTATACCAACATATAAAAAACCTAAGAAAGAAGATTACCGCAGCTGGTGGTAAAGATTACATACAAACCATGTATGGCTCGGGGTATAAATTTAATTCTAATTTGTAATGAGGCTTATACTCAAAATAACGATTATTTATTTGCTCATATCCTTTGTGGTTTTTTTGCTTGGAGGCATTATAACCTTTGAAGTGATTAATAGAGAGGTAGATCTTGAGGAACAGAGATTTCTTAGAGAAAGGCTTTCTTCTGTCTCAAATATGATCGAAAGGCGCGATCTTGATAAACCTTTTAAACGTGATAAAATTAGCATTGAACCCTTGACTAAGGGGAAAGAAACCGAAATCGTTTTTTCCGACACGTTAGTTATGCATGCGACACTACAACGTATGGAACCGCACGTGAAGCTCGATGTGGTGAGGGAAATCAATAATAAATTCTACAAAATATCGCTTTACGATCTAATTGTAGAAGAGGATGATATTGCAGAAGGAGTACAGGAGTCATTAATTAAAATGTATGTCTTGCTCACGGTAGTCGTACTTATATTAAGCGGCCTGACATCCCTTTGGCTATTGAAGCCTTTTAACAAAACACTTGGGCTGATTAAAGATTTTAGTCTGCAGCAAAAGGTAAATGAGGAGTTTCCTAAATCTAATACTACAGAGTTTGATAAGCTCAATCGCTTTCTTAATGATATGACGTTGAAAATGAAGCGTGACTACCAGATAATGAAGGAGTTTACAGAAAATGCTGCACATGAGATGCAAACACCCATTTCAATTGCAAATGGAAAGTTAGAAATGCTCATTAATTCTGATAATATTACAGATGAGCAGTCTGCAATGATTGCCTCGGCACAAAACTCGTTGAGAAGGCTGTCCAAACTCAATGAGGCATTATCTCTATTGACTAAGATTGATAACCAGGAGTTTGAAAAGCGTGATGAAGTTAATATCAGTACTGCGCTGGAACGCCAGATCTATGATTTTGAGGAGCTAATAAACCTAAAATCAATTGCTCTGAAGAAGAAAATTGAGGGAAATGTCAAGGTTAATATAGACCAGGTGCTTTGTGGTATTATGATCACAAATTTGCTACAAAATGCTATCAGACATAATGTAGAGTCTGGTGAATTAAGTATTGTACTCTCTAAAAAATCACTAAAGATTACCAACACTGGCGAGCCACTTACAGTGAGTCCGCAAGAGCTATTCGATCGTTTTAAAAAAGGGAATCAAAGTAAGCAGTCATTAGGCTTAGGCTTAGCTATCGTTAAGAAAATTTGTGATGTAAATGACTTCACCATTGAGTACACTTATGACCAAAACAGGCATCGAATCGAAATTATTTTTTAATAATTACAAGCGATAATAGTCGTTTTGACAGCATAAAATGAAAACTTCAAATTTCCTTCAAAATTGATTCAGATTTAACTCAAACCAATCGTCTACATTTGAGTTAAATATATATGATCGACATGAAGAGAACTACAATATTATTAGGAATACTTATTTCAGTAACCTCACTTTTTGCACAACGAGGAGGAGAGAATCCCTTCAAAATCACGGGGGTTATCATTGATGCTGAGTCGGGTAACCCGCTTGAATATGCTACCGTAAGCCTACTCAATGCTAGTGACAGTTCAATTGTGGATGGATCGATCACAGACCCGTCTGGTAAGTTTCAAATTTCCGGACGTCCCGGTCCTCATATTCTAAAACTGCAATTTATAAGCTATGAGACAAAGTTCATTAACGACATTATTTTTAATAGAGATAATAGAACCATAGATATTGGCAAAGTTTCTCTTTCTTCAGATACTGAGACACTGGAGGAGGTAGTGGTGTCTGCCAATAAAAGTCAAATGCAACTCGAGTTGGACAAACGAGTATTTAATGTAGGGGAGGACCTTGCCAATATTGGTGCTAACGCTTCCGAAATAATGGACAACTTACCATCAGTAAGTGTAGATGTAGAAGGTAATGTAAGCCTTAGAGGAAGTAGCAATGTTCGTATTCTTGTGAATGGTAAACCTTCCGGACTTGTGGGTATAAGCAATGCCGATGGTCTACGTCAGCTACAGGGAGACTTAATTGAGCGTATAGAGGTGATTACTAATCCTTCGGCACGATATGACGCTGAAGGTTCTGCAGGTATTATCAATATCATTCTCAAAAAGGAAAGAGAGAAAGGTTTTAACGGTTCATTCACAGCCAATACAGGCTATCCGTCTAACTATGGTTTTTCAGGTAATGTTAATTACCGTGCCGGGAGTTTCAACCTTTTCGGGAGCTATGGTATTAATTACAGAGAAAATCCTGGAGGTGGCTTCACTGATCGTACAACATTAAGCAACGATACTACCCTTTTTACTTATATAGACAATGAAAGACTACGTACTGGCACTTCGCATAACTTCAGAATAGGTACAGACTTCTATATCAATGAAAACAACATCATTACGGCTAGTGGTCTTACGAGAATTTCTGATGAAGAAAACATAACCGACATTACTTATTTCGATAGAAATGCCAATCGAGTGCTGTTTAACAATACACTTAGAAAGGATACTGAAAAAGAGGATGACGATAATTATGAATATCAGATGACTTACCGCAGAACCATGAAAGGCGAGGGGCATGAACTGGTAGCAGAGTTTCAGTACAGAGAAAATGACGAAACTGAAGCATCATCGATAGATTCCGCTAATTTACTTACAGGCTCTGATTTGATCAGATACCAGCGCTCAATTAATGAGCAAGGCGATCAAAACATTTTGGCACAGGTAGATTATGTGTATCCTTTTGGTGAGGGAAAGAAATTTGAAACCGGGTACCGTGGTACATTTAGAGAAATCAGTAGTGATGTGACGTTAGAGCAGATAGATGGCGAGGGCAACTGGCAGGAATTTGGCAATTTCTCCAACTATTTTGTCTATGATGAAGATGTACATGCTGCGTATGCCATTTTTGAAAACAAGTTGGATAAGTGGGGTTATCAGTTAGGCATGCGTGCTGAGCAGACATTTATTACCACATTTCAGCAAGAAACAGATGAAACCAATGAGAAAGACTATCTGAATTTTTTCCCGAGTGCATTCATTTCTTACAAATTAAATAGCATGCGTACGTTGCAGGCCAGCTATAGTCGAAGGATATCCAGACCAAGGTTTTGGTATCTTAACCCATTCTCATCATTTAGCGATCCTCGAAACATAAGAATGGGTAACACTGATCTGGACCCTGAATTTGCCGACTCTTATGAGGTGGGTCTGTTAAATAACCTGAATAAGTCTTCAATTTATGTAGGGGCGTATTTCAGATATACCACTCAGGTGATTGACCGTATTGAAATATCGGAAGATGGTATCAATACAGTTTCGATGCCTCGAAATATCGGAACAGAAAATGCCTATGGTGTGGAGGCCAACTTCAATACAGACCCTACGGACTGGCTTAATGTTAATGGTAATTTCAATTTTTACCGAGCAGTGACTGAAGGCTCTTTTAATGATATTGATTTGAGCCGTGATACTTATACGGCAAGATTTAGGTTAAATAACCGCTTTAAAGTCGGAAAGTTTGACTTACAGCTTAGCGCAAACTATAGGGCACCAGAAAAAACTACTCAGGGCGTACGTAACAGTATAACCTCAATTGATTTGGGTGCAAATACAGATGTGTTTAATAAAAGAGGCACAATCAGTTTATCTGTAAGAGACTTACTTAATAACAGAAAATACAGAGGAGAAACAGAAACAGTCAATTTCATAGAAGAAAGCGAGTTTCAGTGGAGGGCAAGACAAGTAAGGTTGTCTTTCACATACAGAATCAATCAGAAGAAGCAAAGATCCCGTGAGGAGAGAGACTTTGACGGAGGGGAAGACGGTGATTTTTAGTTTTTCATAGATTGTGTTTTGATAGGTGAGAAAGGCCGCTGCAAAGCGGTCTTTTTTTATGGAATTAGCTGTATGTTTATCTAAATAACAATAAGGAATCCAAAAGTAAGTTAGATGAAAAAGTTACTTACGGCATTATTTGCCACTCTTACTATTTTTGCTGGAGTATTAATAATTAGAACTTTAGTCATTATTGCCCAAGACAATGAGGAATTCAAAATGGATTTTTCATCTAGTTCCAAATGTGAAGCTCAAAAAGAAATAGAATTGTTGCATTTGAGGTCAGTAGTTGATTCTGTATATGTTGATACAGATAATCATTCACTTAAAACACTCATCTTAAATACAAAAGGTAATCTCCATAAATTATATCTCAATCATGATAGAAGTGAATTATTTCATTTCATAAGGGAGAAAGATTCCATACTTAAAAATCTTAATACTGATAGTGTGTTTGTTAAACGTGGAAACTTTAAAAAATGCTTTAAAATTGATTACGGCTGTGACAATGACTAGTAATTTCCCCACCTGGCTTAAGTTTAGTCCCGATAGCTATCGGGATAACTTAAGTCTATGATAGGGAGCAAGTTTGCAACTTGCTTGTATCAATAGGTTGGCAGAATTATTATCAGTTATAAACTGAGAGTATTATGGGGGCTCTGAACATGAAGCATCATTTTTAATTTATGATGCGATATTTAGTGGTGGAAATATTGATGTACCTACTGCCTACAATGACACCTATAAAAGTGTTTATGAAACATATGGTAGTGGGTGGTCAATTGGGCTTCCACTCGCTTATACGATGGGTTTTGGTTACACTTGGGTATATTAAATATGAATACTTTACTTATTTTATTAATTGTTATTATCGTATTATGTGCCAATGTTCTTTGGTACTCCATAAAAGATATTCTTAAGAAGAATGGTTACAAGGTTTATTATTTCTTTGGGCATTTAAATGATATATTCAATCTAAGTGACTTGATACAAAAAGAACCAAATGAAGATTTGAAATTAAAATATATCCGAATGAAGAGAGGTTTGTTATTAACTATATTTTTTTTTCTTATTTTGTTAGTAATAGTTTTCATTAGGTTTGAATTCTATAATTTTCATCAAATATTTGGGTGACCTCCCCATCTGGCTTAAGTTTAGTCCCGATAGCTATCGGGATAACTTAAGTCTATGATAGGCAGCAAGTTTGCAACTTACTTGTAACAATGAATTAGCAGAAGCATTGATCAGTTACAAACTGAGAGTTATGATGGGCTTAAGTTGCAAACTTAAGCCAGAGCCGAATCAACCAATCACATTTTTGACAACTGATTGTAACGCTGGCACCACTTCCTTTTCAAACCAGGGGTTTTTACTTTTCCAGATATTATTACGAGGTGAAGGGTGTACTAAAGGCAAATAATCAGGCGAATAGTTCTTAAATGATTTCACAGTTTCTGTGAGCGTTGACTTAGCATTTTTCCCCAAATAGTACTTTTGAGCGTATTGGCCTATGAGTAGCGTGAGTTTAATATCATCGATAGCGTTGAGCAATTTTTGATGCCATAGTGGCGCACACTCAGGTCGGGGTGGTAGGTCACCGGACTTGCCACGGCCGGGATAACAAAACCCCATCGGAATTAAAGCAAATAAGTTAGGGTTGTAAAACTGCTCTTTTGTAACCGCCAGCCATTTTCTTAGTTCATCACCACTTTTGTCATCCCAGGGGATACCACTTTCCTGTACTTTTAACCCAGGGGCCTGGCCAATAATGGCAATTTTAGACTGTTGGCTTGCCTGTACGACAGGTCGCGGTGCAAACGGCAAGTAGGGTTTGCAAACCGTACAACCTTTTATGTCTTGAAGAAGTTGCTCCATTTACTCCATTAAAGATAAGACTTCCTCCAGCGAAATTACATATACATTATCAAGCCCATTTTCTAGTTTGCTGTGCGTTGCTACAATCTCTTTGTAAGTCATGGCCTCTTTATATTCAGGTCTGCTACTTGTAAAATAGAGGTTGCCATTAGCGTCAACAAATGGGCAATAGTCTAGCGTGGGACCATTAACTGCCGATGGTAATTGTTGAGCAGACTGCCAGTTTCCATCATCACCTTTCATACTGATGTACAGGTCACCTCCGCCCATGTCATGCTCACGGCCAAAACTGCTAAATAGTATGTAAGACTCATCAGGAGCTACAAAAGCATTAAACTCCCAGGTCGCGCTATTGACACCTTCAGAAAGGCTTTCTGGCTTTTCGTATTTTCCATCTTTATACCTGCTTACATAAATATCCTCTTTGCCTTTGGTATCATCATAAGTGGCTGTAAAGTAAATAGAACCATCATTGGTAATTGAGGGGTAAAATTCATTGGCCGATGTATTAATAATGTCAGGAAGACGAACAGCCTCAGACCATTGCTCTCCTTGTTTTTCTACATACCAAAGATCATAATCCTTTTTCTCTTTGTCATCAGCAGTTGGTCGATTGCTGGCAAAGTACAGTCTTTTACCATCAGGGGAGAATGCAGGCTCCAGGTCACTATGCTCCCCGGAAAATGGCGCAATTACAGGTTCAGTCCATTTGTCACCATTTTTCTTAGCAAGAATTATCACACTTTTCTCACGTTTTATACTTTGAGCAGTAGAAAATAGCAATTGCCCATCAGGAGAAATCGCAATATCTCGGTTGGCTAACGGGTTAGATATAGGTAAGAATAGCTCTGATGTTTGCCCAAACAGAGTGATGCAGATGCATACAAATAATGTCGTAAGTAGTGTTTTCATAGGATTAGTCTTTGGTTAAAGATATAAATCTTAAACCATACTTATTCTCCCCCAAATTGCGGTAAAATTAGAGTAGGGTTACTATCGTTAATGCCAGGCTAGCGTAGTGTTTGTGACGCGTGCTCATTTAGAAACCCTATGCAATCGTGCCCCAACCATTACAACAACTCACTACATTTAATTTACAATTGAGTACAAACTCAAGTCAGCTTATTACATTTCATTTGAGCTACTTGATGATTTTGGAGACCTTCGCTAAGGTCAAAAACTCAAAATCATGCTTAGAAACTACATTAAAATTGCCTTTCGTAATATCTGGAAAACAAAGCTTCATTCTTTTATTACGATCACGGGGCTTTCTGCCGGCATTGCCTGTTGTATTCTTATTGTATTATTCGTCAAAGACGAGTGGACTTTCGATAAGTTTCACGACAAAGCTGACAGGATATATCGTGCCTGGGTATTTGAAAATTATGGAGAAGATGAGCAGTTCTTTAATGCCACTACGCCTTTTCCATTAGGGCCTGCATTGGAAGAAAATTATAGCGAGGTAGCTGCGTTTGCCAGGTACAACCAAATGGGTCAATCCATCCAGGTCGGGGTAGATGCCTACAATGAAGTTGTATCTGTAGTCGGCTCCAGGTTTTTCGAATTATTTGATTTTGAGGCCAGGTATGGCAAGCCAACTACGGCTTTAGCTGATAAAAACAATGTGATCATCACTACATCAACGGCTAAGAAATTTTATGGGTTGGAAAATGCAGTAGGAGAGACCCTGGAGATGGACTTCGGCAATGGCCCAAGGGTGTTTACGGTAAAAGCTGTGGTTAAAGACCCACCAACCAACAGCAGTTTTCAGTTCAACATAATGATATCTGATATAAATAATACAGACCTGTTCAGTGAAAGGGCACTCAATAGCTGGTTTAATGTAAATGCAGAAACATATGTGATCCTTAACCCAGGTGTAGATCATGAACAGCTTGTAAGCAAATTTCCCACTATGGTGAAAAGCATCATGGGAGAGGAGTATGAGGAAGGGACTTATGAAATAGGTTTGCAGCCTCTCACCGACATACACCTCAATACAGAAATGCCTGTAGGCATTGCGACTGTAAGCGATCCGCAGTATGCTTACATTTTGTCGGCCATCGCATTGCTGATATTGTTCCTGGGGGCAGTTAACTTCGTTACGCTTTCCATTAGCAGGTCGATAAACAGAGCCAAAGAAGTTGGTGTAAGGAAGGTGGTAGGTGCCAAACGCCAACAACTTATTTCGCAATTTTTAAGCGAAACAATAGTCACTACATTGATAGCTACGCTTGTAGGGCTTGCGTTGGCTTACTTGTTCTTGCCGCTTTTCAACGAGTTATCAGGGCGTACGTTATTACTCGAAATAAATGTATTTACCCTGTCAGTTGTTGCTGGATTACTGCTCATCATAGGAGTGGTGGCTGGCAGCTATCCTGCGCTTGTACTTTCCGCTTTCAGACCCACACAAATACTCAAAGGCCGACAAATATCGGGTGGTAAAAATCAAGGACTCAGAAAAAGCCTTGTTGCCGTACAGTTTGTACTAACTATATTTTTAATCAGCACAACTTTGCTGATGAAAAAGCAGCTAAATTTTATTCAAACAAAGAATTTGGGTTTTGATAAAGAGCAATTACTTGTTTCTCAACTCAATGTAGTCGGTGGACAAGGCCTGTTGGATCGCATCAATTTAGGTATGGAAAAAGGCGATTTGTTGAAAAATGAATTGATCAACTCTACTTCAGTAGAAGGTGCAGCATTGGCAAACCACACATTTGGTTCAGGGGGTTGGACCAACGTAGGTTATACCGATACCAACGACAAGTACCGAAATTTTGATGTGTTGGTAGTTGACGATAGCTACATTCCTACAATGGGTATGGAGATGAAGGAAGGTAGAAATTTCTCGGATGAGAATACTTCAGATAAGCGAAGGTCGATCATTATTAATGAAGCCTTTAAGCAAGCTTACGGTTGGGAAAATGCCGTGGGTATGAGAATACCTGGCGATAACTTTGAAGACCATGAAGTAATAGGTGTTGTTAATGATTTCAATTACAATTCATTACATGGAGAAGTCACGCCACTTATATTGGTCATGGATCCGATGGTAATAGCTGCTGGGATCGAAAATATTGGGATTGGGAGTAACCCTATTCCTAAACTTATGGTGCGTGTGAGTGGAGATAAAGTACAAGACGCCATCTCAGAGTTAGAAACGGTTTGGAATAAAGTGGCTGACGGAGAGGAATTTCAATATGCATTTGTGGATGAAACACTGGCAGCACAGTATCGTCAGGAGCAAAACCTCGGTAAAATAGTGACCATAGCATCTATTCTCGCCATTGTAATCGGATGTATGGGCTTATTCGCTTTGGCTTCTCTAAATATGGAAAACAGAACCAAAGAGATAAGTATAAGAAAAGTGCTAGGTGCGTCTGAGCAAAAAATATTGATTCTACTGTCGAAAGAGTATGTATTGCTCATTGTAATTGCGTTAATTATTTCTGTACCTATCACGGTATATTTCATGCAGGATTGGTTGTCATCATTTGCCTATCGGATAGAATTAGGAGCAGGAACATTTTTACTTACGGGCCTACTCACTTTAGCCATTGCACTATTAACCATCGCTTATCAGGCGCTTAAAACAGCCATGAAACAACCTGCTGAAACCTTAAAATACGAATAGAAAATAGGTAGTCATCAGACCATTTGAGTGGTCTGATGACTTATTTTAAAAAATTTTGTCACCTTATTTGTTTTACAAAGTATATACAAATGAAAATGTTTATTATCTTGAGTATTAGTTTTACAAAATATATACAAATAGATGAATAATATATATCTAGGCGAATTTGAAGAGCTCATGCTCACGATGGTTGGGATTCTGAAAGAAGAGTCTTATGGAAACGCGATTGTGGAGGAAGTGAAAAGTCAACTCGACAGGAAAGTTAACTTAAGTGCTGTACATGTAACGCTATACAGACTTGAAGATAAGGGGCTGCTCAAGTCTCATATGGGTGGTGCCACAAAGGAAAGAGGAGGTAGAAGAAAAAGGTACTTTGAATTAACCAGTGCCGGAATAAGTGTGCTGCAATCGATACAACAACAAAAACTCAAACTCTGGAAACTCATACCAGAGCTTAAAATTGCGGCCATATGAAAGAAGCCCGTCCACCAAAGCGCATCACTGACCTACTCGAATGGGCATGCCCTGATTACCTTTTCGAAGGTATCGTGGGTGATCTCGAAGAGCAGTTTAGTGAAGACTTGGTGGAGTTGGGAGCAAAACGAGCCAGAAGAAGATACTTGTGGGGTGCTATTAAGTTCTTTAGACCAGAAATACTACTGAGAAATAAATTCAAACTCAATATAATCAACAACATCATGTTACTTAATCATTTAAAAATTGGAGTAAGAAGCATTCTTAACCGGAAACTGTACTCATTCATCAATGCTGTAGGCCTAAGTATTGCCATCGCATTTTCTATTTTGATTTACCTGTTTATTCAGGATGAAAAAAGCTTTGATCAGTTCCATGACAATAAGGAACGGATTTTTAGACTCCACGCAGAACGGACACGGTTTGAGCCCAATGAAGATGGTGAAACCATGGAGAAGTTTGCCTGGATTCAGACTGGAGTGGCCCCAACTTTAAAAGAGGAGGCCCCGGAAGTAATAGCCACCACATGTTTAAACGGTAGTAATGCCATATTTTCAGTAGGTAATAAAATATTCAATGAACCGATCACCTATGTGCATTCAGACTTTTTTAAAATGTTTAGTTTCAAAATTCTGCATGGGAATAAGGGCAAGCTGCTGGAAGACCCCAGTGAAATTGTGCTGAGTGCCTCAACAGCAGAAAAGTACTTTGGTGAGGAGGATCCAATCGGTCAAACGATCACCCTGCAGATATATGGTGAAGAGATGATTGTAACCGTAAGTGGTGTAATAGAAGATGTACCTGTTAATTCAAGCATTGATTATCGTTCGGCATTACTCAATGTAGTAAACAGGCCTTATTACCAACGCAATATAGATAACTGGCAGTCATGGAACTCGCCCACTTTTGTGATGATAGAAGATGCATCCCAAAAGGATCAGCTCAACAGTTCTCTTGAAGACTTATATGCCAAATTTGTACAGCCAGCTATCGACAAATCAGTGGCGGAGTCGGGCTATGAACCTAGAAGCACTTCAGAATATAAAGCACTACAACTTACAGACATCCATTTATATCCTGATGTAAGTTGGACACGGGTCAGTGACCCACAATATGGCCTGATTCTGTCAGGTATTGCAATACTTATTTTACTCATTGCCTGCATCAATTATATAGCCCTTGCGATGGCAAGCTCTGCTGGCAAGCGCCTTGAGGTTGGGATTAGAAAAGCAGTGGGTGGTGCCAGGAAACAGCTGATTAGCCAATTTATGATTGAATCAATTTTGCTTTCTATGGTAGCAATGATAATTTCCATATGCTTGATAGCTATCTTTCTACCACACTTTAATGAATTCACATCAAAATCGATTGTACTGAGTGATAGCATGCTTGAGATCGTACTGACAACCTTAGGGTTTGCCTTGATAATTGGTTTTGTAGCAGGAATATATCCTGCATTTGTACTGTCTGGCTTTAAGCCGTTATCCATGTTGAGGTCCAGAAGTTCATCTAAAGTGCGTGCTTCAATTACACGTCCGTTGGTTGTTTTTCAATTTGGCATATCCGCTTTTTTGATCATCTGCTCTGTAGTGATGTTACGTCAAATGAATTTTATTACTACAAAAAATTTAGGTTATAGCCAGGATCAGGTATTGGTAATACCAACTTATACAGGATATTCTGAAGAAGGAGAGCAAGTTGTGGAGCGATTTCGAAATGCAACGGCAGAGAACGATAACATCATTAACGTAAGTGGCACCAATTCATCATTTAATCAGGGGTGGTCAAGAAATGGGTTTAGAATAGATGGAGAGTTACATAGTGCCTATACCTATCGGGTGGATGAAGACTATATACCCACTTTAGGAATTAAGCTAAAGGAGGGGCGCAATTTTGATAAAGAAATTGTGACTGATAGAAAGAAAACCCTGATTGTTAATGAGGCGCTTGTGGCCGACTTTGGGTGGGAAGACCCATTAAGTGAAACGCTGAATTGGAGGGACGATAGTCTGGGAGGTTGGAAAATCATAGGTGTAGTTGAAGACTACCATTTTCTGTCATTGGAAAACGAGGTGGAACCTATGTTTATGTTTTTGGATGAGGAAGAGGGCATGATCACTACCATGCTGGTTAAGGTGAAGGCAGAAAATATCCCGGAAACGATCGAATATGCCCAAAGCAAATGGCAAGAGGTGGTATCAGACAAGCCATTTGACTTTACATTTTTAGATGAGGACGTAGCCAAACAGTATGAGTCCTATGAAAAATGGAGTAACATCATGTGGGTAGCTACACTTTTTGCCATTCTTATTGCGTGTTTAGGTCTATTCGGTTTGGCAGGAATCAACGCATTGAACCGAACCAAAGAAATAGGCATTAGAAAAGCTCTTGGTGCTGAAATAAGGGATATTCTGGTTATGATGAATCGACCCTATGCAATCATGGCACTTATTTCATTTGCATTGGCGGCACCCGCCTCATGGTGGGTAATGGATCAGTGGTTAAGTGATTTTAAATTTGCCATATCCTTAAGCTGGCAGTTGTTTGTTGTGTCACTTATATCGGCATTGATTTTGGCATTGTTTACAGTGAGTTATCATTCTGTTAAAGCTGCCTTGGTCAACCCGGCAGATACGTTGAAGTATGAATAAAGCTGTTAAACAAAGGGCGCTGGTTATCGTTACCATCAAGTATGGACAACAATTTTCTCAAGCAAGTTTTACATAACCACCAATCTTGCGATAAGTGCCCAAGTGCAGATCAGATAAGAATCTTTTTTGAAGACTATTTAGGGCTACTTTTCCCCAACTTTAATCGTGGTGAGCCGGTGGCCGATATTGCTTCATTGCAGCACAGGTTCCAACATTTAACGCAAGGTTTGGAATTATTACTTATTGAAAATCCGGTATCACAGCGGACGAAAATTGCCAGTGAATTTTTCGCACAGGCCCCTTCTATTTTTGATAAACTTAACTTAGATGCCCAGGCACTTTATCAAGGAGACCCTGCTGCAAAAAGTGTCAAAGAAGTGATTAGATCATACCCGGGCTTCTATGCCATTGCAGCCTATCGGGTAGCACATGTGTTACTTCATTTAGGAGTATTAGGTTTGCCAAGATCTATTACAGAAGTGGCACACAGCAAAACCGGCATAGATATACATCCGGGAGCACAAATTGGTAACTCTTTTTGTATTGACCATGGTACCGGGGTAGTGATTGGAGAGACGGCTGTAATAGGAGATAGGGTTAAAATATATCAGGGTGTTACTATTGGCGCACTCAGCGTTAATAAAGAAGATGAAAATAGTAAACGACACCCAACGATTGCGGATGATGTGATCATTTATGCAGGGGCCACAATTTTGGGAGGTGAAACTGTAATTGGTAAATCATCTATCATTGGAGGCAATGTTTGGTTAACTAAAAGCATACCCCCCGGTTCAAAAATATATTACAAGGTAAACCTACAAAAAGACAATCAAGATCCAGAACTTATAATTATAAAATAAATATGTCATTATTTGACCTCATTGGTAATACACCTCTCGTAGAGATTACTAAGCTTAATCCGCATAAAAATGTAAGGATATTCGGAAAATTAGAAGGGCAAAACCCAGGTGGCAGCGTGAAAGATCGTGCGGCTTATGGCATGATTAAAGGTGCGCTCGACCGTGGAGAAATTAAAAAGGGTGATCGGCTGGTGGAAGCAACCAGTGGTAATACGGGCATTGCCTTGGCCATGATAGCGCAAATGTTTGGCATCGATATAACTTTAATTATGCCCGAGACTGCTACTGTGGAAAGACGCCAGGCCATGAAGGCATTTGGGGCAAAGTTGATACTTACTCCCGGAGAAAAAACAATTGAATTCTCACGAGAGCTTGCTGAGAAAATGGCTGCCGAAGATGGTTATGTTATGCTTAACCAATTTGGGAACCCTGACAATTGGAAAATGCACTATGAAACAACGGGACCAGAAATCTGGAGAGATACCAATGGCCATGTGACACACTTTGTTTCGGCTATGGGTACGACTGGCACGATCATGGGAGTTTCGCGATATCTAAAAAAGCAAAATCAAAATGTGCAAATTGTAGGCACTCAACCGACAGAGGGGTCAAAAATTCCTGGTATTAGAAGATGGTCTCCAGCATTTTTGCCTAAAATATTTGAAGCAGACAGAGTTGACCAAACCATAGATGTAAGTGAAGACCAAGCTAGAATTATGGCCAGAAAATTAGCCAAAGAAGAAAGTATCCTGTCGGGTATGAGTAGTGGGGGAGCACTAACTGCGGCCTTACAAGTAGCAAGTCAGCTGGATGAAGGTGTTATTGTATTCATTGTTTGTGACCGCGGAGATCGCTATTTGAGTTCTGGTTTGTTTGATTAACTCGTCATCCTTCTGTTTTGGTTTTCGCTAATGAAGCTTGTATAGCAATCATAAAGATCACCCTTCAAGACCAAAAAGGTCTTGGCCTGTATGTTAAATACTGATTAGTGGTCGATTGGGTAATTAAATGGGCGAGATCAAGAATTAATTACACCGGTTAGTGCTTCATCCTTGTTTCTCAGATCAACGCCACCTTCCAGGATAGATTTTAGATTGGCAAGGTAGAAGGTCCAGCCCTCGCCACAGCCTACTAATAGATTGGTTTTAGGGTTTTGATCTTCAGGAATGTTTTCTTGTGTAATACTTACTATGGTTTGCCCTTTAAATGTTTCTAAAGATATCGTTACCAGACAGTTTCCCGTGAAGTAAAATTGCAATTGATCTTTACCATTTGCAGTTACTATTTTATTTGTTTCATTCACAGTATCTGGGAAGCCATGCCAATGCCATAGGTATTCATCTCCTGGCTGGATAGGTTCTTCAGGTTTTCTGGTAGCCCCATTTGGTGTTGTGTAGATGGCTTTTCTTAAAAACCAGCTTTCGATACCTTCTTGGGTAGACCAGGCCCAGTATAGCTTCTCAATTGGTGCGTTAACACCTATCTTTTTTGTAAATGAACTCCAGTTTGTCATTTTATCATTACTCTTTTCACAACATTTTCATTGTCTACCTGAGCTTTTAGAACATATAAACCAGCCTTCAAATCGGAAACATCTAGTTTGATTTGAGTCATTTTGCCTGAATCTTCTTTATGCTGCTGATAAATTACAATACTTCCTCTTGCATCTATAAGTTTAACTGTAGCAACACCTTCCGCACCCGTATTTAAAGAAATATTGAGTGTACCATCCAAAACAGGATTAGGGAAGACTGCAAATGAACCTGAGTTATTATTAACATTGATAGACTTTGAATAACTGTATGTTCCGTCAAAATCTATTTGTTTTAGTCTATAATACGCATTTCCAAGGTAAGGGTTTTCATCAAGGTACTCGTAATTAATTTTACTTGTTGAGCTGCCATTTCCTTTAACTGAGCCAATCTTGTTGAAGTTTTCTCCATCCAGACTGCGTTCGATTTCAAACCGATCGTTATTCAATTCTGTTGCTGTTGACCATAATAGGTTAACACTGTTGCTGATCATTTCATAATCAAATGAGACCAACTCAACGGGTAGCGGGTTGCTACCAGTAGATCCAAAAGTAAAGGGACTAAAGCTTGAAACCCCATTTACCGTAATACTACCAGGATCAGTCGTTTGAATATTGTCCTGTCCAAAATTTTCCCATTCCATGTTAGTAGAGTGGTAATGAGCAATTTCGAGGTCGGCATAATCGGTGATTCCACTTTCACTTTGATCTTTCCAGTGTAATGTAACATCTGCACTGGATACAGTTCCGGCCTGGTCTAGCGTCCAGTATTCAACTGCGCTCACATTAGTCAATACACCATTAGGATCTGGCGATCTGAAATTGCTGATGTCACTGTAGGCCGTATGATGATATTCTGCGTAAAACTCCGTGGCTGCATCACCAGTGAGGTTGTCAATGCCAAGTGGCGCCCATTTATTGTTGTCTCCAATTTGGAAAGTAAACGGTGTGTTACCTATTTTCCTAACCAGTCCATCGATGAAACTATTGTTCGACCCACCACTTACTGATGATCCGTCAAGAAATGTAAGCAAGTTACTTCCTGAAGATAATAATATACCGTCAGTTAGTGTTAGTGTTCCTGATATATCCAGGTCATCACTTAGCGTAACCTGGGGGCTTATTCCACTGCTATTATTTATAATAATGTTTTCGTAAGCAATCGCGTCACCTGTTCCGCTGCCACCTGAAGCTAACGTTTGAGGGGCAATACCATTGTAATGCACATTGGAGTTTCCGCTACTTGAAAGAATGCCATAGGCAGGAGTACCTCTTGCAATATCACCACCAAGATACAGATCAGCTCCTGTGGAGAGTGATAATTCTACGAGATTATCGGCAGATGCTGTAAATGTAAGGTCGTTACTGATAGTCATATTTGAGTTATCGACTGAAATAGACGATCTAGGTCCACCTGTATTGCTCAAAACCAGTTCTCCTCCAACTACAAAATCTGTAACTGTACTTACACTGATTGTGTTGTTACCAGTACCTGCCGTTGAAAGTATGCTAAAGTCATCACTGATGGTGAGGTTACTATTGCTTATTGTAGCGCTAATATTTGCCGTTCCACCATTTCTGTTGATAATAAAGTCATTCCCAACATTTACTGTGCTGTTTGATATTGTAAGATTGAGGTTGAAGTTATTTCCCGGGTTGGTTATCATCAACCTTCCATCAAGATCTAAAGTGCCATTACTAACAGTAAGTCCTGTGTTGTTTGTTGCAGCGTTAAGTCGTATTTCAGCAAGATCTTCATTAGAAGTGATGGTCATGGTGTGCCCTTCGATTTCAGCGAGATCGCCAATGGTAGGGTAAGTGCCTGCCGCAGCACCCGAATGATCAACAAGAGACCAGTTGCTACCACTATTCCATGCACCACTGTTTATAGAATAATAAGTCTGATTGATGTTGTCTACACACAAAGTGAAAGTGCCCCTGTATCCACTGTAGTTATTATCTACAGAAATATAATAAGTGTTTCCAACCGTCAAGCTCGAAGTTACAATACTTACATTGTCGTTATCAGTCGAATATCGCTGACAGTCAACTTCTGTTGTACCGTTGGCTTCAAAAAGCGCAAGATTTATTCTTCTGATTGTTCCTTCAGAGCCACCTCTTCTCACTTCAATGGTAGCTGAGGAAGAAACGGCTGTAAACTTAAACCACCTATTGTAGTTAGGAGAGGTATTCCAGCAACTGGCTGCATTTAGATCACCTGTTGCACCAATGGTTGTAAACTCAGCATTTGCTGAACACCAATTATCTAAATCATTTAATTCCACTGCTCCTTCGTAAAAATCGTAGTCTGACTGATCGCTTAAACATAGTGTAAAAGTGCCCCTGTATCCACTATAATCATTGTCCACAGAAATATAATAGGTATTACCAGGTGTTAGATTCAATGCTGTTGTAGATACGACATCATTGTCATTAACATATCGGTTACACGTTACTTCGGTCGTGCCATCAGCTTCCCAAATGGCAATATTCGTTCTTCTCATCGTACCTTTGCTTCCACCTCTGTCAACGGTGACCGTCATCATACCAGAAGCAGGAGCAGTAAAAGAGAACCATCTGTTATAGTTAGGAGACGTATTCCAGCAGCTGGCAGCATTTAGATCACCTGTCGCTCCTATGGTTGTATATGCTGCATCTGCAGAACAAGTGTTGATTAACGAGGTAACATCTTCAGCGCCTTCGTAAAAGTCGTAATCAGCGGCATCACTTAGGCACAAAGTAAAAGTGCCTCTATAGCCGCTGTAGTTATTATCTACAGAAATGTAATAGGTGTTTCCGGGGGTGAGACTTAATGCAGTTGTAGATACAACGTCATTGTCATTAACATATCGATTACACGTTACTTCGGTAGTGCCGTTGTCTTCCCAAATAGCCACGTTTGTTCTTCTCATCGTACCTTTACTTCCACCTCTGTCCACAGTAACGGTCATCATACCAGAAGCAGGAGCGGTAAAAGAGAACCATCTGTTGTAATTAGGTGAGGTGTTCCAGCAACTGGCAGCATTTAGGTCGCTCGTGGCACCTATGGTTGTATATGCTTCATCTGCAGAACAAGAGTTGATTAACGAGGTAACATCTTCAGCACCTTCGTAAAAGTCGTAATCAGCGGCATCGCTTAGGCACAAAGTAAAAGTACCTCTATAGCCGCTATAATTGTTGTCCACAGAAATGTAATAAGTATTTCCAGGGGTTAGATTCAATGCTGTTGTAGAGACAACATCATTGTCATTTACATATCGGTTAGAGTTTATTTCTGTGGTACCCGTGTTGTCCCAAATAGCGACTTGTACTCTACGTAACGTGCCTTTGCTACCACCTCGATCTACGGTCACAGTTGCAATCCCCGAAGCGGGTGCCGTAAATGAAAACCAAACATTATAATCAGGAGATGTATTCCACGTACTGCCTGCATTGAGGTCAGAAGTGGCATTTAATGTGGTATAAGCAGCATCAGCGGAGCAACTATTGATAATAGAAGTGACATCAATAGCATTTGCAAAATCATCATTTGCGGGTTGTGCTATTACATTGAACCCAAAAAATAGTAGGGCTATGGTCAAAAATGTGGTTACTTGTCTTTTCATCGCCAACTTGTTTGTTTGGTCAGGTTCAAAATTTGCACCAACGTGTAAAACCCTGCAATTTAGCACATTTTAGTTAAAACATTGTCCCATTATGGGATTTAGATATTTAAATGACTCAGCTTTATTCAAAAAACTGCCATATGTAATATTTGAACGTTTTAATCAGCGAAATATAGTTATTAAATACTTTTAATGCGTATAAGTAACCAAATAAGTAGAATTATCTTTAAATAATAACATGTAAGTTTTAGTGAGATTAATTAGAAATCAAGTTGTGTTCTTAAAAGTTAAAGTAAAGTCGGTTCCGCTGCCCACTTTACTATTTGCCTTTATAGACCCTCCATGCATATGCATGATTTGTTTGGATAGACTGAGGCCAATACCTGATCCTTGTTTTTTGGTGGTGTAAAAAGGGATGAAAATTTCAGGAAGTACTTTTTCTGAAATCCCAGGACCGTTGTCTGAAATGATTAAATAAATGTTATTCTCTGCCCGCTCGCTTTGAATGGTGATCATTCCACCGCTACACTCAGCAAGTGCTTGTTGAGCATTCTTAATAAGGTTGATTAAAACTTGCTCGATAAGCTTCGAATCAATGTTTAACTGGTGTGATTCTACTTGTAGCTTCAATTCGATGTTGTTGGCTTTCAATTCGCCTTTTGTAAGGGTAGCTATTTCATCTACCAATTCTTTTATATCTTTTGTCTCAAGCACTGGTTTAGGTACCCTGGTTATCTTTCTATAGTCATCGATAAAGTCTAGCATTCCATCGCTTCTACGCTGGATAGTTTTAAGGGAAAATTTAAGGTCATTGATGGTCTCTTCGTCAGGTGTGCCTTTATCCAGCATGCTTTGCATTGTTTCTGTAAGTGAACTGATAGGTGTGGCAGAATTCATAATTTCATGTGTGAGAATCCTAATCAACTTATGCCAGGCTTCAATTTCTTTTTGTTCAATTTCGTTTTTAATGTCTTTGAGTGTGATGAGTTTATATTCTTTTTCCATCAAAATCACTGAGCTGACATCTACAGAGAGGGTTAAGTTTTCTTTGTTTCTAAACTCTATAAGTCGCTGACCTTCGGGAAATAGTTCTTCAGCCTGCTTAATAAAAGTGGGTACTTTTTCTTTAAGTATCTGCCAATTTTTTATACCACTCACGCCTAATAGTTGTTCAGCTGTATTGTTCATAAGCGTGATGTCAACATCGTTTTCAATGGATATAATGCCAATGTTGACATGGCTTACAACTGTACGTAAATATTGAAACTGGGCCTCCTTTTCTATTTTGGCTTTCTTATACTGCTCAATAATTTCTTCGAATGATTGTGTGAGTATATCAAATGAATCACCCACGCGATGTTGATTGAAATTGATTGAAAAATCACTGTGTTTAATAGCCAGAATGAATTTAGCAAGCTCTTTATTGGTCTTATTGACAAACCGCAAAAGCTCTATGACTTGCAATATTAATATGGCTGATAAAATAATCTGGTTGAAGAACAGGCGGTCGTCTCCAAAAATGATAGACAGCACAACCATATTGCCTAGTATGAGCAATATTCTGAGGGTTGTTTTAAAAGCGAATTTTTTATGAAACTTCATATTAAAAGCTCCAAATTCACTTTTTCTTAGATGTAATGCAAATTCTAAATGAGGCCTATTTCTTCAATAACCTCACACGGTGTATGATTTTTCTCTTAGGATGGTAAATAGTAATGGAAAGGTTATCAGCATCCTTCACCCTGTTAAGTTTTAAGACTTCGTTGGTGTGGGAGTCTTGTGATAGCAACTTACGACCTCCTTTGGAAAACGCATAAGTCACTTTCAGTCTTTTTTCATGTCTTAACTCAATACTCTGTGGTGCAATGAGTTCTTCAGTCTTGGCAAGATTTTGTTCTTTTTCACCGTCTATAATAAGGGTAAACTCTTTAGGTGAAGAAAATAATGAAGCAATTAATATCAGGTAAATCATACTTGTATTGTTTGGTTACTCTAATAATGCCGGGTCTACAAAAAGGTACACTATTGATCTTGTAAGTATTTTTCTGGTAGCGGGTATCCATCATTTTCAGAGCTCCAAAATATATTCATAATGAAATATCGGTCCTTGCCTTTGAGTAATTGAAAACTATTGATTCCTCGGTTTGTCACTTCACCATTTGGGGCAGTTAACGTTTCGTAGGTACTAAAAACATGAACAATATTACCATAGGCTTCAGTTTTACGATATAACTCCCGCTCAAAAAAAGCCGTGCGGTTGGCAGTAAACATTTCCTGATATTCTTTGGGAGTCCAGTATCGATAGTTAACTGAGCCGTCTTGAGATTTGCCGGTTGGTATAAGCTTGGCATCTTTTGAAAATAAATAATGAAATCGTGCCCAGTCCCTTTGTGTGTCTGCATCTCCTGAAATGACATCATAAATGGCGGCCATGATGGCATCAACTGATGCTACATCTTCAGCATAATCATTGGTTTGAGCCAAAGCCACAGAACCTATTGTTACAAGTACGATAATTGATAAAAATCTCTTCATAATTTTGAACCTTAACTAGCAGTTGTTGTGTTTTAAGTTAGTTTTTAAAAATTAAAGAAGAAAAGGAATGTCAAAATTCAATGACCTTATAAATAGCGGCAAGCCGGTTTTAGTAGATTTTTATGCTACATGGTGTGGCCCTTGCAAGATGATGGCACCTATGCTCGATGAATTAAAGAAAGAAGTGGGTGATAAAGCGAAGATCATTAAAATTGATGTGGATAAAAATCAGCAAGCGGCTGCTACATATGGAGTAAGAGGTGTTCCTACTTTAATTCTTTTTAAAGACGGGCAAATTAAATGGCAGCAGTCAGGAGTGGTACCGGTGCATCAACTTAAAAACGTTATTGAACAACACAGCTAATTACTGAATACCATATTTTTTCATCCTTCGATATAGAGCCGTCCGGGTCAGTCCAAGCGTAGTGGCAGTTTGTGTCACATTTCCGTTATGCTCATTAAGTGATTTTATGATGAAGTTTTTCTCCATATCATCGAGCGTTGTAGCATGAGATGTTGTATTGGTACTGTTGGAAGTTAGAAAAAGAGAAACGTCATCCATCACAGTTTTTTCGCTTAAAATCACCGCTCTTTCTATCGCATGTTGCAGCTCTCTAATATTTCCTGGCCATTGATATTGCTGGAGTCCTTTAATCACATTTTTTGATATCTGTATACCTTGCTTTTGATACTTTCTGCTATAAATACCTAAAAAGTGTTCTGCAAGGATAGGGATATCTTCTATCCGTTCGCGTAATGCTGGGATTTTGATTTCTACCGTGTTAATCCTGTAGAGTAAATCCTGCCGAAACTGGTTGGTTGCAATCATTTCCTGCAAAGGCATATTTGTAGCGCATACCAATCTAAAGTCGATCTGTATTTGCTTGGAGGAGCCAACACGACTTACAGCTTTGTTTTGTAAAACGGTTAATAGCTTTGATTGCAGCGGTACTGAAAGATTGCCAATTTCATCTAGAAATATTGTGCCCTTGTCGGCAATTTCAAAACGCCCTGGTTTATCTTCTTTGGCATCAGTAAATGCTCCCCTTACATGTCCAAAAAGTTCGCTTTCAAATAGTGTTGGAGCAATAGCGCCCATATCCACATCAATAAAAGGTTCATCATTTCGTTCAGATTGGCTGTGTATGGCACGCGCTACCAGCTCCTTGCCAGTTCCGTTTTCTCCTAACACAAGCACATTGGCATCGGTAGATGCAACTTTTGCAATCAGCTCTTTTACCCTCATGATAGGAGGTGAGTTGCCGATTATGTGATCGAGTTGATTTTTCGTGCTATTGGACTGTTGTTGTGACGCCTTAAGCCTGCTAATTTCCTTTTTAGATTGACGATGCTTGAGCGCTGACTGTATAGTAGCCAACAGCTTTTGGTTCTTCCATGGTTTGAGTACAAAATCTGTTGCTCCCAATTTCATGGCTTTTACAGCAAGGTTAACCTCACCATAAGCCGTAATCAAGATCACTATTGCCTGAGGATCGAGCTTTAGTATCTCTGACAGCCAGTGAAAACCTTCTTCGCCATCATTCACTCCTTTATTGAAGTTCATGTCCAGCAAAATCACATCATAGTCTTTGATGTCAAAATAGCCGGGGATTTTAGCGGGGTTCTCATCGATATCAACAGATGAAAACTCTTGTTTTAAAAACATCCGTGCTGTCTCTAAAATATCCCGGTCATCATCAACTATCAGTATATTGGCATCCGTTTTCATGGAACCAAAATACAAAACTGTATCAAAAACAAACGTATGAGTGTATCGAAAACGTTACACTTATTTTTAGGAATAGGCTTCAATTACTCCAAATCCAATAATTTTAGTTATGGCACTCTTTTGGGGATTAGGGTGTCGTTGAAAAAGTATAACAAAAGAAATGATTAAGAACTATTTAAATATAACGCTGAGAAACCTTAGGAAGAATAAGTGGATTTCACTTATCAATATATCCGGATTAACAATTGGAATTACCGCGGGTTTAATCATTTATTTATACATCTATCAGGAGCTCACCTATGATAATTTTCATGCAGATTCGGAGCGCATTTATCGTGTAGTACAGTCTAGTAAAACAGTTGAGGGTGAAGATTATAATGCCTCAGCACCATACCCTATCATTGGCAGCTTACATAGTGATTTTGATGAATTTGAATCAGCCACCTTAGTCCATAGTGACAACAATCCTCAGATTGCTTTTGAGGACAATAAATTTGAACTAGACGAGGCCGTATTTGCAGATTCTAATTTCTTTGATGTGTTTAGCTATCAAATCATTGAGGGAAATCCAAAGCAATCATTAGGTGATCCTAATGTGGCATTTATTACCGAATCAACGGCCAAAAAAGTATTTGGAGATGAAAATCCGGTTGGAAATAGTATAAATGTTAGCAATCGAATTGACGTAGAGATCGTAGGTGTAGTGACTGACCCACCAGTTAATGCCCAAATTCAATTTGAACTGATTATATCTTACCCTTCATTCAATCAGGAGTATTTTGGCTTGCCACTTGACCAATGGGAAATGTCGGCAGAAGGGTATGCCTATGTAAAATTAAATGAGGGTATCAATTCGGCTTCTGTGGACTTAGACAGAATACTTAAAAAGTATTACAGTGAAGAGGCTCAGGCCAGACGTCAATTTTACTTACAACCAATCGACCAAATACATTTCGATACAAAATGGAATAATGCCGCGGTAAACGCTAAATCACTGTGGGCGCTCGGTATCATAGGAGTATTTATCATTATGATAGGCTGTGTGAATTTTATAAATCTTACAACAGCACTATCAGTAAAAAAATCTAAGGAAGTAGGCATAAGAAAAACATTGGGTGCAGCCCGGTCGCAACTCATCGGTCAGTATATGGCTGATACATTTTTGATCACTTTCGTATCGGCCATTATTTCTATCGGGTTAACAGAGCGATTGTTGCCCATTTTCAATCAATACTTTGGAGAGCAGCTTTCATTTAATGTATTGGAAGATATTCGAGTGCTAGGTTTTGTTCTTTTACTTATCATCATTGTTACAATTATTGCCGGTTTGTACCCCTCACTAGTGTTATCAAGATTTAATCCAGTGAGTGCCTTAAAAAACAACATTCACTCACAGAGTTCGTCCTCATTATTTCTTAGAAAAGGACTGATCATTGTGCAGTTCTTTATTTCTCAGGTTTTGATTATCGCCACTGTTGTAATTGCAAACCAGATGAGTTATTTCAGCGAAAAACCACTTGGATTTAGCAAAGAAGCAATTGTAAACATCGGGATCGACAAAAACGATGAAACGACACTTACCAGGTTTAGAGATCAGTTGCTGGCCGATAGTCGTATCAAATCTGTAAGCTTTGGTTTAGGGTCTCCCATGTCTGACAATACATTTGAAACGCACTACTATTTAAAGTCAAAAGGCAGCGAAAACCGACTTGAAACGCAAATGAAGCCTGCGGATTTTTACTACGATGAAGTATACGGCATCGAGCTTTTACATGGTAGATGGTTTACACCTGCGGAAGACAAGCTGGCCATAGACATATTCAATGAGAAAGCACCTAGTGAACAAATTCCATATATCCTGAATGAAACTGCTGTAAAGAAATTAGGATTTAATGATCCGGCCGAGGCGGTAGGGCAGATGATTACTACTGGCTTGGGTGACTTTACTGCTCCAATCATTGGTGTTGTCAAGGATTTTCATTCCAACTCGTTGCATGACGAAATTGAGCCGGTAATCATTACCAAATTTCCGCAGTTTTACTACAACGCGGGTATTAAGATCTCCACGGAAAATACATCGGCTGCATTGGCTCATATTGAAGAAGTGTATGCCAATATGTATCCTGAAATCATCTTTTCCTATGAATTTATGGATGATGCTGTCCAGGCCTTTTATGAAGAGGAGCAGCGCACTTTTAATCTGTTCAAGATATTTAGCGGTGTTTCCATATTTATCTCTTGCCTGGGATTGCTTGGTATCATTTCATTTATAGTGAATCAAAAAACAAAAGAGATTGGAGTAAGAAAAGTGCTAGGTGCCAATGTGTCCAATCTAGTAGTGCTCTTCACAAAAGACTTTATGATGTTAGTGGTGATTGCATTTGTAATTGCTGCTCCTGCTGCGTGGTATGTGATGGACATGTGGCTCAACGATTTTGCCTATCGTATAGATATGCAAGGTTGGTTTTATGTGGTGGCAATTGGCATTTCAGCCATTATTACTTTTCTCACAGTAGGATATCAATCATTCAGAGCGGCTACAGAAAATCCGGTAAAAGCTTTAAGAAACGAATAAGATTATGCTAAGGAATTTACTCAAAATCAGCCTTCGTAACTTGATTAAAAACAAATCGCACACTGCGATTAATGTTGCTGGCCTTTCATTAGGGTTAACGGCAGCCATCATTATTTATAAGGTCGTAATGTTTGAAATGAGTTTTGATAAATATCATGAAAGCTCAGAACATACTTACCGACTGGTAATTGATGCGTTGGCCGAAGGCGAAAGGTACAAGCAAAGTGGAGTGCCTTATAAGGTGGGGGAGAATTTTAAGGAAGACTTCGCGGAGGTCAAATACTTCACAATTGTAGATCGAAACATCGGGAGTCCGGTGATCACTTTTGCTGATGATGAGAGTGAAAAATTTGGTGAGAAAAATCAGAAAATAGCTTTTGTCAACGAGGATTACTTTCGCATGTTCGACTATAATTTTATAGCCGGAGATGCTACAAATCCATTTGGTGCGGCCAGCACTGTTGTTTTATCAAAAAATCTGGCCGAGAAATACTTTGGAGAACATACCAACGCACTTGGTAAAGTTATTATCGTAAATAACGAATACGAGCTTACCGTTTCGGCAATTGTCGAAAACCCACCATTACACACAGATTTTCCTTTTGAAATACTGGCATCCATTGAACTGGGTGAAGAAAAAGATCGGGCTTGGGGTGATTGGGTGAGTAGCTCATCATCAGTACAATTCTATGTTACCAAAAAAGAAAGCGTTTCTATTGCTTCCTTTCAAGATAACGTGATTGATTACATCAATACAAACAAAAGTCCTGAAGATCCTGATGCGTATGAGTTGATATTGGAACCCTTATCATCACAACATTTTAACACTGAAAGGTATAATCTATCAGGTCGGTCTACATCTTATGAGACCATACTCACATTATCTGTGATTGGCGCACTGTTAATCTTGGCCGCATGTATCAATTTTATCAATCTCAATACTGCGTTGGTTTCTAAAAGAGCCAAAGAGATTGGTGTGAGAAAAGTGCTGGGCAGTAGCCGAGCGATGCTTGTGGCGCAATTCATTTCTGAGACGGCCATTATAGTGTTATTCTCCATGGTGATTTCACTTGGCCTTGCAGAGTTATCATTAATTCGTATCGAAGCATTAACAGGCTTCACAGTACCTCAGGGGCAATATAACCTTGATGTTTGGATATTCTTAGCAGTTCTATTCGTTATGGTCACTTTGCTCTCCAGTTTCTACCCTGCCATGGTGCTTTCTGGCTACAGACCAGCAGAGGCTTTAAAGAGTAAGGCGAACCTACAGAGATCTGGTGGCTTTTCTTTGAGAAAAATACTCATCATTGTACAGTTGTTTATCGCACAGGCCTTGATTATTGTCATTTTCGCTATGTCTGAGCAGATTTCATATTTTATGAACGCTCCACTGGGAATAGATACTGAAGCGGTAGTAGTTTTTAATATCCCTGACCCTCCTTCTGCAGAGAAATTTGAGACTTTTAGAAACCAGCTCACCAGCCATCCAGCGGTTAGAAGTGCTACCTTTTCAAATACCGGATCAATATCTAACAATACCTGGGGTGGGGTGATTGAGTTTACCAAAGATGAGCCACAACGGGTTTCATCTCGAGTCAAGCTGATTGACGAGCACTATTTGTCACTCTTCGACATCGAGCTGATAGCGGGTCGAAATATTAAAACTGATACTGCACAATACCTGATAAATGAGCGACTGCTCGATGAAATGGGATATGAAAATCCTGAAGATGTATTAGGTTTAAGAGTTACTTATTGGGATAGAGAAGGTACTGTTATAGGAGTCGTTAAAAATTTCAATTCAACATCATTACATTCTGAGATGTCACCTGTATTGTTTGCCTATAACCCGAGGTTGTTTTATCAAGCAGCAGTAAAGCTTGAAAAAATAGATCAGCAGGCTTTGACGCATATTAAAAACGAATGGGAAGCACAATTCCCTAACTTCATCTACTCAAATAGTTTTTTAGATGATGACATTGTACAGTTTTATGAATCTGAGCAGCGCGCGCAGAAAGTGTTTTCAACATTTGGTGCGGTAGCGCTCTTTATTGGAGCAATAGGACTGCTAGGACTCATTTCATTTATGACTAACTCAAAAACCAAAGAGATTGGCGTACGAAAAGTACTTGGCGCTTCTGTAGAGCAGGTAATAGTTATGCTTACTAAAGATTTTGTCTGGCTTGTTTTGGTAGCTGCAATATTAGCAGTACCAGCATCGTACTATTTCCTCGATACCTGGTTGAGTAACTTTGAATATCGAATTCCGATTTCTATAAAACTGTTTATAGGTGGGTTGATTAGCACATTGATTATCACTATTGCCATAGTAAGCTTTAAATCTTACAAGGCCGCATCGGTAAACCCTGTTGAAAGTTTAAAAGACGAATGAACCAGCAACCAGTAACCAGTACCCAGCAACCAGCAACCAGTAACAACCAAAAGTAACCAGCAACCAGTAACCAGAACCCAGTAACCAGTAACCAGAACCCAGTAACAAGTAACCAGAACCCAGTAACCAGCAACCAGTAACCAGTAAAACAATGCTAAAAAACTATTTGAAAACAGCCATTAGATCACTCCTGAGAAACAAGAGCTATGCGTCTATCAATATATTAGGTCTGGCGCTGGGTATGTGCTGTGCGCTCATACTGTTTTTATTAGCTAGCTACGTAAACAGTTATGATGATTTTCAGGAAAACAAAGATCGCATTTATCGCTTGGTCAATTCATCTTTGGGGCAGGGTGATGAAAAGGATTATACTCCCGGAGTTCCTGTTCCACTACCTGAGGCAGTGAGGATAGACTTCCCAGAGTTTGAGAAAGTTGTTTTTACCAGAAATCATCACGGTGAAATGCACTTTACTATTAATCCTGATAGTGATTTGCCCAACTATTTTGAGTTAAATGAAGAAAGACTTGTCTATACCGAGCCTCAGTATTTAGAGATTTTTACAGTTAATTGGTTGGCAGGAAATAGGGGTAAGGCACTGGACAATCCCAATAGTATCATTATTAGTGAATCAATTGCTAAGCAATTCTTCCCATATGGTGAGGTTTTAGGTAAAACGATCGTATTAAATAAAGATACACAACTGCAAGTGACTGGTGTTATAAGTGATCCACCGGACAATACAGATATGCCATTTTCTATGCTGGTCTCACTACCTACGATTGCAGATGATATCAAAGACAGCGGTTGGAACAGTGTGAGCAGTGATGATCAGTGCTACATGCTTGCATCAAAGCCTATTGATACTACAAAATACTCCGATCGACTGGCAGAATTTGCTAGTAAGTATTTTGAAGATCAGGAAGATCGTCCACGGAAACTGCAACTACAGTCAATGCAAGATTTGCACTCCAATGAATTTTATAGCAACTATAGCTATAAAACTGTGAGCAATGCCCAAGTTAAAATAATATACATTATTGGTATTTTTCTGATCATCACGGCATGTATCAACTTTATTAATCTTTCAACAGCCGTTGCCATAAAAAGGTCTCGCGAAGTGGGAGTACGTAAGGTGTTGGGAAGTACCCGGAAGCAATTGGTCGTGCAGTTTCTATTCGAATCTTTCGCTATCATTTTAATATCCAGCCTTGTAGCGCTGGGTCTTGCGGAGTTACTGCTATTGTATGTCAATCCTTTCATGGAGATTCAACTTGACATACCCTGGTTTACGATGGATTTTTTCATCTACCTCACTACAGGGTTGGTAAGTATCACTTTACTATCTGGGTTTTACCCTGCGTTAGTGTTATCTGGCTTCAGGCCAGCTGTAGCCCTTAAAAAAGTGTCGACATCAAAAGGATCAGGAAGTTTAGGCCTTAGAAAAGGACTGGTTGTATTTCAATTCTTTATTTCACAGGTGTTTATAATAGGCACCATTATTACAATAAGTCAGCTTGAGTATATAAAAAATGCCGATTTGGGATTTTCCACAAACGCTTTATTAAATGTGAGAATACCCGAAGATGACCTATCGAAAAAGCATACGCTAAAAACTGAGTTGTCTAAACAGGCTGGAGTAGAAAAAGTGAGCTTACTTTATAGCAATCCATCATCGGGTTCAGTTTCAATCAGCAATTTTAGGGTAGAAGGAGATCCTGAAGAGTACTACACGGCCATGAAGTTTGTGGATGAGGACTATCTTGACATTTACGATATTGAGGTTTTAGCTGGTCGTGCATTAAGGCAATCTGATACATTGAGAGAGGTGGTTGTTAATGAAAAGTTACTCCGGTATGTAGGTTTCGAAGGAACACTCAAAGATGCCATCGGTAAACAGGTAAGGGTTTGGGGAGAAAATGTGCCAATTGTTGGAGTAATTAGAGATTTTCATTCAACATCTCTTCACCAGGAAATCATGACGATGATGCTATTCAATCATTCACAAGCCTACCGTTTGGCTACTATTAAAGTTGACATAAAGGGCTTTGAGAGCACTTTGCCAAAGATAAAAGAAACATGGCTTTCTATTTATCCTGAATATGAATTTGAACATACTTTTATAGATGAGCATGTAGCTCAATTTTATGAAGGTGAAAGGAAAATGAGCATTTTTATTTCTGTGGCCGCGGGTTTCGCCATATTTATCGGCTGCTTAGGTTTATTCGGTCTGGCGTCCTTTATGGTTTCTCAAAAAGTAAAAGAAATAGGAGTGAGGAAAGTATTGGGTGCTTCTGTAGGCAGCATCATCTATTTGTTTTCAAAGACATATTTACTTCTTATTGCTTTAGCCTTTGTGTTGGCGGCTCCGGTGGCCTGGTACACTATGAAAGAATGGCTTGCCAATTTTCAATATAGAATTACCATAGGTCCCATGTTTTTCATTTTAGCCTTAGCATTTACACTTATCATTGCCATCATGACGGTAGGGTATAAGTCCTTCAAAGCGGCATGTACAAATCCGGTAGACAGCCTAAGAAGTGAATGAACCAGCAACCAAGAACCCAGCAACCAGTAACCAGTAACCAGTAACCAGTAACCAGAGACCAGTAACCAGCAACTAGAAACCAGAAAACATGTTCAAAAATATATTCAAAATCACCCTCAGAAATTTAATCAAAGAAAGGTTTTACGCAACTGTAAATATCTTCGGCCTGGCATTAGGTATAGCATCTAGTCTGTTGATTATTAGCTATGTGTTGCACGAAACAAGCTACGACAAAACTCACCCCGACCTTGATCGACTGTACAGAGTAAACATGACCAATATCTGGATGCCCGGTGGTGGAGAATGGAGTTCGACAAGTCCTCCTTTAGCTGAGGTATTAGTGGCTGACTATCCTGAAATTGAGGAAACTGTGCGTATCAATACGCCTGGTGGTAATATTATCAGGTCTGAATCGGACGGAGAACTCATGTCGTTTTATGAGAGCGAGATACTGGGTGCAGATTCCAATTTTTTCAATCTCTTCGATTTTGAATTATTGTATGGCGATCCCAAAACAGCATTAACAGGCATCAATAAGGTAGTTGTGTCTAAAGAAATGGCCATTAAATATTTTGGCACAGAGCAGGTGCTGGGCGAGACTTTGCTTTTTGGAGATTCAAAAACAGCAGTAATTATTTCAGGTGTAACAGATACGCAGCCTACTAACAACCATTTTAGGTTCGATTTTTTGATTTCTATTACAACCAACCCAGCTTTTAAAAATATAGAAGGCACCTGGATAGCAACCCAGGTGGTCACTTATGCTAAGCTTAAACCAGGGTCAAAAGCCGGTCAGCTAGAACAGAAAATGGATGTAATTGCCCCAAATTACGCAGCAGCTCAACTATCGGGCTGGGGAATGGAGTATGAGAAGTTTTTGGAAGGCAAAGGAGAATGGAAATTTTACCTGCAGCCAGTAAGTGAGATACACCTCAATTCTGCTGGCATAGGTAACAGAATAGGCCCGGTTAGCGATGGTACCTATATGTATGTATTCTCATTTACAGCAGCACTTATTTTATTACTGGCTGTTATTAATTTCATCAACCTTTCTACTGCTCGAGCATCTATTCGAGCTAAAGAAGTAGGTGTAAGAAAAGCCTTGGGAAGCAATAGATCGCAGCTGATTGGTCAATTTATGTTTGAATCAGTAGGGCTATGTTTTTTAGCCGGTATAGTAGGGCTAGGGCTGGCGGAGTTCATGAGACTACTCATTGAAAACTATATGGGATCGGTTTTCCACATCGTGCAGTGGTACTCACCATTATTTTATGTTTTATTTATCCTTTTCGTAGTGCTGGTAGGCTTTATTGCAGGGATATATCCTGCCCTGCATCTCACGGGCTTTAAGCCTAGTAAAGTGTTGAAAGGAGAGTTCAGAACAGGCCAAAAGTCTAAATGGTTGCGCAATGGTTTGGTGATTCTACAATACAGCATATCAATAGCGCTAATGGTCGGTACACTTGTAGTTTATTTTCAATTAAGCTATTTCAACAA
This sequence comes from Fulvivirga sp., assembly GCA_039970995.1. GTDB lineage: Bacteria > Bacteroidota > Bacteroidia > Cytophagales > Cyclobacteriaceae > Fulvivirga. The sequence continues at coordinate 186,449 of JBDVKW010000018.1, forward strand.
TAAAGATGTAGGCTATGAGAAAGACAATATAGTGGTTATTAACTGGGCTCATAAATTAGGCACACATTTGGAAAAATATCGACAGGATGTCTTATCGCACCCTGCGGTGAAAAATGCTACCATAAGCATGGATGTAATTGGCAGAGGTAGCTATGAAGACATTTTTGTGGATAGGAAAAGCGGACATGAGCAGTCGATTGCTATGATGAAAGCAGATGAGCACCAGCTTGAGACCATGGGCATAGAGTTATTAATGGGGCGATTTTTTGATAAGAATAACGCAGCTGATAAGCATGCCATTGTAATCAATGAGTCCACTATGGCAGCCTTCGGCTATACAGAAGACAATGTATTAAATCAGGAAATCGACTATGCCGGTGACGATATGGGTGCAGCCCGTGTAATTGGCGTGGTAAGAGATTTTAACTTCTACTCCTTACATTACCCCATTGCACCTTATATATTTTTCCATCTGGATGCTCCTATATGGGGTAGTAGTAGAGTTGTGTCTATCAAAACTACCAGTGATAACACTGCTGAGTTACTTAGCTTCCTTGAAAATAAATGGAATGAAACAGTTTCGGATGCACCATTTGATTATAGCTTTTTGAACGATGAATATGCACTTCAATATCAAACTGAGCAACAACTGGGAGTATTGTTCGCATTATTTACAGTTATTGCTTTGGTCATTGCCTGTCTGGGTCTCTTTGGGCTAGCCTCTTACCTTGTTTCTCAAAAAAGTAAAGAGATTGGTATCAGAAAAACATTAGGCGCATCGGTTGCGCAGATACTGTTGAAGTTTAACAGCAGCTTTGTCAAATTAGTAGTGATAGCCATGTGTCTGGCCCTACCTATAGCCTGGTGGGCCATGGAGTCATGGCTGGATCAGTTCGTTTATCGCATCGATTTGGAGTGGTATATCTTTGCTATTGCGTCTTTACTGTCGTTAGTTATTGCCTTGCTAACGGTAAGTTTTCATTCTGTAAAGGCCGCTTATTTAAATCCGGTAGAGACGTTGAAAGATGAGTAGGACAATGATCACTTCTTGAAAATCTCAGCAAGTAGTCTACTTGTGAGCCTACCTCCAGAGTTGGCTATAATGCAAATGCCTATATCTTTTGATTTGCTGAAGCCAATGGCACTTTTGTAACCATTGACATAGCCTTCGTGGTAAACAATCGTATCATTTGGATATTCAATAATGCGCCATCCAAGCCCATAGTAGCCATTACGGGGGTAGTCTAGTCGGCTCAGGTAACTGTTTTTTACAGAAGTCACAACCTGAGGGTCAAAGATTTCAGCTCTAACCCGGTCAGAGATAACATCGGGCCTATTGCCCATTATGGCCATAAGCCATTCGCTCATGTCGTCTATGCTGGCGTTCACACCACCAGCTGCGCTCGCATTATAGTAGGTGGGTCTTATTTTTCCTACATGTACACCAAACCTCGAAAAGTAATGGGGGTAAGCTACATTATTGTGGTTTACTATAGTGTGATAATCCATTGAGGCATCAGTCATATTCAGAGGTGCAAAGATTCTTTCATTCATTAGTTCATCGAATGAGCACTGTGTCTCTTCCTCCAATATTTTCTCAATTATGCTATAGGCTACATTTTGGTAAGAATGTATTTCTCCAGGTTTTCTTGACAGTCTAAGACCTTGTAGCAAATCTATCATGTCATCAAGCGTACGACCATCTTCAATAAGCGTTGAATAGGCTTGATATGGGTAACCTGCGGTGTGCGACAGAATATGTTCAATGGTAATACTGTCCGTATAATCTACGGGATCTACTTTGTAGTCAGGTAAAAATTTAGTGATAGGATCCTGCCAATTAACCACGTTTTCGTCTTCCATTAATCCGACTAAGGTTGATGCAAAACCTTTAGAAACAGAACCAATTCTAAAAACAGTGGATGTCGTGACAGGGTATTGATTTTCAGCATTTCTGTAACCAAAGCCTTTCTTATATATTATTTTATCATCCATAACGACTGCCACAGCTAGCCCTGGGGTCTTATAGCGTCCGATGAGTTGATGTACTTCATTTTCTAACTCACAAAGAAAAATGCTGTATTCTTCATCGAGTATAGGATTATTACCACCGGGAATGTCTTCGGGTGCGATGTGGTGTACACCAATATAAGCCACAGGCTTTGTCGGTAGTAAATAATATACTATCGCGGCTGAGATTAAGACCAGACTTAGGAGAGATATAAGTATGTTTTTCTTCAAAACAGCCTCAAATTTAAAGTAAAGTCATCGCTTTGTCCCATCCATAATCACCTATTTTTCTAATTGCTCTTTTATGTGTCCGATATCAGACATCATATTCCATAAACGGACGAAAACGGTCAGTTGTGCAGAAGGATATCAGACGTGAGAATCTCTAAACATAATTGCCTGACTTTGGGATCCAAAGGCGTTTAATGTAAATTAATGAAGATATTAAGGATACTTTGTAACCTTAAAATATAGATGTTGCTAGAAGTGCAATTACCATTTTACTTCTTGGCATACTTCTTGGCAAATTGAAACAAATCAGAATTTAACACTAAGTAGTTATTCAATGATAAAACTAAAAAACGTAGATAAGTATGTAGACTCGCGTTTCCAGCGAACTTTCATTCTAAAAGGGATAGACCTTGAAGTTGAACAAGGTGAGTTCGTGACCGTGATGGGTCCAAGTGGCGCTGGAAAGTCTACCATAATGAACATCATAGGCATGCTCGATGAGCCTTCACAGGGCGAGTATTTTTTCTTTGATGAGCCTGTTCATAAAATGAAAGAGCGTAAAAAGTCTGAGATGCATAAACATTACATCGGGTTTATCTTTCAGGCATATCATCTCATTGACGAACTCACAGTGTATGAAAACATTGAAACACCATTGTTATATAAAGGGGTAAAGGGTGCGCAGCGCAAAAGTATGGTAGCAGAAATGCTCGACCGATTCCAGATGGTAGCTAAGAAGGATCTTTTTCCCGAGCAACTTTCTGGTGGCCAACAGCAGTTGGTAGGAGTAGCCCGAGCAATAATAGGTCAGCCAAAACTTTTATTAGCAGATGAACCTACTGGAAACCTTCATTCCGAGCAAGGTGATGAGATCATGCAAATTTTCAAAAAACTTAATGAAGAAGGCATGACGATAATTCAGGTGACGCACTCCGAACACAATGCATCGTTTGGCAACCGTACGATCAAATTGGTAGATGGAGCTGTAGAATCTGACACAAAAAAAGAAGCAGTCAATAGTTAAAAACTCAAAATAGATAGGATAATGAAAAAAATCATCATTGGTTTTTTCGTGTTAGCAACATTCACCGTAAATGCGCAGGAGTTAAGCCAGCTTACTTTTTCTGAAGCTGTAAATATCGCATTAAAGAATAACGTAAGTCTAAAGCAGCAACGTAATCAACTTGATGCAACTTCAATGCAGAAGACTTCGAGTCTTGCCCGTTTAGGACCTTCAGTATCGATAGGAGGTAATTTAGGTAGGAATGAGGGTAACTCGTTCAACCAACAGGAAGGACGTGTTGTAAATGGAGTAGTAGATTTCATGAGTGGCTCTTTGAATGCAAACATGGTTTTGTTTAATGGCATGAATAGAACTAACGCCTTCAAACAGTCGCAAAGCCAGTTGGAGTCACAGATGCATTTCATTGAGCGAACAAGTCAGGATGTGATTCAGTTGGTTTCGATACAATATTTACAATGTTTGTTAGATCAGGAGCTTTTAAGAATCGATAGAGGTAATTTGGAGTCACAACAAAAACAACTTGAGCAAATTGAAGCCCAGGTTGAAGCTGGTTCTAGAGCCAAGGTAGATGTGTACAACCAGGAGTTTCAGGTGAAAAATGCAGAGTTGTCTGTTTTAAGATCTGAGATTAGGTTGAGAAACGACAAGGCTGTACTAGCCCAAACCTTACAACTTGATGCCCAAACGGACTTTGATGTACTCGAGCCTGGTTGGGATGTAAACAGTATATCAATGTCTGAAATGGAATTGAGTGAGTTGTATGAATTAGCTATGAAAAATAGAGCTGATTATCAACAGGCATTAGCCAATGAGTCAGCTGCAAAATATGGCTATCAATCACAAAACGGTAGATATTACCCATCGATCTCAGCTTTTTTTTCCTATGGCTCGCAGTATAACGATGTGAAGGGATTCGATAGCCGAACTTTTGATCAGCAATTTTTTGAGGACAACCTGCAAACAACATATGGTCTCTCTTTTAATATTCCAATTTTTGGAGGTTTCCAGACCAGGGCAACTACAGTGCAATCGAAGGTAAATTACGAGAATGCGCAGCTCGATGTTGAAAATACCGAAACTGTGGTTGAATCGGATGTGTTGAGAGCTTATCAAAGCTATCAGGATGCTATCACTAATTATCAGGCATCAAAAGCTCAACTTGAGGCAGCGCAGCTTTCATTTGACCTGGAAGAGGAGCGTTATAAGCTTGGCATCTCAGATTTAGTACAATTTACACAGGCCAACCAATCTTTAGTGGGAGCAAAAGCAGATCTGGCACAATCGAGTTACACATTGTTGTTCCAGGACATTTTGCTTCAGTATGCTGTGGGTACACTCAAATTCGAGGATATTCCCTAAATTGTAGTAGCAAATATGGCTACTATGACCAAAACTCAAACTATCATCTCATGGGCCGTAAGACTGATTGCGGCCATTATTTTATTACAGACCCTCTTTTTTAAGTTCACAGCAGCAGAAGAAAGTATTTACATCTTCACAAAAGTTGGTATGGAGCCATGGGGGAGAGTTGGTTCTGGAGTTGTCGAACTTTTTGCAGCCATATTATTACTAATTCCTCGCACCACATGGATTGGTGCTTTACTTGTATTGGGTGTAATGAGTGGAGCAATATTTTTCCACCTCACCAAATTGGGCATCGAAGTACAAGGAGATGAAGGCTTACTTTTTTACTTGGCGTTAACCGTTACCGCCTGCTCCCTGGTAGCACTTTATATACATAGAAAACAAATTCCATTTGTGAAGCTATAAGTCGTAAGCTTTTAGTCCTCTTTGCTCATACCAGCCACCCAGCCACCAGCCACCCAGCCCCCAGCCCCCAGCCCCCAG